>CACBAO010000015.1 GCA_902537235.1 uncultured Alphaproteobacteria bacterium
TTAATCTCTGCTCTTTTCGTTCAGAGTTGCTCTAATGATGAGAGACTGGAGGGATATAGGCAGCCAGTCTTAACAGATCAAAAAATTTACGAAACTAATAAGAAAAACCATAAGTTAGCTCTTGCCAAACCGAAAAATATTATTTCTTGGTCGCATGGTGGGAGCGGACCAGGTCATAACTTAGGAAATATAGCTTTCTCATCTGCGGGTAAATTTGGTTCTCATTCAAAAGTTAAAATCGGTCCTAAAGGAGAATATTCTGAACCAATTTTTCAAAATAAAAGAATTTATATAATGACTCCTAATGGATATATTGTTGTCTATAATGATGAAGGGCGATTTCTTTGGGAGGTGAGTATCTTGCCTGAAGGAGCTAGGGCTAAGAACGAGATATTTGGCGGTCTGGCTATAAACAAAAATAAAATCGCGGTCACATCTTCGTTAGGAGAGCTACTATTAATTAGTGTATCTAAAAGGAAAGTTATTTGGAGATACGACTTCAAAAGACCATTTAGATCAGCTCCCATATTCCATAAAGGATATATTTTTGGAGTTACTGGAGATGACATTGCAGTATCTTTAGATCAAAAAGGCAAGCTAAGATGGACCAAAAAGGGACCTCAGAAAAATACAAAAGTATTTGCAGCAGTATCTCCTGCTGCTTCAGGGAATAAAGTTCTTTTCCCATTTAGTGGTGGCTCTTTAGTCGCTCTCAATGCTGTCAATGGGATCCAACTATGGGAAGTTAATCTAGAAAATTCCAATGTCGGTTCAGCATCTGCTTCTCTAGGAGATTTTGCGAGTGATCCAGTAGTATCTGGATCAAAAATATTTGCGGTAGGTGCCTTTGGTGAGACTTTTGCTACTAATACTAACGGTAGAGTTTTATGGAGAAACAATATTCAGAGCTCTAGTCGACTTACTGTGTCAGGAAATTCCGCTTATTATCTCTCCAATAATTCTATAGGAAGAATTAACTCAAAGAATGGAAAAATAGTTTTTTTGCAAAGTTTACCTGCTAAAAATTGGGTTAAGTATTTTGGCCCTGTGCTACTTGAAAATAAACTTCTAGTTCTAGCTTCTGACAAAAATGCCTATTGGTTTTCTGCAGAAGATGGAAAGCTCCTCAATAAAGAGAAACTTGGTAAAAAGATTTCATCTCCTCCAATAGTGGCGAACAAAAAACTGATGTTTGTCTCCGAAGATGGTATGTTGAATATGCTTTATTAATCTATAAGGAGAAATTCTTGTTCAGAAGGGCTGGTATAGTTGGTCGTCCTAACGTTGGCAAGTCTACATTATTCAATTGTTTGCTAGGCCGTACTCGAGCTATTGTAGCAGATTTTGCAGGAGTTACACGTGATTACAAGGAAGAACTGTTAGAATTAAAAAATCATCAAATCAAATTAATAGATACCGCTGGACTGAAATCATCAGTAGTTACTGAACAAGATAAGATAATAAATCGGCATACTCTCAATTTGATCAATAAGTTAGATGTTATTCTATTTGTATTAGATGGCAGAGAGGGTCTTACACTTGAAGATAGAGAAATATTTCAAGTGTGTAGAAAATTGGATAAAATTATTATTCTAGTAGTAAATAAGGTAGAGACATTAGCAATTGAGCAGACATTTTTGCAAGAAGATATAAGCTTTTTTGGGCTAACAAATATTATTTTCGTTTCCAGTGAGCACAGGATAGGAATAGGACATGTGATAAATTCTCTTGTAGATATTTGTGAGAAAAATGGCTTCTTATCTTTAGAGAAAGAGAATATAGATCATGAAAAAAAACCCATAAATATTGCTATAGTTGGTCGTCCTAACGTTGGAAAGTCTACGTTAGTTAACTCTATTATTAAGCAGCAAAGATTTATTACTGGTCCTCAGGCTGGCTTAACAAGAGACACCAACTTTGTGCTTTTTGACTGGGATAATGATTTATTTAAGATCTACGATACCGCAGGAGCAAGAAAAAAGCGCAAAATTGATAGTTATTTAGAGAAAGAGGCAGTCAAAGAAACTCTGAGAGCCATAAAGTTTGCTCAGATTGTAATATTGGTGTTAGAACCAGAAGAATTGCTAAACACACAAGATCAAAAACTAGCTTCACTTTGTGAAAGAGAAGGGAGAGCAATAGTTTTTGCTGTGAATAAGAGTGACAAAATTTTGGATCAAAAAGCTGTCGACCAAAAACTTTTTAGCACGATAAAAAAATCTTTGCCACAGTTCAAGGGAGTGTATGTCAATTATATTTCTGCATTAAAAAGCACCGGTTTTGATAAGCTGCGAGAAAATATAATGAAAACCTATTCAAATTGGAATTTTAGGCAGTCTACTTCAAATCTTAATACCTGGTTGAAGGAAAAAATGGATAAGCATGCACCACCTACAAACAGCGAAAAAAGAAGAATAAAATTAAAATATATAGTGCAATCAAATTCTAGACCACCAACCATTAAGATATTCACATCTCACAATGGTATTGTATCAAAATCTTACAAAAGGTATCTGGAAAACTCATTCAGAGAAGATTTTCAACTCCTTGGTACTCCTATAAGAATAATATTTAAATCAGGCGATAATCCTTTCACGTTTGGTAAATAGTAACAATCTGACTTATTATTTTTTTGGCTTCCCTATTAGTAGTATCAGGATCAATATTATGCTCACCTGGTAATACCTTCTTCCTTAACTTTGTCGCCATCGGTTCTGGATATTGAATAAGGACATTCACTCCTAACCGCTCATTTTCCTGTTTATATGCTAGCAATATTTGATCACATGCTTTTTTTGCCGAGTTGTAGAGTCCGTTAAACTTTATCGTTCGAAAATCTGAAATATATACAAATAAGCCTTTGGGATTTCGACTTAATATTGGATGAAAACACGATATTAATCTAAAGCAAACCGTAATCGGAGAAAGTAAATTAGTTTCAAATTCTTTCAAAGATACTTGGTTAATCGGCATCATCTGAAGGGAAGACATAGCGCAATGAATAATGACGTTAAGCTGCCCAAATTTTTCTGCTATTTTTTGTGATAATTCTTCTATTGTTCCCCGCTTTGCTAGGTCAATGCAAACAAGAGTTATTTCCCCATTTGTCTTCTCTATGGCGTCAGATAAGTTTTCTAAATGACTTTTATTCCTGCCGACGGCAATTACGTCAGCACCCTCTTTGGCCAAAGCAATGGAAACACTGAACCCAAGACCACTGGTTGCTCCTGTTACAAGAACTTTAAGCCCAATAAGTCGCCGAGAACACTGGTTTTTTGCCATTACCTTTTAACACAATTTGTAAGAAGATTATCATAATTTTCAATTATCCATTCTGGAATATTTTTGGGGTATTTAGTAAGAATTTTCTCTTGAATGTCCAGTGTAATTACGTTTGATTTAGACATTCCAATAAAATTTAGTGAAGAAGATTCTCTCAGCACTTGATTATAAATGACAAGAAAAATTATTACAATTATCCCCCCTCTCAAAACGCCAAAAAGCAGCCCAAAAATTTTATTTATTTCGTTAAAAAATGAAATTTCTATAAAATATGAAATCCTATATGTAACAAAGGATATAGTGATAAGAGCCAGTGTAAATCCCAAGAGAAACGAAAGTATCATCATCAGTTCACAGCTATCTCCCAATATACTCATAATCAAATCGATTTCTGAGATGACTTTAAAAATTGGAGGAGAAATAAGATAAGCGACCACGATTGCCAGAATCCAATTTAAAATCAATAGAATTTCTTTTACGAAACCTCTAAAGTACGCAAAAATTGCTGAAAAAAGTATCAATCCAACCGAAATCATATCGAAAGAGGAAATAACTTCCATGAGATCAGTTTCCTACTTGAATAAATTTAATTGACAAACTTTTTAAAAACTTAACCATTTAAGAATATTTTCAATAATTTGTTTTTGGATAACATAGCCTGTTTAGGGGTTCCAGACCATTCTACTTTTCCGTTATCTATTAAAATAATCTTAGATGCAAGAAGTAGCGCTAAATTAATATCATGAGTTATCGTGATAGCAGTTTTTTTAGAATTTTTAATTATCTTCCCAATTAAAGAAATTATTTTTTTTGACATTATTGGATCCAGCCCAGTAGTCGGTTCATCAAAAATAAGGATATCTGGTTCGGAGAATATTGATCTTGCTATACCAACCCTTTTTTGCATTCCCCCAGATAACTCGGAGGGGTATTGTTCAGCTATGTTAGTGGGTAATCCTACTTCTTCTAGCCGTTCGATTGCGAGTTTTTTGAGGTTGAAAATGTTAGGAGAACTTAAATTATATAAACTCTTAAAAGCAACATTCTCCCAAACATTATAGCTATCAAATAGTGCATTACTCTGAAAACAAACTCCTAATTTATTCAATACTTTTTGCTTATCTGAATTTTCACTAATCAGATTATCATCAAAGAATATTGAACCAGAACTAATATTTTCTAGACCTAATATGCACTTGATTAGCATAGACTTTCCTGCACCTGAACTACCTATTATTACCAAATGTTCTTCTTGTTTTAATATAAAAGATATATCCTTTAGTATTTGTTTAGAGCCAAATAGTTTATTTAAGCTTTTAACCTCAATTTTAGTTTTTGTGATCATTTATTGAACAAGGCTTCTGTTAAAATATAATTTGCTGCTAGAACAGAGATTGAAGACCAAACAACGGCACTTATAGTGGATTTTCCAACACCCCTTGCACCGACTGTTGTATTAAGTCCATGAAATGTTCCTAGCACACCAATAATTAAACCGAAGAAAACTGCTTTTATTAATCCGGAAACAACATCAGCTAATTCCAAGAATTTAATTGTATTTAATAAATAATTTGTTGCGTTAAACTCTAGAGTACTAACACCCACTAAGAACCCCCCAAAAACACCTAGAATATCACTGGTAAGTGTTAAGAGTGGTAAGGAAAGAATACAAGCACAAACCCTAGGTATAACAAGAAAATTGTATGGGTTTGCATTAAGTGTGTAAAGTGCATCTATTTGTTCGGTTACTTTCATTGTTCCTATCTCAGCTGATATTGATGAAGCAACTCGACCTGCCATTATCAAACCACATAGAACTGGTCCCAGTTCTCTACAAATACCAATGGCGACTATTGAGGGAACTACGCTTTCGGCATTGAAACGCATTCCACCAGAATAAATTTGGAGAGCCAAAGCAGCACCAGTAAAAACGGCGGTTAACCCTACAACAGGCAAAGACAAAAACCCTATTTGAACTAACTGATTTAAAAAGGTTTTAGTGTAGAATGGTCCTCTCAAAGCTTGTGAAATTATATTCCAAGAAAATCTCGAAAAAAAACCGACTTTTGTCAGAAAGATGAGAAATGTGTTTCCAACTAGTTCAATATAAAAAAAAATCTTCATATACTTTCCTATCCCGAGAAAACCCTATTTATTCTTTCACCAAAATTAACTAGTACTTCGTGACTTATGGTTTTACAGTCTTTTGCAAAATCTTCAACTTCATATTCAGGCGAAAATACGCAAAGATGTTGCGGTATCTCAGGTAAATTTGAAATGTCCACTGTGACTAGGTCCATGGAAACTCTTCCTATAATGGGACATGGTATGTTTCCATAAAATAGTTTGCCATTATTACTAAGAATTCTTGGTAAACCGTCGGCATACCCCATTGCTAGAGTAGCGACCGTCATTTTCTGTGTCGCTTTGTATGTAAAGTTGTAACCGACCTGCATGTTTTCATTAATGATAAAGCTTTGAAGAACGGGAACCTTTATTTGAATAACACCTTTTAAACCACTATTCTTTATACCACCATATAACCCAACACCTGGTCTAATCATATCAAAATGAAACTCAGTGCCTAATAGAGCTCCATGACTTGCTGAGAAACTTTGACGTACCTTTGGTAAAACTTGACATAATTCATTAAACAAATTTCTTTGATTTATATTTTCATCGCTGGATATATCATCTGCACAAGCTAAATGTGACAAAATTAGATTCATAGGAAGTTTTTTTATCAGATCGAGGTTTTCAAAAAGTGCTTGCTTGTTTAGCCCTAAACGATTCATTCCAGTATTCAGTTGAATAGCTACTTCGTGGGTTTGATCAAAAGCGTCAATAAATTTTTGTGCCTCTAATATGTTATTTATGACAGGGGTTATCTTGAACTTTTTGTAAGTTTTAGCGTTTAGAAAATCAAAACCATTTAACGTAAATATTTCAGACTTTCGAGAACAACTCCTCACCTTTACTGCTTCTGAAATAGTGGCGGTAAAAAAACTTCTCACACCAAATCGTTCCATCTCAGGAACTATCTTTGTAATTCCTAAGCCATAAGCATTCGATTTAACTACAGCGGATAATTCGGCGCTATTTTTTGTTATTTGACGAAAAAAGCGTAGGTTATTATGTAAATTTGCAAGACTGATGTGTAATTCAAGTGGCAATTATCATCCCAAGCTTCAACTTTTTAATTGATGGTTTTTTACCAAATTACCAAATCGTGTAAATCTACCATCAAACGCTAAATCTACTGTTCCAATTGGTCCGTGTCTCTGTTTCCCAATAATCAACTCAGCTTTTCCATGGATCTGTTCCATTTCTTCTTGCCATTTTATGAGAGCATCAAGATCTTGATCACCAGGCTTTTCTCTTTCTTTATAATACTCCTCTCGATATATAAATAAAACAACATCAGCATCTTGTTCGATAGAACCACTCTCTCGTAAATCTGCAAGTTGTGGTCTTTTATCATCCCTATTTTCTACTTGTCGAGAAAGTTGAGATAGGGCCAAAACAGGTATATTTAATTCTTTTGCGATTGCTTTTAGTCCCTGAGTTATTTCAGCAATTTCATTTACTCTGTTTTCTTTGCTTGAAGCCCCCCTTATTAACTGTAAATAATCAATGATTAAAAAATCGAGACCATGTGTTCTTTTAAGTCTTCTAGCTTTAGAAGCTATATTTGATATTAAAAGAGCTGGGGTATCATCTATAAAAAATTTACTTTCATCCAAAGACCGAGCAGCTTCTACGAACTGATTAAACTCATTTCCGGAAAGCTCACCTTTTCTTATTTGTTCTGAAGGAATTTTGCTTATATCAGACAGTATTCTCGTTGCAAGCTGTGCTGACGACATTTCGAGCGAAAAGAAGCCAACGCTTGAAGCCTTGCCATATTTTTTGTAGTTTGCGATCGAAGCATTGTAGGCAATATTTGTTGCCAAAGCAGTTTTGCCCATAGAAGGGCGCCCTGCGAGAATTATTAAATCTGAGTTCTGCAAACCTCCTAATTTTTTGTCAATGTCAATAAATCCGCACGGTATACCTGACACACCTTGTATATCTGAAGCAAAAGCTCTATTAGCCAATTCAATTGCCTCAGTAGCAGCCTTAACTAAAGGGGCGAAGCTTCTCGACTGAGTTCCAGTTGATGCCACATTATAAAGAGACTGTTCTGCTTTACTTATGAGTTTAGCTGGTGCGGTATCTTCAGCGACTTTTCTCGCGTCAAGAATTATTTCACTTCCAACATCGACTAGTTTTCTTCTAACTGCTAAATCAAAAAGGGCAGTTGCATAGTCTTTTGCAGCATATGCACTAATTGCCATTGCAGATAACTCAGTAAGCAAAGAAGGAACGTCTATATCTTTAAACGCTTCATCAGAATCTAAATACGGCTTTAGAGTGATAGGTGAAACAAGTAGACCTTTTTTCGTTCTTGAAGCAATATGGCCAAATATTTTTCTATTTATCACGTCATAAAAATGATCTTCACCGATGATTGACTCAATTTCTCCTAAAATTTCGTTATTTACTAATAATAGACCTATAAGAGCCTGCTCTGCTTCTAGATTAAAAGTGGAAGATTTCTCTTCATCTACCGTTTGATCAAATTTAACGTTATCCATAAGTTTTACCAATATCAGTATATACTACTTTAATTTTTTATCACCATGTTAATTATGGCTACAGTTGAGGATTTTTAAGCTTTAGGCTTACTGGAATGAGGGCTTGTATCAGTTATAATACAGTGTTTTGCTCAACTTTGCTCAGTTGATATAATATCAGGTTTATTCTCTATTTCAGTATCGTCGGAGTTATTTTCTTCCGTTTTTAGTGACACTCCGTCTTCAAGTAGAGCTTCATTAAGTTCCGCATTCATTTTTCCAGAAGTGCTATCCGGGTTTTTTGCATCTTCAGCCTCAGGATCTGCATCTCCGAGACTTCTTACAACTTTCAATTTAATTTTGCTCTCAACTTCTGGATGCAGAATGACACTCATATCAAATATCCCTAGTGCTTTGATAGGTTTATCCAATGCTACCTGTTTTCTGCTAAGTTTTATTCCATTTTCAGCTATAAGCTTTGATATATCTCTTGTAGTGACAGACCCATAGAGTATTCCAGTATCAGATGCTGATCTTACAATCACTAACTTCAAGTTTTCGACCTCAGCTCGTATTTTCTCTGCTTTTTGAATTGCTTCATTATTTTCTTTGAGCAATTTTGCTTTTGTTTTTTCAAAAAGTTCTTTGTTTTCCTTAGTCGCTCTTAGTGCTTTACCGGTGGGAATTAAAAAGTTTCTACCAAAACCCGGCCTTACCTCTACGGCGTCTCCTATATTACCTAACTTGTTAATTTTTTGAAGTAATATTATTTCCATTTCAAAGCCTATTTAACCGCGTAGGGTAACAAACCTAGAAACCTGGCTCGTTTTATCGCTATCGCTAATTCTCTTTGTTTTTTTGTTGATACCGCTGTTATTCTTGAGGGGATGATTTTCCCCCTTTCAGAAATAAATTTTTGAAGTGTCCTAACATCTTTGTAGTCTATTGGCAACGCTCCCTTTTCAGAAAAAGGACAAGTTTTTTGTCGTCTGAAGTAATGCTTGTTGTTGTTTGGGCTTCTGCGATCGTTAAATCTTTTTTCCATGCTCAATCATACCCTCTCTTCTTCCTCTTTAGCTTTATTACTAATCATTATAGAGTGACCGTCTCTATGTTCTTTAACCTTGACTGTTAAAAACCTCATAATATCTTCATGAATATTCATCAAACGTTCCATTTCTGCAACAGCTTTTGCATCACTATCTGATTTAAACAAAAAGTAATGACCCTTCCTATTTTTATTCATTCTGTAAGCAATGGATCTCAAGCCCCAGTACTCACTATCAACAACTTTCCCTCCGTGATTAGTAAGGGTGCCTTTAAACTCTTCTGCTAAAGTCTCAGCTTGTACGGATGTTAAGTCCTGTCTGCATATAAAAACGTGCTCATATTTGGGCATTCAAAATCCTAAAAGTTTGTTAGTAAACACGTTATATACAGCAAAAATAAAAATGCAAGCATACAGTTGCATTGTTTTAACGAATTTTTTGGTGTACACCTTTGCTTTGTGTATTTCTTCTAATCAAAAATGTGAGGGAAAAAATATGAAAAAAGCCTTTTTGTTTCCAGGTCAGGGGTCCCAATATGTCGGTATGGGTAAAGAATTAGCGAGTCAGTTTAAGGAAGCTAAGCATGTATTTTTTGAAGTTGACGACGCTTTAGGAGAAAAACTATCGGCACTGATGTTCGAAGGTGACATTGAAGAATTAACTTTAACAAAAAATGCTCAACCCGCCATTATGGCGGTTTCTATTGCGACTGTAAGGGTAATGATATCCAAAGGGCTTGATCTAAAAGCCATTGAACTTTTTGCAGGTCATTCACTTGGCGAATATAGTGCTCTATGTGCTTCTGAAGTTATTTCTCTTAGGGACACTGCAATCATTTTAAGAAAAAGGGGTAATGCTATGCAGAAAGCTGTCCCAGAGGGCAGAGGATCAATGGTAGCTGTTTTAGGTATGAACAGTGAAAACGTTAGTGAATTATTGATCACAAGCAAATGCGATAGACACTTAGTCCAAGTAGCAAACGATAATGATCCTTCACAAGTGGTTATCTCTGGCGAAAAGAAAGAGGTAGAAAAGTTCTCTAATTTTTTAAAACAAAAAAATGCCAAGAGAATTATTAATCTCCCAGTTTCTGCTCCTTTTCACTCTCCACTGATGGAACCCGCTGCTTTGAAAATGGAGGAAGAAATAAAGAGGTTGAATTTTTCGAACCCAATCGTTCCTGTTATGCATAATGTGGATTTGAGCGTTCTTGAAAAAACAGAAGGATATATAGATAAGTTGGTTAAACAGATCTGCGGAACGGTAAGGTGGAGAGAGAGTTTGATTAAAATGGCAACGGAATTTGATGTGAAAAGCTTTTTTGAAATTGGCCCAGGCAAAGTATTGGCTGGTACGGTGAAAAGAACTATTCCTGAATCAAATATTCTCTCTGTAAGTCAGGGTTTACAGATAGATGAAGCATTGGAGATATTAAATGAATAACTTGGAAAACTTAAATATTCTAATCACTGGTGCATCTGGTGGGATAGGGACAAGCCTCTCTAAGGCGTTTACATCAACAAAAGCTAATCTATTTCTTCTTGGGTCTTCAGAAGATAAAATAGCAAAACTACGAGATGAGTTACCTTCAACAGAAAATATAAATTTCTTTTCTGTTGACTTAAGTAAAAGAGAAAACGTAACTAATTTTTGCGACTCAATAATAGAGAAATACGGAGGAATTAGTGTTGTTATAAATAATGCGGGTATAACGGAGGATAATTTATTTATAAGAATGTCTGACAGTTCTTGGGACAAAGTCTTTGCAATTAATCTTGATGCTTCGATGATCATTTGCAGAAAGTTTATTAGAGGGATGATGAAAAATAAATGGGGAAGAATAGTCAATATTTCTTCTGTAGTTGCGTCAATGGGTAACCCTGGACAAAGTAATTATGTCGCCGCTAAGGGTGCATTGAATGGGCTCACAAAATCAATTGCGTTAGAAGTAGCAACAAGAGGTATTACGGTCAACTGCATATCACCGGGATTTATAGATACTGCGATGACAGCTAAGTTGACAGATGACCAAAAGTTAAAAATAACCGAGCGAATACCAATGGGCAGAATGGGAAGTGGTAATGACATATCATCTCTAGTATTATTTCTCTTGAGTGACGAAGCAGGCTATATTACTGGGCAAAACATACATGTTAATGGAGGCCTTTTCTTAGCGTAGAAATTTTTTCTATGGCTTACCCTAAAATTTACAGATAAGTATTGCTTGTTTTAATAATTATGTATAAAAGGAAAAATTGTTAGAGCTTGACATTTCACGTCACACGCAACAGGCCAAAAACAACTAAGATGATGAGGAGGTTAATATGAGTGATGTTATAGATAGAGTAAAAAAAATAGTTGTAGAACATCTGAGTGTCGAAGAAAGTTCGATTTCTGAAGGGTCATCATTTATCGATGATCTCGGCGCAGATAGCCTTGACACCGTAGAGCTGGTGATGGCTTTTGAAGAAGAGTTTGGAATAGAAATTCCAGATGATGCAGCGGAAACAATTCAGACTGTCGGTGATGCTGTAAAATTCATCGAAGAAAACTCCTAAAGCATTTAAAACGAAGGGTATTCAAATCATAGAAAAAATATGAGACGCGTTGTAGTAACTGGAATGGGTTTGCTGACCCCGTTAGGATGTGGCGTAGAGTATGTATGGGATCGATTGTTAAATGGGGTCTCAGCAGCGACAAATATTACAAAATTTGATGTATCTGACTACGTAACAAGTTATGCATGCGAAATTCCTTTTGGTGTTGGAGAAGAAGGAAAATTTAATCCCGATGAATGGATGATTTTAAAGGAAAGACGAAAAGTTGATGATTTTATACTTTATGGAGTTTGTGCTGCGGAGCAAGCAGTTAAAGATTCAGGTTGGACTCCGGAGAAAGAAGAGGACTTGCTCAGAACAGGTGTTATGATAGGCTCGGGTATTGGGGGTCTTCAATCGATCGGAGATACCGCTAATTTGATTAAAGAAAAAGGTCCCAAGAGAGTATCTCCATTTTTTATACCTGGAGCTTTGATTAATTTGATTTCTGGTCAAGTTTCTATAAGGTATGGATTTAAGGGGCCTAACCACTCCGTAGTAACCGCCTGTTCCACTGGAGCGCATGCTCTAGGAGACGCTGCGAGGTTTATTAAGTCTGGTGAGGCTGATGTGATGGTATCGGGTGGAGCTGAAAGTCCTATAACTGAATTAGGGATAGCAGGTTTTAATGCTTGCAAAGCTTTATCAACAAAATTCTCTGATGACCCTAGTGTTGCAAGTAGACCGTATGATGTTGATAGAGACGGATTTGTGATGGGAGAAGGGGCTGGAATATTGGTGCTTGAAGAGCTTGAACATGCAAAAAAAAGAGGTGCTAAAATATACTGTGAAGTTTTAGGTTATGGTTTGACAGGAGACGCCCACCATATTACCGCACCTCCACCAGATGGAAATGGAGGCAAAAGATCAATGGTCGCTGCGCTTGAAAGCAGTAGATTAAATATTTCGGACATAGATTATATCAATGCTCATGGCACTTCTACCATGGCAGATACTATTGAGCTTAGAGCGGTTGAGTCATTAGCTATGAATTATTCCAGTAACATTTCAATGTCTTCCACGAAATCATCAATTGGTCACTTGTTAGGAGCTGCTGGGTCTGTGGAAGCTATTTTTTCGATTTTGTCAATCCGAGACCAAATAGTTCCCCCTACCATTAATCTTGAAAACCCAGAAATTGATACTAAAATCGATTTAGTCCCAAAGCGAGCACGAGAAAGAAAGGTTGTTAGAGCTCTATCCAATTCTTTTGGTTTCGGCGGAACCAATGCATCTTTAGTTGTAGGAAAACTAGACTAGGATTTCGCTTAAAATAAGGTAATGGCTACTTTTATTTCTAACGTTCTTTACTTTTTCTTAGCTTTTTTGACACTTATATTAATTTCTATAATTAGCCTTCAGCTTTATTACGATAAGACCGGCCCGAGTGATCAAGATCAGTTGTTGATAGTAAGTAAAGGACAAAGCGTAGCCAGTATTGCAAGTCACTTGAGTGATCTCAATTTGATTGAGAATCGTGTCGTCTTCATGATTGCTGTAAGACTTAATGGTTTTCATAACGAAATTAAATTTGGAGAATACATGATTCCTAGAGCTGCTTCAATTAGAGAGATAATGGACAAACTGGTTTCAGGTGTATCTGCTCAATATACAATCACAATTCCAGAAGGTTTAAGCACTAATTCGGTTATAGATTTAATTAATAAAGATATGAGAATTAAGGGAGACTTAATACATTTCGAAGATGAGGGTGAGCTCGCCCCAAACACATACAGCTTTGATATAACCACAAATAAAGAGGATCTCTTTTTGAAAATGAAAAGAGAGCAAAATAAAATATTAGATTTTGCATGGGAAAAGAGAGCTTCTGATCTGCCTCTAAAAAGCGCTTATGAACTCTTAATTTTGGCATCCATAGTTGAGAAGGAGGCTGGTAATGGAGAAGACAAAAGAAAAGTCGCATCGGTATTTTTAAACCGTTTGAATAAAAAGATGAGGTTACAATCTGATCCCACCGTTGTTTTTAGTTTAACAGAAGGAAAAGAAACACTAAATAGAGATCTTACTAAAGCTGATTTGAAAATAAGATCACCCTTTAATACTTATAGAATTGAGGGTCTTCCACCAAGCCCAATTTGCAATCCGAGTAAATCTTCAATTTATGCGGTTGCAAACCCGATTCAAACTGATTTCTTATACTTTGTCGCGGATGGCAGAGGGGGACATAATTTCTCACATAGTTTAAAACAACATAACAGTTTTGTTAAAGAGTATAGAAAATTGAAGAAAAAAAAGTGATTTTTACGTAGAATTTTTATATTAAGATTAATTAAGGAGATATTGCCTTTGAAAGAAGAAATAAAAATAGACAAAATTTGGGAAACAATTTGCAAGGAAGCTCAGGTGTCTCTTAAAAAATCTAATTATTTAAAAAAATATTTTGAAAAAAATATTTTAATCCATAATGGGTTTGCAGATGCATTGTCCCATAATATAGGAGTAAAAATTTGCAACTCAGATTTTGAGCAAAAAGAGTTTATTTCTATACTTCAAGAGCAGATGAATAAATTTTCCAATATATGTGAATATGCAGTGGATGACTTAATTGCGTTTTATGAAAGAGATCCTGCTTGTCACTGGTTTTATCAACCTTTTTTATTTTATAAAGGTTACATCGCTTTGCAAACTTACAGAATTGGAAACGCTCTTTACACGAATGGAGATGTTGACCTTGCTCTTTTTTTGCAAATGAGGATGTCTGAAGTTTTCAATATAGATATTCACCCGGGCGCAAAAATAGGTAGGGGTATTATGTTAGATCATGCGCACAGCCTTGTTATTGGAGAAACAGCTGAAGTTGGTGATAATGTATCTATCCTTCATGCTGTCACTCTAGGTGGAACTGGCAAAGTTCGAGGCGATAGGCATCCAAAGATAGGAAATAATGTTTTAATAGGAGCTGGCGCAAAAATATTGGGTAATATATCCGTGGGTGATTGTTCTAGGATAGCCGCTGGCTCATTGGTTTTGAAATCGGTGCAATCCCTTAAAACAGTGGCAGGAGTGCCGGCCAAAGAAGTAGGGAGCTCAGGTTGCCCTGAGCCTTCAAAAACAATGGATCAGCTGTTAAATAGAAATTAGTCTATCTTACCATAAGTACAGCGGGGTTTTGTAAATAGAATACTATCCTATCAAGAAACTTTGCTCCAAGCGCTCCATCAATTGTTCTATGGTCTACCGATAATGTTAAGGACACTTGCTTGCATGATAAAAAGCCTTTATTCTCACTTACCACTTCATCTCTTACCGCTCCAACTGCTAATATTGACGAGTTCGGTGGATTTATAATTGCATCAAAGTTTTCAATAGAAAACATTCCTAGGTTTGATATAGCGTGAGCACAGTCAAAAAAGTCGCTATTTCTTAGTTGCTTGTTTTTGGCTTTTTCAATAAGGGCTTTCATCTCTAAGGAAATTTGACTTAAGGACTTTTTATCGACGCTTTTAAGTGTTGGCGTATAAAGCCCAGCTTCTGTTGATATTGCTACTCCAATTGCTACTTCCTTGAACTTCAACATATGTTGCTCTTGCCAAATCATATTGCAGTCTGGAAAGTCCATTAAAGCACAACCACACGCTTTTATAAAAAAATCGTTCAATGAGATTTTACTATTTTCTTCAACTGCCTCATTAACTTTTGCTCTAAAATTAATTAGGTCTTCCACTTTTGCATTTCGTCGCAAATAGAAATGAGGTATCGATGACTTTGAAAGTGTTAGTTTTTGCGCGATTATCTTTCGTATTTTGGGTATATCGATTTTTTCATGAGCTATATCAATTCTTTGGCCTACGTCATCTTGATGGTTAGCTTTAGGAGAATAGGGATACTCACTCAAATGTTTTTCTATGTCAGCTTTTATTATCCTACCCCGTGGCCCTGAGCCTTTGACGTTTCCTAAATTAATAGAATTCAAAGACGCTAACTTATTGGCTAAAGGTGTTATGAATATCCGATCCATCAGTAGATTTTAATCTTTATAAAGTACTTGTTTAACAGAAAATACAATTTCATCTGGAGTTATTAAAGCTGCCTTCTCCAAATTTTCAGCATAAGGCATAGGAACGTCTTTACCTGTACAATTCAATACCGGTGCGTCTAGGTAATCAAAAGCGTTTATCATAATCTGTGATCCAACGTAACTTCCTATTGAACAAACAGGGAAAGACTCTTCTACCGTAATGCATCTATTGGTCTTTTTCACTGACTCAATTATAGTATCAAAATCAATTGGCCGTATCGTTCTTAAATCGATTATCTCTGCATTTATACCCATTTCCTTAAGTTTTTTATCGGCTTCTAGTGTGTGCATCATACCAATCCCATAACTTATAATTGTTACATCATCCCCAGTTGAAACAGTTTTCGCTTTCCCAATAGGTATAACTAGGTCGGAGCTACAATTTGCTTGAAACGATTTTCCATACAAGATCTCATTTTCAAGGAAAATAACAGGGTTATTTTCTCTTATCGCTGCCTTAAGTAATCCCTTTGCGTCTTCTGCCGAAAATGGTTGAACAACTTTTAAGCCTGGTATTGACGCATATAGTGACGCAAAGTCCTGGCTATGTTGAGCAGCTACTCTAGCAGCCGCCCCATTTGGTCCTCTAAATACAATTGGACAATTAATTTGTCCTCCTGACATGTAATTTGTTTTAGCGGCAGAATTAATAATTTGATCTAAAGCCTGCATTGCAAAATTGAACGTCATGAACTCGACTATTGGCCTTATTCCGGTAAAGGCAGCGCCAATGGCCAGTCCGGTAAATCCGTGCTCGGTTATAGGAGTATCGATTACTCTGTCTGATCCAAACTCCTCAAGAAGCCCTTGGCTTACTTTGTAAGCTCCTTGATACTCTCCAACTTCTTCACCCATCAGGAATACATCTTCATCACGTCTCATTTCTTCTGCAATTGCACTATTAATTGCCTCTCTAACCGTTAATTCACTCATTGATTTATTTTTGTTCGCTTCTTGATCAATAGTTTTTTCTTCGTTTACAGTTGCATTTATACCATTCGTATCCTCCGCTAGCTTCAAAACTTCTTCATTTTTGTTTGCATCTAAAAGCTCATTTTTCTTTGTGGCGAAAGTATTTTCGTTTCGATTTTCTTCAATCGCTTCAGTTTCAATTATTGCAATCAAGGAGTTAACTTTTATGTTCTCCGTTCCCTCTTTTACAATCAATTCAACGATGGTACCTTCCTCAATGCTTTCATACTCCATTAAAGCCTTATCTGTCTCAATATCAGCTATGATATCACCTGGCTTGACATTGTCTCCGGGACTTACGTACCATTTAGCTAAGCTACCCTCTTCCATGGTAGGAGAAAGGGATGGCATTAAAATTTCCGTCTTCATTTTATTTCCTAATTATTAATCTGCGTAAACGTCAGTCCAAAGTTCTTGAATATCTGGTTCTGGGCTGTTCAAAGCAAAGTCGGCAGCGTCTGTCACTACTGCTTTTATCTCAGCATCCTTTGCTTTAAACTCTTTTTCCGATATTTTATGTCTTTCGATCAATAGCGATCTAAGAGTGTCTATGGGATCTTTTTCTTCTCTGATCTTTTGAACTTCTTCTCTAGTTCTATATTTCGCTGGATCAGACATTGAGTGACCCCTGTATCTATACGTTTTCATTTCAAGAATGAAAGGTCCGTTGCCTGATCGACAATGTTCAGCAGCAGCAGAAGCGTCCTTGGCAACGTCAAGGACATTCATGCCATTGACAGCTTTACCCGGAATATTGAAAGCCAGTCCTCTCGCAAACATTTCTTCAGTAGAAGACGCTCGAACCATTGAGGTTCCCATCGCATACTGATTGTTTTCAATGACAAAAACTACTGGTAATGTCCAAAGTGAAGCCATGTTGAATGCTTCATAAACTTGTCCTTGGTTTGCAGCTCCTTCCCCAAAGTAAGTAAAACACACCTGCTTATTTTTTTTATATTTATTTGCAAACGCAATACCTGCCCCTATTGGAACTTGTGCACCTACTATTCCGTGTCCTCCATAAAACCCTTCGCTTTTTGAGAACATGTGCATAGATCCCCCTTTGCCCTTTGAGTAACCAGTAGAACGGCCTGTTAGTTCCGCCATGACCATTTTTGGATCCATCCCGCATGCAAGCATGTGCCCATGGTCTCTGTAAGATGTAATGTTTTGATCACCATTTTCTTTAATAGAATCTATTCCAACAACAACTGCTTCTTGGCCTATATACAAGTGACAGAAGCCACCTATGTGACCCATGCCATATAGTTGCCCAGCCTTTTCTTCAAATCTTCTTATGAGAAGCATTTTGTGGTAAAGATCAAACAGTTGTTTTTTTTGTGTACTCGCCCTAGCCATAAAATATAGTTTAGCATTAAACTAATTATTTTCAAGACCAATTTAAAATATAATTGCTTCATCTTCGCCAATCATTCCCAGAATTTTTCTTGCTTGCTGATCAAGAAGCTCAAGGTCGAGTGATGTGTCAGAAAGACGTTTAATTTTGTTTTTTATTGCTGTGTTCTCTTCAATGAGTAAATCTAGTTCTCTAGTTAAAACTTTTTCCCTCGCTAAAAGTTCATACTTTGCTGCAACACCAAACTCTCCATTGAATGACGCGAGAATAAAATAGAAACATAGAATAATACATGTCGTGGACAAAGTGATTTCTAAAATTTTGAAGTTTTTAAACAATTTATGCTCCTTAAAACGAATCATTACATAATTGATTCGGAAAAGGAATCATTTTTATTCTTTAAGTGATTCGATACCTGGAAGTGATTTACCTTCAAGCCACTCCAGGAAAGCTCCTCCTGCTGTTGAAACATAACTAAATTTGGAATCAGATCCTGATCCTTTAAGAGCACTCAAAGTGTCTCCACCACCCGCAATTGAATTTATCTGACCTTCAAAAGTTGTCTTGGCTACATACGTCGCTATTTTGTTGGTTCCTTTATCAAACGGTGGGGTTTCAAACGCACCCAGCGGGCCGTTCCAGATCAGGGTCTTAGATTTGCTGATAACATTAATAATCATCTTTAAAGTCTGTGGGCCAACATCTAAGATCATTTTATCTGCAGGGCAACAATCAACTTCAAAAATATGAATATCTGCATCAATTTTTAGAGAGTTAGCGCAAACAATGTCCCTAGGCAGAACCAATGTGCATTTTTTTGATTCTAAATTTTGGATAATAGCCTCTGCGGTCTTTAACATGTTCTTTTCGGAAAGTGAAGTTCCAATTCCATATCCTTTAGCATTAAGAAATGTGTTAGCCATCGCACCACCAATTACTAAAAAATCTACTCTATTACTTAAATTATTTAGGATTTCAATCTTAGTGGATATTTTGGAGCCTCCAATAATCGCTACGACAGGCTCTAAAGGTTGATCTAAAGCTATAGACAAGGCTTTAAGCTCGTTTTGAACCAAAAATCCAGCAAAGCTAGGGAGATAATTCGTTATTCCTTGTATAGAGGCATGAGCTCTATGTGAAACCGAGAAAGCGTCATTGCAATAAACGTCACCGAGAGAGGCAAGTCCAAAGCTGAAATCAGGATCATTGGTCTCTTCAAGCATAGAAAATCTGACATTCTCCAATAAGAAAACTGACGGGAATGGTGAATTATTAATTTTTTTTTCTGCATAATTCTAGTTCAAGTGAAGGCAGAAATATTATATTTATGCCAAGAACTTCCTGCAGGTATCCCATTATTTTTTTTAAGCTAAAAGCTTCGCTTGCTTTTCCTTTGGGCCTCCCAAAGTGAGACAAAATAACAACTTTGTTACCATTTTGGGTTAAAAAAAGTATTGTTTTTTTTGATCTCTCTATTCTTGATATATCGTTGCTTTGCCCATTCGAGTAAGGAATATTTAGGTCAAGACGCAATACAATAATCTGATTTTTTACGTTAGCATCTTGAATTTTTTTTATCATGTGTTTAGGTAAATCCTAATTAAGTCAATGACTCAGCCCGTTGACAGACTTCTTCAACATTGATTTTGAAGTGATCAAAAATATCTTTTTCTGGAGCAGAGGTTCCGAAACCACTCATCCCAACAAATGAAGTTTTAGAGTTACTTCCACAATTATTATAAAGCCATTTTTCCCAGCCAAGCTTTATACCTGCCTCTATAGCTATCCTTACAGTGCCTTTAGGCAAAATTTTCTTCTTGTATTTCTCGTCTTGCTGTTCAAATAATTCCCACGAAGGTAACGAAATTACTCTAGTACCTATTCCCTTTTTTTCTAAGACTTCTCCTGCCTTCAATGCAATCTGAACCTCAGAGCCAGTTGCCATAATTACAACCTTCTTCTTGTTAATAAAATCTTTTATTATATAGGCTCCTTTCTGAGATAGGTTTGTTAATGATTTTTCTTTTCTTACTGAAGGTAAATTTTGTCTTGATAAACAAATAATCGATGGTTTATTTTTTGATTTGAGCGCAATTTCCCAACATTCAATAGTCTCTATGATATCACAAGGTCTAAAGACATTTAAATTTGGAATCGACCTCAGAGAGGCCAAATGTTCAACCGGTTGATGAGTTGGCCCATCTTCTCCCAGACCTATACTATCATGGGTCATAACATAAATTACACCCAAGCCCATTAAAGAACTCAAACGAATTGCGCCTCTACAGTAGTCTGAAAAGGTTAAGAATGTTCCTCCATAAGGTATTATTCCTCCATGTAAAGCCATGCCATTCATAATAGAGGCCATTCCATGCTCTCTTACTCCGTAGTGAATATATCTACCTGATCGGTTGTTTTTTGAAAAGACCTGAAGTGTTTTAGTTTTTGTATTATTTGATCCTGTTAGGTCCGCTGATCCTCCAACAGTGTTACTCAAGCAATTGTTTATCATATCCAAGCATATCTCACTGGCTTTTCTTGTTGCCAGTTTTTTTTCAAAATCCTGTAAATGAAATGCTTTAAAATCTTTAATCGCACTTTTAAGATTCAGAGGGAAAATCTGATTTAATTCGTTTAAGAAAATAGTTTTTTTCTTTTTAGATAATGACTGGAAGCGTTTTGACCAATCATTGAATTCTTGTTTGTTTCTAGCTCCAATTTTTTCCCAAGAATCTTTTATATTCGATGGGACTACAAACTCTTCATGTCTCCAATCAAAATTTTTTCGTAAATTTTCAACTTCATCCTTTCCTAATGGAGATCCGTGTACGCTAGAAGTTCCCTGCTTTGTTTTTGACCCAAACCCGATTATTGACTTTGCGGCAATAAGAGAAGGACGACTATCTTTTTTCGCTTTATTTATCGCCTGATCAATTTCTAATGGATTGTGAGCGTCACATGAAAAAGTGGACCAACCAGATGATTTAAACCTAGTAATCTGGTCAGTATTACAAGACAGATCAACTCCCCCATCAATAGTAATTCCATTATCATCCCAAATTACTATAAGTTTCTTTAATTCTAGTTTTCCAGCCAATGATATAGCTTCTTGACTAATTCCTTCCATTAGGCACCCATCTCCCGCGATAACATATGTATAATGGTCGCAGAGATCGCTGCCCCACCTCGCACTAATGAATTCTTCTGCGATAGCCAGACCTACGGCATTACCAAGCCCCTGTCCTAATGGACCTGTAGTAGTTTCAATACCAGAAATATGACCATATTCAGGGTGGCCTGCTGTTTTTGAATTAAGCTGTCTAAAGTTTTTTATATCGTCTAGAGATAAATCTGGGTAGCCAGTAAGATAAAGAAGAGAGTATAACAGCATCGATCCGTGACCCGCAGATAAGATAAACCTATCTCGATCAAACCAATTTGGTTCGCCAGAAAGAAACTTCAAATGTTTTTCAAATAAAACTGTAGCGACATCAGCCATTCCCAGTGGCATTCCAGGGTGTCCGCTATTTGCTTTTTCGACTGCATCTACTGACAACATCCTAATGGCTGTGGCTTTACCCCAATGGTCCGGAAAAGTTTGTCTTAGATTGTTAACATCCATATTAAAATAATTTTGCTTACTTACGATTTCGTTATAATATTTAATTTTTCAACTTAGTAAATCGATTATTTAAGTTTTGTAAAAAGGTATGTGCTAAGTAAAAGTGAGCAGTTTTAATATCGGAGATTTCTTTCCCATGAGTCAATTAGTAAAATTAGAAAAAAGATTTGAGGATGCGATAGAAAAGCTAGAATTTGCTTTGACAAATAAAATAGTCAGGAAAGACGATTTGGATGGTTTTAATGAAAAACAAGAAGTCAGCGAGCAAAATCATGATAATACTGAAAATTTACTTAATAAAATTAAGCATTTAGAAAAAGCTGCCAAGAATGATGCGAAGGAAATTGATAAATTGGTTATGAAATTGAAAGAAATTTTAGAGGCAGATAATGACTGAGTTAGAAATATTAATTGGCGGACGTGTTTTTTCAGTTGCTTGTGATAATGAGGAGCAGGAAAAGGTTAAAAAGGCTGCCTTGGTAATTAACGAAGAAGCTGATGCCATACAAACTCAATTAGGTAGACTTCCAGAGTCAAAAATGCTACTTCTGTCAGCATTGATGATAGCGGATCGATTGGCAGATATGGAATCTGAGTGTCAGGAGCTTAAGGAAAAATCTGAGGATCTTTTAAATTTAAAAAATAAAAATAAACTTCTAGAGCAAGAGAAAAGCTCTCTAGAGATTGATTATCAAAATCTTGAAAAATTAATTGAAAAAATTCTAGGTAGATTAGAGATTATCTCAAATTATAGCGATAAAAAACCTAAAACGTTGCTCGCAGATGAAAGCTCTGCAAATATAATTGAGACAGATCAACCAAAATTATTTTAAGAGTTTTCCTCTCTAATTTTAGTTGAAGCTTCTTTGCTAAATGATATTTTCTTTGCACTCAATAATTCGTCCAACTCTCCAGACATAGTCATTTCTGTTATTATATCTGAACCACCTATGAATACATTTTTTACGTATAGCTGTGGTATAGTGGGCCAATCAGAGAAGTCTTTAATACCTTGTCTAATCTCATCGTCTTCTAAAACATTTACATCTTTAAAATTAACTTCCAGATAATTTAAAATTCCTGCTACTCTACTAGAAAATCCACACTGTGGCATCTTTGAGCTACCTTTCATAAAAAGCACTACGTCATTCTGATCAATTATTGTTTGGATTTTAGCCTTCACGGTGTCATTCATTTTCTGTCTCCTGTTTTATTTTTGTTTGCAAAGCAAGGGCATGTAGGATTCCGTTGTTTCCATCCATCGCTCCCTCCAAAGCTTTATAAACCAATTTGTGCTGTTCTACACGAGAAAGTCCTTTGAACTCCTGAGCTGTAATTATAGCTGAATAGTGATTGTTATCACCTGCAGTATCAATAATCTCAATATCAGCTTGAGGAAATTTTTTTTTGATAAGCTCTTTAATTTTTTGAGCACTTATAGCCATAAGACCATCCCGTTATTTAAAACTAAATTAGACTATTTTCCTTCCATCATATTACTTATTGTGTGTTGGTAAAGATCATTTACGTAGATTAGGGGAAAAATGTTTGTACCGAAACAGAGTTTGGTACCTTTGGCGATACCCAGTTTAGTTAAAGAAACCTCTTCCTCTTTAGCCAAAGAGATCAGGTGCTTTTCCTTTGAAGGTTTAATGCTGATAATATAACGAGCTTGTGTTTCATTAAAAAAGTACTCTAAAGAACCTTCAATCACTTCAAACCCCAATTCATTTATAATGGCTAATTCGCACAAATTTAGTGCTATTCCGCCATCAGAGATATCATGAGCGCTAGATATTAGTTTTTTATTAAATAGGTGTAAGATAAATTGTCCGTTACGCTTTTCTTCTTCTAAATTCACTTTTATATTTATGTCTTCAATTTGAACTTGAGAGAGCTCAGATACTAGAGCTAAAGCTGTTGCCTCTGCATCAGTCTTTCCAACTACATAATAAATGTCATTCTGTTCTACCCTTCCAGGGCAATGCTCCGATATATTTTTGATAAGGCCTACTCCTCCGATGGTTGGCGTCGGCAATATTGATTTCCCATCGGTCTGGTTATAGAAGCTGACATTACCTGAAACTACAGGGAAATTTAATTGAATACAGGCTTCCTTAATACCCTTAATACATTTGACAAATTGCCCCATTGTTTCTGGGTCTTCTGGGCTTCCAAAGTTAAGATTATCTGTTATCGCTAAAGGAGTTCCACCCGATGATATAATGTTTCTGTAACATTCAGCTACTGCTTGTTTGCCACCTTCAAAAGGGTTTATAGAGCAAAGCAATGGATTGCTATCACAAGAAAAAGCTAATCCATAACTTGTTTCTTTAATTTTTGTAATCGCTGCATCCAAACCGGGACGTTTAAGAGTGCTATTGAGTATCATATGATCGTATTGTTCCCATACCCATCTTTTAGAACAGTGATTTGGCGAAGATAACAAGATTTCAATTGCCCTCTGAATCGTTAATTCCGGTATTTTGGGATAAGATTTTTTTACCTTATAAGTTTTCCATGGTCTGTTGTACTGAGGTGCTTGATCTGCTAAACACTTGAGAGGTAAGTTAGCAACAACTGTTTCTTGAAAATTTATTAACAGCTTATCCTCTGCAATCGTGTTTCCAATTATAGCAAAATCAAGATCCCATTTATTAAAAATTTCTTTTGCCTGGTGTTCATATCCTGGTTTTATTACTGCAAGCATTCTCTCTTGGCTTTCGGATAACATTATTTCATAAGGAGTCATCTTATCTTCACGAACTGGGATATTATCTAAATTAAGAAAAATACCAAGATTGCCTTTATCTCCCATTTCAACTGAGGAACATGTCAGTCCTGCAGCTCCCATATCCTGTATTGCAATAACACAGCCACTCTCCATTAGTTCAAAACAGGCTTCCATAAGCTTTTTTTCTAGAAAAGGATCACCGATTTGGACGGTTGGTCGTTTAGCTTTGTTTCTTTCATCATCGGAAGCAAAGCTCTCAGATGCCATACTAGCGCCTCCAACACCGTCTCTCCCAGTTTTTGCACCCATATACACTATTGGTGAACCTACTCCTGTTGCCTTAGAATAAAAAATCTTATCCTTATTTACTATGCCTGCTGCAAAAGCGTTCACCAGGCAATTGCCATTATATCTAGCGTGAAATCTAAGTTCTCCGCCAACATTGGGCACTCCAAACGAGTTTCCGTAATGACTTATCCCCTTGACAACTCCACGAAGAATTTCTTTGTTCTTAATATTGTCAAGTGAGCCCATCGATAGAGAGTTCATAACCGCAATTGGTCTCGCACCCATTGTAAAAACATCTCTTAAGATTCCCCCAATCCCAGTTGCTGCGCCATTGAAAGGTTCTATGTAACTGGGGTGATTATGACTTTCCATTTTAAATGCTAGTGCAAGGCTATCATCAATAGCGACAATTCCTGCATTTTCTCCGGGACCACAGATAACTTGATCTCCGGTTGTTGGAAGTTCTTTAAGCCATTTTCTTGAAGACTTGTAGGAACAATGCTCGTTCCACATTGCTGAGAAAATACCTAATTCAGTAATGTTTGGAGTACGTTCTAGTAGTTTTTTTATTTGGTCATACTCGTCTATTGTTAGACCATGTGCTTCTATTATTTCAGGTGAATGATCTTTAGATGTCATCTTTTAGACACTCAACTATTTTCCTGGTTTTTTAATATGAATTGTCTTGCAAGAGCATTATCCTTATCTGAAAGTCCTAACAAATTACAAAACAATCTCATAAATCCATCTTCTTCGTAAGTTCTCTGTCCATCCGCCATTACCAGTATCCATGAATCTTTTAGAAGGCTGAATCTTTCTTCATAAGCAATGGTTTCTTTTATTATTTTAGTGAACTGGATATTGTCATTTGATTGACCTTCAAGTTTTACTGCCAAGTTAAGAACATTTTCAGTCTCCTCTTCATTAAGTTCAAATCTGTTCATTACTAACTCTTTAATTTTTTTTCGCTCACTTTTATCAAAACTACCATCCAATTTAGCTATCCTAATGAATATTGCTGACAGTGCTAATATTCCTGGTTCATTAATTTTAGTTTTGATTTCATCTGAATTTTTTGTAAAGAGATTAAGTAAATTCTTAAACATTTTTGCTGCTGATTTCCTTTAAGGTACGTTTTAAAACTTTACCCGTTGCATTCCTAGGCAATTCTGAAACAAAAGCTATTTCGGAAGGAATTTTAAATTTTGCTAAGTTGTTTATACAGTGTTCTATAATTTTTTCTTTTGTTAGCTCTTTATCTTCTTTCAAAACTACGAATAGCTTTCCAGTTTCGCCCCATTTTTTATCTGGAATACCAATGACAGCTAACTCAGCTATTTCATCAAGCTGGTATAATATGTTTTCTACTTCGGCAGGATAAACATTTTCACCTCCAGAGATGTACATATCTTTTTCTCTATCGACGATAAACACAAACCCATCCTCATCAAATTTAGCTAAATCACCTGTTTTTAGCCAGCCTTCATCAAATGAATCTTTAGTTGCTTTTTCATTCTTCCAATAACCTGGGGTAACGTTTGGACCTTTAATTAAAAGTTCTCCTATTTGATTTGATCGTACTGGTGACATATTCTTATTAACAATCTTGATTGAGGTATGTAGTACAGCTTTTCCAGCGGAGCCTATCTTATTAAGAGAATCTTCGGCAGCTAGGAATATACCTGCAGGACTTGTCTCTGTCATGCCCCATCCTTGAATTACATCAAGCCCCTTAGATTGCCAAGTTTTAATTATGACTTCTGCACAAGGAGCACCGCCAACTCCAACATTTACTAGTCTGCTAAAGTCAGTAGTATTAAAGTCTGGATGCTGCATCATAAATTGTAAAGGTGCTGGGACAGCAAATAAATGGGTTATAGCGAGTTCTGAACAATTTATTGCTTTTAAAGCGTGTGTTGGATCGAACTCTCTCATGATTATTAATTCTCCTCCCTGGTGAAGAACAGGGTTTGCGTAACAATTTATTCCACCTGTATGAAATAGGGGAAGTATTACCAGTTGTTTTGTTTTGCTAGTCAGATTAGCTATCCCAGATAGGTTAACAGCATTGAATAATTGCATTTTATGATTTATTTTTGCACCCTTTGGGTGGCCCGTTGTCCCCGAGGTATACATTATCATAATGAGGTCATCTAGACTTAGGGCAACGCTTTTGAAATCATCTGGACAATCTTTAATATTTTCTAGAAACTCATTCGATTTTTCATCTGAGTTAAAAAATTGGATAATAATGTTGGGAATAATAGAGCGCAGTCGGGCGGCTATATGTTCAAAGCAATCGTCTACAATGAGCAAGCTAGGTTCGCAGTCCTCTAATATATAGGCCAATTCATTTGCGGTAAGTCTCCAATTTAGAGGCACCATAATTGAGCCAGTTTTTGAACAGGCAAACTGAAGTTCAAAGAAAATACTATGGTTCTTCGATAATATAGCAACTCGGTCGTTAAGCCCAATGCCTCTTTTTTTAAGAAAATTGGCGATCTTACAAGCTGATAAATTTAATTCTTTATATGAAATTTTTTTATTAAGAAAATAGTCTGTTATAGCAATTTTATTAGAATGCATTTTTGACTGATATTCTGCCCAATCATAATATGTTATCATTTGAAAAACTCCTAAACTAATCTGGTTTGCTCTAAAGCTTTTTTTATAAGCGTTGAAAAAATTGGGTGAGGCTCAAAAGGTTTAGACTTTAGCTCAGGATGGAATTGGACACCCAAAAAAAATGGGTGGTTGGATATTTCTACAATCTCTGGAAGCATGCCATCTTGAGAAAATGCTGAAAAAGTCATGCCATTTCTTTCAAGAGTTTCTTGATATCGTGTGTTAACTTCAAATCTATGGCGGTGTCTCTCTGACACATATTCATTTTTATAAATTGAAAAAGCCATTGTTCCTTTTTTTATTTTTGCGGGGTAAGCTCCAAGTCTCATTGTTCCACCTTTATTTTCAACTTTACTTCTTATTTCAACTTTATGATCCTTTATCCATTTGGAAAGATGATAAATGAGATAATCGTCAGAGCTGTGTGATTTTTCTTCAAATTCTTCAGAGTTTGCGTCTTTAAGGCCAGCACAATTTCTTGCGTACTCTATTACTAATAGTTGCATGCCTAAACAAATGCCGAGAAAAGGGATTTCTTTCTCTCTTGCATATTTTATTACATTAATTTTACCCTCGGTTCCTCTTTTCCCAAATCCGCCGGGTATTAAGATACCATCAAACTTATTTAGTCTTTTCGTTTGACCTGCTTTTTCAAACTCTTCAGACTCCATCCATGTAATTTCTACATTTGTTTTATTAGCTAAACCTCCATGAATAAGCGCCTCCGAAAGAGATTTATAGGCATCTTCAAGTTTTGTGTATTTTCCAACGACAGCAATCTTTACTAATCCCTCGGAGCTCCGGTATCTTGAACTAACATCTTCCCAAATACTTAGGTCAGGCCTCGATTTAGACTTTAACCCCAAAACTTGTAGAACTGCTTCATCTAATCCTTCTTTAAAAAAAGCGATCGGAGCTTCGTATATAGTTTCAAGATCATTAGCTGCAATTATATTTTTTTTATTAACATTACAGAAAAGTGCGATTTTTTCTTTCTCCTTACTGGGGATAGGTACCTCAGAACGACAAACTAAGATATCGGGGCTTATCCCAATAGATCTTAATTCTTTTACCGAGTGTTGCGTTGGTTTAGTTTTTAGTTCACCTGATGATGAAAGAAATGGCAACAGCGTTAAATGAACAAAAATGCATGAGTTAGATTTTTTTTCTTGAGAGAATTGTCGTATAGCCTCAAAAAAAGGAAGGCCTTCAATATCTCCAATTGTTCCACCTATTTCACAAAGCATAAAATCAACTTCATCTTCGTGTTGCTCTAGGAACCTCTTTATCTCATTTGTAACGTGAGGTATGACCTGTATAGTCTCTCCAAGGTAGTCACCTTTTCTTTCCCGTTCTAAGACAGTAGAATATATTCGACCAGAAGAAACTGAGTCAGTGCTTTGTGCTGCTACTCCTGTAAATCGTTCATAATGACCTAGGTCGAGGTCTGTTTCAGCGCCATCATCAGTAACGAATACCTCACCATGCTCAAAAGGTGACATCGTGCCAGGGTCAACGTTTAGGTAAGGATCAAGTTTCCTAAGTCGTACTGAAAAGCCTCTTGCTTGCAGTAGTGCGCCTAATGATGCAGATGTTAGTCCCTTTCCCAAAGAAGATACAACACCACCTGTGATAAAAACAAATTTCGCCAAAACACATCTTTCAAAAAGAATTAAGAACTAAGTTTATTTTAGATTAATAAATCTCACAAGTTGATAGTTCACTTTTATTCTGAAGGAGGAGTAGAAACCCCATCACTGTTTTTAAAATTCTTTAGGTCAGGTAGCTCCGGCGCCAATCCTTTTTCATCGGATTCACCAGTGCTGTTTGATCCCTCAAAAACAGATGTATTTGACCCACTATTTATGGATAAAATTGTAAGCATTATAGCTATTAAAAAAAATAGCGCAGTCAGAATCCAAGTTAGCTTAGATAATGGGTTTGCTGATTTTGTCCCAGTACCAAAGCCCTGATTATCAGAGCCCATACCCAAACCCCCACCCTCTGATCTTTGGAAGAGAACAACGAGTATTAGAAAAACAGTAACTATTAAATGACTTATTAATAATACGTTTGACATTTTTAATTCTTATCCTTGTCAACCATTTTGCCTTTTTGTATCCAGGGCATCATACCTCTCAACTGTTCTCCAACTTTTTCTATTTGATGAGAGTCATTATTTCTTCTTGTAGCTTTAAAGAATGGTTGCCCAACTGAGTTTTCTTGCATGAAATCTCGCACAAATTTTCCTGATTGAATATCCTCAAGGATAGCCCTCATTCTCTTTTTTGTTTCGTCATATGGAAGAACTCTTTTTCCGGAAACATATTCACCGTACTCAGCTGTATTGGAAATTGAATAGTTCATGTTAGCTATTCCACCTTCGTATATAAGATCAACGATGAGTTTAACTTCATGAAGACATTCAAAATAAGCCATCTCGGGGTCGTATCCCGCTTCAACGAGAGTTTCAAAACCTGCCCTAATCAATTCTACCAATCCGCCGCAGAGTACAGCTTGCTCTCCGAATAGGTCTGTTTCACACTCTTGTTTAAAATCCGTTTCTATAATTCCTGACCGCCCTCCACCGATTGCTGAACAGTAAGCTAATCCTATATCCATTGCCTTACCAGATGCGTTATTATTGACTGCTACCAAGCAGGGCACTCCTCCTCCTTTAACATATTCTCCTCTAACGGTATGGCCAGGACCCTTAGGTGCCATCATAATAACGTCTATTGACGGTTTTGGTTCTATTAACCCAAAATGAATATTTAAGCCATGTGCAAATGCAACTGCTGCGCCATCTTTAAGGTTATCTTTAACAAAATTTTTATAGGTTTCCGCTTGAAGTTCATCAGGCATAGTGAACATAATTAAATCTGCCCATTTAGAAGCATCCTCAATGTTCATGACATTAAAACCTTGGCTTTCAGCTTTTTTTATTGAGCTAGAACCATCTCTTAGTGCGACCACTATGTTGCTTACCCCAGAGTCTCTTAGATTCAAAGCGTGGGCATGCCCTTGGCTGCCGTAGCCAAGAATAACAATGTTCATTTTCTTAAGAAGACTAACATCGCAGTCGTGATCGTAGTATACCTTCATGACAAGTTCCTTTCATTTGCTCTGTTTTAAACTATTTTTTTTTTTTAACCAGAATAAAATATTCTTTTTTTGCTAATTTATTTTCCCAGCCCGACTTTAATTAATGTTCTTTTTAGAAATGGACTTTGATTTAGGTACATCAAAAAACTTTTTCTAGCAATTTTGAGAAATTTATTTTCTGTCATAGAGATCTTATTTAGCAGATGAATCCCAAAAACTTTACTTCCAGTCTGAGTTAACCTCTTAATTTGATATTGTTTCAAAACCCCGTCCGCACCTAAATCCTCATCATTTTTTAAAGCCTTTTTGCAAATATTATGAAGAGTTATGATGTCTTCTACAGAAGTATTAAGACCTTGAGCCCCAGTCGGGGGCATTACGTGTGCGCTTTCAGCAATAAGAACAATTCTTTTGCTTGTTAGAGTTTTTGAGAATTGTGAGGAAACTGGCCATTTCTGCCTTTTGCCTGCAAGCCTTATGTTCCCTCTTATACCCATACTTTTTTTTGAAATAACAGAGTTAAACTCAGTATTTTTTAAACTATATGCTTTATTGATTACATCTAAATTATCCAACCATACAACGGTTGATCTTAATTGGTTTAAGGGAGTTCGAAGAGGAATTATTGTAAATGGTCCACCAGAATCCAGTATTTCTGTAGTTCGGTCTTTATGTTTTTTTGAGTGAGATACTTGAAAAACCATTGCCAACTGATTGTATGAGGTTTTAAGGGTTTTTATTTTCTCTCTTTTCCTTATAGCGCTATCTTTACCCTCACAAGATACTAAAAGGTTCCCAGTAATTTTTTTTCCTTTAGCAGTCTCTACAAGAATATAGTCATCAAACGCATAATGGTCGACTATTGAGTCACCTTTGTGGAGAGTAAAATTCTTCTTTTTTTTTAGCCAGCCTAATAACTCTGATCTTAAAAAATTATTAGGAACGTTATAACCAAAATTTTCCAAGGATATTTCTTTAGGTTCAAACACTATACTCGAACCATCCCCGTATTTTGAGTGACCAATATCAACTATTTCCATCTCCTTTAGTGGTTGAGAAAGAGGCTCTATTTTTTTCCATATACCTATTTCTTTAAAAACAGCTATTGCAGGGTTAAGGAAAGCGGTGGTTCTTTGGTCTGAAGCAAATTTGGATAAATCGCTCGGTTCAAAGCACTCTATCTTAATTTTTTCTTTGCACAGCAAAGATGCTGTGATCAAACCCGATATTCCAAGCCCAGAGATTATAACTTTATTGGATTGCTTCTTGTTCATTGTTTTTATATTTATTTACCATCCGCACGAATTTATTAAATAGATGTAAACTGTCATGTGGGCCTGGACTTGCCTCAGGATGATATTGGACTGAAAAAATATCTCTGTCTTTGTGTTCTATTCCACAATTCGATCCGTCAAAAAGAGAGATGTGGCTTTCCAAAATATTTTGAGGTAAGCTTTTCGTATTTATTGCAAATCCATGGTTCATTGATGTAATTTCAACTTTACCGGTCCTTAGGTCTAGTATTGGGTGGTTTGCTCCATGGTGGCCGTGGTTCATTTTTTCTGTTTCTGCTCCCAACGCGAGACCTAAAAGTTGGTGACCTAGGCAGATTCCGAAGATAGGAATAGTAGTATGATCTACTAGCTTTTTGAGCACTTCATTGGTAAACCTATTGGTAGCGGCAGGATCTCCAGGTCCATTTGAGAGCAAGATACCATGCGGCTCTGCCGCTAATATTTCGTCAAATGTTGCATGGGCTGGTACTAATTTCACTTCGACTTTATGGTGCGACAGACACTTAACGATATTTAATTTCGTTCCAAAATCAAACAAAAGCACTTTCGCAGATTTTTTGTCAAGATAAGCTTTTTTATTATTATCTTTCTCATTAATTAAATTAATTTGAGCAGTAAGGTCACGGCCTTTAATTCCAGGCCACTGGTTAAGCTTTTTCTTAAAGTATTCCAAATCGTGGAAACCATTTTGGTTGAAATTTACTAGGGCCTTAGGGGCACCCAACTCTCTTATTTTTTTTGTTAAAGCTCTTGTGTCGATCCCATAAATACCGGTTATATTATTTCTCTCAAGCCAAACATCAAAAGTGAGTTCATTTCTCCAATTTGATGGCTCCGTAGGTCTTGCTCGAGTTATCACGCCTGCTGCCACTGGTTTTTTAGATTCATTATCATTGCTATTAGTCCCCACATTGCCTATATGTGGAAACGTGAAAGTTATTATTTGTTCTGCATAGGATGGGTCAGAAATTATTTCTTGATAACCGGTCATTGAAGTATTGAAACATAGTTCTCCTATACCAAAGCCTTCGCGACCAAACCCATTAGCATCCCAAGTTGTTCCATCCTCCAACAGCAGTAATCCAGTAGGTTTTTTCATATCTTATAACGAAAACTTAAAATTAATTTATCAACAAACTATGAGTAATTCTTTTTCATTGCAAATAAAAGATTAAATTGTTAAGAAGTCGGTCGTATTATTTTGATTAAGATTGTGGCTTTAACATAGAGAGGTAATGATGCGGTCTGAATTAGACAAGAATTTAAAAGAAGCAATCAAATCACAAGAGAAACAGCGAGTAGCGACTTTACGGCTGATCAATGCTGCAATAAAGGATAGAGACATTGCGGTAAGGTCTGAAGAGAATACTGAAGGTGTAAGTGATGACGAAATTATTTTGATATTATCAAATATGGTCAAACAAAGAAAACAAAGCATTATTCAGTATGAGGAAGGTGGCAGAATTGAGCTTGCTGAACGAGAGAGGGAAGAAATTAAAATTATTCAAGAGTTTCTGCCCAACCAACTAACTAACGAGGAAATTCAGACCGAAGTATCAAAAATCATAGATGCTGAGGACCAATTAAGCATTAAAGATATGGGTAAGATAATGGGTGAATTAAAAAATAGATTCAGTGGGAGGATGGATTTTGGAAAAGCATCTGAGATTGTTAAGGCTCTACTAAAATAGCAAAGCCTTAACAACTTGTTGTTATACCAGTAATGGTGCGATAACCAAGCTAACAATAGCCATTACATTTATCAAGATATTCATAGAGGGACCAGATGTATCCTTTAGAGGATCACCAACAGTATCGCCTACCACTGCAGCTTTGTGTACCTCAGAACCTTTCCCTCCTAAGTTTCCTTTTTCAACATATTTTTTTGCATTATCCCAAGCTCCGCCAGCATTAGCCATCATCAATGCCATCATAACGCAGCAAATAAGAGCTCCTCCGAGCATTCCTCCTAAAGCTTTGGGCCCTAGAATTGATCCGACTACAACTGGAGCTAAAACTGCAAGAGCTCCTGGAGCAATCATTTTTCTTAGCGCAGCTTTGGTCGCTATGTCTACGCATTTTGCTGTATCTGGCTTTGCTTTTCCTTCTAGCAGACCAGGAATTTCCTTAAATTGACGCCTGATTTCTTTTATCATGTCAAAAGCCGCATCACCAACAGCTGTCATTGTCATTGAGCTGACAAGGAATGGGAAAATACCACCAAGAAACATTCCAGCTAGAACTAAAGGATCATTAATAGCTAGTACAAAGCTTGCATCGCTTCCACTAATTTTCTCTATATATGCACTTATCAATGCCAAAGCTGCCAATGCTGCGGCGCTAATAGCAAAGCCTTTACCTATTGCGGCTGTAGTATTCCCGACTTCATCCAAAGAGTCAGTAATCTCTCGTGTTTGTTTTCCCATTTCTGACATTTCAGCTATACCGCCAGCATTGTCAGCTACAGGGCCATAGGCATCAATTGCCATTGTTATTCCAACAGTGCTTAACATTCCAACAGCTGCCATCCCAACACCGTATAGGCCAGCGAAAGAGTTTGCCGTAAAAATTATTACAACAATAGCAAGTACTGGAATTGCTACTGACTGCATGCCAACTGCCAATCCGGTTATCATTATTGTGGCTGCTCCAGTTTCTCCTCCTTCAGCAATTTTTCGAACAGGTTTACCTCCGGTGTAGTATTCGGTTATCAAACCAACGACTATACCGCCTATTGCACCTATCAGCACTGCTATCCAAACATTTGCCGATACGCCAGCAGATGTAATGGTGAAATATGCAGCTATAATAAACAAGACTGCAGAACCTATGGTTCCGTACCTTAGAGCCATTTCAGGGCTACTATTTGAAAACACCCTTACTGTGAGAATTCCAAGTATGGAGCATATTAGACCAACAGAGGCTAACACCAAAGGCATACCAATTAAAGCAGTCACATTTCCCCCTAGCAGAGAAACTGATGAGGCTGACATCGTTGTTGCCAGAATAATAGAAGCTATTATTGAACCGCAGTAAGATTCAAAAATGTCGGATCCCATACCTGCCACATCCCCAACATTATCTCCGACGTTATCCGCTATAACACCTGGGTTTCTGGGGTCGTCTTCTGGAATACCAGCCTCGACCTTTCCAACTAAATCTGCACCAACGTCAGCGCTTTTAGTGAATATGCCACCTCCAACACGTGAAAAAAGAGCAACAGAAGAAGCACCCATGGCAAATCCTTCAATGGCATGGATTTGCTTTAAATCTCCTCCAAAGTTATAAAATAGAAGTCCTATGCCAACTAATCCCATAGCGGCGACAGTTAAACCCATGATTGAACCGCCAAAAAACGCTATGTTCAAAGCTGACGCGGCACCGCCCTCACTGGCAGCTACTGCAGTTCTAACGTTAGCTTTGGTCGCAGTATACATCCCAATGTATCCTGCTGAACCTGAACATAATGCGCCTAGAAAGAAAGCGAGGGATGTTTCCCAGCCTAAAAAATAATAGAGTGCTGCGATACATATAACACAAAAAATGCTTAGTATCTTATATTCTGAAGCCATAAAAACCATTGCTCCTAGATGGATTTCGTCCCCGATTTCTTTGACTTTACCTGTACCTTCGTTTGCGCTTCTCACTTGCAGATAAACAATAAAAGCACAAAAAAGTCCAAAAAGACCGAAAAGTATGGGAATTATTGGATTTAGTAACATAGACATTTCCTTTTTTTAATAAAAACTCGAGTTTCGGAGATATCTAAAATTTTCATATTTGTAAAGCAAAGATGTGACTCATTGATATTTTGTTATCCATCAACACTTTCTTTAAGAACGTATTCTCTAATGATTTCATCCAATCTAGTGAAGTTTGTATTTTGTTCAACAAAGTCGGCAGTATCTAGATAGCTTCGCTTTTGAAGCATCTTTCTAGTCATGCTAAAAAAGGGGCAGTTTCTTATTTTTCGTCCCCCTATAAGCTGATACCATCTGCCGGCAGGATCAACACTGCAACTACCAGAGTCTTCTGTGAATACTTCTCTGAGTGAGATCACCTCACTTTTTATGCCATACCTGTTAAATAATTGTACAATAAGATCTGTATTTAACGCTGCGAATGTTTCTAAATTCCCACTATCATCTACCATTATTGCAGAAAAGCTTTCTGATACTCCTGAAAAGCTTTTTGGATTTACAAAAAAAACCTCTTTAGGCATATTCTCTATTTGCCCACCTCTGGATATAAATGTAAGTAAAGCTGCTTCAGACAAATTAGCAACCGGGATCATATTTCCAGGGAAATATCGATCAATCATTTTTTTTGGCATCAGGCTAGTTAAGACGTCTGGATCAAACGCATAATCGTTTTTTAGCATACTTTGAACAGAGCTAAAGTCCAATGGTTTTAATATTATTTTGTTTGCAGCAAAAAATACAAAAGAGTTCAAATTTGCATCATTCGCTATTTTAGAAATAAGTTGTACTGTTTTAAAATCTGTAGTGATCTCCTCGATGGGAGAACCTCTATAAAGGGAAACAATCTGGCAATCAGGTAATATAATTTTGATCCGGGTTTCAAAATCGCTCAGAGCCTCGGGAACCTCTTTCAACAATGATGCGTAAGTAGCTAAAGAAATCTTAACTGGGTCGACTTTCTTTATTTGATTGAAGAAATGCTTTGATTTCATAACGAATAATTCTTCAGGTGACAACGATACATTTCCTTCTTCATCAAGGGGGGGGTCAAACGGTAAATAATTTCCATAAATCAGGTCATAAAGCGTCGCAATATTGTCTTCGGGACAGTTGTTCAATTTGCTATGGCTATCACCAAAAATAGAAAGAGGAAAAAGAAATATCGTTAAAATAACGAAGATTCGAATTAAAATGATCATTATATTTTTCCCTTACGCGAATTTAACTCAAATCTAATGCAAAATTTACGCCATCACTTCATATTTTTCTTAATTTAGAATGATATGCAATCCATAAACAGAACATGGAGATTAAGGCAAAGATTACTAAGGGAGTAGCTGTTAAATTAACAACTTCCCAACCTAACTGCGAGGAGTTAGCACTGCAATTCATTAGCCAACCCGAGGTTACCGATGATAGCGCAACAAAACCAAAAACAAAAAAATCATTTACTCCTTGAACCTTTCCCCTTTCAGGCGGGTAATGGTTTTTGGTTAGTAGGCTTGTTGACCCTATGTAGCCAAAATTCCAGCCAATACCAATTAATATTAATGATATGTAGAAGTTCGAAATATCCACACCTTGATAAGCAATGAAGACTGCCAACAAGAATAAAATCATTCCGGTCGATATTATTAACTTTTCCCCATATTTTTCAATTAATTTCCCCGTTATAAAGGAAGGAGCAAACATTGCCAATGCATGGGCTGAAACAACATTGGCCGCTTGCGTGGTTTCAAATCCACATCCCACTATCGCGATAGGTGAGGAAGTCATAATAAGGTTCATTACACCATAAGCAATCATTGAACAGCTTATCGAGACAAAAATCACTGGACTTTTCAAAATAGTAATAAGCGGTCTGCTAAAACTGTCATTATCTATATTTCCCTCGGATGATTTTGATGGGGGAATAGGTTTGACATAAGACAATATTAATGGACCTGAGCAATTCAGGATCACTATAGCTAAATAAGAATACAGGAATGGTACAGAATTATTTAGATTTAAAGATATTTTTATCAAAGATGGGCCTAAAATTGCTGCAATTAAGCCGCCCGTAAGAACAGTTGAGATAGCTCGTGCTTTGTACCGGTCTTCACAACTATCTGTAGCTGTAAACCTGTAAAATGCTTGGGAAGCCATATACGCGCCTGAAACAAAAGAGCCCAATAAAAATATCTCGAATGATCCAAGAAATATCCCTAAGAGCGAAGTCAGTGACCCAATTAACCCCGCTAGATTCCCAATAATCAATCCAAGTCTTCTGGTTGTTGATTGCATTAGATTGGAAAGAATAGGAGAGCTTACCATTGAACCAACAATTAAAAGTGATATAGGTAAGGTCGCATAGCAAACATTGCTAGCAAGAGATTGCCCAACAAGACCTCCCAAAATAATGTACATTGGCATTTGGGAGCCTAAAACTGCTTGTGCCGTAGCCAATGCTAAAATATTTCTACGGTTTGCTTGTTTCAATTGATCCAATCTATCTGGAATTTTTTATTTCTGTTTGAAGTAGGTTTCGTTTTGTTTTTATTCCTCCAATGCCACTATAACCCCCCAAAGATCCATCCGATCTTATTACTCTATGGCAAGGTATTGGTCCGGGGTATGGATTTTTACCACATGCATTCGCTACAGCTCTTGCAGATTTCGGTTTTCCAAGTAAATTTGCTATTTCTGAATACGTTTTGGTAGTTCCTGATTTTATCTTTGCAATCTCGCACCAGACAGCTAGTTGAAATCTTGTTCCGTGACAACTTTTTTTATTTATGGTTTTTGTCATTTTTTTCCCTTGCATTTAGTACAACTCTACTTCTTTAAGTGTACCCATTACCCATGTTTCCTTTTTTACAAGATCACCTGATTTATCAAATATCTCCAAAAGACCGTTTCTTACTCCATTTTTTTGAAATCCGCTTTCGATCAATTCGCCTGATTCAAGATAGAATTTCCAGATACCTTCTAGGTTGTTATCTTTATACTCTTCTTGAGTCCTAATGTTACCGCTCCGATAATAAAATACCCAAATCCCTGATTTTTTGTCCTCGCTATATACTTCTTTTGATCTCATATTTCCATTATCAAAATAAGTTAACCATTTACCACTCTTTTTGCCTTTGATGTAAGAACCTTTTGCTCGTAATTTTCCGTTATCATGAAAATATTCCCAATCTTCTTCTTTTAAACCATTTAACAATGTTCCAGTATTTTCTACATATCCATTGCTCCAGAAAGTTTTGACTAGACCACTGACAGTTTTCTTATTTTCTTTAAAGAAGTAGACACGATTTTCTCTTATAAGATCATTCAAAGATATAAAGTTCTCTAACAGACCTAAGTTCATTAAAAATAAAAAAGCCATCGATGCAACAACCAAACGAAAATGTCTCATGGCTCTGGTTAATTTAAAGGTTTTCATTATACGCTTTTTTCTTTGAATTACACTTAGTTTAGAGATCAATTAATTCATTTCAACATTTAATGACTTTAGTCCATGAAAGTGATATATATCTGCATATTCAGGTTTTTGAAGTATCTTAATGTGCTTTTTGTTTTCAAAAAGGTTTTTTAGTGCTAACTTTACTTCTAAACGAGCCAATGGAGCTCCAAGACAGAAATGCGTCCCTGCGCCAAAAGAATTGTGCATTATTGAGGGTCTGTTTGAAATGAATTCTGAGGGCCTATCCCATCGACACTGATCTTGTCCAGACGCACCTATTACCAAACTAATTTTTTCTCCATGAGAAATCTCTATATTATCGATAGTTAAGTTTTCGTAAGCAAATCTTGTGAAAATATGAAGTGGCGGATCATATCTCAAGATCTCTTCCACAATATTTTGCCAGTCTTTCTCCTTTAAAAACCGGCATTCAACTTTGTTAGTAAGTAATGCTTTTATACCATTGCCAATGGTATGTACAGTCGCCTCATGTCCTGCGTTTAGCAACAGAATGCAAGTTGAGATCAATTCATCAAAACTGAGCATTTCGTTATCTTCTTCTGCATTAATAAGGTGAGTGATCAAATCGTCTGCTGGCTTTGAGCGACGCTCATTCACAAATTTTTCTATGTATTCATAGAACTCTTTGGAAGATTGGTTTGCTAAGTTCTTAGTATGTTCTGAAATATCTGCTTGATATACAGCAACCATAGTATTAGACCACTTTAACAGTTGATCTGACATTTCTTCAGGTATTCCTAAAAGACGAGCAATAGTAATAACCGGAACTTGCTTTGCGTAATTCTCAATTAGATCTGTTTCTTTATCCTTTATCTTATGTAATAAGTCATGACATAGTGTGTCGATATCTCTAGATATCCTTTGAATGTTTTTAGTAGTGAATGCGCGTATTACTAATCCTCTTAGTCGGGAGTGTCTGGGTCCTTCTAATTCTAGCATTGAGTTTTTTTCAATCCTATAAAAGTTACTAAGTTCTTTGTCATATATTTGTTCAATCCCCAGTGGCAACTCTCTACCAAACCTTTTATCCTTGAAAATCTTATTTATCGTTTCATGTTTGAAAAATGCCTTCTGATTGTAATTTTTCCAGAAGCAAACCCCACCCTCCTTTAAGATTTCGCGATAGAAAACATAGGGATTTTGAACAAATTTTTTTTCAACTGGAGATTGATCTACTTTAAACATTGTATACTAGTACTTCAAAATTTCTTTTAAAATTTAGCAAGCATGATAACTTATATTTTGTTATTTAAAAACGAACGAACATAAAATTAATAGTTACTATGCCGATTATCAATAGAATAGCAGATTACTTTGATGAAATGCAAGGATGGAGGCATCATATTCATGCTAATCCAGAACTGGGATTTGATTGTTTCGAGACAGCAAAGTTTGTTGAGTCGAAACTAGAGGAGTTTGGTGTGGATGAAATCCACTCTCAAATAGCAAAAACAGGGATTGTCGCAATAATTAAGGGTAAATCAACTGGAAAAACAATTGGTCTCAGGGCTGATATGGATGCATTGCCTTTAGCAGAGTTAACAAATAAAAAATATAGATCTAAACATGAAGGTGTAATGCACGCTTGTGGGCATGATGGACACACTACTATGCTTTTAGGGGCTGCTAAGTATTTATCCGAGACTAGGAATTTTTCTGGAAATGTAGCCTTGATTTTCCAACCAGCTGAGGAAGGAGGGGGGGGGAGCCAAAGTGATGTGTAGCGAAGGCATTATGGAGAAGTTTCGGATTGATGAAGTTTATGGGATACACAATGATCCTGGGTCTCCTTTAGGTTTTTTTAAAACTTGCATAGGCCCCAGCATGGCTGCAGCAGATGATTTTGTGATTAAAATAATTGGTCAAGGAGGTCATGCGGCGGAGCCTGAAGAAACAATTGACCCACTTGTAATTGGGGTGCAGCTTGTTCAAGCTATACAAACAATTTCGTCTAGGAATTTTTCAGCTTTGGAAAAAGTAGTAATCTCTATTACTCAGTTTCACGCAGGAACAACACACAACATTGTTCCTAACAATGCATTTATCAACGGAACTGTTCGAACTTTATCTAAAGAAGCACAAAGCGTCGTTGTAAAAAGGTTAAAGGAACTATGCAAAGGTTATAGTAAAGGTTTTGGAGGGAAAATTAAATTGAACTACAACTATGGTTACCCTCCTACCGTAAATCATCAAAGAGAAACAAAATTTGCTGCTGATGTGGCTAAAGAAATAGTGGGTACAGAAAAAGTAGATATTGATGCTAAGCCGATAATGGCGTCTGAGGACTTTTCATATATGATAGAGGAACGCCCCGGATGCTATTTCCATGTTGGGCAGGGTGTTGGAGCAGCTGTTCACAACCCAGAGTATGATTTTAATGATGACCTTTCACCGATTGGAGCAAGTTTTTTTGCGAAATTGGTTGAAAAATCAAATCCAGTCTCATAAGTTTGTCACCATCTTTCGAGTTACTAGAACGAAGATTCAAGACTTTTTGAGAATTGAAGTAATGATTTTGTTGACTGTCTACCTAAGATAGCATTTCCGTATGCAAATCTACCAAACCTGGCAACTACATTTTTGTGTCTCAACGCATACTGGTAGACTTTGTCAGAGGTGTGCATTCGAAATAACGGCATAGACATTTCTTGAACCTTAAATTCTCACTATGCATTAACGGTATTAAGATAAAGTGAAATCTTTCTTTTTTTGTTGGCTGACATCAAGTGTGCATAAACAATTTAAGCAGGTTCGTAAGGCAAGTATGTCTCCTGAAAAGGACCTTGGTGTTCCTCTAAAAACATTTCTAGTAAATTGATCAGTTAATATGATAAGAGCTAGCGAGCCGTGTAAAGATCTTTGCCAATCATTCAAATACTCAAGCATCGCGTCTTTTATCAGATTGCCAAAATTTTTTAATTTGGAAGTCGGAATACTTATCTTTCTTGAACCAGTCTTTTGGATTACAGTCTTCAAACCAAAAATTTTATACCTTGTTTATTTTTTTATAATTAAACAGAAGTAAATGGAAAAGTTTCCTTTCGTTCAATATCGTTACTATTTCCTAAAAACAGTTAACTAATCATTATACACGGCCTCAGGAATAATGTGGGTTCCTTCAGCATCCAAAATAATTCTATAAACATTTGTAACTGTGCTTAAAGGCAATGGTTTATATAAATGGGGAAATAACTGGTTGTTTCTACTTATTTCCCATTCTATCTCTAAATCCTTCGTTTCTACTTCTAGCAAATACAACGGACTTTTAAATTTGAAATGTTTTTCTAAAGTTTCTTTCAATTGTTTTGAAGTAGAAAAGTGAATAAATCCATCTTTTAGATCACTGTTTGATCCAGCAAAAAAATTATTTTTTTTTGCGCCTTCCCATTCATCCTCCTCACATACCTTGAAAACCTTACCCATTGCTTGTTTATTTCTCGTTTTCCTTCAGAAAGGGAACCATAGAGCTCCAAACAAAATCATTTTGGGTCCGATGGTATATTGCAGCCAATATGTGAATGGAAATCAACCAAACTACAGTAGAGAAAAGCAATTCGTGGAGCCAAATTATAATTTCTAAAAAAAGGCCGTTTTTATAACCCAGCCAGTAAAGGAAACCAATTCCCAAGCCTGTTGCTGCTATTCCTGAGAGAACAAAATACATCGAAATACGGACAAATTTTGCAGCTATAAGTTGTATTTTGGGAGTATTAGAAGGAAGTGCAGAATTATACGATTTTTTCATGTAAATAAAGCGAAACAAGATAAAGATCAAAAAAATAAGAGCAAAAAAGATCTCTGATTTAAGAAGTTCCAAGTCATTCAATTGTTCTTTATTTTCTATTTGCTTATATACTCCATACCCAAATAAAATAA
>CACBAO010000016.1 GCA_902537235.1 uncultured Alphaproteobacteria bacterium
GTGGACGAAGGAACTCCGGCAAAACTATTAAGGCCTTCAAAAAACGAATACACAAAAAGGTTAGTAGAAAGTTCAATTTTTTAAAAAAGGATTTTGAGATGAACTATGATGAACAAAATATTTTCGCAAAAATTATCAGGGGTGAATTGCCTGCTGAAAAAATTTATGAGGACGAAAAGGTTTTGGCTTTTATGGATATAATGCCTAGGGCACCAGGTCATTTTCTTGTTATACCTAAGGCAAGTGCACGGAATATTCTTGATATTGATAATGAAAGTCTATGTGCAGTTATGAAAGTAGTGAAAAAGCTTGCAGTTGCATCTAAGAAAGCAATGAATGCAACGGGTATAACTATCCAGCAATTTAGTGAGGCTGATGGAGGTCAAGAGGTCTTTCACTTGCATTTTCATGTTATACCTAGATATGAAGGCAAACCGATGGATAGACCTGGTCAACTGGTAAAGGACATGTCGGTTTTATCTTTGCAGGCAAACAAAATAAAGGCTGAGTTGGGGGCTTAGTTAGATAGTCATGTACGAATATAGTGGAAGAGCTTTAGTATTTGGTGCTAGTGGGGGTATAGGTCAAGCGTTTAGCAGGTTCTTGGAGAATAGGCTCGGTTCAGAAAATGTGGTAAAAATAAGCCGATCCTTTGATGGGTTTGAGATTTCAGATGAAGAAAAAATATTAAAATTTTCTGAATCAATAGAAGGTTCATTCAATTTGATAATCAATGCAACAGGGGTTTTGCAAACTACTGAAGAGGGGCCTGAGAAAACAATTAATGTGGTTAAACAAAAATCAATGATTGATATGATGACGATTAATGCAATAGGACCCGCCTTATTATTGAAAAATTTTTCCAAAAAATTGGATAAGACAAAATTTAGTGTATTCGTTAATCTATCTGCCCGAGTGGGGTCCATAACGGATAATAGACTTGGGGGCTGGATTTCGTATAGGTCATCTAAAGCTGCTCTAAATCAAATCATTAAGACTTCTTCTATAGAGATAAATAGGAGAAATAAAAATGCTATTTGTGTGGGCCTTCATCCAGGTACAGTTAAAACAAGGTTTACAGAAAAATTTCAAAATACTACTGAAACCATTTCGCCAGACGAGTCTGTTAAGATGATGATGAAAGTTGTTGAAAACCTTTCTGTGGATGACAATGGTTATTGTTTTGCCTATGATGGGAAAGCAATTCCAGCGTGAACTCTCCATTCTAACTTTCAGTTTTAGGATTTGCACCGCTTCTTTGTTAGTTGAAAGGTTGTTTATAGTTGATAAGTGAAAATACTAAGGGAGCATTTTTAATCTCTCTCGCGGCAGCTTGTTATGTAATGAGTGATATTTTCATGAAATTTCTTTCATCTGAAATGTCAATGTTTCAAATAACTTTTTTACGAGGACTGTTAGTAACCTTTTTTCTTTTTTCTTACTGTTATATGAGTGAAGCATCTTTTTTTATAAAAGAATGGAGAGACCGAATTGTAATAACTATTAGATCAATTTTAGAAGTTATCATGACATATGCGTTTCTGGCTGCTCTATTCAACATGCATGTAGCCAACGCTAATGCTATTCTTCAATTAATTCCTCTCATTGTTCTTTTGGGATCATTCATTTTTTTACGTCAATCACCAAAGACATACGAATGGATTGCTGTCTTGGTTGGATGTTTTGGTGCAGTTATAATTATTCGCCCAGGAGCATCGGATTTTAACTTCTTTACAATTCATGCATTAGTTGCGGTTTTTTGTTTGTCAGCACGTGATCTATTAACTGTAAGATTGAATAAAAATATACCATCAAATGTAGTAGCTTTTTATAGCGCACTAATGCTGACCGTGGTTAGCTTTTTATTAAGTGAAGACACCGATCTTTTTGGAAAAGTAGATAATTCTTTATTTATAGTTTATACAGCTATATTCGTTTCTATCGGTTATATAGCCTCAGTTTCTGCCATGAGATATGGTGAAGTAACATTTGTTTCGCCATTTAGATATACTGCTTTACTTTGGGCTACTGTCATGGGGTTTATTTTTTTTGGTGAGATCCCTAAATTTAGTACACTTTTTGGAGGATCTCTTATAATCCTTGCTGGAATCTTTATTTTTTACAAATCAAAAGACAACAAGAAAATTATATAAAAACTATTTATTAAACTTTAGATGTCAAACCAGGAAACGCTCGAACATATTTTGGATCTTTTAGATGAAGAAGAAGGCATTTCATTTAAAAGAATGTTTGGTGGGTATGGACTATATAAAAATGAGCTGGCCGTTGCACTGATCTTACGCTCAGAAATTTATATGAAAGTTGATCAATCAAATATAAATGATTATAAGTCTGCTTTCTCGAAACCATTTACATACAAGAAAAATGGGAAAGATATATCCCTGTCAAATTGGGCAATTCCCTCTGAAATTTTAGAAGATAAAGATTTATTTATTGAATGGTTTTTGAAGTCCTATAGGGTTGCACTTGATAAAAAAATAGGAAAAAAAGTTGAGTATTGAAAGCTGGTTATATCTTATTTTAATTTGCCTTATGGGTGCTTCTTCTCCAGGTCCTAGCTTGATAGTGATTTTACGTCACGCAGTTGCTGATGGTAGAAGTGCAGGCATTTACGCCGCAGTAGGCCATGGCTTAGGCATTTTTATATATGCACTTGTCTCAGCGATCGGCTTAAGTTTTATATTAATTAATTCTCCAAAGATATTTTCGTTTGTCCAAATTTTAGGAGCATTATTCTTGTTTTGGATAGGCTTTCAAATACTCCGGGAAGGGCTATCAAAAAAAGACTTATCAAATTTTGGGGAATATAAAACATCGTCATCAGGCATTACATTAAATCATTTTAGAGATGGTTTTGGTATCGCAATTCTGAATCCAAAAATACTGGCTTTTTTCTCTTCTTTATTTAGTCAGTTTTTGTCTCCCGAGCAAAACTTTTCTATTCATATGTTTATGGCAATTATCGCTGGGTTTATTGATGTAAGTGTCTACGTTATCATTGTTTTTTTAGTAACTCTAAAAAGCTTGCTAAAATTTTATAGAGATAAGATATTTTTTGTGGAGGTTGCGTTTGGATTGTTGTTAATCCTCTTGGGTTTTTCTATATTTGTAGTAAACTTTAATATTACTGATTTTGGTTAAAAAGAATGAATGAAAATAAAATTGATAGAAAAATTGCTGTTATTTTCGTAACAGATGTTGTGGGTTTCAGTAAGCTTATGGAGAAGAATGAAGACCAAACTCTTAAAAGTTTTCGGTCATGCAGAGAAATTCTAGATAATTTATTTAAAGAGCATGGAGGCAGAATTTTCAACACCGCAGGAGACTCGGTCCTTGCAGAATTTCAAAGTGCAGTTTCTGCAGTGGTTTGTGCATCTGAATTTCAAAAGTTAATTTCTGAACGAAATTCTAGTGTATCTGAAGATAGCGAAATGCATTTTCGAATTGGTATAAATATGGGTGATGTTATAGTAGAAGGCGATAATCTTTATGGGGACGGAGTAAATGTTGCGGCGCGTTTAGAGGCACTTTCGCAACCTGGTGGGGTATGTTTATCAAAAAGCATACATGATTTTGTGAATCAAAAGACTGAGTTTTTGTTCAATGATATTGGTGAGCAACGAGTAAAAAATACAGATGTTCATGCGTTCGATTTAGCGCTTAATAATCTAGAAAAAAGAGAGGCAAAAAAAGAAGAGAAACTTGATGATGTAGATGATGGCGGCAAACCCCCAGCCATTGCAGTTCTTCCATTTAAAAATTTGAGTAATGATGAAGAGCAGGAGTATTTCGCAGATGGAATTACAGAGGATATAATTGCCAACCTTTCATTGTGGAAAACATTTCCCGTTATCTCACGGAATTCTAGTTTTTCTTTTAAAAACTCCACTGAGAAATCGGATGTCATATCGAAAGCACTGGGAGCGAGGTATTTAGTTGAAGGGAGTGTAAGAAAAGCCGGAAACAAAGTTCGAATTACTGCACAGCTAACTTCAGCAGATGATGACAAACAAATTTGGTCGAAAAGATGGGATAGGTCGCTTGAAGACATTTTTGAAGTTCAAGATGAAGTATCACGAGATGTAGCTGCACTAATTTCTCCTGCTTTAAAGGATCAGGAGCAGGTAAAGCTAAGCACTAAAGGCAAGAAAAATTTTGGTGCTTGGGATGAGTATCTTCAAGGTCTTAACATATATAATACTCAAGATTTTGTTGGAACAACATTAGGTGATAAAGTTATTGAACACTGTAAGAGAGCAATAGAGCTTGATGCAAATTTTTGTGACGCCTATGTTCTTTATTGTAATGTGTTGCAAGGAAAGATTTATAGTCATGAGCATCAAGAAAAACGAGAAGAAAATACTAAGCTCTTTCATCAAATGGCGCAAAAAGCAGTCGATACCGACCCCGAAAATCCAGACGCCATGTCTTCACTAAGCATGTCTTATAGCATAAAAAAAGACCTGAATAAAAGGCTCGAGACAGCTGAAAAAGCATTAGAATTAAACCCAAGCCACCCACGTTCCAATTTTTCTTATGGTCAAGCCTTAACAAATTTTGGAAGGAACGAAGAAGCCTTGTCCTATGTCAATAAAGCAATTGAGCTGGATCCTCAATCCAAAAGAAATTATGAAGGTTTTTTCCCTCTTTTGTATATAGCTCTCAAAGACTGGGAAAATGCAATAACATGGCTGAACACAGCTCATGAGCGAAGTCCTCATTCCAGATACTTTGGCTGGAAGGCTGCGGTATATGGAAAAATGAATGACTTAGAGTCTGCTAAAGAAAATCTAAACTCTTTTCTTAAAGAACGACCTGAAATTAAGACATTAGAGGATTATGAAAAGGTTGCACCAACTATAATAAAAGATACGCTACTAGAAGGGTTGAAAATAGCTGGATTAAAATAAGATCTATCTTTTTAACTTAAAATGAGGAGAAGGTGATGAAAACTAAAGCCGCTGTTGCATTCGAAGCTTCTAAGCCTTTAGAAATAGTAGAATTAGATTTAGAGGGTCCAAAAGAGGGTGAAGTTCTCGTAGAAATAAAGGCGTCTGGCATTTGCCATACTGATGCTTACACTTTATCTGGAGCAGATCCTGAAGGAATATTTCCATCTGTATTAGGACATGAAGGAGCAGGTGTTGTTGTTGATGTTGGAAAAAATGTTACCTCTGTATCTGTTGGTGATCATGTCATTCCCTTGTATACCCCCGAATGTAGAGAATGTGAATATTGCCTTAATCCTAAAACAAATCTTTGTCAGGCAATACGGACTACCCAAGGTCAGGGATTAATGCCCGACGGAACAAGCCGCTTTAGTTATAAAGGTAAGCCTATTTTTCATTATATGGGTACCTCTACTTTTTCTCAATTTACAGTTATTCCCGATATTGCGGTTGCTAAAATTTCTAAAAGTGCCCCTTTTGAGAAAGTTTGTTACGTTGGCTGTGGTGTTACAACTGGAATTGGTGCCGTGATTAATACTGCAAAAGCTGAAGCTGGATGTAGAGCAGTGGTGTTCGGTTTAGGAGGTATTGGGCTTAATGTCATCCAGGGTCTGAAAATGATCGGCGCTGAGATGATAGTTGGTGTGGATATTAATGCCTATAAAGAGGAGTGGGGAAAACGTTTTGGAATGACACACTTTGTCAATCCTTCCGAAGTAAAGGGTGATTTAGTCTCGCACCTAGTCGATCTGACCAAAGGAGGTGCCGATTACTCATTTGAGTGTATTGGTAACGTTAATATTATGAGAACAGCACTTGAATGTGCACATAAAGGTTGGGGAGAAAGCATAATAATTGGTGTTGCAGGCTCTGGAGAGGAAATAAGTACGAGACCGTTCCAATTAGTTACTGGCAGAAGTTGGAGAGGGTCAGCATTCGGTGGGGCAAGAGGCCGAACTGATGTACCGAAAATAGTTGATTGGTATATGGATGGAAAAATTGAGATTGATCCAATGATTACGCACGTTATTGACTTTGAAAGAATTAGCGAGGGCTTTGATCTATTGCACGAGGGAAAATCTATAAGATCTGTGGTTACCTATTAACTATTTTTGTATGTCTGTTATTTTTATATAAGCAATGATGGAAATCGTTACAATTAGAGCACCTATAATCATCTGAAGAGATGGTTGCTCATCTATCACGAGCCATACCCAAAATGATCCCAATACCAACTCTAGGAGCATAATTAAGCTAACGGTAGAAGCTCTAGTATATTTTGGCGCTATGAGTAATAAAGCGAAGGAAAATGGTAAAATGATTATCCCCATCGCTATAACACTGACGGGTGCCGAGAAGTTTAAATTCGGTTCGTTTGATAGGTAAAAACAAAAGACACCACTTATAATACACCCTATAGACGTTGCAGGCATGACAGATAAATTTGGATATTTTCTGACCATTGTAAACGTGAAAGAAATACCCAAAGCAGAAATTAATCCATATGAAGCACCTAGAATTACGGAGCCATCAGGTGCATTTTCAGCAGTATCTGATCCACTAACGGCAAGAGAAATGCCACACACAGCAAAAATCAATATTAACCATGAAATTAGGTTTTGTTGCTCATTCAAAAAGAAAACTGATAACAAGGCTGTTAAAAGGGGCATCGTTGCTAGCGCAGTCAAAACAACAATGACAGAAGTTTCACTTACACCAAGAGTAAAACTTACTGAATTAACGGCCATCGCTCCAACAATTAGCAGTCCAGGAATAGAAAATGTTGTTAGAAACTCACTTTTGCGTCCCGATTTTCTTGAAAAAATCCAGATAAAAAAGAGGGTAGCACCCATAAGCACACCTCTCCATCCTCCTAATTGCCATTTTTCAAGTTCTGATAATCTCATAAAAAGAGTATCTGGTGTTAATAAGAGTACGCCGAAAACGGCAAGCACTATGCCTTTAGATTTATTGTCTAATATATTGAATTTGTTTATCATTAATTGATTTTAGTGAAAAAAATGTAAAACTTTCTGCTTATCCTAATCCACACAAGAAACGATTAAGAAAAACTTTAAAACAATCATTAACAGACTACTTCTCCTATATGAAGAATTTATTTGTGATTTTAGGCAATCAGCTTTTTCATCCAAAATTGTTGAAGGAAAAAGGTTGCACCGATGTATTTATGGCTGAGGACTTTGGTCTGTGCACATATGTAAAGCACCATAAGTTAAAGATCTATTTTTTTCTATGCTGCATGAGAGAATATGCTGATGAACTGAGGACAGCTGGTATCAACGTTCATTATTTTAAATTAAGTGAAAGGGATGAAAATCAGACATATACAGAATTGCTTTGCTCTTTTTTGAGTGAGAAGAAGGTAGCTAACTTAAATCTATTTGAGATAGAGGATAAGTCTTTCGAGTTGCCCTTTCTTAAAGTACTCGCTAACGCAGGCATCACGTACTCTATCATGGACTCACCTATGTTTATGTTTTCAAGAAAGGATTTCTCTGATTTTCATAAAGGATTGAAACAATTTAGGATGAATTCGTTTTATATATTTGGAAGGAAAAAATTTAATATATTACTAGATAATGATCAAAAACCAGTAGGTGGTAAGTGGTCATATGATGCTGAAAATAGAAAAAAAATTCCACCAAGTACGGTAATTCCTTCGCTCCCCAAATACAAAATCTCTGCCTATCATGCAAGTGTATCTAAGTTAATAAAACAGCATTTTTCTAATCATCCAGGAGAACTTAATGAAATTTGGTTTCCTGTTCGAAGAAAAGATGTCTCCATTCAACTTGAAAAGTTTTTAGAGGAAAGATTAAATTGTTTTGGAGTGTATGAAGATGCTTTAGTTGAGGGTAAAAACTTCCTCTTTCATAGTTGTTTGAGTTTGTTACTCAATATTGGATTAATTACTCCTGATGAAATAGTAGAAAAAACTTTAGAAGTGTATGAAAAACATCAGCTTCCGCTCAACTCGGTTGAAGGTTTTTTGAGACAAATAGTTGGTTGGAGAGAGTTTATTAGAGGGATTTATCAAGAAAAAGGAGATTTTCAAACTAAATCAAACTTTTTTAAACACAGCAGATCGTTAGCATCTAGTTGGTATCAGGGAACAACAGGAATTCTGCCTTTAGATGACTCTATTAATAAAGCAATAAGAGATGGTTATAATCATCATATACCACGCCTAATGGTAATAAGTAACATTATGAACCTCTGCGAAATAAATCCAAAATTCATCTATAATTGGTTTATGGAAATGTATATTGACTCGTCTGATTGGGTAATGGTGCCAAATGTATTCGGGATGGCTACTTACTCAGATGGAGGTTTGATGTCGACTAAACCTTACACATGTGGATCCAACTACATTTTAAAGATGAGTAATTATAAACGGGGTGATTGGTGTGATACTTTAGACGGCTTATATTGGCGTTTTATTGAAAAGCATATTGATTTTTATAAGTCTAATCCAAGATTGTCTTTTATTCATAAAACGTTAGAGAGAATGTCTTCCGAAAGAAAGCTTCGTATTTTTGAGAAGGCAAAATTATTTATTGAGAATAATACCCATGAAGAATGAAAAAGTTTGTAAAGTCTGCAAAAAACCTTTTACCTGGCGAAAAAAATGGAAGAAAGACTGGGAGCAAGTTCTCTATTGTAGTGAGCGCTGTAGAAGAAATAAAAATAAAGTGAAATGAGATATTTCCTATACGCTTTAGTGAGCCTTTATTTATTTTTTTGATATAGTTTCTGTGTAAATAAGAGGAAAAAGGTTAAAATAGCACATATAGAAAGTGTGACGATAACCACGATTGGTGTTCCGTCAAAAAATGTTGATGCTGAGCCACTAACAATCAGTGCGATAAATGTGGATAACGCCCCAATAACAGACGACGCATACCCAGCAATGTGTCCAAAGGGATTTATAGCTAAAGCATTTAAATTGCCAAAAATAAATCCAAAAAAAGAAAAACTCACCATTATAAAGATAGAGAACCACGTTAAGTTAAACGAGAGGTTATTGATCTGGTATATAAGATTAATTGACGTCCAGATCATTAATAGTAAAGAAAAAGTTTTAGCGAGTTTAACTGCACTAAATTGCACTACATATCTTGAGTTTAAATATGACGATAGACCTAGCATGGAAGCAATAAGTGCAAAATATAAGGGAAATCTAGATCCAACGTCAAAATAATTAAAATAGAGCGGTTGGCATACGTTTATAAAAGTAAGTAAGCCTCCTAGGAGCAGGCCTAAACATGTTATATAAATTATTGAAGTTAGATTGCTCAAAATCTCTTCAAAGTGTTTTATAATAGCGAAGAGACTTATCCTCCTCTTTTCCTTCAAGGTTTCTTCAACATTAACTAAAAGAAAGCTTGTTGTTATAAGTGAAAACAAGATAAAAAACACGATGATATATTTCCAATAAAAGAAAAATAAAATGCCTTGGCCCAATAGCGGTGCAACTATAGGAACTAAGATAAAAATACTCATAATAAATGAGTTGATGCTTGCCAATCTATTCCCACAGAATAAATCTCGGCATATAGCCTGCGAAACAACTCTAGGTCCACCGATACCAAAACCTTGAATAAATCGTCCCAACACAAATATCATATATGAATTACTAAAAAGACAAATAAAACACCCAAGCCAGTAAATGCTTACTCCGAGCAGAACTGAGTTTTTCCTTCCTATACGGTCTGAGACAGGTCCAAATAGGATCTGACCTAATGAAAAGCCAAAAAATAAAGCTGTTATAATCCAATGCAATTGATGGTCATTAATTAAAAATTTATTTTTAATTTCTGTATATGCAGGGAGTAAGGTATCTATTGAAAGAGCAACAAATGAGATCATTCCAGCAATAATAAAGCAAAAAAAAGTATTTGAAATTTTCAGAGTCGGTCTCCAGTAGATGAAAGAAATTGTTGTAGGAATATCTGTAGCGGAATACACTTATTTTTTGACTAAGACAAGAGTTTCTAGCAAATGATTAAAACAGGGCAAAATAAAGAAAGTAACGCTGCTGAGTTCTTCAGTCTTAAATTAATTAAAGAGACTAAAGAGATGTATGTTTTTTCAGTTATTTTTCCTCAAGCTTCAAAAAATATTTATGGTGGAGTTCAAGGAGGGATGATTTCTGCTGCGATGGACGAAGCAACTTTTGTTAGTATTTTGCAAAGCCAAGAAAATATTAAAAAAGTAAGCAGTACAAACCACCACGTGTTATTTCATAAACCAGTATTGCTCGGTAAGAATAAAATCGAAACTAAATTTAAAAAAATTGGCAAAAGAGTTATTAATATTGAAGGAAATATTTATGGTGTTGATGGCGAGTTAGCCGCTACACTTATACACTCTACTTCAATTATTAGATCAAGTGAGGGATGCAATGAACTTTAAGGGGAAAACTGTTTTTATAACTGGAGGAAGTAGGGGTATAGGGCTAGAAGTAGTAAAAAAATTGGCGATTGATGGTGCCAACATAATTATTGCCGCAAAAACAACAGAACCTCATCCAAAACTACCTGGAACAATTTTTACTGCTGCAAAAGAGATCGAAGAATTAGGTGGCAATTGCCTTCCTTTAGAGTGCGATATTCGCTTCGAAGATAATGTCGTCGCAACAGTGGAGAAAGGCGTAAAGCAATTTGGAGGAATTGACATTTGTATAAATAACGCAAGTGCAATAGTTCCTTTCCCAACCGGATCCGTTGACATGAAGAAATATGACCTGATGCAAGACATCAATACTAGAGGAACTTTTTTAGTATCAAAAACGTGTTTGCCTTATCTAAGGAAAAGTGATCATGCACACATATTAACTTTTTCTCCTCCTCTGGATCTAGATGATAAGTGGTTCGCACCACATGTTGCTTATACGATTTCTAAGATGGGTATGAGTTTGCTAACACTTGGGCATGCACGAGAGTTCAAAAAATTTGCAATCGGAGTAAACTCACTCTGGCCTTTAACTGCTATTGATACAGCAGCTGTAAGAAATGTTCTGGGTGGAGAAAATACTGCAAAAAGTAGTCGAGATGTTAGTATAATGGCCGATGCAGCATATGAAATTGTAAGTAAAGATCCAAAATCTTGTACAGGTAATTTTTTCATTGATGAGGTTGTTTTGAGAAACGCAGGCGAAACTGATTTTGAAAAATATCGTATTTCAAATAATGAACTAATTAGAGATTTTTTTGTTCCCGATGATGTGGCAAACGAATTACCAACAAAAACAGTTACTATCTATAAATGATTTAACAATGTATCTTTTAAAGAGTGTTCTATGACTATTATAAATTCAGTTTTAATTGCTAATAGAGGCGAAATAGCAATTAGGATTTCTAAGACCTTAAACGAGATGGGGATAAAGGCTTACGGAATTTATAGTAAGGATGACAGTTCAAGCACACATCTTTCGTATTGTTCTGAAGTATTTGAATTAAACGGTACAGGACCTTCTGCGTACCTAAATATTGATGAGATCATATCTCTCGCAAAAAGTAAAAAAATTAAGGCTGTACATCCTGGATATGGTTTTTTAAGTGAAAACCATCTATTTGCTGCTAATTGTTTGAAGAATGACATTATTTTTATCGGGCCAAATGAAAAAATATTAAGAAACTTTGGTGATAAAGAAAAAGCAAAAAAATTAGCTCAAAAATTAGGTATTCCTATATGTGCGTCATCGGGGCAAATAAAAAATAACTCCGATATTCAAAATTTTTTTAATGAAATAAAAAAAGATAAAATAATCTTAAAAGCAAATTTTGGTGGAGGGGGAAGAGGCTCTAGAATAATACACGAAAAAGATGATTTTTCTGAAGTGCTATCTTTAGTAAAGGAGGAAGCAAAGTCATTTTCTGGCTCTAATTTGATTTTTGCGGAAGAAGTAATTGAAGAGGCTAGACATATTGAGGTTCAAATTTTGGGTGATGGACATTCGTGTATTCATCTTTTCGAAAGAGATTGTTCCTTTCAAAGAAATTTTCAAAAATTTATCGAATTTTGTCCTGCACCAAATCTTTCAAGCCAAACTAAAGATAAGCTATATCATTATGCAATTAGCTTGTGTGAAAGTGTTTCTTACAAAGGGTTGGGCACAGTTGAATTTTTGGTCGACAAAAATGAAAAGATTTATTTTATGGAAGTTAATCCAAGAGTGCAGGTAGAACATACTATCACAGAAGAATTTACTGGAATTGATCTTATACGATCCCAGATCAGCGTTTTCAATGGAAAATCTCTAAGGGATCAGAATATTAAAGAGGGTATTGTTTTAGGAAAGCGTGCCTCAATACAAGCTAGGCTTAATATGGAAAGCTATGATAAAAAAAACCAACTTATTCCGACAACTGGAACTATAAAAGAGTATGATATTGTATCCGGTCCTGGAATACGGATTGATGATGCAGGAAAAGTTGGCTTTGAAAATAATGGCCTCTATGACTCTTTGCTTGCTAAAGTTATTGCTACTAGTGAATATGGTTTGGATGAAGCTGTGAGAAAGCTAGATTTTACTTTGAGAATGTCCAGTATATCGGGAGTAGAGACAAATAAAAATTTAATTAGCGAGATATTGCGCCAGGAACTCCCTCAAACCGGGTCGGTAAACATTTCTACAATTGATAACAATATCGAAGTTTATCTTCAAAAACTAACTAGAGACTCCCAAAAAATAGTTAAAGAGGATGACAAATATGAAGTTCCTAACAAACCTCTAATAGATAGCGCTTTAACAGAAAACACAATTCAATCTGAGCTTGTTGGTACAGTAATAGACATAAAAGTGGTGCCTAATAAAAAAATTAAGCGAGGAGACACTGTCCTAGTTCAGGAATCTATGAAAATGCATCACCCTATTAAAGCGTTTGCTAATGGATATATCTCGACCTTTTTTGTAGATATTGGAGATACCGTTTCAACAGGATCACCTCTTTTTGAATTCATTCCTGATAAGAAGAGTAGCCAAAAACTGCTAGAGAAAGACCAATCAAAAAAGTCAAAAAAAATGAGAAGGGATCTTCTTGATCTTATGGAAAGAAGAAAACTTACAATGGATAAAAGTAGGTCTATAGCGGTTAAAAAAAGGAAAAAAATCGGGAAAAGAACTGCTAGAGAAAATATAAAGTCTTTAATTGATAACAATGAGTTTTTTGAGTACGGAGATCTGGTCTATGCAGCGCAACGATCAAGAAGATCGCTTGATGACCTGATAAAAAATACTCCTGCTGATGGGTTAATTACAGGTTTAAGCTATGTTAACTCTGATATATTTGACAAAGAAAAAACTAAGACTGCAATTATGCACTATGACTATATGGTTCTAGCAGGAACGCAGGGTGTAAATAATCATAAAAAGCTAGATAGAATGATTGATGTTATTAAAGCTTTAAAAGTTCCTTTAATATTTTTTTGCGAAGGGGGAGGAGGGAGACCAGGAGATGTTGATGCGGGAGATCAAAATATTGCTGGTTTGAATATTCCTTCTTTTCATGATTTTGCACGTCTCTCTGGAGAAGTGCCGTTAGTTGGAATTGGTTCAGGAAGGCTTTTCGCTGGTAATGCTGCTTTATTGGGTTGTTGTGATGTAATAATCGGTACAAAAGATCTTAATCTCGGTATGGGAGGTCCAGCAATGATCGAGGGAGGAGGATTGGGCGTATACAAACCTGAAGAGGTTGGTCCAACTACTGTTCAATATCCCAATGGAGTAATCGATATTTTAGTTGATAAGGAGAATGATGCTGTCGTAATAGCAAAAAAATATCTATCATATTTTCAGGGAAACCTAGGATCTTGGGAAGCTCCTAAAGCAGAAAATTTGAGACATGTTATTCCTGAAAACAGGCTGGAGGTTTATGACATTCGTGAGGTCATTGATAATATAGCTGATATAGGCTCTGTATTGGAAATAAAGGCTGGTTTTGCAAAGGGAATGTTCACGGGATTCATAAGAGTGAAAGGAAAGCCATTGGGATTAATTGCAAATAATCCACTATTCTTAGCTGGCGCTATAGACAGTGACGGAGCAGATAAGGCCTCAAGATTTATAAAAATATGTGAAAATTATAATATTCCGATATTAAGTCTTTGTGATACTCCCGGCATGATGGTAGGCCCGGAAATTGAAGAGACTGGCCTTGTACGCCACTGTTGTCGCTTATTTTTAGCGGGAGCTAATGTAACGGTACCAATGATGACCATTATCTTAAGAAAAGCATATGGCCTTGGAGCCCAAGCTATGGCCGGAGGTAGTTTTATGGCACCACAATTCGTTGCGGGTTGGCCAACTGCTGAGATTGGAGCAATGGGTTTGGAAGGTGCTGTTAAGTTAGGGTACAGGAAAGAACTAGAAGCAGAAAGTAATGAAGAGAAGAAGGAAAAGCTTTTTAAAAAATTGGTTGATGAGCTCTATGAAAAAGGAAAAGCAATTAATGCCGCAAGCTTATTAGAATTTGATACAGTTCTAGACCCGATAGAATCCCGTGATTGGATATCTATGGTAGTAGAAAGTCCTATTGATAATGCTGTAAAGATTTCAAAAAACAGATACATAGATTCCTGGTAATTAAGGTTTCACATATAGGAAAAAGAAAAAATGAGCAGAAATGATCAAGAATTAATAGCACCTTTGGAAAAACATAAATTCAATACCGATAATCTCATTACATGGATGGAGTCTAATGACATAGAGAGTAAAGGATTGAAGCTGCAGCAGTTTCAAGGAGGAATGTCTAACCCAACGTTTTTTCTTGAGAGTGAAAACAATAAATACGTCTTAAGGAAAAAACCTCCAGGAAAATTGTTGCCAAAGGCGCATGCCGTTGACAGAGAATTTAAAGTAATGGACGCTCTTGGAAAAATAGATTTCCCTGTGCCTAAGATGCTTGGTTTTTGTGATAACCAGGACATCATAGGTACTGAGTTTTTTATAATGGATTATATTGACGGCAGAATTATCACTACTCCAGAAATAAATGGATTCTCAAAAGATGAAAGAAATGCCATCTGCGTATCTTTAGCCGAGACGCTAGCAAGACTGCACAAAGTAGATTACAGATCTATTGGCCTCGAGTCTTTTGGGAGACCAGAAGGTTATATCCAGCGTCAAATAAAATTATGGTCTGATCAATTCCAAAGATCAAAGGAAGATATTACTGTAAAGGCCAACTTTAAAGAAATGGATTTACTTAGTATATGGCTTAAAGAAAATTCTATCATTGAGGATGAATTTGCTATTGCTCACGGTGACTACCGATTAGGTAATACGATAATTGATAAAAATAACTCGACAGTGATTGGTGTACTTGATTGGGAATTATCAACATTGGGCCACCCCTTAGCTGATCTGGGTTATTATTGTATCCCCTACCGATATGGGTTTGAAGACTTAAATTTAAAACAACTGGGTATACCCTCCGAAGAAGAATTTCTTGAGTTATATATGAAGTTTTCAGGTAGGAGCTCAATCCCAAATTGGCCTCTGTTTTTATCATTTGCTCTTTTTCGTAGTGCGGCGATTATTTTTGGAGTAGCTGCTAGAACCTTGCTAGGAAATGTTAGCTCAGAGAGCTCTAATGTTTATGAGCAAATAAAAAGAGCAGAGGATATGGCTCGAATTGGCTATGGTATTTGCTCCAACTCTTAAATAGTTTTATAACTCAAAGTGGTGGCCAACAAGTTTGGGGTAGGTTGTTATCTCTTTGGTAAAGGCCTATTGCGCGCCTTGTTTTATACCCAATAAGACCGTCAACGCCACCTGTATCATATTTTTTTGATAGCTTTTCTTGTAGGCCTATTATTTCATTTTTTGTAAATTTTTCAGTTGCTTTCCAATTTTTAAAGAAATCGTGATTATTAAATTTAATTTTGTCTGCGATGAATCCAACCGATAAAGCATATAAATCGGAGTTATTGTATTCTTTAAGGACATAAAAGTTCTTACTTACTAAATAAATAGGTCCATATATACCTGCCGGAAACATTAGGCTGTATGACTCATTTAGACCATCTTGAGGAAATTCTTTTCCTTTAAATCTGGATGCTCCAAGCTTTTTCCACTGGCTCAAGCTTCTTGAATGATCTGGTCCCTCTAAGTAACAACTAATGCTCTTTGATAGTCGAACTTCGTATCCCCATTCTAAATTATTATTCCATCCAAACTGATTTAAATAGTTTGCAATGGACGCCAATGTGTCAGACTGGCTTCTCCATATGTCTATATTTCCGTCATCATTGTAATCTACTGCGAATTTAACAAGAGTAGAGGGTAGAAACTGAGGTTGTCCAAGAGCGCCTGCTTTTGAAGTCTTTAGCTCTTTAATATTAATTTTATTTTCTATTGCAAAATCAATAAGATAAAATAGCTCATTCAAGTACAAATGTCTATTTTTTGATGAAAAACTGAGTAGAGATAGTACTTGAAGACCGTCTAGCCTTGGCCTTACTCTTCCAAAGAATGTTTCGTTGGCCCATATAGCAAGCAAAAAATGTCTATCTACTTTGTATATTTTTTCGATATTTTCTAATATTTTTTGTAGGCTTCTCATATTTTCTTTTCCTACTATCGTTTTATCTAAAATTAGTTTTTTGTTGAAATACTCTAAAGGATCAGAAAACTCAGCCTGCTCATTTTTATTAAGCAACTTTTTTAATTTTATTACAGAGCCTATGTTGTCTTTAAGATGAATTTCAATTTCATCAATAATTTTATGGCTATTAAATCTTTTTTGGAGTTTTGGTAGCAGAAACTTATCAAGCCAGTATTCATACACTTTTGTACTCTGCGAAAAAATAGGTGCCGGTAAGGATATGAGAACTATAGACAAAATGATTTTAAAAATGTTTTTCAAGACAAAAATCTATCTATTAATTTAGTGCTTTCTTGCCATAAACGATCTGCAATATCCGATTTTAAAGCTTCTTTTGAGGGGTTTGTTTCACTTCTCTTTATGAAATACTTACCAGAAACGTTTTTCACGGTATCGTTCGTTGCTAGATAGACAAGAGTGTCTGCGCCTTCCTCAGGTGATATGCCTCTAAATTTCAAAACTAACCTAATAATAAACTGTAAGAGTCCTTTATGGTCTTGACCTATGTTCGTATTTACGATTCCTGGATGGATACAATTTACAGAGATATTTTTTTCGGTAAGTTTTTCCGATAACTTTAGTGTGAATAACAAATTACATAACTTAGACCTAGAATAACGATCATACCAACTTTTCGAATTGCTACTGTCTAAATTATTAAAATCTAGAACTGCGGTTTTATGAGCGCTACTCCCTACGTTAATTATTCTACCTCCTTCACGTATCAAATTTTTTTCAAGAAGCTTATTTGTTAGATAAAAGGGACCTAGATGGTTTGTTGCAAAGACTTTTTCAATTCCCATACTATTAAACGATTTCTTAAACAAAATAGTTCCTGCGTTATTGATTAGACAATTTAGTTTTATCTTAGATTTGCTAACTACATTCACAATTTCATTAATATCCTCAGTCTCAGACAAATCACATCTTAAGAAACTTACCTGTTTGTTGTCGTAGAATGACTTAAGTTCATGTTTTACAGCATCTAATTTATTTTTATTTCGATATGTAATAAAAAGCCGGTGGTTCATCGCTAATAAGGACCTCGTAGCGGAAAGTCCAATCCCATCAGTTCCTCCAGTAAGAAATATATTTTGCATAAACCTACCCTGTAGAAATCTTCCATCCAAGCAATTGCTTTCTTTTTATACAATAATTATTATTTTACCCTTTTTCTATTAATACTAAATAGATAATCAATTTACGCAACGTAAGCCTTGTATTAAATAACTCAATGAATTATTTCACGTTTTATCGTAGGAGAGGTTTTATGATAGAGGCTTGGTCAAATCAAGTAATAAAGAATAGAATTTTCATACTTATAATAACAGTTTTACTGATTTTAGTGTCAGTTTTTTCTATCTCTAAAAACCCTATAGGGGTTAATAATTCAAATGAAATGTGGTTCCTTGAAGGCGATCCAACGCTTTTAGCTCATGATAAAATGAGAGATTTATTTGGAAGCACTGAGTCTCTAGTTGTCGGTATAGAGGCGAGACCACAAGATAAAGACCTTTTCAACCTTGAAACTGTAAAGATGATTGAAGAAATTCATGCAATGTTAGAGGAACACGAGGTGGTTGAGAAGGTTGATAGTCTAGCCAGATATCAGAGAACATATAATCGAGGTGGGATTGTTGCTACAGACTATATTTTCGAGGACATAGAGAACTTAGATGATAACTTAGATCAATTAGACTCGGCTAGGATTGCCATGCAGGATGAAAACCTAGCGCTCGACACCCTTATAAGCAAAGATTTTAGGCATACCAGAATAATTGCCAGAACTGAGTATATTGTTAACGGACTTGATCACAAGCTTAAAGTTGTAACGGATTTACGTAACTTCATAAATGAGATGGGATATTTGGAAAAGGGATATGATATAAAGTTTGGAGGACAACCGGTTTTAAATGAACGTTTCACCGTAATCAGTAACTCAGATGCCGCTTGGCTAAATCCTACTGTTGCTGCTATAATGATGATTGTCTTAGGCATTGTTTTTAGATCTTTGACCGGTATTTTGGCTCCCTGGGTCGTTATTGGTACAGCAGTCATAATGATGACCGGTTTACAAGCATATCTTGGCTATAATATAACTCCAGTAAACCAAGCTTTAATTCCTATTACAATGTTGTTAGGTATGGCGTGCACGGTTCATGTTATGTCTGAGTTTTATAGCTTAAGAACTCTTTCCAAGCACACTGCTTCAGACGCATCTAGAGAATTAATAAAAAACCTTTTTAAGCCTATATTCTTTACGCAATTCACCACTTCAATTGGATTTGCTGCGCTGTATATAACAAAATTATCCCCTGTGCGTGAGTTTTCGTTGCTAGCAACTATACTACCAATGATTATTTTTATTCTCTCAATGACTTCGTTGCCTGCTGCTTTATCGTTTTTAAACAGACTCTCACCAGCTACAAAGAAAGCTTATGACAATGATTGGCTTACACGTGTGACCACCAGTCTTCCAAATTTTTCCTACAGAAATAGATTTAGTATTTTAGTGGTGGGACTGCTATTCATCTCTGTAAGCTTTTTTAGCGCAACCTACATTAAAGTTGATACGAATATTTTTAAATTTTTTAAAAGTGATCTCAAAATATCAGAAGACTTGAGGTATTTTGATAGAGAGTTTAAAGGATCATCAAATATTGATATGATGCTAGACTCTGAATTAGAAGAGGGGATTAAAGAGCCCGACTTTCTTGCAAAACTTGACGCTCTCGAGGCTTTTCTTGAAAAACAAGAAAAATCAGGGAAAATAATCGGTTATCTAGATCAACTTAAGCAAATTAGGAAGGCGTTTTCAGATAACAAAAAAGAGTTTTACAAAATACCGGATAGTAAACCCATGACCAGCCAGCTTTTGTTATTATTTGAAAACTCAGGTCCTGATGATGACCTTTCGGATATTAAAGATTTTGATGAGCGGTTTACGAGAATAACTTTACCGACAATTAATATGGATGCTAGTGAATATAATCAGTTTCTGGATGATATGATGCTAACAATAAATAAAGATTTTCCAGACTTGAATGTTACTCCTACCGGTCCAATGGTAATGTTTCAAGCTCAAAATGAGTATACCGATAAAGGGATTAGCCAATCATTCATGCTTTCATTAACCTTCATAAGTGTTGTTCTTTTTATTATCTTTTGGTCTATTAAACATGGCGCGATTGCTGTGTTTCCAGCAGTCGTTCCAATAGTTTTTGCTGGTGGATGTTTTGCAATGTTGGGTAAGGATTTGAATTTGGGATCATTAATAGTGGGGGCTATGACAATGGGTATTGCGATTGACGACTGTATTCATGTCGTCAGTAGATATAAGTTAGCGAGATCTCTAGGAAGTTCCGTAGAACACTCAATAAAGAGAGCTATGACAGAGTCAGGAAGAGCTATTATCACTACGTCATTAGCGCTTGTTATTGGGTTCAGCACTTTTTTGTTTGCACGTTTAGTACCGATGATTGATATTGGATGGCTCACCACTGTGATTTTTACTTTGGCTTTGTTAGGGTGCCTATTGTTTATACCTGCGCTACTCTTTATATTTGAAAAAGAAGAAAAACTCACCTAAGCATTTAGATTTTTAATTATATGAACTTTAATATGATATTTCCAAAACACCTCTTGTTTTTTCTTGTGTTACTTTTCCCAAATGTATCTGTGTCTATGACCGCTTACGAGATCATGAAAAAAGTTGATCAGCGGTATACAGGAGAAACTATAGAGCAGACATCTACTCTTGTTTTGATCGACAAGAAAAATAGAAAAAGAGAGAGAAAACTAAAGGGTTTTACAAAAGAAATTTCAACTGGAACGAAAAGCATCTCTTTTTTCTTGAGTCCTTCCGATGTGAAGAATACCTCCTATTTGTCTTACAACTGGGACGATCCGTCAAAAGATAATGATTCCTGGTTGTATCTCCCAAGTCTTCAAAAAACCAATAGGATTTCTGGTGGGGATCGGTCCAATTCCTTTATGGGTAGTGATTTTACATATGCTGATTTAGATGGAGTAGAAATTGAAGACTATACGTACAAAATTGTAAGAGATAGTGATGTAGTTGATGGTGCCGATTGTTGGGTAATTGAGGCTACACCAAAATCAAAAGATGTAATAAAGGAAACAGGTTACTTAAAAACACTTACTTGGATTAGAAAAGATATATTCTTTGGTGTCAAAGGCAGAATACTTGTAAAAAAGGGAAAAAAAGTTAAGCTCTGGTCAGCAAAGGATATTAAAAAAATTGATGGTGTCTGGGTTGCAAAGACACAGCAGATGACTACCACAAAAAAGAAAAAGCGTGAGCATTCAAGTATTTTTATTATTGACACAATAGCGTTTAATAAAAAATTAAATGATAGCCTGTTTGAATCCGAGGCCATGCAGCGAGGCTATTAATAAACGTGTTCAGGCTCGTAAATTTACTTGTTTTTATCACACTTTTTTACTCGACAGTATATGCACAATCAGATGACGATTTCCTATCTGATTTTGGTGGAGATGATTTGGAGGAAATAGAAAGTGAACTTGATTTTGTTACAACGAATGTTGTTAAAGAAAATTTTTCTGATATTTCAATCGAAAAAAAACAAACCAGTGAAAATTTTGATTGGGATGCTATTTTCTCTCAAAAGTTATACTATGGCCTTGAATCTCCATCAGTCCCTTTTTTCAGGAGAGCTCCAGGGATTGAGGTAATACATAGCAATATTAATTTAGGGTTAAATACAAAATTTGCGGAAGTAATTAACTTCAAGCTATCTGGTGACGTCAATTGGGACTGGGGGTATTTTGAAAGCTCTAAGTACTCTTACGGTCCTACAGCTTCTGATTTTAAGTTAAGAGATTTATACATTGACTTTTATCCAATCGATGGACTTTGGTTAAGAGTTGGGAATCAAATAATTGCGAGAGGAGAGTCAAACTTACTAATTTCAAGTGATATTACAAATCCAAGAGATCTATCTACTATTGGGTTGCAGGATCTGGATGAAATAAGATTAAATATTCCCTCAATATTAGCTGGGTACAATATTGGTTTGTTAAAGCAAGAGATTATTGTTTTTTTGGATGAAAAAAGAAATAAAGTTGCAAGATCGGGAACGGCATTTGATCCTGAAGCTGCTTTTTTAGGTGCATCAATAATCACCGATGTTTCTCCTGTGCAATATAATATAAGTTACGCCTTAAGGAATAAAATCCTCTTATCGGGCTTTGAATTGGATTTGTCCTTAGGAGAATATAATAATAAGCAGTTATCAACATTGAGTTCCTCTGTGTCAGGAAATGTAACTACGCTTAGTACCCAGCAGGATAGAATAGCTTTCTTGGGCTTAAGCGGTAATATTGCGCTTGCAGACTTCGTTCTAAAATTTGATACCTCTCATAAAAAGGGAAAAAGATTTCCTTATTCCAACCCTTTGATAGGCCCTTGGTCTAAAAATGAGGTGTCTGAATTTTCCTTAGGCGCTGATTATTCTGGTCTTAAGGATTTGAACATAAACATTGAATTAGCTAGTACATATATTCATGATCATGGTGGGCAAATGGTAAATAAGCAGAATGAATATGGATATAGTTTAAGGTTTGATTGGAGATTGTATAACGATCTTTTAGATATTTCTTTGCAGCATGCAAATATTTTGGGAGATAATGGGAGTTTTTCATCAGTATCAGCGGTTTATGAATTAAGTGACAGCATCAATATTGGTAGCAAATTTATTTCCTTTGATAGCTATAGCAATAGTCAGCAATTATATCCCTACAGGCATCAAGATCTGATAGAGCTTACACTAGATTACTATTTTAATTGATAGGCCAAAATATCAATAGTAGTGGAATACTTGTTATAATAATTAAGACTTCGAGAACTAAACCCATTCTCCAGTAGTCCCCAAATCTGTAGCCGCCAGGCCCCAAGATTATGGTATTATTTTTATGTCCAATCGGAGTTAGAAAAGCACAAGATGCTGATACTGCGACTGCCATAAGAAATGTATCTGTATTTAAATTTAGTGTTTGCGCTAATTGTATGCTTATAGGTGCAATAACTAAAGTCGTAGCAGTATTATTTAAGATATCTGATAGTGTCATGGTAATAATCATAATTATCGCTATTATCAACCATGGTTCGATTGATGACGCATATTTTGTTAAAATCTGGACTATTATTTCTGTAGTGCCATTGCTCTCAAGAGCGGCTCCTAAGGGTATTACAGAAGCTAAGAGTATAATTACAGGCCATTCCACACTAGAATAAACCTCTCTAGGAGGTACTATTTTAGTAAGGCAGTATAATATTATCACTAAGCCCAATAAGATGGGTAACTTAAGTAGGCCTACGCTTGCGACTATCAGGCCAACAAAGAAAATACTCAGGGCTGCGGTCATTTTGCTTGTATCCGTAATGTTTAAGCCTCGTGCTGCGAGAGGGAGGCACCCAATCCAATTAATTACCTCATTAAAGCTTTCTTTGGGCACAAGAATCAAAAGCATATCGCCTTCTCTTATTATTGTTCTCCGAATTTGTTTTCTTATGGGGCGTCCTTTTCTTGATATTCCAAGTAACACTGTAGCTTTTCGCCAAGCCAATCCAACTTTAATTGCAGACGTATTTAATAGACGAGACGTTTCTGTAACGACAACTTCAATAGGAATATAATTATCTGATTCAGCTAAGATCCGATCTTTTTTAAACGGGAATTCAAGTTTTTGTATCGATCGAAATTCATCTAAAGACTCTGGGGTTGCATCTATAATAAGTTGATCATTTTCCTCAATTTTTAAATTTCGACTACCTTTATCTATTCTTATCGAGTTTCTTATTATACCCAGTACTGCAGCATCACATTTTTCCGCTGCTTCATAGATCTCGTGAAGATTTTTTCCTAATATAAGTGAATTTTGTGATACTGTTAAATTTGATACATAGGAAGCTATCTCCATTAATTCTTTCCCTGCGTCATCATTTTGTGAGGTCTTTGGTATTAAACGCCAGCCAATTGAGGCAACAAATGCAAGCCCAATTATTGCGGTTATTCCTCCTACTGGAAAAAAGTCAAACATCTTAAATGGTTCACCGGTGTGCTCATAGCGAATGCTTGATATTATTATGTTTGGTGGCGTACCTATAAGGGTAGCCATGCCTCCAAGAATTGTTGCGAAAGATAAGGGCATTAGTGTCTTTCTTGGTGGCCAATTAGATGCTCTAGCTTTATTTATATCTATGGGCATTAAGAGCGCAAGCGCTGCGACATTATTCATGAAAGCCGAGAGAATAGCACCTATAAAACCTATAATTGATATATGTCCCCACAGATTTTTCCCAAATGCAGATATTTTTTGGCCAATAAAAAAAATTGCTCCGGAGTTAATCAAGCCTTTTGATACTACCAATACTAATGCAACGATAATAGTTGCCGGGTGAGCAAAGCCATCAAACGCATTATTGTACGGAACAACACCAATAGCTACAGATATTATGAGAATGGAAAAAGCAACTAAATCATAACGAAATTTTCCCCAAAGCAACAAAGAGAAAAGTAAACAAAAAATTGCGACTAATAAAATCTGTTCGGAGTTCATCTAGAGAACCTATTTTAACTTTCTAGAAAATAGATCAAGTATTCTAAACCAGTGGGTTTCGGCATGCCTCCTGTTATATAGTTGACCTCTATTCGGAAATGCAAACCCATGATGAGTTTTTGGAAATATCTCAATTTTATAGTCAACTGAAGTTGCAGAGAGATGTTTTTCCAGAGCATTTATCATTTCTAATGGAGCATAGCTATCTGTTTCTGCACAGCCAAAATAAAGCTCACCTTTTACACTATTAATAAATAGATGAGGGGAGTCTTCGCTCTCTGTTACCAACTTTACACCATGTATAGAGGCCGCTGCTGCGACTTTTTCTGGTAATTTTCCAGCTGCATAGAAAGCAAAGGGCCCACTCATACAATATCCAACTAATCCAATAGAACTATTTTTGGCGCTATTTTGATTTTCACAAAATTCAATCATGTGATCTATGTCCTTTAAAACTGAGGCATTAGATAGGTCGTCCATATTTTTAAACATCAATTCACGTGAGGCTTCGGGAGAGTAACCTTCGATAAAATTAAGGTTCGGTTTATTCCAGTCAAAAGGCTTAGCTGTTCTATAATAGAGGTTAGGACATAGTACGTAGTAACCGCAAGCAGCTATTCTAGATGCCATGTCGTGAAGCTCCTGCCTGATACCAGGAGCATCCATTAACAGAATAACAACGGGATATATATTATCGTCGCTTGGGTACACAACAAATGTAGGCATTTTTTGTTTTTCAGAAACTTTAATTTCTACTATTTTTTCTATCATTAAGTCACTCCCTGTAATTGATTTAAAATATACAGTAAATTTTGCGAATAACCCCTTGTTTTCGCAATGTTTTTCCATTTGATGAAAAATTTTTTTTCGTAGTTAACAAATTAATACTATTGTTACTTTCAATTGAAGTTGCAAGCATATTCGTTTCTTCTAAAAGCTCAAATAATGACTTATTTTCTACTAATATAGCAAGGGCTCTTCTAGCATTTTCAGCAACAAGTATTCCACTTAATCTATTGTCTTTAGAAAAAGCCGGCCCTCCGCTGAGGCCACCAATTGAGTTAAGACTGAATGGTGATCTGTTGGTGATGCTATAAACAAGGCCTCTTTCAAAAACTCCATATGACTTGTTTTCTAATCCTACGTGTCCAAGATAATTTAATGCTAAATCACCAGGATTTCCTGCTGGATATCCTGAAGAAAAAGCCTCTTCTTTATATCTAGTGATTTCAAAATAGGGGAGATCTATATTTTCTTTATTCTTGAAAATTGCCAAATCTGAATTGGGATGGATATATATATCTTTTATTATCATTTGTTTTTTTCCAAATGACATCATAACTTTTGGGCATTGATTTATAACATGCCTTGCGGTAACCCAAGTATCTTGACCAACATAAAACGCTGTTCCAGACCCACCTTGACGGCGTATCTTACTTTCTGATTGAATTGTAAATTTTGGAAGAGAGCGAAGATTTTTTTTATTACTTGCAGGTGTATTCATATTGTTGGAATACTCAATTGTCTTAATTGATGTAATATGTTTGTTTGAAAAGCTATCGGATTTAGGCCTTGATGAACCGCCTTTTTCGAATGAGGATGCGAACGACCATAGTATCGCTATAATTGCAATTAAAAAATAAAATCCATTGCTAATGAGTCTCATGTTTATCCAGAGATTGCTGCACTATTTAGTAGCGCGACTGATATTTTTATAGAAAATAAAAGAATAGACGAAGAAATCTCGCCATTTTCAATTCTCTTTGGAAGATCATTTATTAAGATGTCAACGGCTTTGAAGCAAAAAAGCTGGATAATTATTGCTACAAACCCCCAAACGATGATCTCATAGATGGATCCACTAGCGGATAGAGAGCTTGCAAGAGGTAAAGCTAAACCAATTAAAGCACCAGAAAAACTAATAGCGGCGGCAGTATTTCCTTGTCTTATTAAAGCTATTTCTTTCATTGGCGTAATGGATAAATAGGTGATTACACCGATTAACAGCACGATAATTGACGTCACAAAATGGCTAATAAGAAAGGGAAGCCCGTTTAATAACCCTCCAAAAATAAGACCGAAATCACCCATATTTTTTCCTATGCATTTAGTTTTTTAATTATATTAAAAAACAACAATTTTTATACTAGATCAAGAGATGATATCAGTTTTTCTTGCTCTCTTGTCTCTATGGCGCCAGGACGATATTGCCGAATAAAGGAAATAGGATCCTCTACTATACCAAGCTTTTTGCATAATAAAGCGGCAATAAGACCAGATCTTCCAAGTCCAGCATTACAATGTATAAGAATGTTTTTATCTTTCAGAATTTCATCGCACAAATTTTCAAGAAAGCGATGTAATTGTACTTTATTTTTTGGTACAGACTTGTCTTTGATAGGAAAATAGTAGTGACTAAAGTTATGTTTCTTTATAAGTTCGAAAAGGCTTGCAATCTGTAATGCCGCTAACTCTTTTCTCTCTAAAAGTGATGCAACAATATCTATTTTTCTTTTTTTAAGTTCTAATAAATCTATCTCTGCATGAATAACCTTATTCCCGATGTCTCTCTTGCCGGGATAATGAGATATCCATAGTTGACCTTTTGTTAAAGGGTTTAAGGGAATGTTATCAGGGACAATCACTTTATATTTTAAAGCAGTGTTTAACTAGCCCCTAATTTTATCGCAATATTTTTTGTTTGGACATAATTTAGGAGCGCTTCTCGTCCTTTTTCTCTTCCATATCCAGACTTTCCATATCCCCCAAACGGTGTTTCAACACCACCAGCAAACCACTCATTTATAAAGAATTGGCCTGCTCTTACTTTTTGTGCACAATGCATAGCTCTGTCAAGGTCTTTAGTAAATACACCGCCTACGAGACCGTATTCGGTTCCGTTCGAGATACTTATGGCTTCGTTATCATCTTTAAATTTAAGTATTGATAGCACTGGTCCAAATATTTCGGTTTGAGCTATTTCCATATTCTGATCAACATCGGCAAAAACTGTAGGTTCTAAGAAAAATCCCTTATTATTTAGTTTTCTTGCACCTGTTACAGCCTTTGCTCCTTGCTTTTGGGCTTCATCACAGATTGAAACCGCTCTATCTCGTTGTTTTAAGGAGATCATAGCGCCCATATTATTTGCAAACTCGTCTCTTTCAATACCTACTCCAACAGACATATTCTTTGCAACGTCTTCCGCCAAACCAACAACCTCGTCATAAACTTTCTCATGAACTACTAATCGTGACATTGCTGAGCAAACTTGTCCTGCATTGAAGAAAATGCCTTTTCTGATGTTTTCTCTCAAGTTAGTCATTGAAGCGTCTTGATAAACAATCCCCGCTGATTTTCCACCGAGTTCCAATACAGTGGGTACTATATTTTTTGCAGCCGCCGTTGCAATAGCAGATCCCGTTTTAACTGAGCCTGTAAAAGCTATTTGGTTGATATTTTTATGAGAACATAAATATTCACCCGCCGTTCCGCCTATTCCGCAAATAATATTTACAGTTCCAGCTGGAAAATCTGCGGCTTCTACAGCTTTGGCAAAGAAATATTGGGTTATCGGTGTAAGTTCTGGAGATTTAATTACACACGCATTCCCCGTCGTTAAACCAGTAGACAAAGATCTCGCTGTCATCTCCATCGGGAAATTCCAAGGAATGACTTGAGCAGACACACCGTAAGGTTCATAGGAAGTGAAATCATAGTATGCTGATCCAAGAGGTATTGAACGACCCTCTAGCGTTTCGGCCTGGTTCCCATAATATTCAAAGTATCTAGCAGCATTTGTTACTTCAAATTTGGCTTCAAAAAGCGTTTTACCGGCTTCCATAGACAATAATGGAGCAATTTCTTCTAAATTTTCTACTAAATACTCACCGATTTTTTTTACCATTCTTGCACGTTCTACCGGGCGCATATTTGTTAGAAAACCGCTTCCATGAATCTTTTTCGCAGCAGAAACAGCCTTATCAACGTCAGCATTATCCGCAATGGCTTGGTCAGCTAATTTCTCCCCTGTACCTGGGTTATCTACTTGAATTACACCCGCACCACCATCAACAAATTTTCCATCTATATAATTCTGCCAGTAATCCTTCATTGCAAGACCTCTCGTTAACTATTAAAGACAAATTTAAATTTTAATTATATAATACAACAATAAATTTTTAAATTATCAATTTTATAGGAAAAAGATGATATTTTATGATTGTAATACTGCGCCAAGCCCTCGCAGGGTTCGTATGTTTATCCAAGAAAAAAAAATCAACATCGAGACTAAGAACGTTGATTTAAGAAATTCAGAACAAATGGAGGATTGGTTTTCAAAAATAAATCCACGAAATACAGTTCCTGTCTTAGTTTCTAAAGAAAACAACATCTTTTATCACAGTCTTTCTATATGTGTTTATCTTGAACAAGAGTTCCCTGAAATAAATCTACTTGGAAGCACAAACGAAGAAAAGGGACAAATAATAAACTCAATTAATGACGTTGAAAGTAATTTATTTATAGCAATTGCAGATTGTTTAAGAAATACTTCCAAAGCTATGAAAAATAGGGCTATTACCGGTCCGAAAAATTATGAACAAATTCCAGAATTAGCAATTAGGGGAAGAGAAAGGGTTAAATCATACTTTGAAATATTAAACCACCAATTAAGTGGTAAATCCTTTTTGTGCTCAGATAGGTTTACGGCAGCCGATATATGGGCGTTTGTTGCTGTTGATTTTACGAGAGCAATCAAAGAGCCAATACCTGATTTAATGACCGGTTTGAGGGATTGGTATGAAAGCGTTTCTAAGAGGGATAGTGCACAATTAAAACTATAAAGGGAATTAAGTGTCAATAATTGATACTACTCAGGATCTTGAGGCTTTTTGTTTGGCGGCCGCAAATTATCCCTATGTAACCATTGATACGGAGTTTATGCGTGATAAGACTTATTACGCTAAACTATGTTTAATTCAAATTGCTTATCCTGAAAAAGGTAAAGACAGTTTTGCGTTAATAGATCCACTATCAGAAAAACTATCCCTAAAACCATTTTTTGACCTTTTAGCAAATGAAGGTGTTTTAAAAGTTCTGCATTCAGGAAGGCAGGATCTAGAAATCTTTTTCAATAAAACAGGCGTACTTCCAAAACCTATATTCGATACTCAAATCGCTGCTATGGTTTGCGGCTTTGGAGATCAAGTTGCTTATGAGACTTTAGTAAATCAAATTGCAGAGAAAAAAATAGATAAATCTAGCAGGTTTACAGATTGGTCAAAGAGACCACTTTCAGATAAGCAGATCAATTATGCCTTAACTGATGTAACTTATTTAAGAACTATTTATGAAAAGCTTAAAGATGAAATAAATAACTCTAATAGACTTTCTTGGGTAAAAGAAGAATTTGATATTCTTAAAAACCCTAAAACGTATTCCACTGACCCAGACGAGTCTTGGAAAAAGATAAGGCTTCGAAGGAAAGATCAAGATTTTGTTAAAATTATAAAGAGTATTTCTTCGTTTAGGGAAAATGAAGCTCAGAGAAGGGATTTACCAAGAGGACATATTTTAAAAGATGAAGAAATAATTCAAATAGCTTCTCAGAGGCCAAAAAAACTTCAAGATCTTTATAGCTCTAGATTACCATCCAAGGCGTTAAAAACTGGCTGGATTGCAAAAGGTATAATAGAGTGTATCGAAAGCTCTAAATCTTTACCCGACGAGCCTATAGAGGACTATCAATATATTCCCCTATCTTCGAGCCAGTTAGCCCTCGTTGAGCTTTTGAAAGTTCTTCTTAAATTTAATGCCTCTTGTCATAATGTGGCAACAAAATTAATTGCCAGTTCGAAGGATATTGAAATGATTGCACGACACGAGAATCCAAATGTGAGAGCTTTAGAGGGATGGAGGTTCAAAATTTTTGGTGAAGATGCATTGAAACTAAAGAATGGTGAAATATCTCTTACGTTCAATGATAATGGGCTACATCTTATAACAGTATAAAGTTGTTAAGGAATATACACATGAATTTCGATCAAATTAAGGAAGACCTCGATTTATTTAGTGAGTGGGAAGATAGATACGGATATATAATCGATTTGGGAAAGCAGATCTCTCTGCCAGATGAAAAGAAAATAGACAAAAATAAGGTAAATGGTTGCGCAAGTCAGGTTTGGCTAGATATGACATGGGACAAACCTAGCAATGCTAAAGTATTTAATATAGAAGGAGACTCTGATGCTCTAATAGTTAAGGGCTTAATCGCTATTCTTTTGAGCCTATATAAAGGTAAAACATTTGTTGAAGCACAAGCCGTTGATCCAAAGGCAGAGTTTGAGAAATTAGGCTTAAACGCTCACCTTTCTTCACAAAGATCAAATGGGTTAAAATCTATGATTGACCAAATTAAAATTTTCGTGAACACTGAAGAAAATTGAGTCTCTTACTGGAGGTTTGGTATGTCTGACGAAGAAGAAGTTGACGACGAAATTATTCTTAGTGAGCTTAATGACGATGAGCTCGTTCTCCAAATGCACGATGATCTATATGATGGTCTTAATGATGAGATCGTTGAAGGTGTAAACATCCTTTTGGAGAGAAAATGGCAACCTTACGATGTTTTAACAAAAGCATTAGTAGAAGGCATGCGGATAGTTGGAGAGGACTTTCGTGATGGCATATTGTTCGTACCGGAAGTTTTATTAGCAGCCAATGCCATGAAGGCAGGAATGGCAATTCTTAAGCCACTGTTAGCAGAAACAGGTGCGCCGCGTTTAGGAAAGCTTGTGATTGGCACAGTAAAGGGTGATATACACGATATTGGAAAAAACCTTGTGATCATGATGATGGAAGGTGCAGGCTTTGAGGTAAGAGACTTAGGAATAAATAATCCCGTTGAAAACTACTTAACAGCGCTTGAGGAAGAGGAACCAGACTTTTTGGGTATGTCTGCGTTATTGACAACAACTATGCCCTATATGAAGGTGGTAATTGATACATTAGTAGAAAAAGGATTAAGAGATAAGTACATGGTTTTAGTTGGTGGGGCGCCTTTGAACGAAGAATTTAGCAAATCAATTGGCGCTGACGCATATTGTAGAGATGCTGCTGTCGCCGTTGAAACAGCTAAAGACATGATGAAAAGAAAGCATAATCAATTAAAAGCTTAGTCCATTTAATTAAAAGAAAGAGTAATTATTTCAGTTAGAAATTTGATATTACTGACTCAAACATCTTCAATCCCGATACGCTACCTAACTCCTTATCAACTGCTCTTTCTGGATGTGGCATCATTCCGATAACGCGCTTGTTTTTTGAGCAAACCCCTGCGATATCTTTGATTGAACCATTTGGATTGTCTCTATACTTTAAAACGATCCCTTCATTTTGTTCTAACTCCTCAATTTCTGGGCCATTTAAAAAATACTGACCGTCATGATGCGCTATAGGAATTGAAATGGTTCTATTGTGCTCAAAATTAGAGGTAAAAAATGTTTTATTGTTTGCTACAATCAAATCTTGGTCCTTACAAATAAATTTTTGATTAGTATTTGGTATTAATGCTCCCGGTAATATCTTCGTCTCTGTTAAAATTTGAAAACCATTGCAAATTCCGATAATAAATCCCCCAATCTCATAAAAGTTTTTAACAGCTTTCATAATAGGGGATTTTGCCGCTATCGCTCCGCATCTGAGATAGTCACCATAGGAGAACCCTCCCGGAAGTACAACAAGGTCAACTTTTGGAAGGGTTGTTTCTTTATGCCAGATCATTTTGACATCAAATTCAGGAAATATTTCAAAAGCTCTTTGACAATCTTTGTCACAATTAGAACCAGGAAAAACTATGACTCCACACTTTATTATTCTGAAACCTCATAATATGTGAATTCTTCAATTACGGAATTAGTAAGCAAATCTGCACAGATTCTTTCTACTTCTTTAATAGCTTGTTCTCTATTTTTCGATGATGCCGTTATCTCAAAGAGCTTTCCTTGTTTTACATCCAAAATATTTCCTAGACTATTTATATTGATAGATTGCTTGATAGCCTCTCCTTGTGGGTCAAGAACACCTTTTTTAAGAATAACCTCAACTTTAAATTTGAAAACTTTTTCATTAAAGGTCATCGTACGGCACTTCTCACATTTTTTGGTAATAAATCAAATCTATCCGCTACTTCAGTGTATGCAATTGAAATACTACCTTCATTCAATCTAAAAACATCTTTATCGAGGCGTTTTTTTGTTTTTGAGTCCCATAGACGACAGGTATCAGGACTTATTTCATCAGCAATAATTAGTTTTTCGCCCTCTGATCTAAAGCTTCTGCCGATTTCAATCTTGAAGTCTACAAGTGTCAGATTGACTGCAGAAAGCAGGCCAGATAGAAAATCATTTGTTCTTAAGGCTATCTCAAATATCTCTCCTAGTTCTGTTTCTGTAGCCCACTCAAAAGTACTTATTTGACTTTCAGTAACCAATGGATCATTTAGACTGTCATCCTTGTAGTAAAACTCCACTAATGGTCTAGGTAAACGTTTACCTTCCTCTATGCCCAATCTTTTTGATAAGGAGCCAGCTGCGATATTTCGGACGACTACTTCTAAAGGTATGATGTCACACTTTTCTACCAATTGTTCGCGCATATTTAATCTACTTATAAAGTGGGTTGGAACATTAACAGAATTAAGTTTTTGCATAAAAAATTCTGACAAAAAATTATTTAGAACTCCCTTACCTTCTATGACCTCCTTTTTTTTTGCATTAAAGGCGGTTGCCTCATCCTTGAAATGCTGGATTAAGCTATAGGAATCTCCCGTAGAGTACAAAATCTTCGCCTTGCCTTCATAAAGTTTTTTCTTTTTTTTGATAGTCATTATTTGGTACCAAAAACTCTCTTAAATAAAGTGTCAACAAATTTTGTATGATACTCCAGTTTAGAAATCTCCAATAGCTCATTTTCATTTATATGTGACTTTATAAAACTATCTCTTTGAGCTTCTTTTATGAAGTCCAAATTTTCTGAGTTCCAAACCTTCATTGCAACTTTTTGTACATTAGCATAAGCATTCTCACGGCTAACTCCTTTCTGGGTCAACATAAGTAACAGCTGCTGTGAATTGTATAGGCCTTTAGATTTTTCCATATTCCTTTTCATATTTTCTGGATAAACACGCAAATCCTTTATAACGTTTGTAAGACGTTTGATGGCAAAATCTAACGTAATAGTTGTATCTGGACCAATATTTCTTTCTACCGAGCTATGAGAAATATCTCTTTCATGCCAAAGCGTAATATTTTCGAGTGCGGGGATTACAGCCATCCTAACTAATCTTGCTAAACCAGTGAGGTTTTCTGAAAGTACTGGGTTTCTCTTGTGTGGCATAGCGCTTGAACCTTTTTGGCCTTCTGAGAAGTTCTCTTCCGCTTCAAGCACTTCAGATCTACTCAAATGTCTAATTTCTGTTGCGATTCTTTCGATAGAGGAGGCTATAATTGCCAACACAGAAAAAAACATTGCGTGTCTATCTCTAGGAATGATTTGGGTTGATATTGTTTCCGGAAAGAGATTAAGTTTTTTACATACCATTGCCTCCACCTTAGGATCAATGTTTGCAAAAGTTCCAACAGCACCTGATAGAGCTCCAGTTGAAATTTCTTTCTTAGCATTATGTAATCTTATAAGATTTCTTTCCATCTCTGCGTACGCCTGCGCTAGTTTTAAGCCAAAAGTTGTTGGTTCTGCGAATATCCCATGACTGCGCCCTATACAAATGGTATCTTTATGTTCGAAAGCTCTTACCTTTATAACATCTAATAGGTCTTTTAAGCCTTTTTCAAGATAGTTAGATGCGTTAACCAATTGTATGTTGAAACATGTGTCAAGTACATCAGAAGACGTTAAACCTTGGTGAACAAATCTTGAGCTCTCTCCAATAAACTTTGAAAGATATGTAAGAAAAGCAATTACGTCATGCTTTGTTATTTTTTCAATGGCATCAATTTCATCAATGTCATAATCTATACCGCTAGCCTTCAAAACATTTTTCGTTGTTCCCTTAGGAATAAGGCTTATACTTTCCATAGCTTCGCAAGCATATGCTTCGATTTCAAACCAAATTTTATACTTTTCTTGCTGTGACCATACTTTTATCATTTCTGGCCTAGAGTAACGCTTTATCATCTCTTAAATTTCATTGGGGCACTAGGTTATAGTTATTATTTATTAATGTAGAGTGCAACGAATTAATTATTTGCTTTTACTTTTTTAACTATTTTTTTGATATCTAACCTATTCAATTCAGGAGTATTAATGGGGCTCCAGTTTTTCATATAATTTCTTTGCCAAGTTCTTTGTCTTTTTGCAAATTGGCGTGTCTTAAGGGCAATATTTTGGAATAGTTTTTCAAAACTTATTTCCCCTTTTAAGTAACTAACTATCTCTTCTGCGCCTATTGCTTTTGCAAAAGGTAATTTTTTATCCCAACAAGTGTTATAGACTTGCTCTACTTCTTTTATAACACCACATTCCAACATATGATTGACCCTATTACTTATCCTATTAGCCAAACACTCTTTTTCTAATTCAACCAATAATAATGTTGCGTTTGATACAGAAATTAATGGGGACGTATCTTTGCTTTGCCAATATAATATACTCTTGCCGGTTGCTTCTAGCACTTCCCATGCTCTTTGAACTCTTCGTCTGTTATTGGTATCTATTTTCTCTAAAATATCTGGATCATTTATATTTAAACCCTCTAAGAAAAAAGAAAGATCACATGAATTTGCAAAATCTCTAATCTCTTCTGGGATTTGAGGAATTTGTGACAAACCGTTTAATAATGCGTTAAAATATAATCCTGTACCACCAACAAAAATAAACGTTTTTGAATTTTTTGAATATAGGTCAAAAATATTTTTAACATCTTTGATCCAATCTCCAACGCTATAATTAACAGTACATGAAACATGACCATAAAGATCATGCATTGTCTTCTTTTGTGTTGGGCGATCTGTAAGTATTTTCCAACAATCATACACTTGTAGAGCATCGGCATTGATTATCACAGGGCTTTCAAAATAATCAGCAAGCTCAATGGCAAAAGAAGATTTCCCCGAGGCTGTACAACCACTTATACAAATAAATTTGTGCATAGATCCAAAGTACTATTATTTGATAAGTTTAATACAGATATAATTTATCTTATAGTTTCTTCTTTAGGTATTGTTTTTCTATTCCAAGCGCCAAGATATATCGCTCCAGATGTTATTAGTGCTTGAACAAGAAATGCAATAGATATGAGCGAAAAGTAATGATTAACGGAACCTGTAGTGTATCTTGAAACAATGATACTGCCTATTATAACGATTAATAAACGAATAATTGCTGCTATAGCAGGCCAGAGAACTCTTCCTGCACCCTGAGATGCAAAATATAAACATAACCCACTAGCAAAAAAGATATAGAAAGGACCAACAATTTCTAAGTAAGTTTTGCATACTTCCTGAGCATTTTGGTCAGATGTAAATGCATTAGACCAAAAACTAGGGTAGAAATAGGCACCGAACCCTATTAAGCCAGCCGCCAAAGCACTATAAAGAGTAGCAACCCATCCAATGTTTAAAGCCCTCTTTAATTTATTAGCACCAATATTTATCCCTATTAAAGCAGTCGATGCTGCTCCAAAGCCAAAAACAATTGGAATAATAAGAAATTCCAAACGTGCCCCAACGCCATAGCCTGCAAGTGTCTGAACGCCAAAATTTGTCATGTACGCGGTTATGACAACAACTGACCCCCAAGTGCAAAATGCATTTATTGACGCTAAAGATCCTAATTTAATTATTGAAATTATGCTATTAGGATTAAAAAACCGGATTGATATCCTTAGCTTTAATGCGTTACTTTTGTGCATAAGCCAAAATAGCAAACAAAAGGCAGCAATCCCATTTCCTATAACAATGGAAAGTGATGATCCTGCAATACCCATGCTCTGTATAGGGCCTATGCCAAATATGAATATTGCTCCCAATATTATTTGAACCAATGACCCAATACCTAAGAAAAGTGAGGCAATGAACATGTTGCCTGTTGCTCTCACTACGCCAGCCATACCATTTGCAACCCAGATGGTAAATGACCCAGAGAAGAGAATGTTAGAGTATTTCAAAACTTCTTCTAAAACTTCCTTGCTAGCCCCAAGGCTTATATAAATTACCTCACCGAATACTAAAAAAATAACGGCAAATAGTATACCTAAACCAAATGTAAATATTAGACCACTTAATGCAATCTCTTCCGCTGCCTGAACATTATTAGCGCCAAGTTTTTGAGCCACTAAACCAGTAATGGCACCACCTATTGTTCCAGCTGATAGCATTAAGAGCAAAAAGAGCATTGGAAAGCCCAAAGCCAAGCCGCCTAGGGGTATCACCCCGAGTTGTCCAATGTAAAAGCCTTCTATAATGAAAGTAATAATCCACATAGACATTGTGAGCATATTAGGAATAGCTAGTTTAAGAACTATTGATCCAATATGCGCACTGAGTAATTCCGATTTGTTTATCAATCTATATTCCTTGCAGTTATACTAATAAACGCAGAATGTGTTACAATTGATTTAATGATACTATAAATATAAACTCGAAAGATGTTACCTTTAATTAACTAATTTTTGGCTTGAATATAAAGTGAAAATTGCATTTAAAAATTCATACCCAAAATGTCCAAAGGGAATGTCAGTGGATGAGTGGAAAGCTAGAGTTGACTTAGCTGCGATCTATAGGTTAACTGACTACTATGGTTGGACTAGCGTTGTGTATAACCATATAACCTTAAGAATCCCAAATACTGATACTTTTCTAATTAATCCCTTTGGCCTTAGATACGACGAAATTAATGCATCGAATTTAATTAAGATTGATTTAGATGGAAATAAGTTAGACCCTAACGATTGGCCTATAAATCAGGCTGGATATAATATTCATTCTGCTATACATAAAGCAAGAAGTAAAGACCTACATTGTGTTATGCATACTCATGAACCAATGAGTCAAACAATTGCAGCGCTTAAAGAAAAGGTTATACCTATGTTTCAAGAGGCTTGCCAATTATATGAAAGGGTAGGCTATCATGATTTTGAGGGTATAGTTCTGGACGCCTCGGAGAAAAAAAGACTTATTACATCTCTTGGTAAGTCAAATCATACATTAGTTTTAAGAAATCATGGCTTAATTACTGCTGGACCAAGCGCTAGTTGGGCGTTTATCAGGCACCAAGTGTTTATTAGGAATGCCGAAATACAACTAAGAGCAATGAGTTCTGGTGGTAAGATTATAAAAATTCCAAAAAAAATTATGGTTCATACTAGAAAACAGTTCGAAGGTGGGGCAGCACAGGGAGGAGCCGAAGTGAGGCATCCTGAGTGGCCAGCTTATTGGAGATTGCTGGACAGGCTTGATCCAAGTTGGAAAAAATGAATTCTAAATTTTAAATATTTCTTCCATTAGATTAAAGCTCGGCTTTACTTCCTTCGTGTAGTTTGAATATTCTCCAGGATATAGGATACTGTTGATGTCTGCCGCTATTGATGCCCCAAGATTTACTTGAGTATCTTCTATCGCGACGGCCTCGCATGGACTAACCCCAATTTTTTTGAGCGCGTTTCGATAAATTTCGGGATTTGGTTTTGGATGTAAGCAGTCCTTGGATGTAGTGATTATATCAAAGTCATTAAAGTTTACTTTATCTTCAAGTGCTTTAGATAACGACTTTATATTTGTCTCTGAAGTAGTTGTTATTAAACCAACTTTCAAATCGCTTGCTTTGCTATGGTGAAATACTTCAACAAACTCAATCCGTGATATATCTTCTTGCTCTATAAGTTCTGCATAAATCTCTTCTTTTAGATTGTGAATTTTATCAACCAAGTCTTCTGCTATGTCTGGTATTGTGAAATTTCTTATTCTATCTTTGCCGCCGGGGACTTTAAGCATTTCGCAATAGTTTGCAACGTTCCAGTAACAGTCAATGTTTAATCTTTTAAAAGCTAAATTATAACTCCGTCTTTGTATCTCAGATGTTTCAGCAACTGTTCCAATAGACCCAAATAAGACTGCTTTTAAGTTTTTATTCACTCCATACCTCCACTAGATTTTGTACCCCTTAACATTTTTATTTGATATCCCATGATGCCTGGAATGCCTTTTTTAATTTCTCAATATTAAAATCTTTTTGTCTAGCCGCCTCCAAAATTGGAACCTCTTTCTTTACAACAAGGTCTAACGCATTAGGCAATGCATCCAAATACTTTTTCGGCACTGTCATAGCACCATGCTGATCAGCATGTATAAAGTCTCCAGGCTTTATTTCTAATCCCAATACATTTACAGGTGTGTCTAACTCAGTGAGGTGTACAAAGGCGTGACTAGGCCCTATGCTTCCCGCGACAACTTGATACCCAGAATCCAGCATTCCTAAATCTCTTAGCAGTCCATTAGTAACAGTGCCTTTAATTTTCAATCCCTTATGTACAGCAACATTAAGCTCCCCCCAAAAAGCTCCAATACAGTTGGGAAAGTCCGTGTCTTCTATAACTACTACAGGGTTTTCTTCATTTTTGACGATGTATTCGTAATATTCCATACGGATATTGTTAATTTCTTTTTGAGATATGAGTGGGGGTGAAGAGGCACGTATTTTAGCCGTTTTTGCAAAACCAACAATGGGCTGGGTAGAATTTTGCGCTGTAACCATCGAGCTTTTAGTAAATCCTATAGCGGATCTGGTGCCTAATATAATATCCATAGCATTACACATTGTTGGCGTATCGTATTTAGAAGTTGTTTTAATAAGTTGATCAATATTCATTATCTATTCTTTACTCAATTTTCTGCTGCCATCAAGGTGATATTTTCGTTGTCCTGTCCAATATGTCGATATCCTGCATCTTCCAAAAATAAAGAAGATCTATGAATACCCAGTTTTCCTTAAGCTTTTTTCCTTCTCTCCTGTAAATATCAATTACCCGCATATCGCCTCTTTTCCCTGTGGATGGCATCCCCATAAATCCTCCTGAATGGACCAACGAAAGATTTGGCCAACCAAAAAACCCTCCAAAAAATCCTTCTGTTATCCTACAAATATGCCCATTAAACTGGCGTTCCTTAAAACTTTCTCTGAATGGTCTGCAGTGTTGCTCGGCATATCTTTCTATTGTATACGTTGCTCCTATGCCTGATGGACCCCACCATAACATATCTTGGTGCCAGCTTTCTTTAAGCTCCTTAATTAATGAAACTTTATCAGTTGATTTCCAAACCTTTAGATCATCGATCATATCTTCAATAGCTTTTTTAGTTTTAATAGTTTCTGCCACATCTTGATCGTCAAATAATAAACCATCATGTGATGACGGACCGGGCTGAACTAGGCTAGCCCCTGTTTGATAATGGAAAGGGTATACCCCTGCTTGAGACATAAAGTGAGGAATATCAAAAAACATTGCTGTTTCCACGATTTTATTTGAAACAATTTTGTTGAATTCTGCATATCGCAGAAAAGTCAGTTTTTTATTTGCTGATATTTTTAGCCATGGTTTATCAAAGAGACCCATCAAGTGGCCCATTGACGCCACCCAAACACCTTCGTTACCCGAAATGGTATTGTTTCCTGCAAAAAAAATATCCATTCTTCTTGTAAGGTTAGACAAACTGGATTTCAAAGGGTTCCAGAAAAGCTCACATACAGAACCGCAACCATTTATTTTATTAAAAGGATGAAAACCACGCCATATAAGGTCTTTTGAACAATATTTCAAAAAAACTTTTTTCGTATCTTCAACATTGGACGTTTCTAGTACCTCGTAAAATTCACGCACTAAGTTTTTTTCAGCTAGAAAACT
>CACBAO010000017.1 GCA_902537235.1 uncultured Alphaproteobacteria bacterium
CGTCTACCGATTCCGCCACAGCCGCGTATATAATACCATTTTTAATCTGAATTTAGATATGATACTTTCTCAGAAAAATCAATACGATAATAGTAATGTCACAAATGATAGAATGGAAGCATGAAAAACACTTCGTAGATTACAGATTTGCGGAGGAGGTTATGTCAAAACGAGTTGAAGATATTATTTTAAAAAAAAAGACAGAGCTTGTCTGGTTACTGGAGCACAATAACCTATACACACTTGGTACATCAGCAAAAGCTAGTGACTTTAAACACAACGTAGGTATCCCTATTTATCCAACTAAGAGAGGTGGGCAAACAACTTATCACGGTCCTGGTCAGCGAATTATCTATCTAATGCTTGATCTGAGGGATGGACAAAAAGATATAAAACAATTCGTATGGAACATAGAGGAATGGCTGATTTTATTTCTCAAGCATTTGGGAATTTCGGGGTATAGAATTCCTGGGCAAGTAGGTGTTTGGGTTAAAGACCCAAAAAACATAAATATAGATGGCACCCAAGATAAAAAGATTGCGGCGCTTGGGTTGAGAATTAAAAGATGGGTAACGTTCCACGGCTTATCAATTAATGTAAACCCCGACCTTTCGTTTTTTGATAACATTAATCCCTGCGGTATAGCAGGGAAAGGAGTGATATCTCTCCGAGATCTGGGTGTAAAAATAAAAATGGAAGAGGTTGATGATATATTTAAGCGTACTTTTCCAATAATTTTTATGAAATGACGGAATTCTTACTGCGTCGAACAGTCACTAAATTTTGACTGGAAAACTGGACAAGTATGTACTATATATGTTGTAGATTAATCAATTCACTGTCAGTGCTTTAAGGGGGTCTTTTTAATGGTTGATGTTACAGATCAGATTTCACACGAACATGAAAAGAAAAATTTCTTCACGCGTTGGTTTATGTCAACAAACCATAAAGATATAGGAATTTTATATATATTCACTGCAGCTCTTTTAGGTTTCGTGGCTGTAGCATTTACAGTTTACATGAGATTAGAGCTTATGGAACCGGGCGTTCAGTACATGACGAACGCCGACGGAGAACCCAATGGACATATGTGGAACGTTCTTATCACAGGCCACGGCGTTCTTATGATGTTTTTCGTTGTTATCCCGGCTCTTTTCGGTGGTTTTGGCAACTACTTTATGCCATTGATGATTGGCGCGCCAGACATGGCTTTTCCAAGAATGAATAATTTATCGTATTGGTTATACGTTGCCGGTTCATCTCTGGCGGTTTGTAGTTTGCTGGCTCCCGGGGGAAATGGTCAACTTGGATCAGGAGTTGGATGGGTTCTTTACGCACCTTTGTCAACCTCCGAACAAGGAATGTCTATGGACCTAGCAATATTTGCGATACATTTATCTGGAGCATCTTCCATACTAAGTGCCATAAACATGATAACAACTTTCTTAAATATGCGTGCACCTGGAATGACGTTGCACAAGACTCCGCTTTTTCCTTGGTCAATAGTCGTTACAGCTTTCCTTATTCTTCTCTCACTCCCGGTACTAGCTGGCGCAATAACAATGCTACTGACTGATAGAAATTTTGGGACTACATTTTTTGATCCAGCGGGAGGTGGAGACCCTGTTTTGTACCAGCATTTGCTATGGTTTTTTGGCCATCCTGAGGTTTACATGATCGTAATCCCAGGATTTGGAATAGTGAGTCATGTTATTTCAACTTTTTCAAAGAAACCTGTCTTTGGCTATCTACCAATGGTATATGCGATGATAGCGATTGGAGCTTTAGGTTTCGTTGTTTGGGCTCATCACATGTACACTGTTGGCATGTCGGTGACGCAACAAGCGTATTTTATGTTAGCAACAATGGTTATAGCCGTCCCAACCGGAATAAAAATTTTCTCATGGATTGCTACAATGTGGGGCGGATCTGTGGAGTTCAAAACTCCGATGTTGTGGTCAATAGGCTTTCTATTCCTTTTTACCGTTGGTGGGGTAACAGGTATCGTTTTGAGCCAAGCAGGCATAGATAGAGCATACCATGATACTTATTATGTCGTCGCTCACTTTCATTACGTTATGTCTTTAGGTGCAGTTTTTTGTATATTTGCAGGGATATATTATTGGATAGGAAAAATGTCCGGTCGTCAATATCCCGAATGGGCTGGAAAGTTGCACTTCTGGGCAATGTTTATAGGTTCAAACATAACATTTTTCCCTCAACATTTTCTTGGAAGGCAGGGTATGCCAAGGCGATACATAGATTACCCTGAGCAATTCGCATTGTGGAATTATGTGTCATCTATTGGAGCTTTCATATCATTCGGATCATTTTTATTTTTCTTCGGTATAGTATTCTATACATTAATGTGGGGTAAACGCATAAAGGAAGAAGCGTATTGGGGTAAACATGCGGATACGTTGGAATGGACTTTGCCAAATCCACCACCAGAGCATACCTTTGAAATATTACCTACAAAAGAAATGTGGGAGTCTAAGTCTGCTAGCCACTAGATTGTTGATCTATGCTTAAAACACTCGAGAATTGGACTGATAAAAGAGAGCCTACTTTTCTTAGAATGAGGTTGGCTCCTAATCGGTCTTTAGACTCTTATGGAACAAAGATTGTCTTTTTAGTGATTGCATGTGGATTTCTACTTCCTATAGTACCTTTCATAGGTAGCCCAATAGGCACGACACTAACAATTTTTTCAGGTTTAACCTTCTATCTTTTTCTGATAATGCTTCAAAAGAACTTCCAGGAAGGCAGCACTTTTGAAGAAATATCTATTTCGAAAAATAAAGTTATTGTGGTGCACCAAGAAAAAAATAAAGAACAAAAAATCTGGGAGGGTAACCCTTATTGGACTAGAGTTAAATTAGATATTAATAACGCAAAATTAAAAAATTATCTAACTTTAGCTGGAAAGGGAAGATATATTGAATTGGGCGCTTTTTTGAGTCCTGATGAACGAATTGAGCTCAGAGATAAAATTCAAAACGCACTGGCTAAAGCTAACAGTGCATGATATATCATACCGGATTGATATTCTTAAAGCCACATGAAAACACTTTCTATTGAGAACACTGGTTTCCAGCTTAAACGGTTTGCTCTGCTTGGCATGTCTGGGTTAGGTAAAACATTTATATCTCGAAGATTAGCAGAAAAAGATAATTGGTCTCATTACTCAGTCGATTATGAAATCGGCAACCTTCTATTTAAAAGTCAATATAGAAATTTACTTGATGGATTTGAGATCGATAATTTAACTAATTTATCTAATTTTCTTGGAAAACCAGGATCACTATCGATGGGAGGAATACCATTTTCTGAGTACTTAAAACGTCAAAAACTTCACCGCGATGCAGAAATAAAGGCAACGCTAGACGCGTGTCTACTGGTAGAGAGGTCACCAGATTTGTCTCATATGGTGTGTGATACATCTGGTTCAATTTGTGAACTTGTTAACCCATTCGATGAAAGTGATAAAATATTAACATCACTTTCGAAAAACTTTGTCATAATCTGTCTTGAAGCACCGGACTCCATATATCAAGTATTAATTGACCGATTTTTGGCTAATCCTAAACCAATGTATTATGAAGAAAACTTCTTACGTTTCTTATGGGACAATTATAAAAACCATGCCTCTGATGTTAATGATCAAATAAATCCCGATGAGTTCATGGTTTATGGCTTTAAGGCTCTTATTAAAAGAAGAAAAGAGATTTTCGATACAATCTCTAAAAATTGGGGTATATCATTAGATTTTGAGAAATTACGTAAAATAAAATCTGCTGTCGATTTAATTGATGCAATCCAGTTCGCTATCATGAGCAAAACAAAGAGCCAATAATGCCAATAAAAATCCCAAAAAATTTACCGGCCTTTGAAATTCTTCGAGATGAGGGTGTTATGGTGATGTCTAGCCAATTAGCTGAGAAACAAGATATCCGTCCTCTCCAGATTATATTACTCAACTTAATGCCAGAAAAAATAAAAACGGAAACACAATTTGCACGTCTCATAGGAGCCACTCCACTTCAGATAGAGTTTACATTGTTACGCGTTTCATCACATGTTTCGAAAAACACGTCGAAAGAGCATCTTGAAAATTTTTATAAAACTTTCGATAGCGTGAATGATAAAAAGTATGATGGGCTTATAATCACTGGCGCACCTATAGAGCATCTTGATTTTGAAGAAGTTGACTACTGGAGAGAACTTACCAATATTTTCGATTGGGCAAATGTATCAGTACACTCTGTATTTGGAGTATGTTGGGGGGCCATGGCCATGCTTTATTATTTTCATAAAATAGAAAAAACTATATTGGAGAAAAAAGCTCTAGGATTATTTAGACATAAAAACAGAAAGATTAACTCTCATTTTTTAAGAGGTTTTTCAGATGATCTTATAGTGCCAGTAAGCCGCTGGACAGAGATTTCAAATGACGCCATTATCGATAATTCAAACTTAGAAATACTCTTAGACTCAGATGAGGTCGGACCTTGTCTTATTGAGGACAAAGAAAACAACTTCTTATTTCTTCTTAATCATTTGGAATATGACAGTAATACACTAAACGAAGAGTATGTAAGAGACTTAACCAGTGAGAAAAATTTACAGCTTCCACAGAACTATTTTCCTGATGATAACCCTCAACTAAATCCTATAAACAGGTGGCGTAGCCATGCACATCTTCTTTATGGAAACTGGATTAACGAGATATACCAAACAACTCCTTTTGAAATTGAAAAGATTGGCTTGAAACATCCCCAAATTTAGGGTTATGCTTTAGAATGCGTCATTCACCTCCTAACCATCCTCAGTTTTATGTTACTGCACCGCAAGATTGTCCTTATCTTGAGAATAAGGTGGAACGAAAACTATTTACAGCTTTGTATGGCAACAATTCTAGAAGACTGAACAACTCTTTATCAAAACAAGGCTTTAGAAGATCACAGAATGTCTTATATAGACCTTCGTGTTCTAATTGCAATGCTTGTATGTCAGCAAGAATACCAAGTATAGAGTTGATACCTTCTAAATCGCAAAAGAGAATTATGAGTAAAAACGAGGACATAGTTAGAGTTGTCAATCCTCCACTCGCAACAGACCCACAATATGAGCTATTTAAAAATTATATTAATAATAGACACGCAAACGGTGGCATGTCAGATATGGATGCTGAAGACTTTACCTCAATGATTGAGGAAACAAATGTAGAGACTAAACTTATTGAATATTATACGAAGAAAAATGGAGCTCTAGAGCTAATCAGCTTTTCTTTAATTGATATCTTGGATGACGGTATCTCTATGGTTTACTCGGTCTTTGATCCTGAACTAAAAAATAGAAGCCTAGGTACATACATGATCTTGGATCATAATAAGTTGGCAACAGAGATGAACCTAAAATTTGTTTACTTAGGTTATTGGGTTGCGGGTAGCTCTAAGATGGACTACAAAAGTCGCTTTAGACCTCTAGAAGTTTTTACAAACGATAAATGGATTGGCATAAGAGAAGCAAAAAATAGAAGAGATAATGTTGGCAAATTAAATAGAGATAAGCACGGTGTGCCTATATATCTTCCATCAGAAGAATAGTGGATCTAAAAATTAAGTGACAAATCTCTGTGGTTGGCATTACAACGGGCTAGATATAGCGCTAGATCTTCGTCAAATCTATCCTGGGCTCTTATACCTAAAGATCCCCTTGTCTTCTGTAGGTATGTATTCAGACTTTCTTCGAGAGGTGCTTTAGATGCACTTACCCAATCGTTAAGATCAGTTATTACTGTTAAAGCAGCATCAAGATTCTTATTTACTTTTTCTTCCTTAACATTCTTTTTCTTTAACTCTCTTATCGCTTTTGATAACTTACTTTTAAAATCGCTTGTTCCGTTTACCTGGCTCACTTTCTTTGAAAAATCATTAAATATTTTTATTCTTTCCTCCTTGGGTAAGTCAGCACTTTTTTGAAGGATTGTTTTATACTCCGCCTCCAATTGAGATATTTCCTTATTTGAAGCAAGAACTAATGATAGTTCTTTGACGGCCTTGAAAGAGTTTTCGCCTGCTCGCCTATACATGTTTCTTTGCTTCTGCTCCTCTTTCATTAGGCTTTTGAATTCTCCATAGATCTGATCCCAATTCTCTGGCTTCTGTTGATCTATTTCATCAATCTCTTTTTGAACTTCTTTTATCTCACTCGCAATATCTTCTACTGCACCATCATTTTTTAAAGTTTTTTGAAGAACTTGTTCCTTCTTCAGCTCCTTTATTTCACGCTTTTTCTGATTTACTCGGCTTTCCAATCTTCTAACCTTGTTCAAAATTGGTCGATATTCTATCGCTTCCTTTTCAATTATACTTTCTTGTTCTATAGCGTTTTTTAGCGAAGCTAAAGCGAGTTCAGCATCTCCCACAGCATTAGTCAGGTTAGCTTTTACTTTTTTTGGTAGCATGCTCATATCAACCCCACCAAGTTCTCTAACTGCATCTTGTACAAAGTTGTCATTAGAAAAAAGCACATTTGCACTATATTGCTCAATACAATATTGGAGCCGGGGGTTTTTCGGAGGTGGAGAGTTTTCCGATAAGAAACTAGTTCTGTTTGGAAGATAATTTACTAGTGCAGGATAATAGCCAACAATAAAAAGAGCTAGTATTTGGAGCATAATAAATGGCACTACGCCTTTATACATCTGAACCGTTTTAACAATAGCTGGCGCTACCCCTCTTAGATAAAATAGTGCAAACCCAAATGGAGGCGTGAGAAAGGATGTTTGTATATTAAGACCTATCATAACGCCAAGCCATACTGCGGTTATATTTGCAGATGGATCGGCTAACAATATAGGCGCAACTATCGGAACTACAACAACAGCAATTTCAATAAAATCGAGGAAAAATCCTAGAATAAAGATAACAGCCATAACAATTATAAACTTCGCCCAAAATCCTCCTGGCAGTGAGTTCAAGAATTCGCGCACAAGGTCCTCTCCCCCAAACGCTCTGAAAGCGGCCGTAAGTACAGCAGCTCCTAAAAGAATAATAAATACGAGTGAGGTAGTTTTTGCGGTCTCTAACATTACGTCATTTAAAGTACCCTCGATCTTATAGAGCCTGAAAGAACTCCAGACAAGCGATACAATAAACAAAGTAGCTCCTATAATACCGATGAATATTCCCGTCAAATCTCTTACATCCTGAATGAGTAAAATATTCATATCAAAGTTAGATAGGGCAAATGCCATTATAAGAATAGAAATCAACAAAATAATAGCGGGCAGATATGCAGTGTAATCTTGTTTTGGGTTCAACCTATAACCGGCCATCACTAGAGCGCCTGCTGCGCCGATCGCTCCAGCCTGATTAACAGTTGCTATTCCAGTAATGATTGAACCCAACACTAAGACAATAAGTGTAAGTGGTGGTATTAAAATAAAGCCAACCCTAAACCAGAAACTAGCATCCATTTTTCCGTTATATGGAACGGATGGGGCCAAACGCGGAAAGAACAGGGCTAGAACAAGAATAAATACCATATATAACAACACCAAAACAACTCCAGGCACAAATGCACCTAAAAACATTTCCCCGGCACTCGTCGAGGTGACATCCATTACCGAAGGCATTGAAAGGTCTCCTGTCGCCTCTTTATGTAAGGACTTTCGTATTGAGCTCGCTTGATCTGCTGCAGACCCAAGTTGATCAGCTAAAATTATAAGTACAATTGAAGGTGGGATGATCTGACCTAACGTTCCTGATGCTGCTATTGTTCCAGTGGCAAGAGCGGGAGAATATTTGTTGCGTAACATAACAGGCAAAGAAATCAAGCCCATCGCTACCACTGTTGCTCCGACAATCCCTGTTGTAGCAGCTAACAGAGCTCCAACAAACACGACAGATATTCCAAGCCCTCCAGGCACTGGACCAAAGAGATTAGCCATTGTAACGAGTAAATCTTCAGCTATCTTGGACTTTTGAAGCATTATCCCCATAAATATAAATAAAGGAATCGCAATCAAAGTATCTCTTTCTACATCCCAATAGACGAACCTCAGATTGGTAACTCCTGCTGATAGCCATTGATATGGACTACCACTATGGAAATAAGCGGCTGAGTCGCTCTCAATCAAATAACCAAATAAAGCAGCCAACACTATAGAAAAAATTGCCGCCCCCGGCAGTGAAAATGCCACTGGATAGCCAGATCCTAACGCGAAAGCCATGGTTAAAAATAAAACGGCCAGAAAAAATAGTTCCATCTAGTGGCCTAACTGTATTGATGTATCACGTTTACCTGGTTCTCCATTTATGTCAGCAATACTATCAAAAAATTGGACTATAAATTGAAGCATCATTGTAGCGCCGAATATTCCTAGAAACATGGCCATCTGATATTTTATAAACATTCCGTTTATGCCTTGGTTCGTAATCTCGAACACTAATAAGGGGGAATTAATAATTGATGTCTTTCCATTAAATCCGATAACAACAATTACAACCATTGTTACGACGCCCAACAGATATGAACCCCACGCATTCACATATGCTTTAACCTTTTCACTAAGACCTGCATACACTACGTCCACTCTAACATGACCCTCATCGTATAAAGTATAGGCAGACGCAAATAAAAATAGTGCCGCATACCAGTATCTGACTAAATCTGCCATAAAAGACTGTTCGTACGAAAAAAGATACCTAGAGATTACGATCACGAGCTCAGCAAATACAATTAAGAGAGCTAACCATGTCCACCCTAATGTCTTCGTAAAGTTTGCAACTATAAAACCTAACACTATCAGGGGTATATGGATATATGGGCCTACGACATTTCCAAGTCCTAATGCTCTGGACGTTGATTCACCAACCATAAATTTCAATACATCTATGGATCTCAACAAAGCTAGTAAAAAATCGATACAACCTATGAATAAAACCGCAAAGAAGCATCCTCTCAAAAAGTATACATTAAACCCATGCAATTTTTTTGCTTGGTCTCTGTAACTCTCGTTGACTGAACTATTTACATACCACATTCCCAAAGCAATGAAAGAAATATAGATAAATAAGGTAATGCTACCAGTGTAGCTAAATCCTGTTAATAAGGATGATAATCTCTCAAAACCAAAATAGATGTTAAGAAAGTTGTTAATTAAGAATGCAATCAACAAAGAAACAGTAGTCCATCCTAGGTACCTCTTCCATACCCCAGTTACTGCTTGTCCGTTCATAGCACTATCAGTCATAAATTATTCCGTTTAGTGGTTGGCGAGCACAAAGCACGCCAACCAACAATAATACGTCTTAAGCTTCTATGCCCAACACTCTGTTTCTCTGGTTTACGAAAGTGCCTTCAAACTGCGCTATCGTTCCACCTATTTCCCTAAGAGCCTTTTGGAAAGCGTCGTCGATCTTTTTAGCTAGCGCGCTATGATCTCTCACCTCTTCATAGACCTCAGCAGATGCATCACCAAAAGAATCCCAGACCTCATCATTGAAGGCTTTCACTACTACGCCCTGCTCGTTGACAAGTTTTCCAAGATATTCACCATTCTTGGCCAAAGCTTCTTCATACTGAGCAGCCTGCTCTTCGTATGCAGCAGCTGTAAGAATGGCCTTTTCCCACTCCGACATACTGCCCCACAGGCTAGCGTTGAACGCAAATGAAAGACCACCACCTGGTTCATGCATTCCACCAGTATAGTAGAATTTTGCCGCTTCATAAAACTTCATGAAGTAATCATTGTAAGGACCTACCCATTCCGTTGCATCAATTGAACCTGATACTAAGTTCTCGTAAATTTGACCACCTGGTAGAGTAACGGTTGTACCACCGAGCTTAGAGATAACTTGTCCGCCTAAACCTGGAATACGCATCTTAAGTCCTTTGAGGTCATCAGCACTATTGATTTCTTTGTTGAACCATCCGCCGGCCTGCGTACCTGTTGAACCACAAGTGATGGCCTTAAGACCAAACTCTCCGGACACTTCGTCCCACAGAGCCTGACCTCCACCAAATTTTACCCAAGCGCACCATTCAGGCGCGGTCATCCCGAAGGGAACGGAGGTCCAATAAGCAAGACCAGGATGCTTTCCGGTAAAATAATAGTCAGCGGAGATGTAGCATGATGAGTTACCAGAGGCTACTTCATCAAAAACATCAAGACCACCCACTTTTTCTCCAGAAGCAAAATACTCCATGGTAATCCGACCTTCTGATAGCTGAGTTATTCTTTCCATTAGCCTTTGAGCTGAAACCCCTAGACCAGGAAAGTCTCTGGGCCAACTTGAAACACAAGTCAGCACTTTTCTCTCTTGAGCTACAGCTGGTGCTGCTAGTGCTGCTCCAGCTACTGCGGCAGTTCCAAGGCCTGCCTTTGTAATAAAATCACGTCGTTTCATATTTCCTCCAAACAAAATTTATTTAAATACTAATCAACTACATAAATAACCTCCTTATATAGCCTAGTTACTTGTCAATATCAAGCACATAAAAAATATAAAATTCAAACACATTAAAGCCCACGCTTTACAACCTTTATGCAAGGCAGTAGTACTTTCGTTCTTTAGATAGGCTCAAAATCAAAATTTAAATAAACTCTTTAAAAAAAAGAATGATTGCCTTACAGTCATAGTCTAAACAACGTTTTTTAATCAAAGAGACTTTAATATGACACAGGCAAATAAAATTACTGGTGCAGAGATAGTGATAAAAGCTTTGATTGATCAGGGTGTGGATACAGTCTTTGGATATCCTGGGGGGGCGATTCTGCCAATTTATGACGAACTATTTCAGCAAAAGAAAATCAAACATATTCTTGTTAGACACGAGCAAGCCGCTACTCACGCTGCTGAAGGATACGCAAGATCTACTGGAAAAATTGGTGTGGTTTTTGTGACCTCTGGACCTGGCGCAACAAACTCAGTAACAGGGCTTACAGACGCCCTAATGGACAGTGTCCCGATAGTGGTTATAAGTGGTCAAGTGCCCACTTTTATGATAGGGAATGATGCTTTTCAGGAAGCGGATACCGTAGGTATTACTAGACCCTGCACAAAACATAACTGGCTTGTTAAAGATACAAACAAACTAGCCGAAACGATACACAAAGCCTTTGAAGTTGCAGGAACTGGTAGGCCTGGGCCCGTTTTGGTAGATGTTCCAAAAGATGTGCAGTTTGCTTCTGGTTGCTACACTAAGAAAAACGAAATAAATAAGACCTTCATTAAAAAAGAGCCTTCTATTGACCTCAATATGTTAGATGAAGCAATAAATAGATTAGAATTAGCGGAAAGACCGATAATTTATAGTGGAGGCGGCGTTATAAATTCCGGTCAATCAGCAGTAAACTCGCTCAGGAATTTGGTCGCTGGTACAAATTTTCCAATAACTTCTACCCTCATGGGACTAGGTAGCTATCCTGCTTCAGGGAAAAACTGGTTAGGAATGTTAGGTATGCATGGGACCTATGAAGCAAATATGTCTATGCATGGCTGTGACTTCATGCTTTGCATTGGCGCTCGTTTCGACGATCGGATAACAGGAAGAATTGATGCTTTTAGCCCCAACTCGTATAAAGTGCACATAGATATTGATCCATCTTCCATTAATAAAAATATTACTGTAGAGGCTCCTTTAATTGGTGATGTTTCGCACATATTACGTACTCTAACTACAAGGTGGAAAGAAAGAGGCTCTAAGATAAAAAAGAAAAAATTAGAGACTTGGTGGAAGTCTATTAATGATTGGAAAGCAGTAAAATCGCTCGGTTATGAGAATTCCTCCAATGTTATCAAGCCTCAATATGCAGTTCAAAGATTAGAAGAGCTGACTAAGTCTTACAATCGATTTGTATCCACCGAGGTGGGTCAACACCAAATGTGGGCTGCACAGTTTATGGGATTTGAAGAACCTAATAGATGGATGACGTCGGGAGGATTAGGGACTATGGGTTATGGGTTTCCAGCATCGATAGGAATTCAAATTGCCCACCCAAACTCTCTTGTAATCAATGTTGCTGGAGAGGCTAGCTGGCTAATGAACATGCAGGAGCTAGGAACCGCCGTGCAATACCGGTTACCCGTAAAACAATTTATTTTAAATAATGAGAGACTAGGGATGGTTAGACAGTGGCAAGAACTACTACACGGAGAAAGGTATTCTCATAGTTGGTCTGATGCTTTACCTGATTTTGTGAAGCTAGCGGAGGCATATGGAGTAAAGGGCATCAGATGTGAAGATCCAACTAATCTGGACGATTGCATCAGAGAAATGATTGATTATCCTGGCCCGGTAATATTCGATTGCCTGGTTGAAAAACATGAAAATTGTTTTCCTATGATTCCATCTGGGAAAGCCCATAACGAAATGATCCTTGGGGAACAAACCGAAGACAATCGTATCTCAGATGATGGCGCTGTATTGGTCTAACGAATATAGAAAGAGCTTAAAAAGATGTCTTTAAAATTAAAAAAAGGGGTAAACAAACAAAGCGCTTATAATCTCAGAGATCCTAATCTGGATTATGAAGCCGCACATACTCTCTCAATAATTGTTGATAACGAATCTGGTGTTTTGGCAAGGGTAATTGGCTTATTTTCTGGCAGAGGTTATAACATCGATAGCTTAACTGTGGCAGAAGTGGATCCCAATGGACATAGGTCTAGGATTACAATAGTTACAACTGGTACTCCGAAAGTTGTAAACCAAATTAAAGCACAATTGAATAGAATGGTTCCCGTGCATAAGGTGATAGATTTGACGCTTAAAGGCAAAGCTGTTCAAAGAGAGCTAGCAATATTTAAGGTTGTTGGAACTGGTAATCAGCGAGTAGAGTCTTTGAGGCTAGCAGATGTATTCAGAGCAAAAGTGGTGGACAGCACTTTAAAGAGCTTTACTTTCGAACTTACGGGCACTTCGGAAAAAATAGATGCGTTTGCTGAGCTAATGGCTCCTTTAGGTCTAAACGAAATAGCCAGAACTGGAATAGTTGCTTTGCTCAGAGGCGATAATTCAAGCTAAGTTTTTAGCTACAACCAGAAGTACCCCCGCATGTATTGCATTTTAAACAAGTCCCATTTCTGACTAATGTAAAATTACCACATTCATTACAAGGATCTCCTTCATAGCCTTGCATCTTTGCTTTCGTTATTTGGTCAGAAACTTGCAAAGTTTCTTTTACGTTCGCAACTGTCGAATGAGAAGACGATACTACTTTGTCTTGAAACTTATTACCAACCGTGGAAAATCTTTTTCTTAGATAGCCCGAGCTGGAAAGCTCTTTTATCATCTCTAGCGAACCATCTGTTTTTCCATAGCCATCATCTTTGGGAGCTTCAATAATCTCCACTTTTTCACCTAATGTGTCGAGGTTATCTTCGGGTATAGAATGAGCCAAATCTGTTCTGTCTAAGTAGGATATAGCCAACTCTCTGAATATATAGTCTAAAATTGATGTCGCGTTTCTAATAGTTTCATTACCTTGAACGAGCCCCGCTGGTTCAAATCTTGTGAACGTGAAGGCCTCTACAAATTCGTCAAGAGGTACACCGTATTGTAGACCTACCGACACCGCTATGGCAAAGTTGTTCATCATAGCTCTAAAAGCAGCTCCCTCTTTATGCATATCTATAAAAATTTCTCCTAGTTTTCCATCGCCATATTCTCCAGTACGGAGGTAAACTTTATGGCCTCCCACAACTGCTTTTTGGGTATAACCCTTCCTTCTCTCTGGAAGTTTTGACCGGCCTTTTACAATTTCTTTGTAAACAATTTTCTCTAAGACTTTTTGAACGTTGGGGTCATGATTATTGTTTTCCTCTGCCTCTTCAACTTCATCCTCAATTAACGCTGCTGACAGGGGTTGGGAAAGTTTCGAGCCATCTCTGTAGAGGGCATTGGCCTTAACCCCTAAAGACCAGCTCAATTCATAGGCATCCCTACAATCCTTTATCGATGAGTTTCCTGGCATGTTTATAGTCTTTGAAATAGCACCAGAAATAAATGATTGAGCCGCTGCCATCATATAAATATGACTTTCCACTGAAAGGTATCTTTTCCCCTTCTTCCCACACGGGTTTGCGCAATCAAAAACAGGAAGATCTTCATCGTCAAGGAATGGGGCACCTTCCAAAGTCATTGTTCCACATACATAGTCGTTTGCATTTAATATATCTTCATTACTGAAGCCTAAGTGTGCTAGTAGACTAAAACTTGGGTCGTTAAGCTTGTCCGTCGGCACCCCCAGTGTGTCTCTACAAAACTCTTGCCCCAACGTCCATTGATTAAAAACAAACTTAATATCAAAAGCGGTTGGCAGCGCTTTTTCAATTTTGTCGATTTCTTTAGATGAGAACCCGTGTCCTATCAAGGAAGTAGGATTTATTTTTGGACAGCTTTCCAAGGAACCGCTGCCTACAGCGTAGTTAACTATAGAGTTGATTTTTTGTTGGTCGTACCCAAGCACCTTCAGCGCGTTGGGAACCGATTGATTTATTATTTTAAAATAGCCACCGCCTGCAAGCTTCTTAAACTTAACGAGTGCAAAATCAGGCTCGATACCTGTAGTATCACAATCCATTATCAGCCCTATTGTCCCAGTAGGCGCAATCACAGACACTTGAGCATTTCTAAACCCATACTTTTCACCTAAAGATAATGCATCCTTCCAAGATTGTTGGGCAACAGTAACAAGGCTTGAATCAGGGCAATTCTTTATATCAAGTGGCACGGGCATTACATTCACTTTGTCATAACCACATTGCTCGCCAAACGCTGCTTTCTTGTGGTTCTTTATAACTCTCAACATGTGTTCTTTATTTTTTGTGAATCTTTTGAATGCTCCTACCTCTCGAGCTAGTACTGCAGAGGTTTTGTAAGAGGTACCTGTCATTAAAGCAGTTATTGCTCCACATATAGACCTCCCTTCTCTACTGTCGTAAGATAACCCCATATTCATTAATAAGCCTCCCAGGTTAGCATAGCCTAACCCAAGTGTTCTATAATCAAAGGAACCCACTGCTATTTCTTTACTCGGGAACTGCGCCATCATAACCGAAATTTCCAAACTTAGGGTCCACATTTCCACGGAGTGCATAAAATTATCATGGTCAAACTTACCATCCTTCAAGTACTTGAGTAGATTTATTGATGCCAAATTGCACGCTGTATCATCAAGAAACATGTATTCGGAGCACGGGTTAGAAGCTCGTATGTCACCATCTTCTGGACAGGTATGCCACGCATTTATCGTATCATGATATTGAATGCCTGGGTCTGCACAGGACCAAGCTGCGTGTGATATTTGCTCCCATAATTCTCGTGCCTTGACCTTTTTTAAAGCTTTTCCATCTGTTCTTTTTAACAACTCCCAATCTTTGTTTTCTTTGACAGCTTTTAAAAATCTGTCTGTCACTCTTACTGAATTATTGGAGTTTTGGCCTGATACCGTTAGGTATGCTTCAGAGTCCCAGTCGGTGTCATAGGTTGGGAAAGCTATTTCTTTAAACCCTTGCCTTGCATACTCCAGTATTCTGTTTATGTAGGTGTCAGGGATCATACTCTCACGCGCTTCTTTTATAGCTATTTTGAGCGCTTTGTTTGCTTTTGGATTTGTTTTGTTCTTTTTGTCAACACCTTCGGATTCCACAGCTGAAAATATTTTATTTAGCATTTTCTCGTGAAGCTTAGAACCCGCGACCAATGCTGCCACCTTTTGTTCTTCAATCACTTTCCAATTTATAAATTCTTCGATATCAGGGTGATCGACATCGCATATAACCATTTTTGCTGCTCGCCGCGTAGTTCCTCCGGATTTTATCGCGCCAGCAGACCTATCACCTATTTTTAAAAACGACATTAATCCTGACGACTTACCTCCGCCTGTCAAACCTTCAGCACTTCCTCTCAATGTTGAGAAATTGGTTCCAGTTCCTGAGCCATACTTAAAAAGTCTTGCCTCTCTTTTCCAAAGATCCATTATGCCGCCGTCATTCACAAGGTCGTCTTGGATTGATTGAATAAAACAGGCATGGGGCTGTGGGTGCTCATAAGCTGATTTGGACGTTGTCAGTTTGTGTGTCTTGTGGTCTACATAAAAGTGTCCTTGGCTTGGACCGTCTATGCCATAAGCCCAATGCAACCCTGTGTTAAACCATTGGGGAGAGTTAGGTGCGCCCATTTGGTTTGCTAAGATGAACCTCATCTCATCATAATATATTTTTGCGTCTTGTTCGCTGTCAAAGTATTTTCCTTTCCAACCCCAGTATGCCCAAGCACCTGCCAATCTATCGAAAACTTGCCTCGCAGTTGTTTCGCTAGAATATCTCTCTTCTGGATCTAATTTGAGTAGAGCCTCTTTGTCTTCGACGCTTCGTTGCAAGAAAACGGGCAAGCCATCTTCGTGCACTTTTTTAAGAATTTTTGGAACGCCTGCTTTTCGAAAATATTTTTGTGCCAATACATCAGCTGCGACTTGGCTCCACCCTTCTGGGATTTCAATATTCTTCGCACTAAACACGATCGATCCGTCAGGATTTCTGATTTCTGAGTCGGTGGTTTTAAAACTCAATCCCTCATAGATTTCTGCGTCCTCAATAGTGTTTCTTCGTTCAAATTTCATAATGCTCGTCCCCAATTTTTTCTACTATGGTTGTGTGACAAAACAACAAATGTTTACAACTTAACGATTAACTATTGCTGCTTTCGTTCAGATACTACATATTGATGTTTTTTACGCCTGACATACAACTTGCGCGATAAACCACCCTGTGGTCAACAAAAATTTTAAAAAAAAAAAAAATTTTTTTGTTGACATCAATTCTGGTTAAAGATGCTTCATTTTTATCTAGTTAAAGGTTCAGCTTCGGATCTATATTAATAAAAACCAAGTGGTCGGGGCGGCGAGATTCGAACTCACGACCTACGGTACCCAAAACCGTCGCGCTACCAGGCTGCGCCACGCCCCGCGAATCATCAGTGTCCTAACATCTGTTGGGGACCAGTTTTGAACTAAAAATAGAGATCTTTCAAGAAATATTATCCCAAGAGTGCACTGCCCCAGCCATTTTCCCTCTAGGGCCGTCCACTACCTGCAGAACAACAGCCTCTCCTGCTTGCAAATCAGAAAAACCGAAATGTCTAAGTATCTCCATATGTAGGAAGATATCTTCCTGGGACTGATATACATTTGCAAAGCCAAATCCCTTGGATTTATCGAACCATTTCACTCGCGCTGGGACCATTTCAACTCCAGACACATCTGGTATACCAAATTCTTCATTGTCTTCAAACCCTTCAACAGGTTCACTGGGTACATCCAAGCTGTGAATTATGGAGACTTGTCTTCCCTTATCTGTATCTTGAACTTCGAATTCTACGGTTGAACCTTCAACAATGGAACCTCTACCAAAGTTTCTAAGTACATTAGCGTGCAGAAGCACATCACCTTTATTATCCTCAACTAGAATAAATCCAAAGCCCTTTGTAGTGTCAAACCACTTAACAGTTCCTTTCAATTTAACACTCAAGCAACTACTCCTACACTACCTACACGATGGTTTATTATATCAGAATTAAAAAAAAAAACAGGAAAAAGAATTACGGATACAACCTCTCGACATTCCAAACCTTTTCTCCGAGCTCTCTTTTCCAAACAAACCTATCATGGAGTCTATATTGCCCATCAGCCCAAAATTCTATTTCAATTGGCTTAACACGGATTCCTCCCCAAAACTCTGGTCTTTCAACATTTTTTTGAAATTTACTTTTATAAGTTTGCCATCTGTCTATAAGTTCTTGTCTGTTTCCTAACCTATCACTTTGCTTAGACGCCCATGCTGCAGTTTGGGAACCGACCTCTCTCTCTGAAAAATATTTATCTGCTATTATTCCGTTTTCCTTCTCAACATAGCCCCTAACTCTTATCTGCCTTCTGATCGACTTCCAATGTAAGTTAAAAGCAACTTTATTGGTCAAAAATGCTTCTTTTGCTTTTTTTGAGCCGTAGTTGGTAAAGAACACGAATCCGTCATCTTCAACCAATCGCAGTAATACCATTCTAACATTCGGCAAACCCTCTTCATCAACGGTCGCTAATGCAATCGCATCTGGGTCATTAATTTCTGACTTTCTTGCTTCTTCTAACCATCTTCGGAAGATTGTAAAAGGTTCTTCCCCGGCGAATAGCTTTTCATCAAATTTACTTTCCATTTTATTTCCAATTTTTTTATCTCAGTTATGGCTTTTAGAAAAAAAATCATTATTCTTTATATAGTTTATTTCAGAAAATTTACAGGGAGTGTTGGTAAAATGAGTCTGCTATCTGGTAAAAAAGGCTTGATAATGGGCGTAGCCAATGAAAGATCTATAGCATGGGGCATTGCAAAAGCGTGCAGCTCAGAGGGTGCGAAATTGGCTTTCACTTATCAAGGTGAAGCACTTAAAAAAAGAATTATACCTCTAGCAGAAAGTGTTGGGTCTAACTTCACATTTGAGTGTGACGTTGGAGATCAAGTTGCTATCAAAAAAACTTTTTCAAAAATTAAAGATGAATGGAACAGTATCGACTTTCTGGTTCATGCCATTGGTTTTTCCGATAAAAATGAATTGAGAGGAAGGTATGTAGATACTTCAAAACAAAATTTTTTATCTACGATGGATATCTCCGTCTACTCTTTCACCGCTGTTACACAGGAGGCAGAAAAACTAATGCCCCAAGGAGGCTCAGTATTAACCTTAACTTACTACGGCTCAGAAAAAGTGTTGCCCCATTATAACGTAATGGGTGTTGCGAAAGCAGCGTTGGAAGCGTCCGTTCGATATATGGCCATGGATTTAGGCAAAAAAAATATCAGAGTAAACGCGATAAGTGCAGGGACGGTAAAGACATTGGCTGCCTCTGGAATTGGGGATTTTAGGTATATTATGAAATGGAATGAATTAAATTCTCCCTTGAGACGAAATGTTACTCAGGATGAAGTTGGGAACGCTTCACTTTTCCTTCTATCAAACCTTTCCTCTGGGATAACAGGCGAAAATTTACATGTCGATGCAGGGTATAATATAGTTGGAATGAAAGCTGAGGATGCTCCCGATATTGACGTTGTTACAGGCAGAAAAGAGTAGGAAATATGGAAACATTACCTCACGAAAAAGGTTTTCACATTTCTTGGGAGCAAATTCATAGAGACTCTAGGGCACTTGCGTGGCGCTTGGAAAAAATTTCGCCTCAAAACGGCAGCTGGAAAGCTGTTGTAGCTGTTACTAGGGGCGGTATGGTGCCTGCAATGGTAGTAGCCAGAGAGCTAGACTTACGAGTTGTGGAAACAATTAGCGTTAAATCTTATGATCACCAAGTACAATCTGAAGCGAAAATTCTGAAGAGCCCAGCCGAAGTTTATATAGGTAATGGAGATGGAATACTTATTGTTGATGACTTAGTCGATACGGGGAAAACCTTTCATACCATAAAAAACTTATATCCAAAGGCACACTACGCAGCGGTTTATGCCAAACCATTGGGCAAAGATTCGCTAGACACTTTTATAACGGAAGTGAGCCAAGACACATGGATATTTTTCCCTTGGGATATGGCCCTACAGTACGTTGCGCCTTACAAGGGTGAAGGGTAGAATGACAGGTTAATTAATACATGGGCAACTCTAAAAATGATGAGATCTATAATCGTGATATAGGCATAAAAAGACTAGAGTTATTAGTTAAAAGACTAAGAGATCCCACACAAGGATGTCCTTGGGACATAGAACAGAACAGTAAAAGCATAGCGCATTATTGTGTAGAAGAGGCACATGAACTTCAGCACGCTATTTCATTAAATAAAACGGAAGCTATAAAAAGTGAGCTTGGAGATCTTTTATTCCAGATAGTTTTTCATTGTAATATAGCTGAGAAAGAATATGGCTTTTCTTTTGACGATATAGTTCAAGATGTATGTGATAAAATGATTTTCAGGCATCCTCATGTATTCAATACAGAAAATCGAGCCGAGAAAAGCATTTCCTCAAAAGAAGTGAAAGATAATTGGGAAAAAATTAAATCTCTTGAAAAAAAAGGAACTATTGATGCAGATAATTTTTTTGAAGACGTCCCCCTATCACTTCCAGCGTTGTCTCATGCAATAAAAGTACAAAAAAAAGCATCACAGCTTAACTTTGATTGGGCCAATTCTGCAGAAATACTCGGTAAGATAAACGAAGAGGTGAAAGAACTTTGGCATGCTTATGAAGCTAATGAGAAAATTTCTGTAGAGGAAGAATTTGGGGATGTTCTTTTTTCTCTCGTTAATTTGGGACGAAAACTTGATATAGACCCAGAGAAAAGCTTAGGTGTTTCAATCAAAAAATTCAAAAAAAGAATAAGTGTGTCGATTAAATTAATTAAAGCTGAGAAGCTATCAAACAAACAACTAACGGATAAAAAATTACTTGCAATATGGAAGCAAGCGAAGGACTTGCTGAGACAAAACGATGCTTGAAACAATATCCGAGAGATGTAGAAAAGTTGGTATAAGAATGACTGGGCAGAGACGACTAATCATAAAGGTATTAGAAGACTCTGATGATCACCCAGATGTGGAAACCTTATTCGAAAGAGCAAACAAAATCGATAATAAAGTATCAATAGCAACAGTATATAGGACAGTTAAAACTTTAAAGAATGCGGGAATTCTTGAAAAATTAGAATTTAACGATGGTCGATCAAGATTTGAAGACGCGGTGAGAAAACATCATGATCATTTAATCGATGTAGATTCCGGTCGTGTCATAGAATTCATTGATGAGGAAATTGAGCACATACAAAAGAAAATAGCTAAGAAGCTAGGCTATGAGCTAATTGGACATAAACTAGAACTATACGGAAAAAAAAATGACAGGAACCATTGATCGAATAATAGCACGTGAGATAATTGATAGTAGAGGGCACCCTACCATTGAAGTTGATGTATCTCTGATAAATGGTTCTTTCGGTAGAGCTTCAGTCCCTTCTGGAGCCTCTACTGGCAGCCACGAAGCTTTAGAGTTGCGAGATAATAACTCAAAAAGATATTTGGGGAAGGGGGTAAGAACGGCTGTTAACAATATAAACGAAAAAATAAACTCTCACTTAAAAGGCCAAGATCCATTGGACCAAAAGAAAATCGACGATATGCTAATTCAGTTGGATGGAACACCAAATAAGTCAAATTTAGGCGGAAATGCTATGTTGGGAGTTTCTCTAGCGACAGCTAGAGCAGCATCTGATTTAAAAAACCAGTCACTCTTTAAGTACCTAGGATCCGTCAAGGAGTATAAACTCCCAATACCTTTAATGAATATAATTAATGGGGGTAGTCACGCAGATAACGCTATCGATTTTCAAGAGTTTATGATTATGCCTATTGGGGCAAAAACATTCAGTAAAGCCGTACAAATGTCATGCGAAGTTTTTCAAACTCTCAAAAATAATCTAAAGGCAGATGGATTTAGTACAAATATTGGAGATGAAGGAGGTTTTGCACCAGCGTTGGAAAGCACTGAGAGAGCGCTAGATGCAATTGTGACGGCAATCAAATCTTGTGGATACATTTTAGAGCAAGATTTTTATTTAGCTCTTGATTGTGCATCAACAGAATATTTCGAAAATCATAAATATAACTTGGTAGGTGAAAATAAATCTTTATCAGCGGAGGAAAATGCTGGAAATCTAGAGAGGCTATGCAATCTGTATCCTATTTACTCTATTGAAGATGGAATGGCTGAGGATGATTGGGAAGGTTGGGAACTGCTCACTGAAACCCTAAGCCCAAAAGTACAATTGGTGGGAGATGACTTGTTTGTTACCAATAAAATCCGACTCAAAGAAGGAATAGAAAGAGGAGCAGGTAACGCAATCCTGATAAAACCAAATCAAATCGGCACATTAAGCGAAACTATAGAGACAATCTCACTAGCTCAGGAAAATAATTATTCCTGCATAATGTCTCACAGATCCGGAGAAACAGAGGACACATTTATAGCTGATCTAGCAGTAGCTAGTGGGTGCACTCAAATAAAGACTGGATCTTTATCTAGAAGTGACAGATTAGCAAAATATAACCAACTTTTACGCATAGAGGAAGAAATTGGGCAAAATGCTCAGTATATTGGAACTGATATCCTAAAGTGAGTTTTCTGGACTTTCTATACCATTCTTAACCGCTTTGTAACAGGCGTAACTTAAATTCTTTCGATTATCGTATTTCTTAAATTCAAGTGGTTTATGAAATACCAACCGCACCCTCCCGTGACGTACTTTCTTAATGATTTTTTTAATGTTCTCAAAGATTGTATCCTCTTCTCTCCAGAAACTATAAAAACCAGGATCATTTTTTATTGGTGACTTGTAGATGATTGTTAAGGGCTGAACGGACCCTAAACTCTTTTCTTCAAACGTTTCACCATAACAAACTTCAAATAGGGATGATTTAAATTGCTTAATGATTGACCCATCGGTACTCGTGCCCTCTGGAAAAAAGAATATGCTTTGGCCTTTTTTTAAACATTCTTCTACAGCCCTCATCTGTGAAAGTGCATTTAAAGATTTTCTTTCTATAAATATTGTTTGTCCTAAAGCAGCAAGAACTCCCAATCCTGGCCAAGATCTAACTTCTTTTTTTGCAATAAAGACCACATCTAGAATGCTATTTATAGCCAAAATATCGATCCAAGAAATGTGGTTAGAGACAAAAATATGAGCCTCTCTCTTAAGTCCTACTATTTCCCATTCTATTCCAATTGTCTTCATTACAGTTCTAGACCAAAACTTTTTGATAAGCAAAACAACAATCCGGTGTCCGAATAAATAATCTAGAGCCAACCCAAGGAGATACATAGGTAGAAGCGTTATTGTTAAAGCAAAAACGATTAAAACTCTCAATATAGCAATTGAACTCATCTAACCTTCAAATTGCTTATAAGTTTGTAGCTTTCATGTCTGATTTGAACCGTCTCATGTTTTGTTGATACCATTGCGCGGACTTCGTGACTCCCTCAATCTCCTTTTCTGTTAACTGCCTTACAACCTTTGCTGGGGATCCCATGATAAGAGAATTTTCTGGGAACGTTTTACCCTCAGTTACTAGTGAGCAGGCACCTACTAAACAATTTTTTGCTATTCGGGCTCCATTTAATATTGTCGACCCCATACCGATAAGAGTATTCTCTTCAATAATACAGCCATGGAGCATCGCTTTATGGCCTATTGTGCAGTTTTTCCCTATTTCAATCGGGAATCCTAAGTCTGTATGAAGAATTGTGTTTTCTTGTATATTGGTGCCGTGCATTATTGTTACTGTTTCGTTATCCCCTCTTATAGTTGTTCCAAACCAAACAGATGTTCCTTCTTTCATTATTACATTACCTATAACAAATGCATTCGGAGCAATCCAAAAATCATTATTTTCTGGTAGCGTAGGTTTCATATTTCCGAGCTCATATATAGTTGTCATGACTTCAATTCCTTAAATTCGTACGTAAGTGTTTCAACAAACTCCTCCAATTGCCAATTTCTAACGCGCCGCAACTTTTCAGATGTAATTATCGATTTTACCTCATTAAGGGTTTGTTCAAAATCATTGTTTACAATAACATAATCATATTCTTTCCAGTGCATTATTTCACCTATAGATTTCGTCATTCTATCTTTAACAGTTTCTGAAGAGTCTTGAGCTCGCTTCATCAGCCTCTCCTGTAGCGCTTTGATTGATGGAGGTAAAATAAATATTGAAATAACAAATTTACTTAGAGATGAACTACGAATTTGTTTGCCACCTTGCCAGTCAACATCAAAAATCAAATCTTTACCATCATTAATAGACTCCATTACAGGTTCTAAAGGGGTCCCATATAAATTTCCAAAAACTTTGGCATGCTCTAAAAATTGACCATCATTGATTCTTTCTCTGAATTCGTTAACGGTTAAAAAGTGATATTCTCTGCCATTTACTTCACCTGGCCTAGATTTTCTAGTAGTAGCTGAAACGGAAAATAAAAAGTTTTTATTTTCTTCAACCAAAGCACGCGCAATGCTTGTCTTACCTGCTCCCGATGGAGAAGACAAAATCACTAATACTCCTTTTTCTGACAAGCTCAATTTCTCCACAAATTATATTTAATAAACGAACTGCTCCTCTCTAAGTCCAAGTAAGTATAGGATAGCCGATATATCTGAATTCTTTAACACATGTTTTGCAGAAAGATTAAGATGATCACTGCCCTTGAACGAAATACCTACTCCGGATTCTGAAATCATTTTTATATCATTGTTTCCATCACCTACCGCCACAACTTTAGAGCTGTTTTCCCCTTGCCGACCAATTAATTGTTTCATCAATTCAAGCTTTTTCTCTGCGTTTACTATTGTTCCTATAACTTTTCCGGTTAAGCGACCCTCTTTATATTCCAAAAAATTTGCGAAGGAGAAATCTGCTTCCAATTCTTTCTGAATATGATCAGAAAAATAAGTAAATCCTCCTGAAAGAATAGCGGTTTTTCCAAAATGTTTTTTGAACGTTTTAAAAAGAACTGCGGCACCAGGCCTGACATTAATTTTTTTGTACAAACAATGCTCTAAAACCCCTAATTCTGTACCCTTCAGCAAAGCTAATCTTTTAAGCAAAGCTTCTTCAAAATTTAAACCTTCTTGCATTGCCTGTGTCGTAATCCTCCTAACTTCGGACCCTTTTCCTACAAGATCTGCAATCTCATCAATGCATTCTTCTTGTAAAATAGTTCCATCCATGTCAGAGGCTAATAGATGCACACTTCGTTCATCCTCAGTTATGAAATTTATGTCAATTTTTTTATTTCTTTCTAACTTAAGATCCTCGGTGATATTATCTGGGTGAACTTGAAATTGAACTCCACTGGAACCTAACACATCTACTCTTTCGGCGTTCAATTTGTTCTTCAGAAAAGCTATTTCAGAAGATGGTATTTCTTTATGCGATGTTACTACACAAAAATTTAGCATTACAAAAGTGGGTATGCGCCTTGTTTTATTTTTCCAATTGTTCCGCCACTAAAAATGCTAGCTCAAGGGATTGAGAAGCATTCAATCTTGGGTCACAGGCAGTGTGATACCGCAAGGAAAGGTCTTCATCATCAATTGATTGAAGTCCACCGGTACACTCGGTCACATCTTTTCCTGTCATTTCAAAATGAACACCGCCAAGATATGTCCCTTCTGATCGATGAGCTGCAAATGAATTTTGGACCTCAGCCAATACGTAATCAAATGGTCTAGTTTTGAACCCACTGGTTGATTTAACAGTGTTTCCATGCATAGGATCACAGCACCAAACAACATTCAGCCCTTCTGATTGGACGATTTTTATTAACCCCGGTAGATAATCCAGAACTTTGTTATGACCAAATCTAGTTATTAAGGTTAGCCTACCCATTTCATTTTTTGGATTAAGCTTTTGAACTAGTCTCACCAAATCGTCGTTAGTTAGACTTGGTCCACACTTCAGTCCTATAGGATTCTCCACACCACTACAAAAATCAACATGAGCCCCATCTGGATCTCTGGTTCGATCCCCTATCCAAAGCATATGGCCTGAACCCGCAATTGGATTACCTGTAAGACTATCAATTCTGCAAAGTGCTTCTTCATACTCCAAAAGCAATGCTTCATGGCTTGTATAGAAATCAACTTTTCTAAGCGTCTCGGTATTATTAGGTGAAATACCAGCTGCTTCCATGAAGTCAAGAGCTTCAGAAATTCTCTCGGCAAGTTCTGAAAACTGTGTATACCTACTTCCTGTCCTAGTATTCTCTAGAGTCCAGGAATGAACTTGACGTATATCAGCGAAGCCTCCTTGAGAAAATGCTCTCAATAGGTTCACAGAGGCTGCTGATTGCGTGTAGGCTTGAAGCATTCTCTTAGGATCAGGTTCTCTACTTTTCAAGTCTGGTGCAATGTCATTGATAATATCTCCTCGGTATGATGGTAGTTTTTGGTCATTGATATTTTCATAATCTGCAGACCTAGGCTTTGCAAACTGTCCAGCCATACGACCAATTTTTACCACTGGTTTTTTTGAGCCAAAGGTAAGCACAACAGCCATCTGGAGCATTACTTTGAACGTATCTCTGATTAAGTTTGCCGAAAACTCTGAAAAGCTTTCGGCGCAGTCCCCACCTTGAAGTAAAAAAGCTTCGCCTACACCTATCTTAGCGAGTTGTTTCCTTAAATTTCTTACCTCTCCAGCGAAAACCAACGGTGGTAATGCTTCTAAGCTACTCTCAACAGACGCTAACTCATCTAGATTACCGTAATTAGGCATCTGAACTCTTGGTTTTTCACGCCAGCCTTTTTTATCCCAGCCCATCTATATTCCTTAGTGACTTAAATTAATTGCCAAGGAAGGTCTTACACTTATTGAACCTAAAAAACAACCTGAAGAATAGTAAAAAAATCAAAAAAAATCGTTTGTTCTTATTGACTACTGAATATTCAATACATAAATAAGATCAACAAATTGCATAATGAAGGAAAATTCTCAATGAAAAAGGCTTTTGAAGCAGACACTGGTCGCGTTCTCAACATCGTAATTAATTCTCTCTACTCGGAAAAAGAAATCTTTCTTAGAGAATTGATTTCTAATAGCAGTGATGCGCTTGATAAGCGACGGTTCCTTTCCTTGACTGACAAAAAAGATAGTGTTGGGACGGAAGATCTTAAAATTGAGATCCATGCAAATAAAAAAGATAGCACGCTTACAATAAACGATAACGGCATCGGTATGAGCAAAGAAGAATTAGAAAATTCTTTAGGGACTATTGCTAAATCCGGAACCACAGAATTTTTGGCAGAGCTTGAAAAAAATGCAGGAAAAGACAAGAAAAAAAATGATGTCAATCTTATAGGCCAGTTTGGTGTGGGTTTTTATTCTGCCTTTATGGTTGCTGACAAGGTTGAGGTTGTAAGCAAGGGTGTTGGGCAAACTAAAGCAAACAAGTGGGAGTCTGATGGTATTTCAGGATACGAAATTTCTAATTCTACTAAAGAAGAGATAGGAACAGAAATCACTCTTCATATAAAACGTAGCGAAAAGGAGTATCTTGATAAAGAAAGGATAGGTTTTATAACTCGGAAGTACTCAGATCATTTAATGTATTCTGTGAATTTTATTGATGGAAAGAATGAGCCTGAATTGCTCAATAAAGCTTCAGCTATCTGGACAAGAGAGAAGAAAGATATTTCAGCTGAACAATATGAAGAGTTTTACAAACAAATAGGTGCTGGATTTAATAAACCTTTACTCACGTTACATAACAAGGTTGAAGGAACATTGAGCTACATAAATCTTCTCTTTATACCAGATTCAAGGCCATTTGATTTATTTCAAATGGACGTAAAATCTAAGATAAAACTTTATTCAAACCGAGTCCTGATAACCGATGACTCTGAAAGCATTTTACCAAGATGGCTTAGGTTTGTAAAAGGTATAGTCGACACATCAGACGTTGACCTTAATGTTAGTAGAGAAATGCTACAGCATAATGTCACCTTGAACAAAATCTCTAAGGCATTAAAGAAGAGGGTCATTAACGAACTCAAAAAGATGAAAGATAAAGACCAAGAAAAATATTCTTCATTTTGGAATGAGTTTGGCATCGTTCTTAAAGAAGGAATTTATGAAGATTTTGATCTGAAGACAGAACTTCTCGAATTATCAAAGTTCCAGTCCATGAATGAGGACAAACTCGTGTTTTTATCAGACTATATCGAAAAAATGAATACCGAACAAAAAGATATATACTATTTGGCAGCAGAGAATAAAGAAATGGCAGAAGGCAGCCCGCATCTTGAAGTATTCAAGAAGAAGAAGCTTGATGTCTTATTTCTAACGGACCCGATAGATACATTTTGGTTATCTATGGCAGGTGAGTTCCAGGACAGAAAGTTTGTTTCTATTACCAAAGGCGATATAGACCTAACAGCTTTTTCAGACGATAAAAAAGAAAAAGAGAAGAAGCCACCGGCAGGCATGAAGGGCCTTGTCGAGAAAATCAAAGAAATACTAGGTGAAAGTGTGCAGGATGTAAAAGTGTCTACAAAACTAGTTGATAGCGCATGCTGTCTAGTAGCACCTGATACTGGGATGGATGTTCAGATGGAAAGAATAATGAAAATTCAAAATAAAGATTTCAAGGGTATGCCCAGAATACTAGAGATAAATCCTGACCATAATATAATTAAGAAACTGAATAAGATTAAGGATACAGACAAAGATGCTTTGAATGATGCCTCTCTCCTACTGTTTGATCAGGCAAAGATGGTGGAAGGAGAGCTCCCTAACGACATAGCGAAATTTAACCAAAGAATGTCAAAATTCTTGGGTTTAGCTCTAAGCTGATAAAATTATGTGCTTTGATAAAGCGTAGTTACACACGCTCCGCCCAAGCCGAGATTATGCTGTAGAGCCGTTTTAGCGCCATCAACTTGCTTTTCGCCTGCGTTTCCGCGAAGTTGCTGGGTCAACTCAAAGCATTGTGCTAATCCAGTTGCCCCTAATGGATGTCCTTTGGAAAGTAAGCCTCCGGACGGATTTGTTACAAATTTTCCCCCGAAAGTATTGTCTCCATCTTGAACAAACTTTTGCGCTTCGCCTTCTTCACATAAGCCAAGAGCTTCATAAGTTATAAGCTCATTGTGGGCAAAACAATCATGGAGCTCTACTACGTCCACATCCTTAACATCAACTCCAGTTTGCTGATATAAATTTTTTGCTGCCTCCTTAGTCATGTCGTAACCTACTAATTGCATCATATCCTTCTCTGAAAAGGTAGACTCGTAATCAGTTGTCATCGCCTGCGCTAAAATCTTCACATTGGAATCGATATTGTGTTTATTGGCAAACTTTTCAGAAACTAATACGGCCGCAGCCCCACCACAGGTTGGTGGGCAAGCCATTAATCTGGTCATAACACCTGGCCACATAATTGGAGACTCCATTACTTCTTCCTCACTGACCTCTTTTTTGAATAGGGCTAACGGATTTCTAGCGGCATGCCTGCTTGCTTTAGCTCTAATTTTTGCAAAATCTTTCATGGTGGTCCCATATTTATCCATATGTGATTTTCCAGCACCTCCAAAGTAACGTAACGCTAATGGAATTTCTGCATTCCCTACTAACTGTTCGCAGGTTTCATTAAATTCACCAAAAGGACTAGGCCTGTCCGTGTAGATATCACCGAGCGCTCCAGGTCGCATTTGTTCAAAGCCTAGAGCAAGGACGCAATCACTAGAACCACTTTCTATCGCTTGCCTTGCCAAATACAGTGCTGTGGAACCTGTGGAACAGTTATTGTTTACATTTATAATTGGAATACCTGTCATGCCAACATGATACAAAGCCCGCTGACCTGATGTAGAATCTCCAAATACATATCCAACAAAGGCACTTTGGATATTTTTATAGTCCACACCACTGTCTCGGAGTGCTAACTTAGCTGCTTTTGCACCCATAATATCGTATGTTTCTGAAGCTCCGGGCTTAGCAAAAGGAATCATTCCAACCCCCGCTACTATTACTTTATTTCCGGTTGATTTTTTTGTCATTTTGGGCTCCGTCTTTTCTAAATATCTATTAGTTTATAATTTACACTTAAAGAGGTCAACTTTCTGATTATAAACGGAGAAAAAAATCTATCTAATATTTGGCGAGTAAGCCTGTGAGGATCATCTAAATCCACACGTTTGTAAATTTTGTTTCTAGGCATAAAAGTCATTTACAATTTTGCTTTTCGCAAAGTAAACTTATTATGTGGTAAAAATCGTTTTTAAATTTTTTATAATTATTTCTTGCTATCTGATATTTCGGGGACTTGTAGCAGAACCATTGCTTGATGGCGCTGACTTTGATTATGGCGAATATTTATCAGGACAATGTTTAACATGTCATCAAAACTCATCTGATGAAGGAATTCCTGCTATAAATGGCGCTGAAGCCATTTATATCGCAAAGAAGTTAATATTATATAAAAATAAAGAGCTGGAGAACGAAGTAATGCAATTGGTTGCTGGTGCTCTGGACCAAGAGCAAATAGCATCTTTAGCTATTTATTTTAACAGCTTAGAAAAATAAACTGAGCTTAATGGAAAATATATAAAGAAACAAAGAACACCTGGTTCAATTTTATTTTCAAAAAAATAATAATCCTGTTACACTTAAAAAAACAATATAGGGAGGACACGATGAATAATCTATCTAGACGTTCCTTTGTATCTTTTGCTCTTGCTTCAACATCTTTGTTAGCTATGCCTGCTATTTCTACAGGATCAGCTCGACCTAAGGTCGTTGTTGTTGGCGGTGGTGCAGGTGGAGCAACGGCTGCAAGATACATTGCAAAAGACTCGAAAGGCGCGATTGATGTGACTTTAATTGAAGCATCAAAACATTATTACACATGCTTTTACTCGAACCTTTATTTAGGGGGTTTTCGAGACTATGATTCAATTGGTCATTCATACGATAATTTAAGCGCTAATCATGGAGTTAATGTAGTACATGATTGGGCTATATCTGTAGACCCGTCTGCACGCAAAGTGAGATTAGGCTCCGGGGCCACTGTCAGTTATGATAGGTTGGTATTATCACCGGGGATCGATATAAAATATGACAGTATTGATGGCTACTCGGTCGAAGCACAAACAAAAATGCCTCATGCTTGGAAGTCTGGAACTCAAGTCAAGGTTTTGAGAGATCAAGTCTTAAATATGCCCAAGGGTGGTACCTTTGCTATGGTTCCTCCACCAAACCCATACAGATGTCCTCCAGGACCTTACGAGCGCATTTCTATGGTTGCTCATATACTTAAAGAAAAAAATCCAACTGCAAAAATTGTTGTTATAGATCCAAAAAATAAGTTTTCTAAACAAGGTCTATTTATGGCCGGCTGGGAAAAGCACTATCCTGGGATGGTTGAGTGGATCGATAACGATACTCACGGTGGCATTAAAAACGTGAACCCAGAAACAATGGAAATTGAGACTGATCTTGATACATTCAAAGCGGACGTTGCTTGTGTGGTACCAGCCCAGAGGGCGGGCGCTATAGCAATGAATGCCGGTGTGACAGATGGAGATTGGAGCCCAATAGTTCCAGCATCTATGCAAACCAAGGCAGATGGTAATATTTACGTTCTGGGGGATGCATCAGTTGCGTCTGCAATGCCAAAATCTGGTTTCTCCGCGAATAGCCAAGCAAAGGTTGCAGCAAATCATATAAGGGGCGAACTAACTGATAGCAGAGTATTTCCTGCAAAATTCTCAAATACATGTTGGTCCTTGGTAGCAACTAATGACGGAATAAAGGTTGGAGCGAATTATAAAGCTGGAGAAGAAAAGATCGAAGTAGTAGATAAGTTCGTCTCTAAAACAGATGAGGGCAACGCTAAGCGTAAGAAGACTTACGAAGAGTCTATAGGGTGGTACAACGGTATAACTACCGATATGTTCTCGTAGTTTTTGTTTAGGAAGGCAGTCTTTCAACTGCCTTCCTATCTACATTCCAATGACCCTTACTGGCGATTTCTTTTCTGGTTTTATTTCCTGTTTATCAACGATGTAGTTTTCTAGTACATCGTATATAGGAGGACCTTCTACGTTTTCATTTACAGATCCCCAGCCAGACAGTACATACTCTTTGGTTTTCTCAATATGTTTACCATTCCGTATTAATTTTAAATTTTTTATGCGATGCCCCATCTTTTCTTTTGGGTAGCACTCATATGTCATGCCACCCACTCTGACCATATCTCCACCTTGCTGAAAAAACGGATCAGGATTAAAAATATTATCGCAAACATCTTCAAGTAATTCTTTGATTGCTTTCCCAGTCATTTTAATTCTGTAGACTTCTGGATAGTTTATAGCGGTTTGACTGTAAATATCCTCAATAGTTATTTTTTGGTCAGGTAAAAGGGTCGTTCCCCATCGAAAACCTGGACTTAATGAAATTTCACTATCTCTTTGTTCAATTATTGAGTCACAAATCACATCATCCCAGGTTCCGTTAAAATTACCTCTCCTGTACAATAGTGATCCCGTTCGGCCAATGACTTTCCCACAATCCATTTCGAAAGGAGCTCTCACCTCATTTATCTTCTTCACCATTTCATTATCTGACTTTAATATTTCAGAAAAAACTGGAATTAATGATGATGTGCTATCAACAACTTTTCCGTTACCAACCTTTAAATCTATTCGCCCCAAGTACTTCCCATGAGACCCCGAAGATAACAAGAGAGTATTGTTTAATCTAATTGCGTGTGGTATGGCATCGTGTGTATGGCCTGTCAAAATGACATCTATGCCGCTAATAATTCTGGCAAGTTTTTGATCTACATCGAACCCATTATGCGAAAGCAAAACCACTACCTCTGCACCATTTTCTCTCGCTTTATTTACATTCTCCTGTAGCAACTCAGTGCGTATTCCAAACGACCACCCTTTAACCAAGTAGCTCGGGTTTGCAATAGCCGTATATGGGAAATGCTGGCCAATAACTGCTACCTTTACCCCCCCTTTTTCAAAATATGATGTACTATCAAAAACTTGTTCTTCCCATTCTGTATCAAAAACGTTTCCACCTATAAATGGGCAGTCAAGATGTTCAGTAAGTTCTTTTAGCCTCTCCTTCCCGAGTGTAAACTCCCAGTGCCCTACCATAGCATCTGGTGAAAGTAGGTTCATCGCAGAGACCATATCCATGCCCTGTGTTTGAAGAGATGTGTATGATCCTTGCCATGTATCGCCACCGTCCAATAGGAGAACCTTATCATTTCCTCTTTCTTCACGAATAGATTTTATTAGGTAAGCGGTTCGATCCAATCCCCCCAATTTCCCATACTCTTTGGCAAGGCTTACATAATCCACCATGGTATGCGCATAAGCCAAAGGCGTATTTTTTTCTATTGCAAAATGTCGCAAAAAATCGCTGCCTACCAAATGAGGTGGAATGCCTTCAAAGTCTCCTACTCCATAGTTTTCTGATGGTGGTCGGAAATATATTGGCTTCAATTGTGCGTGCATGTCGGTTATGTGCAACAAGGTGACTTGCCCCTTTGAGTCGAATTTTAGAAGGTCAGCTTCCGTTATGTCTTTTGGAGAGGCGATTGTTGGGAAGCTACCGGTAGAAAAAAGACCCCCCATTACCGACAAATATTGTAGAAATTCTCTTCTGCTAAACATTACCTCAGTGTAATGATAATTTCTTAAATATAAAAATGAAAAAAGTTAGTCTTCTGGTGTTACGTCGATATCTTTTGCTTTTCCGATTATCTTCACTGGTACATTACAGTTTTCCATACAGGGATTGCCATTAATGTTGGAAACATCTGGTCTGGGGTCTGGTAGTAGAAAGCCATCTTGATTAGGCATTTCGATTAACCCAATATTTTGATCAGATAGGACAAAATCATCGTCAATTATATCATTCATATATAAAAGATAGGCAACTATCTGATAGGTTTCATCGTAGGAAAGAGATTGTGATGCACCAAAAGGCATTGCCCTATAAATATAATCAAATATTGTAGAAGCATAAGGCCAATAGCTACCAGTCGTCTTTAAAGGATCATGGGTGTTTAGAGTTCCATCACCCCCAACTAATTCAGGCCATCTATCTACTCCCTCTCCAAAGTCTCCATGGCACGACGCACATTGCTCTGCAAAAACTTCTTCACCATCAAAAGCTGTACCTGAGCCAATGGGAGCACCTACCCCGTCTGGTCTTACATCAATGTCCCAGCCTTTGACTTGTTGACTTGTTGCTATACTACCTAGATTAAATGCTCTGTCTGACGCTTCCGAAGAAAATATAGTTATTAAACTAGTCAGCATCAATGCTGATACTATCTTAACCCAAACGTACATTATCGACCTTGCCAGATTTATTTACCAACCAAGTGGCAATTGAATTATTATGGTAAATTGAATTTTTACCTCTTATCTTTTGAAGTTCCTGGATATATGGCTGGACGTATCCAGTTTCGTCTATTGCTCTCGATTGGATCAAAAGCTCCTCACCACTCCATTCAAATGGGAGTGTGAATCTTACTAAAGATTTGGGCATTATTGGTGCATGGAGCAGAGCTGTTCTCCAATTTTTCCCACCGTCGAAAGAGACATCAACCCTTTTTATTTTTCCTTTTCCAGACCAAGCTAATCCTCTTAATTGTTGAATTCCCTTTTGTAGGATTGGCTTTTCAGGGCTTGGCGATGTAACTACTGACTTTGCTTCCATAACCCATGTAAACATTCTTGCCTTTCCGTCTCTGAGTAAGTCGGTATATTTGGATGTCTCTTCTCTTGTCATATAAGGCTTGTCACCAAACTCAAGTCTCCTTATCCACTTAACCCACATATTACCTTCCCACCCAGGCACCACAAGGCGAGCAGGGTAGCCTTGCTCTGGTCTTAAAGCTTCACCATTCATCGCCCACGCAATCAAACAATCATCCAAAATTTTTTCGATTGGAATTGAACGCGTCATTCCTGAAGTATCACTGCCTTCAGCCAAAACCCATTTTGCCTTTGGCTTTAATCCCGTCTCTCTAAGTAGATCACTTAGCTTCACCCCAGTATATTGCACGTTATGAACCATACCAAAAGTATATTGGCACCCATTAAGTTGAGCCCCTTTCCATTCCATACCCCCATTAGCAGCACATTCCAGGAAATAAAATTTATTGACTTGGGGAAACCTCTTCAAATCATCAAGACTGAAGATCATCTCTCTATCCACCAATCCATTTATCATTAGGCGGTAATCAGTTGGATTAATTTCCGCTACTCCACCGTGATGTCTTTCAAAGCATAAACCATTTGGGGTCACGATACCTTCAAGATCCTGCAAAGGTGTAAAATTAACTGATGACTGAGGCGAAGCAGTAAGCCAAGGGACATTTCGTCTAATAACATCACTTTCAAACTCTGAGGGACTTCCATAAGGATTTTCATCAACCCCCGTACCTAAGTCTGGTGTCCATTCAGGTAAGTTTGGAGGAAGGTTGTTTGGATTTGGTTTGTCTTGAGCTAGAACTTTAGTCGAAAAGCCTATTGAGCCAAGAGCAGCGAAGGATTTGATCAAGTTTCGGCGACTGAATTTCAAGTATTTTACCTTCTATCAAAACAATTTGCTGCTAGACGACTTTTAAACTCTTGGTCAATTTATACTGGTTGCCACCATCTTCTTCCCATGAAAGCTCAAAGGTACCTTCCTCTTTTACTTTAAAGGGAAAAGATATGTATGGATTGCTCGAAATGGATGGCTCTAAATTTACTGTAAACACGACCTTACCATTGAACATTGCATTGAATTTGTTAATAATTAGGCGCGGAATTGTTTTACCATCGACGTCCTTTACTCTTCCACTATGCATTGGGTGTCTAATAAGGGTCTTAATCTCTATGACTTCGTTAAGCTCTGCTTCTTTTGGTATCTTGGCTCTTGGTTTAATTTTTGACATTACTATCCTCCACAGCCCCCTATTGTTACTTTTATAGTTGATTGAGTTATTGAGTGGGTGCCGTCATTAAACTTTGCAACCAAATAAACATCCTGAGTTTTAGAGAGCCTCATCCTTGTTGATGCAAAACATTCACCTGAATAAGGAGTAAAATTGAATTTAGCAACATTTGGAGCTGGATTCCCATCTGCCATTATATAAACTTCTTGCACAAAATCTGATTCAGACATTGGACTCTCTATCTCAAATGCGACCTTAACCTGATTTCCGTTTTCAGCAATTTCGGGAACATCTAAAAAAACGTCCACTTCTCTAGCCTGTGATCCAGAAATTATGTTATTAATTTGACCAGACACTTCAGGCTTACCGGCTAAAACTCCGCCAACGCCAGAGCAGAAAAGTGCGCTGGAAACAGCAATCATTTTTACAGCTTTTCTACGGCTTATATTCACAATTCCCCCCATCTTTGTTCTAATCATATATTACTCGTACTCGAAGAGCAACGGTTTACTAGACATAATTATTTGCAAAAATTTTACTTTAGACTATTTGCGTTAATTATTTTATCAACTTGCCACCAAAATAACTCTCGGCCGTTGTATCCCTCTATTCTACCAACTTCTGTTTTGTCTTTTACGAATATAAAGGTTGGAGTAACTTTTACTGTTTTTGAAATTCCATATTTTTCTAATTCAACATTAGAAAAAAAATTAATAAAACTAAGTTTAAATTCGTCTTCGAATTCTGTTTTAAGGTAAATATTGGCAATTTCATTCTCCCATGCTTTACAATAAGCGCATGTATCAGAATAAAAATACAACAATTTACCTCTAACCTCTGCATAGGTACTGTTTATGAAGCCACAAAAACAAATAAGCATGAAAAGAAAAAAAGGGTTTTTTTTTAAACCAAAAAATTCTTTAAAGGTAAAGGGGATAATCGTCGTTAAAACATATTTTCCAAACAACCCATCTGTCATAATTAAATACGGCTTTCTATTTTCGCAATTTATCTATAAATAATTTTCAAAACTATTATCGGAAGGTTTTTATCATTTTTAAAATTTATGACTAAGTTTTTTATTCTTTAAGAAGCAATAAGCACTCCGAGCCAATAAAATTTTCTATTATAACGTCTTGTCTGATAAAGCAAATTCAATATTATTGTATGTGTGCTATCTGGCTCGATTAAAATGGACTCTTTAAGCTAGCTAGATGGAGGTTAACTAGTACTTTATATAACATTAATAATTGATGCAAAAAAGGAATCACTAAGGAGAAGAGTATGAATTTTTTAAAAAAACTGTGCATAGTTACTATAGTTTTTTGCTTTGGCACAGAGACATTTGCTGAAGAGTGGAATGTTTCAGTATGGGGCAAACGTAGAGCGTTCACTGAACATATTGAAAAACTTGCAGAGCTCGTAAGCGAGAAGACAAACGGAGAGTTCACTATGAATATCTCTTATGGTGGATTATCCAAAAATAAAGAAAACTTAGATGGTATAAGTATAGGTGCATTTGAGATGGCTCAATTCTGTGCTGGGTATCACCGTGATAAAAACAGAGTAGTAACTGTTTTGGAACTACCTTTTCTGGGAGTAGAGACTTTAGAACAAGAAGTAGCTGTTTCGAGCGCAGTATATGCACATCCAGCAGCGACCAAGGAAATGGAACAATGGAATGCAAAGCTTCTTATGACTTCACCTATGCCACAATATAACTTGGTGGGAACTGGGGATCCAAGAGATACTCTTGAAGAGTTTAACGGAATGAGAGTGAGAGCAACTGGTGGTTTAGGTCAGGCATTTAAAGCAGTTGGAGCAGTGCCGACCTCGGTAACTGCTACGGAGGCCTATCAAGCAATGGAGTCAGGCGTCGTCGATACAGTAGCCTTCGCGCAACACGCACATTTATCATTTGGAACAATCAATCAAGCCGACTGGTGGACAGCCAACCTCAATCCAGGGACAGTAAATTGCCCAGTGGTAGTCAACATTGATGCTTATGAAGGACTATCATCTAAGCATAAAAACGCGCTTGATGGATCAATAGAAGAAGCACTTGATCACTATCTAGATAACTATGGGAAACTTTTAAGCAAGTGGGATTCTGTGCTTGCTGAAAAAGGTGTTAAAAAGATAGAAATAAGCGATTCAGTAATTGCAGAGTTTCGTAAAAAGGCAGCTGATCCTATTCGTGACGCATGGATAAAGGATATGGAAGCCCAAGGGTTGCCAGGTCAAGAATTGTACGATTTAGTTATGAAGACCTTGGCTGAAGCAAAAGCTTCAAACTAATGCTGACTTATGGTTAGGTCAATTTGTTTTGACCTAACCATTTCAACAAAGGATTATCTAATGGCTGGCCAAGTTGCGGTAATTGAGGATGGGCATTTATTGAGTCGGCTCGACAGATATCTGCTAAAGCTTGAGAAATTTTGTGCTTTGATAAGCGGCCTAGCGATTTTGTCTCTTATGTTTTTGGCTGTGTACTCTGTTACGGGTCGGAAATTTTTTAATGCTCCCCTAGCTGGATACGTGGATTATATAGAGGCAGCAATGCCTATAATAGCAATAATGGGTGTATCTTATGTGCAAAGAGATGGAAGTCATATTAGGATGGACATTTTTGTTTCTTTTTTAAGAGGGCGGGCTCTTTGGCTCTTTGAATTACTGTCGATAGTTCTTATCCTAGTCCTTATCTTAGCACTTACATGGGGTGCGTGGGTGCATTTCGATAGATCATTTGATTGTGCGCGGCCTTTTTGTAGTCGAGATAGTTCTATCGATATTGGATTGCCTATTTGGCCTTCTAAGCTTGTGGTTCCCTTTGCCTTTAGTGTTTTGGCCCTTCGTCTATTTTTACAAGCTATTGGATATACAAGAGCTTTAGTATTAGGACTGGATCAACCATCAGCAGTACCTTTAGTCTTAAGTGCCTCTCAACAAGCAAAACTTGAGACCGATGCAATTGATAGATCTAGTTGATGGAAAATATAACTATAGGTCTATGGGTGAGCGGAGGAATGTTGCTTCTTGTTGTTCTAGGTATGCGTGTAGCATTTGCTGCGGGTTTAGCTGGGTTTATTGGTTTGGTTTGGCTTCGTTGGAATGGGTTTGATTATGATCCTACTCGTTTTTTAAAAGCACTTCAGATAAGCGTCAAGGTTGCAGGTCTCACCCCTCACTCTAAGGTAAGCGCCCACGTGTTAAGTCTAATACCCGTTTTTATTTTAATTGGATATTTAGCCTATTATGCAAAGTTGACATCTGCTCTATTCGAGGCTGCCAAACGATGGATTGCTTGGGTACCTGGTGGCCTGGCA
>CACBAO010000018.1 GCA_902537235.1 uncultured Alphaproteobacteria bacterium
AATCTTGCTTTGCAAGGAAAAAAGGTAGTTGTTGTTTCTTCGGGAGATCCTGGAGTTTTTGCAATGGCCTCGGCAATATTTGAAGTTGTAGATAAAAAAAGCATTTCTATAGATGACTTATCAATTGTAGTTCTGCCAGGGATTACTGCTCTTTTAGCAGCATCCGCCAGATTGGGCGCTCCTATAGGACATGATTTCTGTGTTATTAATTTGTCTGATAATCTTAAATCTTGGGATATTTTGAAATCAAGAGTTATTGCAGCCGCAAAGGCGGACTTTGTAATAGCGTTTTACAACCCAAGATCGAAATCTCGTAAAAATCAGCTTTCAGAAATTTATGATGTTTTAAGAAAAAATTGTAAAAGTGATCGGATTGTTATTTATGCAAATTCAATTTCTACTGAAGCTGAGGCTGTTTTTGAGACTACATTGTCAGAAGCTGATGCTTCTTCTGTGTCAATGAAGACTCTAGTAATTATTGGATCATCACGCACTAAAAAGATTAGAAACACAGGTTATATATATACGCCACGTTATTCAGGGGTAGAAAAAAATTGAACTACTTGATTTTCATCAGTAAAAAGCTTTCTTTTCGGCAACGTAGGTCTTTCAATCATTATGACTTCAACGCCAAGTCCCCTAGCTGCATGTATTTTCTCAACTACAGCATTGGAGCCAGAATTCTTTGTTATAAGTTTATTTATAGAAAACTCTTTCATAATTTCCAGCTCTTGCTCGAAAGTAAATGGGCCTTGATCAAAAATAAGCTTAAATCTATCGAGAAGCATTTTGTTTTCTGGTTCGTTAATCATTCTGATCAGATAAAATGGTTTGGGCTTCCTATTCAGAAAACGTATTTCTTTACTGCCGATTGTTACAAAAACCCTGTCAGTTTCGTCGATAAGCTTTATAGCTTTATTCATATCACTCACCAGCTTCCATTTGTCGCCATTTTGTCTCTGCCACTTTGGACGTTCAAAACCCAAATATTCAATTTTTGCGAGTTGCGCGGCGAGAAGAGAGTTTACTGTAATATTTTTAGAAAAAGGATGAGAGGCATCAAGGATATGCGTTATCCCTTCATCTTTGACAAACGCAGACATTCCCGTCGCTCCGCCAAAGCCACCGACCCGAATATTTTTTACCTCCTTATCAATGCTTTCAGTAAGACCTGCATAAGAAAGTATTGTAAAAAGTTTCTTTTCTTGAAGTCTAAAATGCAGATTTTTTGCCTCGGCAGTGCCTCCTATTATAAGAATTTTTGTCATGACTAAAACCTGGCTTCATATTATTGGTATAGGTGAGAATGGACTAAATGGCCTCGATAAATCAAGCACTGATTTATTGAACAGGGCGAGCGTCGTTTTTGGTAGTGCTCGCCAGTTGGCTCTTGCAGAGGTTAAATCAAAAGGTAAATCATGGCCTATACCATTTAGCATTGATGAAGTATTCAGTTATAAATATAAACTGGCTGTCGTACTGGCTTCAGGTGATCCTTTTTGGTTTGGTGTAGGACCTCTCCTTACTAAAAGCTTAAAGAAAAATGAATGGCGCTCTTACCCTGTGCCATCTACTTTTTCTCTAGCTGCCAATAAAATAGGCTGGCCTATAAACGCTGTTGACTGCTTAGCCTTCCATGCAAAACCAGTAGAAACCCTTCCTGCAAAACTGTCGGAATTTGGGAAAGCAATAATTCTCCTTAGAGAGTTTAGGCAAATAGAGCAGATTCTTTCTGTATTAGAGAAACATAATTACAATGTCATAGAACGTTTTTTGTTGTCGAGACTTGGCTGCCCAGCGGAAAAAGTAGTAAAACTTACAGACTCAAAACTATCTGATTTTAAACAAGCATCCAACTCTTTAAAACCACTAGCATTGGGCATAACATATAAAAAACCTCCGTCAGACATCAGTTATTTTCAAGGGCAGGATGATGATTCTTTCAAAACTGATGGGAATATAACTAAAAAAGACATAAGAGCTCTGACCCTCTCAGAATTAAAATCTTTTGGAAGTGAAGTGTTATGGGATATAGGAGCTGGTTCAGGCTCAATCTCAATTGAATGGTGTTTGGGGCATCCTAAAAACGTAGCCTTTGCCATTGAACGGAGAAGAGATCGTATTTCTTTGATCAAAGCTAATAGAAAAAAATTTGGCTTACAAGAAAGATTAACTGTAAAACATGGTAATATTGAAACGATAGCCAAAGATTTACCAACGCCAAATGCTGTTTTTATAGGTGGGGGAGTAACTTCAGATTTAATTTACCAAGTGATTAAAGCCCTTGGTAAAAATAGTCGACTTGTAATAAATGCCGTCACTCTTGAATCCCAGGCTCTTTTGTTAAAAAAATACAAGCAGTTTGGCGGTAATTTGAAAAAGATTAATATATCCAAGCCAAAGCCTATTGGGGAAAAAACAATTTGGTCAGCTCAATATAATATAATCCAATGGAGCTTTAAAACATGATTGCAGGAATTGGCTTTAAATCTACAGTTACTATTATTTCATTTAACGAGTTATTTGAAAGTTATATTAAAAGGTATAGTGCTTTTACAGTTGCTACCTCAAAGGAAAAAGCAACGAATGCAGTCTTTTTAAAATTTGTCAGTACAAACGACTTAAAATTGATCCAGATTGAGGAAGACGCTATATATAATGTTATCACACCTACTGTTTCCCATTTGAGTAAGAAGTTTAAAAATGTTGGTAGTTTTTGTGAAGCTGCAGCACTTGCTGCTGGAGGTACCGGATCCAAAATTATTTGTGAGCGGAAAATCTCTTCTGATAGGCTTGCTACCATCGCAATCGCAGAAATGGATGGAGATTAAGTTGACAGTACACTTCATAGGCGCAGGTCCTGGTGATCCCGAGCTCATAACGATTAAAGGAAAAAAACTTTTGGAAAAATGCTCTATCTGTTTTTTTGCAGGATCGATCATTCCAGAAGAAATGTTATCCCATTGCGGCCCTTCAACAAAAAAAATAAATACAGCACCCCTATCACTTTCTCAAATTATTAAAAAAATAGAAAAATTTCATAATGATGGTCATGAAATTGCCCGGCTTCACTCTGGTGATCTGTCTATATGGTCGGCAGTGAATGAACAAATACGTGAATTAATAAAATTAGAAATCCCTTTTAGCATGACGCCAGGAGTAACTTCTTTTTCAGCTGCCGCTTCAAGTTTAAAACAGGAACTAACCAAGCCCCAAATAGCCCAATCGATAGTTCTCACTAGAACCGAAGGTAGGGCATCAAAGATGCCTGAAAATGAAACTTTGGAAAATTTTGCTAAAAGTGGAGCTATTCTTGCGATACATCTATCAATTCATGATATTGCAAAAGTGGTCAAAAAAGTGAAGCCTTTCTATAACGGTTCTTGCCCAGTAAAAGTTGTGTGGAAAGCATCTTGGCCAGAGGAACAAATTATTCATTCCGATTTAAATAATATAGAAAAAGCGATACCCGAATATATGGATAGAACAGCTTTGATACTTATTGGTCCGCATTTAAACACTGCTAATTTTACAGCAAGCAAATTGTATGATGAAACCTATGATAGGAGATTTAGAGAAATAGATGCCACTGGAAGAAATCATAAATAGGCAAGGTATAATTATTTCGGCTCCGGCGTCGGGAGCTGGAAAAACGACTGTAACTCTTGGGCTTATTAACGCTTTCGCCCGTAAAGGATCTGTACAACCTTTCAAGAATGGTCCTGACTATATAGACTCAAAATTTCAAAGTATTGCGGCAGATCGTCCTTCATATAACTTAGATACATGGGCAATGTCATCTAGCGATATCCTTAATATGATAGGCATGGTAGGCCCTTCGGATATCTGTATTGCTGAAGGGTCAATGGGATTATTTGATGGAGTAATAAGCAAGGGTGCAGGTGGAAATGGTTCCACCGCAGATCTAGCAAGTATAACGAATTGGCCAGTAATTTTAGTAGTCGACTGCGCAAAGCAGGCTCAATCTGTAGCTGCTTTGATTGCCGGTTTCAACTCATTTAGACATGACATAAAAATCGGTGGAATAATTCTAAATAATATATCAAGCAAAAGGCACGAAGCTTTAGTAGTCAGTGAAGTTTCAAAAACAAAAGTTCCAATCCTAGGTGTTATCCCTAGATCTAACGAACTAACTATCCCAGAAAGGCACTTAGGTCTAGTCCAAGCAGAAGATTTATCTGACTTGGAGCAACTAATTTTTAAGCTTGGAACACTCATTGAAGAAAATTGTGACCTGAAAGCAATAGCTTGTACTGCAAGAAATAGCTTTCCTCCAATAACAACGTTACAAAAAATTACTCCTCCCGCGCAGAGAATAGCTATTGCGAGAGATAATGCATTTACCTTTACTTATTCCCATTTGATAGAGGGATGGAAGAAGCAAGGTGCTGAGATCTCCTTTTTCTCTCCGCTAAACGATGAGCCCCCTTCAAATAGCGATGACATGGTCTGGTTGCCAGGAGGATACCCCGAACTTTACCTCGGTCGCTTATCTGAATGCAAAAATTTTAAGAATGGACTTATTGATTTTAGTAAGAAAAGACCAGTGCACGGAGAGTGTGGTGGCTATATGGTTTTGGGAAGAAAAATTATTGGAAAAAGTGGTCAGGCATATGACATGGTTGGTATGTTTGATTTGGTTACTTCTTTTGAAAAACGCAAGCTCAATCTAGGATATCGAAAAGCCAAGGCTATGGAGCCTTTTTTTGGAATCAAAAAGGGTTCCACCGTTCTTGGACATGAGTTTCACTATACGACAGTTGTCGAAATAAATGATGCTCCTATTGTCTTTGTAGAAGACGCTTACCAAAATGAGTTAGGTCAGTTAGGCTCCAAAAACTCTAATGCTACTGGAACATTTTTTCATCTCATTGGGAGCGAACAATGACTATAAGCTTTGTCAGTTCTGGTCCCGGCAATCCAGACCTGCTTACTGTACAGGCGGTAAAAAGAATTAGTGATGCGGATATTATTTTCTATGATGATTTATCCGCAGGTGAAATACTGAATCTTGCAAAAAAAAGCGCCACACTTTTGAGTGTGGGGAAAAGAGCAGGGCTTGCATCACCAAAGCAAAATCAAGTATCTAGATTACTCGTAGAATATGGTAGAACAGGAAAAAAAATTGTTCGGCTGAAGTCAGGTGATAGTAGTATTTTTTCAAGATTAGAGGAAGAGATTACAGCATTAAATGAGAATGGGTTAGAGTTTGAAATAATCCCAGGAGTCTCTTCAGCAATGGCTGCGGCTGCGGCTGCAAGAATCCCATTAACCCGAAGAGTTATGTCGAGACGTGTACAGTTTATCACTGGACATGATTTCAATGGTGAACTTCCCGATGACTTAAATATTGCATCCTTAATTGATCCAAATTGTACAACCGTAATCTTCATGGGAAAAAAAACTTTCCCTAATCTCGCTCAGATTCTTTTAGAAAATGGTCTTGATATCAAAACAAAAGTTCTTGTGGCGGAAGACATTTCAAGAAAAGAGGAAAATATTAAAAAGGGTACGATTGAGGAGATATTAATCTATCTAAAGGATATTAAAAGCAATCATCCTGCAGTTATAATTTTTGGACCGTTACTTTGAGTATTAACTTATATCTAATAGGACTAGGTTTCGGAGATGCAAAGCATGTAACAGAAGAAGCATCTAAGACAATCAAGAGTTGTAATTTGATACTAATCGGAAAGAAAAAAGACGAAAAATCCGAGATTGCTGACCTTAAAAAGAATATTTGTCAATCTTTCATAAAAATAAATAGTGTGAAGTTTAAGGAATTTATTATACCGGAGCGACAATTGCCCAATAAAAAATATATCAATTCAGTTATAGACTGGCATGATGATATCGCGAAAACATGGGTCGACATAATTAAGAAATATACTTCCAGTACTGCAAGAAGAAACATAAACGTAGGAATTCCCATATGGGGGGACCCTTCATTGTACGATAGTAGCCAGAGAATTGCTTCACGAGTTAAAAACACTTTACACCATACTTCCATCAAACTGATTCCTGGACTCTCTTCAATACAGTTGCTTGTTTCTGCGTTTGGAATCCCCTTTAACGAAATCGGGCAATCGGTCTTGATTACTACAGGTCGGCTTCTAAAGGAAAGAGGATGGCCAGATGGAACGGAAACAATTTACGTTGTTTTAGATGGAGAGTGCTCATTCACATTTTTAAAAGACAATAATATCTATATCTGGTGGGCTGCATATCTCGGAATGAAAGAGCAAACTCTTATTAAAGGCGAGGTTCCAAAAATTGGAAAAGAAATTATTAAGACAAGAAATACGTTGCGTTCTGATAAAGGATGGATTTTAGATGTCTATAAACTACAACGACAAATAAGGAACTGAGATTTATGTCTGAAACATATCTGATACTTGGGGGAAGCAACTCCGGAAAATCTAGGTTTGCAGAACAATCAGCGCTAAGCTTACAAAAAAACTTCGATGGTAAATTGTATTACATAGCTACCGGCCTCGCATATGACTCTGAAATGCAAGAAAAAATTAGTGAACATAAGAGGAAAAGAAACCAGAAATTTGAAACCATAGATTCTCCTGACCTGAGTGCAGATATACTCAAAAGCTCGAAACCGCAGGACATAATTTTGATTGATTGTATATCAATGTCTGTATCGAATATTTTAACACTGGATCAGTTTAGAGATCGCCGCATTGATGATATTAGAGATGATCTAAAAAAGTGTAAATCCACCTTGGTTATAGTCGGGCAGGAAACCAGCCTTGGCATCTTACCAGCTAACGAACTATCAAGGAAATTTCTAAAAGTATCGGGAAAATTGAATCAAGATATAGGTCGTTTTGCAAATAGCGTAACTTTAGTCGTCGCAGGAAATTCTATAAAGATTAAATAAATGCAATAGCTTTTTGTAATATCTACCTCCTTTTAGTCGGTTCAGTTAACTTTCCACTTTATAGAACAACCCATTGAGGCAATTTGGTCACTTGGTCCCTTTCCAGTTTGAGCTACACCTTTCATAGCTTCGAAGAGATCTCTTTTTAAATCAACTGGACCAGCCTCTTTCCTAGATGCGTCTAATCTTCCTCTGTACTGTAGTTTGTGATCCTTGTTAAATCCAAAAAAATCTGGAGTACATACAGCATTGTATAGCTTCGCCACTTCTTGGGTCTCATCATACATATATGGAAAAGTAAAATTATGATTTGCAGCCAGTTTTTTCATGTTATCGAAGGAATCCTCTGGGTAACTTATTACATCGTTTGAACTAATGGCCGCTATACCAACCCCAAGCTTTTGTAAATCACCGGCGTCTCGAACAATTCGATCCAAAATGGCCAGCACATAGGGACAATGATTGCATATAAACATAATCAATAAACCATTAGCCCCGCTAACTTCTTCTAGAGTATATTTTTTCCCATCAACAGATGGCAAGTTAAACTCTTTTGCTCGCCAACCAAAATCACAAACTGGAGGAATTTCTGCCATTTTTTTATCCTTCTATTTTTAGGGAGCTTTCAGCAGCTTCCCTTATTCTCTTTATATTTTGTCCATATACTATTGGGTTATTGACGCTACCATTTGAAAAAACAGCCGATCCAGCTACCAAAATATCCGCTCCTGCTGAAACTACACTAGGTGCAGTATCGGCAGTTATGCCCCCATCAACCTCAATTAAAAAATCTTTATATTTTTTTAGATTAGCTAATCTTTCAATTTTTCTAAGTTGAGACGTAATAAACTTCTGACCTCCAAAACCTGGGTTAACCGTCATTACACAAATTAAGTCTACCAAATCTACTAACTGTTCAGCCACTTCGTATGAGGTGCCTGGGTTTAAAGCTAATCCCGCCTTTACACCAAGACTATTTATTGCCTGCAGAGACCTATGAATATGTTGCCCTGCTTCGAAATGAACTGTTATCATATCCGAACCTGCTTCAGCAAAAGCTTCAAGATATTGATCTACTGGAGAAATCATCAGATGAACATCCATAAATGTTTTGATATGGGGCCTAATTGCCTTGCAGGTTTCTGGTCCAAAAGTAATATTCGGCACAAAATGACCATCCATAACATCAATGTGAACCCAATCACAGCCCTGCTCTTCTAAAGCTTCAATTTCTTTGCCAAAATTTGCAAAATCAGCAGACAGTATGGATGGTGCAATTTTTATTGACTCTCTGGACAATAGTGGTTCCATTTATAATAAAAACATATTTTGATTACTATGGGAGATAATGCAAATGTCAACTCAAAATGTAAAGGCAGCAATAATAGATGAAAATGGTGGAAGTGAGAAATTTAAGATAATTACACAAGAGGTTGGCTCTCCAGGAAGTGATGAAATACTTATTAAACATAAGGCTATAGGGCTAAATTTTATTGACGTATATCACAGAACGCGAATCTCAGATAATTACGCCGTCGCACTACCTGCAGTGCTCGGCATGGAGGCTTCGGGAATAGTTGAATCAGTGGGAGATGGTGTTACTCACCTAGTTTCTGGCGATCGCGTTGCATATGCTGCTACACCGCCAGGCGCCTATTGTGAGGCCAGGGTTATGCCCGCTAAACAAGTTTGTAAGCTTCCTGATGAAATATCATTTGAGGAAGGTGCAGCGATGATGCTAAAGGGGTTAACTGTCAAATATCTTTTTCACGATACGACAGAATTGAAAAGTGGAGACCAGATTTTATTCCATGCAGCTGCAGGCGGTGTCGGATTGATTGCCTGTCAGTGGGCTAGAAGTGAAGGTTTAGAGTTGATAGGCACTGCCGGTTCTGATGAAAAGTGTAAGTTGGCAAAAAAATTTGGTGCATCTCAAACTATAAACTATTCTACGAATAACTTTTCCGAAGAAGTTATGAAACTAACGAATGGTATTGGCGTTCCGGTTGTAATGGATTCTGTTGGTAAAACGACCTTCGACGATTCTTTAAGTTGTTTAAAAGACTTTGGAATTTTTATCTCATTTGGAAATGCATCCGGAAATATTAATCCTATCGATATTGGTATCTTAGCAAAAAAATCACTCAAAATAACTAGAACTGGTCTCTTTACACATATAGGTGACTTTACCCGCTGCCAAGAGATGGCAAAGGTTCTTTTCGGAAAAGTAGTTTCTGGTGATGTCAAAATACAAATAGATCAAACCTTCTCATTGAACGATGTTGCTTCAGCTCACGACTCACTAGAAGCGCGAAAAACAACGGGTTCAACAGTTATAACGATATAGCTCTAATTACCGACTTTATATCTAGTCCCTTTTGCTGGAGGGTCCTCTGGAGGGCCAGCAAAACACTGAGCATATTTCATCCACTGAATTGCTGGCTCGCCAGTTATAGACAATTTTGTATCAGCAAAATTTCGTACCTGAGTCACCACTTGCGCAAATTCAACTGCTGTTCCTTCAATCTTTGAAGAACTCTCTTTATCATTCCACTGCCAGACTTCACCAGATGGTGCATTTAAAATCAGATAAGGTGTTGGCTCAGGGATTGCTAATTTCCTATTAACAAAAGTCCATCCGTAAGCAATAACGCCCATATGCACTATATTTTTTATTCTATCCTTTTCTTCTCTGTCTTTACCTAGCACATCGAAGACTTCCTGACCATGTGCCCAGGTTTCCATATGTCGTGCCGTTATCTTAGACCGAGCGCTCATTTCAGGACCAGCCCACTTTACCCTTTTTTTAGGATCAGCATCGCTGTAGCCATCGAAAACATCCTCAACACTTTTCCACCAATCATCTATTAATCGTTGACCAGTTACTCCGTCCAACCATGGGACTTGAGCCTGAACAAGTGATTTTCCTTTAATTAGTTCATCATTAATTGGTTTGTAAAAGTTTTCATAATGATCTCCCCCTTTAAGTGTTTCCACCGCGCCAACATTGAATAAATATAAATGTCCAATTACGTCTTCTATTGTCCAGTTTTTGAACAATGTCGTAGTCGACAAACAAGCCACACCCTCAGCATTGAGTAACTCATATAAGTCTTTACTCTCATCAAAAAAATCTTTTGCCTGTTCCACCTTATGCCTCCTCTAGCGCACCATTTAGTCTCTCATAAGCTTCGATAAAATCTGTCTTAAAGTCTTGTACTACTTCCCCAGCAGACTTCGTTTCATTCATCAGACCAACTGCTTGGCCAACCCAATAGGTTGCAAGGTCAGCAGCTTGCTTATTCCCAGCTAATGATAGCTTATCAAGCTTTCGTAATGCTGGCTCAGCTACTAAAGGTTGCACTGGCGATGGAAGAGGCTGAACTTGGTCACTATTTTCCCATGCATCAGTCCAGGGCGATCTTAATTGTCTAGAGTGCTTCCCAGTTCTACTTTTTGATCTTACGGTGTCAGCAGAAGAAGCACTCAGCATTTTCTCTTTGACAATTGGATTCGTCTCGGCTTCCGTTGTTGTGAGCCAAACGGAGCCACACCATGCGCCAGATGCTCCCATAGCCATAGCGGCGGCCATCTGACTTCCAGAAGCTATACCTCCTGCTGCTAATATAGGGACATCCTTTATATCTTTTATGGCATTATATACTTCAGGAATGAGCACCATTGATGACACTTCACCACAGTGCCCTCCGGCTTCTCCACCAGCTACTATTAAAATATCTACTCCCGCATTAATTTGGTTAATTGCATGTTTTTTTGCCCCAACTAACGCACCAACTTTAACTCCTGCGTCTTTTGCCATATCAACCATTTGCTTTGGAGGCATGCCAAGTGCATTTACAATCATTTTAATTGGATGGTTAAAGGCAACTGTTAGTGACTCATGAGCGCCCTCTGGAGTCATGTTTTTTCCAAATCGTAAATGATTTTTTCGGTCCTCTTCCAATTCATTCGGATCTACATCAATGCCATTATTCTCAAGTATGTTATGCGCAAAATCCTTATGGCTCTGAGGGATTTTTCCAAGCATATCCTCATCGGATAGATTTTCTCCCTTTCCCACAAAATTATTTGGAACAATCAGATCAACCCCATAAGGCATTCCGTTAACTTGGGAGTCTATCCAATTTAACTCAATCTCTAATTCGGGTCCCGAAAGGTTAGTGGCCCCAAATACCCCGAAACCTCCAGCTTTCGTAACTGCAGCAACCACATCTCTGCAATGCGAAAAAGCAAATAGTGGAAATTCTATACCTAGTTCCTCACACAATTTAGAATTCATTTTTCACCCTCCTTGTTAATATTTAGTAAATCCTCGTCTACGGAAACCTGATTACCTATATTAGTATAAATATCCGAGACTTCTCCATCTATAGATGCTGTTATTTCATGCTGCATTTTCATTGCCTCTAAAATTAATATTACCTGATTCTTTTTCACCTTTTCTCCCACGGTCACAAATAGTTCACGAATTACGCCATGCATAGGAGCTCTTATTTTCCCACCTTTATCTATATCCTCAATTTTTAAATCTTCTTTTATAATTTCGGCTTTAAATGATTTTCCCTGGTAGCTAGCGAATAATTTATTTTCCTTATACTCAATAAAATCGAGTTGTATTTTTTCATCATTCAATTCTATGTGATCTTCGTTTAGGGCTATTTGTATTTTTTCTGCTTCAAAGATAATCGTAATTAAATTAGGTTTTTTAAGCTCAATATGAACTGAGTAAATATCATCATTAGCTTTGAAAGAAAGAGGGTAATATATTGTCTTTGAGTTGGACCAACCATAAAGCTCATCTTCAAAGCCAATAGCTTCATTGATAAGTCTTTCAGAGTACTTTGTCATCAAAAGAGCACCTAAAACTGCTACCTCATCGAACTCCATATGTTTATTACCTGATGCACTAAAATCATGGGTCTCTAAAAAAGAAGTATTAACATCTTCATGTCTGAAGGCTTCACTCGAAAGAATAGCAATAAGAAAGTCTCGATTGTTTTTTACTCCATAGAGAGCCGTATTCTGCAAAGATTGCTTCAATGTATCGATAGCTTGCTCTCTGTTCTTTCCGTTAGATATTACTTTGGCTAACATTGGATCATAAAAAGGGCTTATAACCTGACCTTCGACAATCCCGTCGTCATAGCGAGTGTCAGGAGATTTATGTTTTCTCCAAACCTCTATCTTTCCTGTGCTTGGTAAAAAGTTTTTCCAAGGATCTTCGGCATACAGTCTAACTTCTAGAGAATGTCCACATAACTGAACTTGTTCCTGAGAAAGTGGTAGCTCCTGATCATCAGCAATATTCAGTTGTAACTCAACTAGATCAAGTCCAGTTACCATCTCAGTAACAGGATGCTCAACTTGAAGTCTCGTATTCATTTCAAGAAAATAAAAATTTTTGTCTTTATCTAGAAGAAACTCTATTGTGCCTGCTCCTGAATAGTTAATCACTTTTCCTGCAAGACATGCAACTTCTCCCATTTTTGTCCTCAACTCAACATCAACAACAGGAGATGGGCTTTCCTCGATAATCTTCTGATGTCGTCTCTGCACTGAACAATCTCTCTCACCAAGTGAAATTATATTTCCGAAGTTATCAGCCATAATTTGAATTTCGATGTGCCGAGGTTCAACTATAGATTTTTCCAAAATTATCTCAGATGACCCAAAAGCGCTCAAAGCTTCTGCTTTCGCAATTTCACAGCTTTTCTGCAGATCTGAAATATTATTAACGAGCCGCATTCCTCTTCCTCCTCCTCCCGCCGCAGCTTTGATCATTAAGGGAAATCCAACACTCTCGGCCGCCAATTGAAGTTCCCTATCGTTCTTATTTGCCACCTCAGCTCCTGGGATACAAGGAACCCCAGCTTCTTTCATAATCGCTTTTGCTTTTGCTTTATTTCCCATTGCCTCTATAGCTTTTGAAGAAGGTCCTACAAAAGTAACTTTTGCTTTTTCACACGCTTCCGCAAAATCGCTATTTTCGGAAAGGAATCCGTAGCCAGGATGTATTGCATCGCATCCGGTACTCAAAGCGACTTCCATGATTTTTTCTATTGAAAGATAAGACTCAGCTATTGGACCTTTACCAATATTAACACTTTGATCCGCGAAATTTACGTGTGGTGATTGCTCATCAGCATCAGTATAGACAGCAACCGTTAAAAGCCCCATTTTTTTTGCTGTCCTCATTAATCGTAAAGCTATTTCACCCCGATTAGCTACAAGTAGTTTCCTTAATGAACGCAACTCACTCAAAGCTAATCTCCATACCAATAGGGTTTTCTCTTTTCTGCAAAGGCGGCTAAGCCCTCCTTTGCTTCTTCACCCAGCATACACTCTGCGAACTTACCGGAGGCAAATTCAGAAAGCTCCTGCAAGCTTGAGTCTCTTGAATAGCTCAGTATTTCTTTTGTAGCAGCGGTAGCCATTGGAGCACACTTTTTTGTTGCTTTATCAAAACTTATAAAAAAATCATCTAGTGCATCTTTATTTTCGACCAAATTATCCGCAAGCCCGAACTCTACAGCATCCCTTGCATTAAATTCCATACCAGTTAACATCAGCTTACTAGCTACTCTCAAGCCTAACCTTTTTATCAAAAATGGCGATATTTGAGCAGGAGTAAGTCCAATTGCTGTTTCTGAAAGTGAAAAACGCGCCTCTTTTGTTACGGCCACAATGTCTGCACAGGCAACCATTCCTAATCCTCCAGCAAACGCTGGTCCGTGTACCAGAGCAACAACTATTTTGGGAAGCTGTGATAGTATCTTAAACAACTTTCCTGCTTCTAAATTCATTGTTCGTACTTGATCAAAGTCAGGAGTTTGCAAAACAAAATTCTTTCTAAAGTCTTTAAGGTCTGCTCCTGCACAAAATGCGTCACCAGAACCTTCAATACTCACTCCCCTAATATTTTTATCTTCCTTTACCTTTTCAAGAACAGATAATAATTCAGTAGTCATTTTTTCCGATAAAGCATTTTTTACATCTGGTCTATTTAATATTAGACGTACCCACCTATCGTGATCCTTAACCAGAATTGTCTCAAACTGAGTTTTCACTTTTACATCCTCGCTATTCCAAAATTATTCGGCCTTAATTTTCTTATTTTTGATTCTAGGCAAGTTATTAGGCAGAAACCTAACACTTTTCTTGTATCTCTAGGATCAATCATTCCATGATCAATTAACCTACCTGAAGTTATAAAGGCGTCGGACTGGCTGTCAAAGTGCTCTTGGATTCCCTTAATTTTAGTACTAAAACTATCTTCATCAATTTCTTTGCCTTTCCGAGCGGCTGAATTTCTAAGCACATGCTCCATTGTTTTTGCGGCCTGCTGACCTCCCATCACGCCTGTTTGTGCATTGGGCCAAGTCAGGAGAAAGTCTGGATTGTATGAATATCCGCACATACCGTAGTTTCCCGCGCCAAAGCTAGCACCGATATAAAGAGCTATTTTGGGAACATTAACATTCATAACGGCCTGGATCATTTTAGCACCATGCTTAATCATTCCAGCGTGCTCGTATTGAGTTCCAACCATATATCCTGTGGTATTATGTAAAAAAATTATTGGTCTGTTTACTTGATCGCATAATTGAAAAAAGTGAGCAGCTTTTGTTGCACCGTTTGGATCAATTGGACCATTATTACCTATTAGCGCACACGGTATTCCAAAAATATTTGCTTGAATACATACAGTTGAAACTCCGTAATCTGGTTTAAACTCAATAAAATCCGAATTATCAACGACCCTGCATACCAACTCTCTAACATCATAGGGCTTTCTGTAATCAGTAGGAACTATGCCTATGATTTCGTCCGACGAATACTTTGGGGGCAAAAAATTCCTTGCACTTACGCCAGTAAAATCTCTGTCCCAACCCAATGACTTGACCACCTCTCTTGCAATTTCTATGGCGTGCTTATCATCTTCTGCCAGGTACTCAACTAACCCTGTAATTTTTGAATGAACTTCCGCTCCTCCAAGATCTTTATCAGAGGACTCTTCTCCCGTAGCAGCCCTCAACAGGTTAGCTCCTGCTAGTGCCGCCATACCATTTTCTTTTACACCAATTACGTAATCACTCATACCTGGCATGTATGCACCGCCTGCAGTTGACAGGCCATGGAGCACGGTAATTATTGGAATACCCATTGCACTCATTTCCGCCAGACCTGCAAAAGCTCCTCCACCCAATGCCCATAATTCAACTTTATATTGCATCAGATTTGCACCCGCGCTTTCTACCAAATGAACAAGAGGCAACTTATGTTTTTTCGCCATCTCCAAAAGTAACAGCCCTTTTTCTATAGTTTTAATAGTAGTTGCTCCCGCATTTATTCCACTATCGTCTATGTAGATTAAACACTTGACTCCTGAAACGTATCCAATACCTCCAATCAGACTAGACCCAGGAATACTAGTTTCGGGGTCTGGGTCATCTACACAATACCCTGCCATATTAAAAAGTTCTAAAAACGGAAGACCTGGATCTAACAACGCACCTAATCTTTCTCTGGGAGATAATTGGTTTCTTTTCTCAAATATATCTCTGCGTTTTTCTGAGGTTTGAGCTGCTCTTTCGAGAAGTAAATTCATTTTGTCTAAAAGGGCCGTATTCTCTTTTGTATTAGTTTCAAAAGAAGGAGAGGAAATATCAATTTTACTTAAGAACACTTAACACCTATTTTAGTATATTTTTAATTTATTCAATTCCTTCGAATTTAAGTCAAAACATTTAGCAAGCCATCCGAGAGTTGTTCACGGAGAGCGTATTTCTTAATTTTCCCTGATCCGGTGAGCGGCCATTCATCAACCTCGATCCAGACCGCTGGAGTTTTTTGTGGTGATATCTTCTTTCTAATAAAAGACTTGAGATCTGTAGATGTAAGCTTCTGCCCTTTTTCAAACTTTAAAAAACACCCAACTATTTCCCCGAACTTTTCATCATGCAGTCCTACAATCGCCACCTCAGAAATATCATTATGCTCAAGCAAACTATTTTCAATCTCTTTGGGATAAATGTTCTCTCCACCCCTTATGATCATCTCCTTAACTCTACCAGCTATGCGAACATAGCCCTCTGCATCCATTGTTCCTAAGTCACCGGTGTGCAGCCATTGCTCATCATCAATAGTCTCAGATGTTGCACCAGGGTTTTGATGATATTCGAGCATAGTGTTATCACCTCGGTTACAAATTTCACCGACTTCATTTAGGCCCTTCACCTTATTTGTCTGAGGATCACGTATTGAAACATCCAAGTTTGGCAGGGGTTGCCCCAATGAGTTAGTCAAGTTTTCAAGACTGTCATCCGCCCAAGCTAGTGTAATCACTGGGCTACTTTCAGTCTGACCGTATACGATCTGGAGCCACACTCCAAATGTTTGATGAAGTTCTTTTACAAGGGTAGGCGGAACACTCGTACCTCCAGAGGTCATACCCTTTAGTTTAGATTCTTGATAATTACCCTTTTTCCACTCTTCCAATATCTCCACAAACATAGTTGGAACTGCGGTTAGAAAATTAATTTTTTCCTTCTCAACTACCTCACACCAGTTCTTGGCATCGAATCTTTCCATTATATAATGTGTCGCTCTCATGGCTAGGCAACCTAGTGTAGCCATCCCTGCACCAGACGTATGAAACATTGGCATGCAATTTAACCAACGATCGCCCTTTTCCAAACCCATTCTAGTTTGAAAACTTTTTGCATTATTAAATAGACCCATATGGTGCAATTTTGCGCCCTTGGGAAATCCAGTTGTACCAGACGTAAATTGTATTTGAACAGGATCTCTAGAAGTGACCTCTGGGAGAGAATTAGTAAGTGACTCAGTCCCTCTGTCATTTAAACCAAAGAGCTCATCCCAATCTTGAATATCTACCATCCTCTTTACAGACGGCATTTTTTCCGTAACTTTCTTTGCGATATCCCACATTGGATTGCCGCGAAAGCTCTTTGCTACATATAACTCTTCACTCTGCGATTTCTCAAGAACATACTTAAGTTCATCCTCTTGAAAAGATGGGTTAACTGTTACTAAGACCAGTCCAGCAATAGATGCTGCAAACTCAATTATTACCCATTCAGGGTAATTAGGGGCCCAAACTGCAACTCTTGTTCCTTTTTTGTGCCGTGAAGACATTCGCTTTGCCAACTCAAGACAATCTTTGTAGAGCTCCTCATATGTCCATGATCTTCCTAAAGAGCCATCATCTTGCACTTGAACCAAAGCCATCATACTTCCAGAATCGATTGAGGCCTTTCTAAGTTCTTCTCCTATCGTAGTGTTCAATATCTCCTCAGTCTTAACCGCAGGGAAATATGCTTCTTTTAAATCACAATGAAACTCTTTTGACCTCTTATTTGAATCCATCTTCTCGACCTTTACACTAACAAATTCTTTGGGACTTTAATTTTACAAGACAATAAAACCTGTGCATACCCTTTTCCTTGAGGGTCATTTCTTAAACTAGTAGTACCTCCACCACCAAGCACATCGTGTAGCACAAAATTTACTCCCGAAATTCCAGGAAGATAATGGCGATCAATATTATCATTTTCCAAGAAATGAGAAAAAATTTCTACTATTTTTTCTTCAGAAAAAGTATCCCAGATATAGGGTAGTAGATTTGGGTGTCTCGCTATAATACCAATATTTGCCTTGTTACCCTTATCTCCAGACCTACCCCAAGCGATCTCTTCTAGGGAAACTTCTATTAATTGAAATCCCTTATATAAATTAGAGATATTAGGTTCAGATACATTTATATTGGCAAAGGAAGACGGAACACTTACCGCATGAACAATTTCAATTGGCTCGCTTGGTGCATTATCAAATTGCAAGGTAAACCCAACATTTTCTTTTTTATATAAAAAGGAAAACAATGAAAGGATCGGAGATGGCTTAGGTCGTGCTCCAGCGAAACCACTCAGCCCTGGAGGTGATGACAAACCGAGACCAGTCGCGTCTTTTAAAAAAACTCCAACTCCTTTTGGGTTTTCGTGTTTAACAGCAATTTTTGCAAACACCTCACTAGAATTCTGTGAATTCTTTCGTGGTCCAAATTGACTGCCTGACCCTATTATCTCAACGCTCTCTTCAATAAAAGGCTCTAATTTTTTTCTCTGCAATGAGTTTCTCGATCTTGATAGTGCTGCCTTTGCAAAAGCATTAGCCTTATCTGTAGCGTCTGATCCATAGAAACCAAATAAGTGCCCCCCTCGAAATCCTGCCTCATAAGTGAGGCAAACCTTGTAACTTTCACTCGGTGGTTTTCCCTTTGCTCCACTTACAAGAACTCGATCCTTTTCTATTTTGGTAATTTCAACATGTGAAAAATCACAGTTAACGTCCGGAAGCAGATAATTTTTCGGGTCACCTATTTCATACAACATCTGCTCAGCGACAGTGCCAAAGCTTACAACTCCACCAGTATCTTTTGCTTTTGTGATAACAGCTTTTCCATCTTTTTCTATCTCTGCTATTGGATAACCGATCTGATCAAAAGTTCCTTTAATAGATTTCCAATCAGTAAAATTGCCTCCCGTAATTTGAGTTCCACACTCAAGAAGATGCCCAATAAGACTGCCCGAAGATAAAAGATCAAAATCTTCCGCGCCCCAACCAAAGTTATACATACATGCAGCTAACGTCACTGCACTATCCACACATCTTCCGGTTATCACTATGTCAGCGCCTTTTTCTAATGCTCTTACAATAGGCTGAGCCCCAAAATATGCGTTGATGCTGCCAATTTTTTCCTTTTCTGGGAATTCATTGCCTGAGAACATTTCGGTTGGGTTCAAGCTTTTTATGTTATCTATTCCTGGAAGTAGATTATCCCCTTCGATTACTGCTACTCTAAGAGACAATCCCTGCTCCTCGATTTTCTCTCTTAGAATGATAGCACAAGCCGATGGGTTCACCCCTCCAGCGTTTGAAATTATCTTAGTGTTGGTTTCAGATATCCTTTTTAAATTTGGAACCATAGCCTCTGAAATAAAATCAGTAGCATATCCTACATTAGGGTCTTTTGCCTTTACCCGCGCCATTATAGCCATAGTAATTTCGGCTAAATAATCATATACAATGAAATCAAGATCATCATGTCTAAGGAGTTGCTCGGTAGCTTGTAACGCATCTCCCCAAAAACCGGATGCACCCCCAATTTTCAATAAATCTTTTTTCAACGTTCGAGCCCTCATTTGTGTCTTTTTAAGTCTACATAAATATGTGATACTAATAAAAGTCCTTTTTTAGAATTTTGATAACAGATTAGGAAAATTTATGAAGAACCCATTTGATACACCAGAGAGAGAAGAATTCAGAGCCCAGCTAAAAGCGTTTGTTGATAAAGAAATCAAACCCTATGTCAACGATTGGGATGAAGAAGGAAAGATACCTTGGGATCTTCATCAGAAAGCTGGAGCGCTAGGTGTCTGGGGTTTTGGAATTGATGAAAAGTATGGTGGATTAGGAGAAGACGATAATTTCCTAAGAGCAATATACAACGAAGAATTCGCGAAATGCGGAGCCGGAGGTGTTGGCGCAGCCATGGGTGGGCGAATGATTTCCCTTGAGCCGATACAAAGACTGTGTTCATCGGAAATAAAAGATAGGGTTCTTAAAGATATAGTCACTGGGAAAAAAGGCTCAAGCTTGGGAATAACTGAGCCAGGTGGGGGCTCAGATGTAGCAAATATGAAAACGTCAGCAAAAAGAGATGGGAACCATTTTGTTATTAATGGCAGCAAGACTTTTATTACGGGAGCAATGACATCCGACTATTTTGTTGTCGGAGCTAGAACTGGTGGATCGGGATTGAAAGGAATTTCTCTATTTTTCGTGGAGGCCGACAGGGATGGCTTTTCACGGGTACCACTTGATAAAAAAATGGGTTGGTGGTGCTCTGATCAGGCAACCTTGTACTTTGATAATGTTAGAGTGCCTGCTGAGAATATGATGGGGGAAGAGGACAAGGGCTTCATACAAATAATGGAGAATTTCAATATAGAGAGAATGTGCATGTGTGCTAGCTCTTTAGGGATGATGAAAGTCTGCCTTGAGGAAAGCATAGAATGGGCAAAGACTAGAGAGACTTTTGGAAAACCCCTTATTCAGCATCAAGTTATACGTCATAAGCTAGCAAACATGTCCTCAAAAATTGATGCTCTTGAAGCGTTAGTAAATAATATTTGCTGGAATATGAATAATGGAGAAGTTCCAGTTGCAGAAATCTCAAAGGCAAAGTTTTTTGCTACTAAAGAGCTTGAGTATTGCTCAAGTGAGGCAATGCAAATAATGGGTGGAGCTGGATATCTGAGAGGAAATCCAGTAGAAAGGATTTACCGTGAGGTAAAGGTCATGGCTATCGGAGGTGGTTCCGAGGAAATCATGAGAGATTTAGCGGTGCGACAGATGGGTTACTAAAAGTTCTATAAGTTTGTTAAAACTACTCAGTGGTTAAAACGATTTTTCCGACTGCTTGCCGGTTCATAAGTTTTCTAAGAGCAACAGCTGCTTCTTCTAATGGATATACGTCTGAAACTAAAGGATCAATATCACCGTTATTAAACCACTCAAATAGTTGCTGAAAGTTAGCAAGCTCCTCTATTGACTCTCTTACTCTAAAAGAACCCCAGAAAACCCCTACAATTGCACAACCTTTAAGTAGAGGTAAATTCATAGGAACTCTAGGTATCTTATCGTCTCCACCAGCAAAACCAATGACCAAAGCACGACCATTCCACCTAATAGACCTAAGTGCTGGTTCGAATAGATCAGCTCCAACCGGATCATACAAAACATCATATGACTCCTTTTGCCCAGTTATTTCTTTGAGTCGTTCTCTCAGATCATCTTTTCCATAATTAATTAAATGATCCGCTCCAGCCTTCTTCACTACTTCTAGCTTTTCATCTGTACTTGCAGCCCCTATTACAGTAGCGCCCATTGCTTTTCCTATCTCTACTGCAGAGATGCCCACTCCTCCAGCTGCTCCGAGCACCAACAGAGTTTCGCCCTTCTGTAATGACGCTCTTTGTTTTAGCGCATGCATCGAAGTACCATAGGTAATCTGAATACCAGAGGCAACAACGCCGCTCATTTTTTCTGGCCTTTTCATTAACATCTCAGTACCCACAACAAGTTTTTCTGCAAAGCCCCCGTGTATAGTAGTCGTCATCACTTTGTCACCAACTGCAAAATTTTTTACCCCTTCTCCCACTTCCTCAACAATACCGGCGACCTCGCCACCTGGGGAGAAAGGGAGGTCCGGTTTAAATTGGTATTTATTGTTTATAATTAGAGTATCAGGAAAATTTACGCCGCACGCCTCTACTTTAAGCTTCACCTGATTGGCTCCGGTAACTGGTTCCTCAACTTCTTTAACTTCCAAATCTTCTGGCGACCCAAACTTAGAACAAATTACCGCTCTCATAATACTCTCCCTAATTGACTTTAATAATTCTTCCAATCTCTTGACTAGAAACTTACCAGATGTATCATTTCACTAGATTTCTTATTTTTCAACACTATTCTATATGTGTGTAAAATCTTTAGGGGGATAATAATGACAAAAACAGCGCATTTATCAAAAGAAAATGAAATAGCTTTTATAGCTCTCTCTAATGCCCCTATGAACGCTTTAAGCCAAGGTGTAAGAGCTGGGTTAAGGAAAGGTGTTGAAGAAGCATTAAGCGATAATATGATAAAGGCGATTGTCATCCACGGTGATGGTAACGTATTTTCAGCAGGTGCTGATATTTCAGAATTTCATCTACCTGCCGTAGAGCCTCATTTACCTGATGTTTGCGATTTAATTGAACAAAGCGAGAAACCCGTAATTGCTGCGATACATGGGTTCGCTCTGGGCGGTGCTTTTGAGATAGCTTTGTCAACACACTTTAGAATAGCAACTAAAGATGCTTCAGTTGGACTTCCAGAAGTACATTTAGGCCTGCTACCAGGATCTGCTGGAACGCAAAGAACGCCTAGGTTAGTGGGAGTAAAAAGTGCAATAGATATAATGACAACAGGGAAACCTGTTAAAGCGGAAAAAGCACTAGCAATTGGTGCAATTGACGAAATCGTTGATGACCTCAAGAGCGGTGCTATTGCTTTTGCAAAAAAAGTCATTGAAAGTGCTACCCCTTTAAAAAGGGTTAGTAAAAGTGAAGAAAGAGTTGAGAACAATTCCGAGAACTTAGAAGTAATTGCACAAGAAAGGGCAAAGTGGAAAAAAAATAGTCCCCACCTAAATGCTCCACAGAAAATTATTGACTGCGTAGAGCAAGCAGTATTGCTCGATTATGCAGATGGTATGAACTTCGAGCAAAAAACCTTTCAGGAGTTAATGGATAGCAACCAGAGTAAAAGCCTTATCCACGCCTTTTTTGCTGAAAGAAAGAGCAACAAAATTCCTGAATTAGAACGAGGTGCAAAACCCCGACCTATATCGAAACTAGGTGTCATTGGTGGGGGTACTATGGGATCAGGTATCACGATCGCTGCACTAAATGCTGGTCTACCTGTTACTATGGTAGAAAGAGATCAAGAGAGTCTTGAGCGAGGCATTGAGAATGTAAAAAAAGTCTATAGGCGTGACGTAGAGAAAGGGAGATTGTCCCAAGAGAAAGCAGATAAGATTTTATCTAACTACTCCACATCAACCCATCTTAAAGACCTCTCGGATAAGGACATGATAATTGAAGCTGTATTTGAAGAACTTGATGTTAAGAAAGGTGTCTTTTCACAACTTAATGATATTGCAAAAGAAGGAGCCGTGTTGGCATCAAATACCTCGTATCTAGATATCGACAAAATTGCTTCGGCAACAGATAGAGTTGGTGATGTGATTGGTCTTCATTTCTTTTCTCCAGCAAACATTATGCGTCTGTTAGAGATAGTTGTTCCAACTAATGTGAAAGATGATGTTGTGGCTACAGGTTTTCAACTAGCAAAAATTCTTAAGAAGGTGCCAGTTCGGGCGGGGAATTGTGATGGGTTTATCGGGAACCGTGTGCTCGAAAATTACGCGAAGGCAGCAAACTACATGATGGAAGATGGTACCTCACCATATGATATAGATAAAGCGATAGTAGAGTTTGGCTATCCTATGGGACCATTTCAAATGTTTGACCTGGCAGGTGGAGACATAGGATGGGCTGATCGAAAACGAAAAGCTGCATTTAGATCGAATGAGGAACGATATGTTTCTATTGCCGACCGTATTTGTGAAAAGGGTTGGTTTGGGCAAAAAACTGGGCGCGGTTACTATAAATACACTCCTGGGGCACGAAGAGGAGAAGAAGACCCTGAAGTTCTGTCGATTATCCAAGAAGAAAGAAATGTTAAGGGCATAGAAGCTAAGAGCCTATCCTCGGATGAAATAAGAAGACGCTACTTTGCAGCCATGATTAATGAAAGTGCCAAGGTTTTAGAAGAGAAGATGGCCTTGAGACCATCCGACATAGATGTAACAAAACTATTCGGTTATGGGTTCCCAAGACATATGGGAGGACCAATGAGGTACGCAGATGTTTATGGCATTGAAAATATACTTAATGATTTAAAAGAACTTGAAAAAGAAGACCCTTACTTTTGGAAGCCAGCAGAACTAATTGTAAAGCTTGTAGAAGAAGGTAAGGATTTTAACAGCTTAAATTAATTGGAGAAAAAAATGGACTTAAATTTTACTAAAGAACAAGAAAATTTTCAAATTGAAGTACGTAGTTTTTTGAACGACACCTTAGAACCCCAAGTAGTTGAAAAGGTTAAAAATGGTATACCTATCACTAAAGAAGACTCCGAAAGATGGCATCAAAAGCTAAATGAGAAAGGTTGGCTAGCAGGCACATGGCCAAAACAGTATGGTGGACAAGAATGGGATGTTGTTGAAAAATTCATTTTTGAAGAAGAGTGTGGTTCTGCAGGAGCACCTCGAATTGTACCATTTGGAGTTGGCATGCTCGCACCAGTTTTAATGAAATTTGGCTCGCAAGAACAAAGAGATTACTGGCTGCCTAGAATGCTCACCGGTGAGGACTGGTGGTGCCAAGGGTATTCTGAGCCTGGATCTGGTTCAGACTTAGCATCTTTAAAGACAAGTGCTGTGAGAGATGGTGACCATTACATCGTAAATGGTCAAAAAACTTGGACGACATTCGCACAACACGCCAACATGATCTTTTGCTTAGTAAGAACCTCAAACGAGGGAAAACCACAAGAGGGAATATCATTTATTCTGATTGACATGAACTCTCCCGGAATCGAAGTGAGACCTATTATTACATTAGATGGTAGTCATGAGGTTAACGAAATATTTTTTTCTGACGTAAAAGTTCCTGTGAAAAACCTTGTAGGGGAAGAAAATAAAGGGTGGACCTATGCCAAATATTTACTGACGCATGAACGGACTGGGAATGCAAATGTTGCAGTGTCAAAACGAAAAATCCAAAAGCTTAAGAAATTGGCAGATGATGCAAAAAAGAATGAGCAACCATTGTCTAACGACCCAATGTTCGCATCCAGATTAGCACAGATAGAAATTGATCTTCAAAATCTAGAAATAACAAATTTAAGGACACTGGCTTCTGTAGAAAATGGTGAGGCACCTGGGGCAGAGAGCTCCATAATAAAAATTTTAGGTTCTGAGATAGAGCAAGATATAGATAATCTAACAAGAAAATCACTTGGGAAACGGGCTTTTGTTAATGAACCAGATGCTCTTTCTACTGGTTACAACGGAGCAGAAGTTTTTCCTAAGGCTGCTGCATACGCATCGGGAAAGTATTTTAATCATCGAAAAAAATCAATCTATGCAGGGTCAAACGAAATCCAAAAAAATATAATTTCAAAACTAATGCTCAATTTATAGGAAAGAGAAACTAATGGATTTCAAACCGAGTCCTGAGAGGCAAATTCTATTTGATACTCTTAAAAAATATTTTGAAAATGAATACAGTCTTTCTGATCGTAATATCGCAGCACATTCTCATCTTGGATATTCAAAAAAAGCTTGGGAAGCCATGAGAGACTTGGGGATTCTCGAATCTCTTATAGACCCAGAATTAGATGGGTTTGGCGGCACAGCACTAGATATTTCAACCGTTTTTGAAGCTTTAGGAAGAGGCCTCGTCGTAGAGCCTTTTCTAGAGGTCGGGATACTTGCTGCCAAAGTATTATCAAGAGGTAATGATGCTCAAAAATCGCTTGTTAAAAAGATTCTTGAAAACGAGTGTTTACCTATCTTAGCCCACAGCGAGACGGATACAGAGTACTTGAAAAGTTTTGTAGAAACGAAACTATCTGTAGAAGCTGATGAAAGTTATAAGATTTCAGGCACTAAGCGAATGATAAAACATGCATCTGAGGCAACACACTTTTTGGTAACCTGTAGAAATACCGGGGATGCTTCCAGCGAAGAAGGTATTTCAATTGCTTGTATTCCAACTGATCGAGAAGGTATAAAAATTGATAGCTTCGCAACTATAGATGGGGGAAGAGTGTCTGATTTGACTTTTACAAATGTAAGTATTTCTCCAGAAGAACTCGTTGGTGAACTTGGAATGAGCTATTCAATAGTCTCCCATGCGATCGATACTGGTATTCTCGCAATTTGTTCCGAGGCCCTCGGTATTATGGAAAGAATAAAGGAATTAACCCTTGAATATCTTAAAACTAGAAAGCAATTTGGCGTACCTATCGGTAAGTTCCAAGCTATTCAACATAGAATGGCACAGTTATTAGTTGAAATAGAGCAGGCTCGTTCCTCGGTTATTAATGCTACAATTTATTTTGACGACCAAACAGAAAGAGAAAAAACAATTTCTGCAGCGAAATTTTCAATTGGAAAAATAGGAACTTTGGTAGCAGAGGAAAGTATTCAATTGCATGGTGGAATGGGAATGACTTGGGAATATGATCTTGGTCATTACGCAAAGAGATTGGTTTTAATTGATCATGAATTTGGAGATGAAGACTTCCACTTACAAAAATACATATCGCTATAAAACGTGAATGATATATCAGAAGCGTTCGTTAGTTCTCTCGGTCTAATTTTATTTTTAGATGCTGAATTACTGGAAATTATACTTCTATCGTTCAGGATAACATTTTATGCCGTACTCATTTCAAGCATACTTGGAATACCTCTTGGAGCATTTTTAGCAAGCACACATTTTAAATTCCGGAATACTGTTGTTTCCATCCTTTTTGGAATGATGGGCTTACCTCCAGTAGTTGTTGGCTTATTTGTATATTTACTATTTTCTCGTTCAGGGTCGTTAGGATGGATGGGGCTTCTCTACTCACCAACGGTAATGATAATTGCTCAGGTAATCCTTATTTTACCCATAGTGTGTTGTCTAACGTTTCAAATAATTGAAAGCCTACATACCCGTTATCATGAGTTTTTCCGTTCATACAGGATAGCAAAATTAAAATCAGTGATAGCTTATATTGTTGATAGCAGGTTTGAACTTACAACTGTGGTACTTGCTGGTATTGGCCGCTCTATTTCTGAGGTTGGCGCAATTATAATTGTAGGAGGAAACATAGATCATGTTACTCGGGTCATGACCACCGCTATTGCACTAGAAACCTCAAAGGGCAATCTTGATTTGGCTTTGGGCTTAGGAATTATTTTGTTAACCACCGCAATAGTACTCAATGGTTTCATTTTGTTTTTGCGAGGAAAATATCTTAAAACTTCTGGGAGCACTATTTGATGACCTCCGAAGATACCCAAATAAGCATAAATGACCTTTCTTTTGATATTGAAGGAAAGACCCTTTTACACAATACCAATCTTTCTTTAAATGGAGATGGGATAACAGTTTTTCTCGGAGCTAATGGAGCGGGTAAAACAATTTTTTTAAAGCTATTAACAGGACTTTTGACTCCATGTAGTGGATCCATAACTTTCCAGGGTGGGAGTCTGTCAGTTAAAACATGCGCTTTCGTATCTCAAGAGCCAGTTATACTGCGGAGAACAGTTCTAAAAAACATGTTATTTGTTTTGGAAAAAATAACATCTGAAAAAAGTACCCTCGCAAAAGAATTACTTAGTTTGATGGGATTAGATAAAAAAGAGCATCAGAACGCAATAACTCTGTCAGCTGGTGAGAAACAGAGATTATGTCTCGCGCGGGCAATAATAACCAATCCTGAAATTTTACTATTAGATGAACCTACCGCCAATATTGAGCCAAACTCAACTACGTTAATTGAAAAATATCTTATTCAAAAAGTAAGATCATCACGGAAAATATTCTTTGTTACGCATGATATAAATCAAGCTCGGAGATTAGCAGACGAAATCGTTTTCATTCACACTGGTAGAGTAATTGAACATTCTTCAGCTGAAAATTTCTTTGAAAATCCAAAAACCAGAGAAGCAAGAAATTACATATCCGGAAAAATAAATTGAAAAATATCCTCTCACGCATACTTTTGCTCTCAGTTTTTGTAGCTTTATCAAGCGCTAATGTTTTGGCGGATAATATTATTATTCAATCGTCTACTTCATTAAAAAATTCTGGATTTTATGGTTACATTGCTCCTATCTTAAAACACTATACGGGTGTTGAAATTAGAGTTGTCGCTGTTGGTACAGGACAAGCAATTAAAAATATGAAAAATTGTGATGGAGACGTTCTTATAACGCATGCGAGAAACGCAGAACTTGAGTTTTTAAAAACCGGTTATGGATTAGAGAGGTTCGAGTTTATGTATAATAACTGGGTAATTGTTGGGCCCAGAAAATCTAAAATGAATAAAAATTTTGCAAGCCTTGAAATAAGAGACATAATGAAAATAATTTATGATAGGAAAGAGAAATTCATTTCTCGTGGCGATAATTCTGGGACTCATATGAAGGAGTTATCTCTTTGGAAACAGCTAGCTCTTGTGCCTGAGGAGTTCCCAAAAACTTGGTATCTAGAAACCGGCTCTGGGCAAGGTGCTACTCTGATAATTGCAAATGAACTTGAAGCATTTACTATAACTGACACAGCAACTTGGTATTCCTTTAAAAACAAAGGGAGCTCCGAAATAGTTGGGTATGATAATGAAGATTTAAATACTTACGCCATAACAACTGTAAACCCCGAGAAATGTAAAAACATTAAATCTAGTGCGGTTGAAAAAATGGTTACCTTCTTGAAATCCGATAATGGAAGAAATACCATTTCAAAGTTTAAATTAAATAACGCTAATGCTTTTTTCCCTATATAAATCTAAAAATTGTCTAAATAGGACTATTCTTATTTACGGAAACCTTTTCTTCCAAAACCTTTGCAAAGGCTAGGAGTTTGTCTTCCTGCCTTGGCTTACTCATTATTTGAATTCCAACAGGTAACCCATGACTAGAAAAGCCAACTGGAAGAGAAATAATCGGACACGAAGTAAGGGTCAACGCAAACGTAATTGCGAACCAATCAATATATGTTTTACATACGACCCCATCTATTTCTTTTACAAAGGGAGTTTCAATATCAAACGGTAAAACGGAACATGTTGGACAGATCAAAAAATCGTACTCTTCAAAAAATCTATCAACTTTTATAAAAAGGTCCTGCCTGATTTTCTCTGCGGTTATTATTTCATCATTCGACGCCTCAAAACCAACCTCTATATTTTTCACAATATCCACCAGAATTTCATCTCTTTTGCTCTTATAGAGATCACCCAACATATAGGCCATTAATAAACCTCTTAGTGTATGAAAACTTTCTATCGCACCGTTAAAATCGGGTATATCACTCCCTACCTCACAGCCAATAGTTTTTAAGTGTGGAAATACTTTTCTAAAGATACTTCTAACCTCTTGTTGAACAGGGACCAAACCTAAGTCTTCCGTAACGGCTACTTTTGCCGGTAAGTCAAAAGCATCAACGGCTTCAAGAAAAGAACTACATGTATGATCAAAAGATAATGGATCAGTTTTGCAATAGCCAGACATGGCATCAAGCATTAGACCGATATCTTTTACACATCTTGCCAGAGGACCTTCGACCCACAGTGGGTCAAATCTATTATAACGAAGACCTCTCGGAACAACTCCAATGCTAGGTCGTAAGCCAACAATATTATTGAAACTAGCAGGAGTTCTAAGACTTCCACCTAAGTCATTACCTGTGGCTAGCCAAACCTGTTTTGTAGCTAAAGCAACTGAGGAACCTCCAGATGAACCACCGGCGATTTTATTATTGTTAAAGGGGTTTTTTGTAACCCCGTATACTGGATTAAAGGTGTGCCCCCCTGCCCATTCTGGAACATTTGATTTAGCCACAGGGAGTGCACCATTTTGTTCTAAGCGGGCAATTGTTGAGTCTGATTTTGGTGGAATATTATTACTAAATATTTTTGAGCCAAATGTAGTAGGAACTCCTGCTACATCATTATAATCCTTAACTGCTATTGGTAGTCCTAAAAGACTTTTTTTGTTTTGTCTCTCACTATCAATATTGATATTTTTTGCTTTTATGAGAGCCTTGTCATAAAAAGTGTAGGGTAGCGCATTAACTTGTTCATCCACTTCTATATGCCGTTCTTGTGAGGCTTTTATAAGCTCAGAACTACTTACTTCCCTTTTTCTAATTAAATCTACTGCTTCAAAAGCATACTTTTGTATTAACTCATTCCCCATATTTTGACCCCTAGCTATTGGTAAACTCTATAACTTTTTTCATTTGGGATACATTTATTTCGTCAAAAACCATGCCTTTCTCTTCATCTAGCAAATAATTTACTAATTTTGCTATATCATGTGGCTCAATAGCATTATCTTCACTTTTCCCAGGCCGAAAATTTTTATCATCAAAAAATTTTCCTCTTACCATACCTGGATTTATTACTGTAACGAATATATTATTCTTTGCTGTTTCCTCTCTGATTGATTGAGCAAATCCACGCAAACCGAATTTTGTAGCCGAATAAACAGATCCTTTTTGCCCTCCCTTTAGGCCGGCTTCAGAACCAATTAATATTAATTTTCCATTATCTATTTTCTTTAAATGAGGTAACACGGCCTTCGCTGATACGATAACCGAAAGTAAATTAACATCTAGCATGGCTTTTATTTTCGATAAAGGAAGGTTCTCTATATTGGAAAATTCTCCAACCCCGGCACAATGCACCAAACAAAAAATCTCTTCATTATTCCTTACAATGTTTGACAGTGTCGCCTCTAGTAGTTCAGTATTTTGAAGGTCTAGAATATGATGAATATAGTTTTCCTTTTTTTCATCCAAAGAAGGAACTTTTCTACCTATACCTATCACCGTAAAACCACTGTTAAGCAAAAGTGTTGATACAGCCTCCCCAATTGTGCCGGTCGATCCTATGACAATGACTTTTTTAATACTATCTCCTAATTTTCTCAACCACAAGAAAAGAACTTTCTTGCGTCACAATACTTCATAAGCTCTAATCTACAAAATTCATTCATCTCATTTTCTATCGACTGATCGTAAGAAATGATCCCTCTATCATTTGATCTTAAAAATGATAATTCTTCGCTATTTGGATAATATTGCAGTAATTTATTGAAAAAACTTGTAGGAAATCTTAGCGATCCAAAAGAAACCGAATGGATGTTTTCCTCTTTGATTTCTTTAAAGATATTTGCAAATAAGTCAGCGTATTGAGCCTTCCAATTATTACAATATATCAATGGATCAAACCTCAATCCAATCCTCCATCCTTTATCTTCTAGGTATTTCATGTTTTTTATCCGGGCAGACACTGAAGGAGCTTTTTTGTCCAAAATCTTTGCTAAGGCCTCCGGCATGAGACTATACGCTACAATACAATTTGCTAGTGGATTATGCTTTCTAAATACAGTGTTATTGATACTTTTTGTCCTTATTTCGAATAGGACCTTTTTATACCGACTAAAAAAGGGAACAAAATCATTTATGAAATTAGTTATTGGCTCCATAGCCAAAGAGTCGCAATCATAGCCCGTAAAAAACGTCATTTTTTTCTCTTTATGTTTTTTTATAGTCTTTTCGATTTCATTCTGATAGTCATCAAAATTTACAAAGACTAGATAATTTGCTGAATTATACATGCCTTGTAAAAAACAATAAGAGCAATCGTATAAGCAATTGTACATGTGAGAGAAATAATAATTGTTTTGATCTCCAATACCAAATCCCTCGGGTGCATCAAGAACAAATCCTTTTTGTTTTTTTGCAAGAATTAAAGCAGGGTTAGTTTTCTGAATCCTGAAATTCTGGTTTGAAGGATTAAATACCTCTCCAAATCTTTTGATAGTTGTGACTTTTGCATGTCTAAACTTTGAAATAATTTCTTGCGCTTTTTTAGTACCGATAATTTCATCTTCTGCGTAAATAGTATCAACCATGTTTCATCTCATAAGATTATCTGAAAATTTCTTTAAAATTTGAGAAGCTGTCATTCTTTGTCCAATCTCCTCTAAAGGATTTCTCTGTGGAAATCTAGCTTGCCATTGAGTCAAGTATTTTCGCAGAGTTACCTTTTGACTAAATGTAAATTTTTTCTGCAAACATATTTCATCAAAATATTTGGGATCTCTTAGTTGTAGAAAGAGAATTTTCTGTAAATCGAGTAAATTTTCCAAAACTTTTTCTATAAATTGAATTTTTTTGGAAATTAGTATTTCTACCCTATTTTTGTCGATTTTAGATAAGTCTGTTCCAGGTATATCTGAAATTATTTTCAAAACAGATACGAGCTCATAGGGTGCAATTTTTTTTGCGAAGCTAAAGAAACCATAACCCTCCATATCGTAAACGGCATCATTTTCAAAAAGTTTTTCAGGTTTGTTGACCGTTATCAAATTACAGCGTTCAATATTATTATTCTTAAAAGTGGACGGTGACGGATAATAGTTATCTTGAAAATCACTTGATGTTATTTTATCTATTTGGATCAGCTCTCCAACCTTAAAGTTTCGGCTCCCAACTATTCCAAAATTTATCCATATAGTATTATATGAGGCATCGCTTTTTACATATAAGTAACTTGTAGCTGCAACCGCATTTAATTGTCCGATCCCTGAAAGAATAAGCCACATATCTAAATCTTTATTTTTATAAACCGGGAAAGGCGTAGTCGCTACCCTCTTCATAGCATAGTTTTTAATTATTTCCTCAGCTTCTCCTTTTAATGCAATCACCCACCTAACCGATAATCCTTCAAAATTTTTTTCAATCACTAGTCTGCTTCCCAGTACTTTTGTTTTTCTAAATACTTATTGTAAGTAGATGTATTTGATCTCTTCTTCGCTCCTTGTATTAATATTTTAATTTTCTTTAGTAGCATACTCTTTGTTAACTGTCGCTGCCATTCATCCAAAACTGACGACCTTAACAAGTTTTCTAACGCTTGAACTCTAAACCTATCCATGCCCCAGTACTTTTTTGATAATTGATCATTATGCCCACCATTTTTAATCGTAAGTTTTTGATCAACAAAATTTACTGGATATTTACAACAAAAACGCAACCAAAAATCATAATCTTCGCAAACGTCTAAAGACTCGTCGAAAAGGCCAATATCATCAAAAACCTTTTTTTTAATAAGTACACTACTTGGGGAAATACAACAGCGTGGTAAGCAATTTTCAAAAATAAAACCCCCTCGTTTTTTATGAATTTCCTTCTGATTTAAAAAAATCTTATTTCTGTACCATATTTCGTCGGTGTGGGATAAATTCACAGATAATTTATCTCTAGAAATACTCTTAACTTGTTCCTCAAGCTTGCGTTTGTGCCATCGATCGTCTGAGTCTAAAAAAGCGATCCAATTACCTGATGCCTCTCGTATTCCAAAATTTCTAGCTGCACTTACGCCCTGCTTTTTCTGGATTAAAATCTTTACAAACTTAAAGTGCTTAGCAACCATTTCCGTGGTGTTATCCTCAGAGTTATTATCTACCAGAATGATTTCTAACGGTTGAAAAGTCTGAATTGAAATAGATTTAATTGCCTTTAGTACAAAATCTACTCTATTGAATGTAGGAACTACTACCGAAACGTTAAAGCCTTCCATGAGTCCAGATACCTCTTTACAGGAGTACAATATACCGTATCTACTAAACCATATTATTTTAATTAAAAGTAGTATTGCAATAGGCATGCTTACTGTATCCCTTCAGGATGAGTGAAATTTGAGACGATTTTTGGGTTATATATCGCTAGCTTTAACTTTTTCATTGGTTCTTTATGCTCTTGACGGATTATCACTAAAAAAGTTTTTAGATGCGAAACTGGAAATTGAACAAACATGCTCCTCATATCCAGTTATATGCAGAGGTTTCTTTTGTATTCTTTACGTAATTATAGTCTCTGCTTCCATACCATTAGCAACAATTCTTTCCATATTTTCAGGAATACTATTCGGCGTTTTTCAGGGAACTTTATTATCAACTTTATCTGCCACGTTTGGAGCGCTATTCAGTTTTATCTTGGTACGCTACTTCCTAAAAAGTTTTTTGCATAATCAAAGGACAGCTTCTTTTGATGCGTTTCAGAAAATGTTTATCAAAAATGGTATATTCTATTTGTTTGCGATTAGAATGATACCGGCGTTTCCATTTTATCTAGTTAATATCTTTATGGCCTTTACCCCAATAAAGCTCGTTCCATATAGCATTGTAACTTTGATAGGTATCACTCCGATGACTATAATCTATGTATACTTTGGCTCTCAAATTAACAAAATAAATCATATTGCTGAAATATTATCTCCAAAAATATTGATCATTTTTTGCCTCATAGGCCTGACCCCTCTTATTTTGCGTTATGTCTTTAACTATTTTTTTAGGAAGTAAAAATTACTTTGCTTAGCAAATCTTTTTATTGGACAATGCTGTATGAGTAAGTTGTGCTGCGATGGAAATTAGAGAACCTGAGAGATTAACCCCTGTTGTGGGTGAAGCAGATGTGATCGTTGTTGGTTCTGGCCCAGGGGGACTATCCGCAGCAATTGCGGCGGCTAGAGCTGGTGTGAGCGTCATACTTATCGAGCGTTTTGGATGCTTTGGGGGCAATATAACATCCGTTGGCGTGGAGGGCTTCGCTTGGTATCGCCATGAGAAAAGCATAGAAGCTGGTGGACTAGCTTTTGAATATGAACAAAGAGCGATAGAAAGTAATGCAGCAGTTCCTGAGTCGCAATCGAAAAGTTATGAACTTGATAGTGAGGGATTTAAGGTGGTAGCAGATAACCTTGTTTTAAAAGCAGGTATTAGGCCAATGCTACATCGCGCCTTTTGTGCTCCTATTTTAGATGGTGACGAGATAAAAGGAGTGATTACGGAGTCTAAAGCCGGCAGGGAAGCAATTATTGGCAAAATTATTATTGACGCAACTGGTGATGCCGACGTAGCTAGGCGTAGTGGAGTAAAAGTCTTCAAAAATAAAAAAGAGGACATGATATCTGCCTCCGTTATGTTTCATATGTCTGGTGTAAATAAAGAAGAGTTTATGAATGAAATAGAGCGTGATCCACAAAAATATAGCGACTGGAGTGACAAGAATTGGCAGGTGCAAACATCTGGGAAAGAAGATGACATGTTTTCACCTTTTCTTCGCAAACCATTTGAAAAGGCAAAAGATTCTGGCTTGATTGATAGTGACTTGCAAACAATTTCCGGAACATGGGGAGCAATACATGATACGGGCGAACTAACTTATCTAAACCTGGTTCATCTTAATGGGATAGATGGCACTGATCCCGAAAGTTTAACTAAGGGTGAAATAGAGGGGAGAAAAGCAGCTCTAGAAGCTATAGCTGCTTTGAAGGAATATATGCCTGGATGTTCGGCTGGCAAGTTACGAAACTTTGGAATGACAATTGGTATTAGAGATACGTATAAAATAGATTCTGTATACAACCTCTCAGATGAAGATGTCAAAAATGAGTGCAGGTTTGAAGACAGTGTTGGAATATACCCTGAGTTCATAGACGGTTTCGGAGTTCTAGTGCTGCCCACCACGGGTAGGTATATGCATATTCCATATCGATCTTTGCTTCCCAAAAATATAAAAGGGTTACTGGTTGTTGGAAGAGCTATAGGGGGAAGTAATATCGCACATGCTGCAACTAGAAATATGGCCTGCTGCACAGTTACCGGTCAAGGGGCAGGAGTAGCCGCTGCCGAGACGATAAAGAATAAAACATCCCTGAATAGCGTGAATATTTCAAATGTTCAAAAACTTCTTAGAAAACAGAATGTAAGAGTCTTTTAATTGGGAAAAGTATCAATAGAAAAAAAGCTCTTTAAAGTTGAGGAGATT
>CACBAO010000019.1 GCA_902537235.1 uncultured Alphaproteobacteria bacterium
GAGCGTATATTAATGTAAATAGTCGGCGTGATGTTTCTAAGTCAGTTTTAATCCTACCATCTAGTCTTTCCATTATAATACGGGCTCCCTCATTATGGATCCCCTTTCGCCCCATATCTATGGATTCAATTTTATCGATAGGAAGACTTTTTACTGCATTAAAATAGCTTTCACAAATTGTGAAGTAGTCATTAATTATTTGCTTCAAAGGGGTTAAAGAAAGAAATAATGTTTTTAATGTCTTATCGGCACTGGAACTTATTTCAAAAACGAGAGCATTTCCAGAAAGTGATATATTTAACTTAATCTCGATATGAGTCTCAAAGCCCTCTAGTTGAAAAAAATTACTCTGCTCTAAATCGTATATTGCAAGATTTTGTTCTTGTAGAACTTCTGGAGTAGGCAGATTGAAATCGTCTTGCTTAATACTTATTGAGATTAGTTTTGACATTCCTGTTTCAACTTAAAGATTTTTAAGTCTCTCAGATACAGAAAGAGAGTGAGCTTGGAGGCCTTCAGATTGTGCTAATCTGACTACTTTAGGCCCTAGTTTTTTGAACCCATTTTTGTTTACTTTTGTAATAGCCACTCTTTTCATAAAATCCAAAACTGATAAAGATGAAGAAAACTTAGCCGTTCCATTAGTAGGCAAGATATGATTTGAACCAGTAATATAATCTCCCATAGCTTCAGGAGACCAATATCCTAGGAATACTGAACCTGCGTTTTTAATATTCTCTATATATGTTTCAGCATTATTAAAACAAAGTTGTAAATGTTCAGGCGCAATTAAGTTTGAAACTTCTATTGCTTTTTCAAAGTTGGGAACAATTACAATAGCTCCATAATTTTTCCAGCTGTTTTCAGCTACTTTTTTCCTTTTCAATTTCTCTAAATAATTTTCAACTTCTCTTTTGACTTCCAAAGCATATTCTTTGTCATTGGTTACCAAGATAGATTGTGCATTTTCATCATGCTCCGCTTGGGCTAATAGATCTAGGGCAGCAATTTTCTTAGGCATATTTTTATCACAAATAAGTAAAACCTCTGAGGGACCTGCAACTGAGTCTATGCCCGTCTTTCCGAAAACTTGCCTCTTAGCTTCAGCAACATATTCGTTTCCTGGTCCGGTAATTTTGTTTACTTTTTTAATTGTCTCGGTACCGAAAGCTAGCGCAGCTATTGCTTGAGCGCCTCCTACCCGCAATACTTTGGTGACATCTAATGCAGATGATGCATAAAACATTAGTGGGTTATAAATTCCGTCAGGACTGGGTGAGGCCAGCACAATATCTTGAACACCAGCAACTTTTGCAGGTGTAATATTCATGATAGCTGATGAGGGATAAGAAGCTTTACCACCAGGCACATATACCCCCACTCTATCAATTGGCTTCCACACCCAACCAAGTTGAGTCCCTAATTCATCCTCCCAACTTAAATTAGTTGGTAATTGTTTTTTGTGAAAATCCATAATTCTAGTGATCGATAAATTTATTGCCGCTCTATCTTTCGTTGCAATTTTTCTTCTACTTTCTTTAATCTCATTTGGTTCGAAAAATAATCCCAATTTTTCCAAATCTATCCTGTCAAATTTCTTTGTGTATTTTATTACTGCGGCATCTTTATTTATTTTCACATCTTCAATTATATTTCTAACTACATCTATGATCGCAGTATTTGATTGCTCTCTTGCTTCTAAAAAATTGGCGAAGTTGCGAGAAAAATTTAAATCTTCCGAAAAGAAAATATTTTTCATACCTAATACCTTCTTATCTGCGCGCCACAGCCTGTAAGCTTTTTGATTATATCTTCATACCCTCTATCAATGTGATGTATCTTATCAATTTCTGTTTGCCCCTCAGCGGCTAGACCGGCCAATACTAGTGAAACCGATGCCCTAAGATCAGTAGCTTTAACCGGTGCTCCTTTAAGCTTATCAACTCCAGATATTACCGCTTTTCGACCTTTTATCTCAATGTTAGCTCCCATTCTAATAAGCTCAGGTACATGCATAAATCGATTTTCAAAAATTTGTTCCTCAATACTAGACACCCCATCAGCAAGCGATAATAAAGCCATCATTTGTGCTTGAAGATCAGTAGGAAAGCCTGGGAAAGGTTCAGTTAGAACATTAGTATGTTTTATTGATGATCTGTTTATTCTCTTTACCCGAAGATTAGAGTCAGATTGACACACCTCTATGCCTACCTCGTAAAGCTTATCAACAAAGCTTTCTAGCAAAATAATGTCACCACCTGTGAACTCTAGATCAGAATCAGATATAGCTCCAGCAATAATGAAAGTTCCGAGTTCGATCCTATCCATTACCACCTCATGTGTTGTTTCTCTCAAGGTATCAACACCCTCTATAATAATGGTTCTTTCTCCTTCACCCTCAATTTTACAGCCCATTGACTTCAAGCACTTACACAAATCTATTATTTCAGGTTCTCTAGCTACGTTAACTAACTCCGATGTCCCTTTTGCAAGGACAGCTGCCATTATCGTGTTAGCCGTTGCACCGACTGACTCGAATGGAAACGTAATTTTACATCCTTTTAGTGATTTAGCCACGTTACCTTTTACATACCCGTTTTCAATCGAAAAGCTTGCCCCAAGTGCTTCTAATGCCATGAGATGAAGGTTGACCGGCCTTGCCCCGATTGCACAGCCCCCAGGCAGAGCAACTATTGCTTGTCCAAACCGAGCTAATAGTGGTCCTAAAACAAGGATAGAAGCCCTCATCTTCTTTACTATCTCATAGTCTGCTAAGAATAATGGCTTTGCAGACATCTTGAGATTGAGTATTTTTTCTGTCTTTTGATAACTTACTACGCACCCAAGACTTTCAAGCAGAACTATCATTGTTTCCACATCAGATAAAATGGGTACGTTGTTTAAAGTCAAAGCGCTATCGCTTAACAACGATAATGGCATCAGTGCAAGACAAGAGTTTTTTGCACCTGATATCGGTATAGAGCCCGAGAGCCTTTTCCCACCTTCAATAAAAATCTTCTCTTTCAAATGGTTTCCATCAACTATTTTTCTTATTTTCTTTTCTCAATTTAATATTTTTTTTTAGAGCGCTAGCCAACTTCTCTTCCCTTATCAGCCTTGTTATTTTTTTCTGATCGTTAATTTTTTTTCTTTTATTTTTTGCATCTATAGACACATAAAACCTTTACTTTACAGAAGCTATATTTGTATATAATACAACTTAAAAAAAAACTAAAGAGTTACTTGCTGCCGTAGCTCAGGGGTAGAGCACTCCCTTGGTAAGGGAGAGGCCGAGAGTTCAAATCTCTCCGGCAGCACCATGATTAGTATGGCATGAAAAGTGCAGACCTTCATTTATGAACAGAGTATTCATAGGTATATCTTTATTTTTTATTGCTTCGTGTTCAAGCAATAACATTGACAATGATTTAAGTCGTCTGTTTTCAGAGGATTATTACTTAGGAACACCAGGCTCGAAACTTTTTTATAGAACAACGACTAAAGAAACACAAGAAAAATACCACTATTCAGAGTGTCAAAAAAAGATACTCAATGGTGACCAGTTGAGAATTGAAGGCTGTGTCAGTTCTTATTGGTTGAAAGCAAGGAGTTTTTAAAGAAAAAGTTAAGTTTTTACTATTATTTTTCCTATTTTAGTCGAAATATATTGAGACTAACGTAGTTTAAATGTAGAGAATGCATGATGGAATGTAAAAAATATAAATTTTTTCTCTCAAGTTTTTATTTTTATTTAATTTCTTTCATACCTTTAGCGGAATCCTTTGCGCAAGAGATTTCCTATTCAACAAAAGCTCAAAACTTGTTGAGCACTTACAGTGCAGATAACTTAGATGTATTTAAATTTTCGATAAATGACATTTTAAACTCTGTAGGAGATAACGTTGAAAATGCTAATGGTGACCCAAAGATATTTGGACGCACAGATTTTGGAAGTGAGTTTTTCCTCGAAAATGAGTTGAATGACACTTCTTCCATTGAAATTCCTGCATTTGTTATTGATGATTTAGCAGAGAACGAATTTGGAAATTATTTTCCCGTTATAAGAAATGGAGCTATTAACTTATTAATTGACTTCACGGATTTGTATGATGTTGAAAATGGGCAGGTAATTAAACCTGAAATGGGTTTCGTTAAACTTTTAGAGCCAGCCACTACTAACCAATATACTAACCTCATTGATGGCGACATTATTGAGTTTTTTGTTGAGCCTTCAGATGCATATAGGAATAATCATAATAGCGAGAACTTATTTTTTATTGATAGACCCATTCCTCCTAAGCCAGTTATAGCGGACGTAACTAAAAATGAAGAAGAATATGGTGACACCTCTTTATCTGCTAATGAAGATCAAGTAGCTACCATATCTCCACCCGGAGACGAGCTCCTAATTTTACCAAACGAAAAAAAAGAAGTTTACGTTACCTCTATCTATGTACAAGCACCAGCATCGAAGTTTCAACCAAATCAAATCGTAATGCCAGTATTAGCCGATGGGGACTACAACTATGAAATAGAGCCAGCACCTGCAGGGACATTTTCTGATGACTTACAAGTTGTGTTGTTACCTGATGAAGAAGCAAAGATAATATCAGAGAAAATTAAGGTAATTAAAGCTACAAAATCACAAAAATATAAAAGGGAACGAGATCTACCTGCTATCGATCCAGAAGTAAATGCACTATTTACATTACAGAAACTTGATATTGAAAACCAGAAATCAGCTGGCAAACTATTATCAGATGCTAAAAAAAACATAAGAAAAAACTTCCCAAATATGTCCGATGAACTTATTAACTTGGTAATAAATCGTGCAAATTCTGATGAAAAATTTGATCTGTTACAAAATCCAAAGGAGTTTCTGGACCAAGAGTTTGCAAAAATAAGTGATCTAACTGAATTAAATTCAATACTAAGTATGGATTTACCTCAGAATGACTTGATTAAAATCTATAATTTAATCTCATATAAATTCTCTTCAGAATTGGCTGAACTAGGTTTTGATACCAAGAGAGATCAAAAAATTGAGTTTTTTGATAAAATTAATTATCCTGACAAGATACTGGATCAAGTTCAATTACAGCGAGACATATTAGCTACTGTATCTTTATTTGGGTCTGATGAAGGTTTGGCTAGTCTTTTAATTGATCCCGTAAAAACGAACCCAGATTCTTCAACAACTCTGTTTGAGTCCCGTGATAGTCAAAAAGTACTTGATCAAATTAGGCAGTTTTCAGCGGTTATTAATAATATAACTAGTTCTTTAAACAGAATAAATACTCTTGAGAACGCTTCAAATGACAACATTCCAATAGTCGAAATAAATGTACAGTTAGGCGAAAGCATTACTGATGCATTACTAAAAAAACTTAATGAAGATAAACGTATAAATAGAGGTTTTCAAGCGCGATCACAGCGCTCTAAACTTGAAAAATTTGACTTTGAACTTCCGCCACAAGATGAGAGTTCGGTGCCACTAGCGTCGGCACCTTTGTTAACAGAAGCACCGAGTATTACTGACCAAGAACTTCAATTAGTGGCTGAAACAACAGAGGCTACAAATAATATAATAAATGAAACCATCACTAGGATGCTTGCTGAGTTAGGTGACTATCCGGCTGATCAGAACTCTATACTAATGGTTTCGGCAACAGACAACCCAGGTTTACCCGATCAAGAAAATGCAATTAACGATCCTCTGGTCTTTAGTAACGCCTTGTCTTCAGCTAAAAGATTACGAGAAATCGAGGACATTAGAGCTATATTTCAAATTCTTGGAATTGGTTCTTAAATCATTTCCCAAGGATAAATAAACTTATCTAAGACCTTACCAATTTGCTTTTCGCTGGCTGATTTTCCGTCTTTTATAATAGCAGTAAGTCCCTTTTGTGGATGATCAATTACTTCCGTCACTTCCAAGGACATACCGGCTTTTGCTAAAGCATCATTAAAACAGCGCTTTATAGCTCTTTTTCTCAGCTCTGGTTTGAAAACCTTACCTATAGGCGTCTTTGGCATCTCATCGACTATATCAACGTCTTTCGGAATGGCTGCTCTTTCTCCAATATTATTTTTAGCATGTTCCAGTAACTCAGAAACTTCTAAATCTTCCCCTTTGACAAGCTCAACGTAAGCACAAGGAACTTCTCCCAGTCTAGCGTCAGGTTGACCAACCACTCCCACCATAGCTACAGCAGGGTGAGAGGCGATTGCTTCTTCGGCCAAAGCCGGATCAATATTATGACCACCTCTAATAATTAAATCCTTGGCTCTGCCCGTAATATACAGATAACCATCTTGATCAAGATATCCTAGATCACCTGTTCTAAGAAAATCCGTTTCGTAGAAGAGGTCCTTGTTCTTTTTGTTGTCGGTATACGTTTTACCAGGAATAACTCCAGGATTAGCGACACAAACCTCTCCAATCTCATCTTCCTTGCATGCATTTATCTTTTTTAGGTTAGACCCCTCTTTAGCAATCTTTACTTTGGTATAAGGAAAAGGAATACCTACTGACCCTATTTTTCTAACACCGCCATCAACGGGATTACCCGATACCAAGCAAGTGGCTTCGGTCATCCCATAGCCCTCTAGAATCTTGATGCCCGTGGAAGCCTCAAATTTCTTAAACAGATCCTGCGGTAAGGGTGCAGATCCACATAAAGCGTATTTTAGAGAAGACACGTCGGCATTTATAGGTCTCTGCATTAACTCAGCTGCTGCAGTAGGGACAATTGTAATGAAAGAGGCTTTCCATTTTTCTACAAGAGACCAAAAATTGTCAAATACCCCATCACCACGATAACCCTGAGGTGTTACAAAGATAATATGAGCCCCAGATGCTACACATGCCATAACATTGGGGTATGCCGCAAACACGTGAAACATGGGAAGCGGACATAGGACAGATTCTTTCTCACTCCACGAAGTTAATGCTCTGTTCATCCCCCATCCTTGATATAGCATACCGGTAAATGAATGCTGTGCTAGTTTTGGGGTACCAGTTGTACCCCCAGTGTGAAACATTGCAGCAGTTCTATCTTCCCCATCATCTTTGAAGGTCAATGAAGACGAAGATTGAGATGCCAACATATCTTCAAATGAAAGAGAAACGGCACCATGACTCATTTTAACCTTTGGTCTTAATAGGGGAGCAATTATACTTTTTGGAAACTTTAAATATCTGACTAAATCAACCTCTACTAAATGTGTAACGGCTGGAGCTTTTTCTAAAGCTAATGCTACCTTCTGAGCAACATCTGTTTTGGGTAATGATTTTAGCGTAACTACTACTTTTACTTCAGCCAAATTTAAAATTCCTGCCATTTGGTCGGGTTCAAGTAAAGGGCTCATTGGAACAACTATTCCCGCCGTGGATCCAGCCAAAAATGTTATAACCGCTTCACTACAATTCGGCAGAATGTAGGCAACTTTATCTGTTTTCCCAATTCCAAGTGATTTAAAACCATTAGCAGCCTGCGTAACCTTTCCATACAGTTGTCCCCAGCTAAGAGTTTCAGACCCACTTCTTGGACTTGCATCAATTTGAAAAGACACAGCTGGGCGGCCAGAATACTTAATTACAGTTCTTGAAAGCATGGAGTAGACACTCTTAGCTTCAAACCTTTTTTCAAAAGGCATTTCTGCCGCTATTTTGTCAGCGTTTTCTAATGAATCCCATTTCAACATAGATTCCCCCCCATGATTTTCTAAAACTTTAGTGAACAGATAATATTGATTTTAAAAAAAAGTTCAAGTATTACAAGAATTGAAGCTCTGCTAATTTTTTGTACTTTTTATTAGTTCTTATCAATTCTTTATGAGCGCCCTCATTCTCTAGCTTTCCTTTTTCGAGGAAAAGTATCCTGTCTGCGTTTTTCACAGTTGAAAGACGATGGGCTATAACGATAATAGTCTTATTACCAGAGATATTATCAATTGCTGTCTTTATTGCATTTTCCGATATGGCATCGAGAGAAGAAGTTGCTTCATCGAGAAGAAGAATTGGGGAGTCTCTTAATATTGCTCGTGCTATAGCTATTCTTTGCTTTTGCCCAACCGAAATCAACAATCCTCTCTCACCCAACAGGGTATTGTATCCCTGAGGCAAATCATTTATGAATTCCTCTGCACAAGCAAGCTTTGCTGCTATTTCGACTTCTGCTAATGATGCATTGACCCTTCCTATACGGATATTGTCTGCCACTGATTTAGAAAAAATAACAGGCTCCTGCGGAACATAAGCTATATGTCGTCTCAGATGAGATTTAGACACCTTATCAATGGGGTAAGTATCGATTAAAATTGAGCCTCTATCGATATCATATAACCTTTGTATTAGTTGAAAGAAAGTCGTCTTTCCTGCCCCGGAAAGGCCTACCAAAGCAACCTTTTCATTTTTATGTATCGTTAGTTTGGGAATATCCAAAGCCGGAATTTCTTTTCTCATAGGATACGAAAATTTAACTTGATTAAAGGTAATAGATCCATTTATTGAGGGTTTAATCGGGATAGGGTTCGGGTGCTCTTGTACCGGATCCAATGTACTAAAAATTTCTCCTATTCTATCTAAGGCACCTAGAAATTTACTAATCTCTCCATATGTTTCCGTTATGGCACCAACACTGACCCCAACAACCAAAGAATAGAGACAAAATTGAAGTAATTCACCAATAGAGAACCTACCGCTCTCAACGTCCTTAAGACCTGCATAAACGACAAAAGAAACAGCAAAAAAAACCAAGATGATAATTAAAAAAATCATAATTGACCTTGCAAAAACACGAATTTTTGATTTGAGATAACTATCCTCAATTAATTCATTGTATTCTTTTACAGCATGGTCTTGATAGCTATTCGTTTGCACTGTTGTTGCAGCAAAAATATATTCAGATGCGAGACCTGCACTATTAGCCAGTTTATCCTGTGTTTGACGGCTTAGCTTTCGTAAAAATCTTCCAAAGTATAGTAAGGGGAAAACTATAAGAGGAATGATAAGAAGAGAAAATGAGGCTAATTTCACCGATGTAGAAAACATTAATATTATGCCCCCCACGAAAAGTAATGTATTTCTTATAGCAAGGGATAGAGTAGACCCAGCAACGCTTTGCACGAGAGTTGTATCTGCATTTATCCTAGACACCAAATCGCCCGTCAAAGTTTTCTCAAAGAAATTCGGGCTGAAATTTACTATCTTATCAAATAAGTCTTGCCTTAGGTCAGACACTAATCGTTCTCCAAGTAGAGTTACTAAATAAAAACGAATAGCCGTCCCCAAAGCTACTACAGTCACTAAGGCACAACTTATGAAAAGATATTTTTGACCTGTTTCAACATTAAATGAATATCCATCAACTATATAGCGTGCCATTATAGGGATTGATAACGTCATAAGAACCGTAATAAGAAGAAATATAAGAGCTCCCATAGCCCAAAATATATGTGGCATAAAAATTAACTTAAAAAGATACTTTAACTGATATCCTTTTACATTTTGAAAATTTCTGTCTTTGTTATCCACTGTATTAGATCTCATTTCTCCAAAAAATAATTCATGGTCAAGTGTTTTTTAGTTTATGTCAGAGAGCTTTCCGTTCGAGAAAAATAATGTAGGTGTGAAATTTTATACAACATATGTTAAGTAGTGAAATAATCTTTAAATCCAAGATATTTTTATTTAACAAAGCTGATTTTAATTGAACCGGATTGAAACTCATGGTTTTCTCAAGTTATTATGAAAGATAAACCAATTCACAATATAGATATATCAACTTTTAAACGCAATCCCTATCCTGACCTAAAAGAAATGCGTACTCTTAACCCTATTTGTTTTGTTCCCCAAGTTAAAGCAACCATGATTTGTAATAGAGCATCAATTTACGAGTGCGAAAAGAACACAGATGTATTTTCTTCAGTTCAGCCAAAAGGACTTATGACAGTCTTAATGGGGCAAAATATGATGCGAAAAGATGGAGAAGATCACTCGAAAGAGAGGAAAACAATATTCAAGACAATTTCTCCCAAAACGTCTCGTGATCATTGGAGAGACAAATTCGAGGCTATCGCTGATAACATAATTGATAAAATTCAGGCACTAAAATTCGGAGACCTTTTGACGCTTTACGCAAGAGAGCTATCAGCAGAATGTTTAAAATTAGTTACCGGCCTAACAAACATGACGTCAGTTGAAATGGATAGGGTTAGTCAAGGGATGATCGATGGATGTTCAAACTATACCGGCGATAAGGAGGTCGAAGAGAATTGTAATAATTGTACAATAAGTATAGACACTCACATTGATGAAATGGTTGGGAAAATGGAAAAAAACTCCGATTTCTCATTGATAAGCACAATGTTGGAGGGTGGACTTAGTGCATGGCAGATTAGTGCCAATATAAAGTTAGCGATTTCTGGAGGGCAAAATGAACCTCGCGATGCAATAGCGGGATGTATTTGGGCCGCTTTGAATTTTGGTTTAAAAGAGCATTTGCAAGAAAAGCGAAATTGGGAACAATTATTTAATGAATATTGTCGTTGGATGTCGCCAATTGGAATGTCTCCAAGAGAAATAGCTACAGATTTTTTATATAAAAATGTCACTTTCAAAAAAGGCGACAGAGTATTTCTAATGTTTTCTTCTGCCAATCGAGACGAAAAAGTGTTCGCTAATTCTGATAAATTCGATTTAGAACGAGATTGTTCAAAATCTATACACTTTGGAGCAGGACCGCACTATTGCGCTGGTGCATCTATAGCAAGCACTATGATAAGCTCAGTTGCTTTACCAAAAATATTTGCGGCACTTCCTAAATTAAAATTGGTTGATAAAGAAAAGTATGATTTTGATGGTTGGGCATTTAGAGGCATAACATCTCTTGAATGCGAATGGTAAAAAATTGAATGAGCCATTAATGTCTTCTAGAGACTCTTATTTTCTTGGTGCACTTTTTTTATTTCTAGAAATAATTGTAGGCACTTCTATTGTCGCGATAATAAAATACTTTTCGAGCGATGTTTCCATATCTATCGTGCTAATGTTTAGGTATTTATTCTGCTTACCAGTATTATTAGTAATAGGTTTAAAGATTGGTGGTATACGTTACTTTAAAATAACTAATAAAAAAGTAATGTCTCTCCGTAGTGTTGCCGGCTTATTGGGATTGTCTTTTTGGTATCTATCGGTAATTCACTTAGATATAAGCAAAGCATTGGCGCTATCACAAGTAATGCCAATTTTTATTTGTATATTTTCAATTATTTTTCTTGGAGAGAAAGTAGGCATCTATAGATGGTCTGCCATACTAGTAGGATTGTCAGGTGCTGTTATAATAATTAATCCAGACTCCAAGAATTGGTATAGCATAGGTCTTCTCTACATTTTTCTTGGTACCCTTTTTGCCTCTATTATGTTTGTAGCATTGAGAAGACTAGGCATGAGTGAGAACGCTGTTGCAACAGCGTTTTGGTATAACTTATTCGGCTCGATAATATTCAGTACATATTGTATATCAGCTCTCACTTTCAATAATATTTCACTAAAGATTTGGGCTATGCTGATCTTAATTGGAGTAATGGCGAGCGCACAGCAAATATTAATGGCTTTAAGCCATACATATGCGTCTGCTTCGTCTCTTGCTCCAGTTCATTACATCACCATCCCGATAGGAGTAATGATTGGATTAATAGTGTTTAACGAAAAAATCGATTTGACCTTTTTGATTGGCACTTTCTTAATCATTGGTTCCACTATAATTATTCTCTACAGAGAAAATAAAGAATCTTCTAGTTAGACGACCTATCTTCAGTCCAATCATAAGTTCCGGTATCTCTTTCTTTAACTGCTTTTTTCCAACCATATTTTTCTGACATTTTTTTGAAATTTAATCCTTCAGGAGAATGCCTAGATATTCCGTCAAAGATAGTAGCAAACTTTTGGCTATTAAGTAACCCGGCTGACTCAATAACCTGATTAATCAAAATTTTTTGCATCGCTAGTTGGTTTAGAGGAACGGTTGTCATGCGCATTGCAAAACTATCAACTTCATCATTCAGCTTTTCTTTTGAAACAGCCTTTAATATTAAGCCAAGTTTTTCTGCCTCTAAACCAGAGATTTTATCTCCTGTAAACAGCATCCTCTTCGCCTTCTCTGGACCAAGTCGATACATCCACATTGCCGTGGTTGGAGTACCCCAAACTCTTGTCGGCATGTAACCAATTTTGGCATCATTTTCCATAAAAATAAAGTCACTACAAAGTGCGATATCAGTACCTCCTGCTAAAGCTCCTATTCCATGAATTTTACAAATCACGGGCTTTAGACAATGAAATAATGACATAAAATGTTTGTTGTTTTCCCACATAAACTTGTAATCCTTTAAAGGATCCCAAGGCATTTTTTGAGTTAAACGATTATTTTTATCTTGAGCAAAAGCAGTTAAATCATACCCAGCACAGAAGGCATCTCCCCTTCCTGACAAAATAATCACGTGAACTTCGTTGTTGACATCAGCTTCTTCTACCGCACTAGATAAAAGAGCAGGAAGTTCTGTATCTATTGCGTTTAAAACCTCAGGTCTATTAAGAAAGATGCGGGCGATTTTGCCATCGATTTCTATTTCAACTTTTCCCAATTACTTAACCCTTCAAAGTTTTGGAGCGGGTGATGGGAATCGAACCCACGTATTCAGCTTGGAAGGCTGCTGCTCTACCATTGAGCTACACCCGCGCAAGTTAAAACTTATAAGTGATACCAGCGTATGTCGTATTGCCTTTTAGAACAACAGCTGTACCCGCAGCATTTTTGGTCTCTGTTGATTTATAACCAAGGTTTAGCCCTATGTTTGATGTTAAATCGTACACAAACCTTGCATCCATCGTAGTAGCTTTTTGTTTTCTGTCTTCTGTCTTATAGCTAAGGGTCAAATTACTTCCTTGTAAAACACCTAAATTTATTTTAGTTCCATACGTATAGAACTTTCCATAATTATTAATGTCACTGCCTGCAAATACCTTAAAACCAAATGAAGGAGTATAAAGATTATAGGAAATACCAAGTGAAGTATCAGTTTCTTGAACTGTTGCAAGCTTTATTTGGGATCCCATAAATTCGATGCCAATATTCGGAATAACTTTATATGTTATTGATCCCTCACTGTTATTCAAAACCACATCATCAAATTTGCCATCGCTCACGCTTAAACTATACATGATTGAAGGAGATAACTGACCTCCGAGATTCAAAACCCCTCCATCACCCGTGTATTTTGTTCCTGAAATATCGTAATTAAAAGAGCCATACGACAATCCTGCGCTAACACTCGCCTGCGAAAACGCTGTTGTAGCACTAAATAAAAAAGCTAATAGAATTGCTAAAGGGTTTAAATTTCTCATAACTAACTCCTCGTTTTGATGAACCATTCATATTAAAATTACAGAACAACATCAAGGTTTATCTTTATAAATATTGATTAATTCTTTGAAGGTTTCTATCTTGATTGTTGCACTATTGCCCTTCGCTAAGTTATAAATACTGCCGTGTCCGTAATCACAAAAGATAAAATCAACACATGCATTTTTGGCGGCTTCTTCATCCGTATTTGTATCTCCAACAAAAAAAACTTCATTAGGCCTTTTATCAAGCCTGTAAATTGCTTCTAAAAGAGGCTTTGGATTTGGTTTTGCAATTCCAACAGTATCTGATCCAATAAAAGATCTCTTGAAGAAATCTATTAAACCTACACGTTTAAGAAGCTCTCGAGCGTATTTTTCCGGTTTGTTTGTGCAAAGCCCAAGCTGTACACCCATTAATTGTAGTTCTTCTAGCGTGGCGGCTACATCGTCATAAATCACAGACCTATTATCCAATACTTTATCATAGTTTTTGAGATATAGTTGATAATAATACGTTAACATATTCTCGTTGAAGCTAATGCCCTCTTCTTTTAGTCCATAACGTAATATTGCTCTTCCACCTTGAATTGCTGTTTGCAGACCACTGAAACCTTCGAGCCTTGTTAACCATCCCTGGCTTTCAAACAATAAATTTCCGGCATCAAGCATATCATGTTTTGTATCCACAAGTGTCCCATCTAGATCAAATACCAGCGCTTTCATAACTTTTCCTTACATAATGAGACTAAATGAAATAAATTAGGGTGGCAAACGAACAATAAAGGTGTTGATGACTGTTTCAACTATAATTTTAGCCGCGGGCAAAGGTACAAGGATGAAAAGTCCTACTCCGAAAATCCTTCATAAGATTGGTGGTAAGTACCTCATATCATTCGGTGTAGATCTGGCAAAAGCCATAAAATCCAAAGAAACGATTGTGGTTGTCGGCGATGAAAACGAACAAGCAACAAAAGAAGCTCTTTCGGGTAAGAAGGTTAAATTTTGTATTCAAAGAAGTCAACTCGGTACCGGAGATGCTGTCAAAATCGCGCTAAAAGGTTTTAATATCAAATCTAAATATACCCTTATATTGTATGGCGATACTCCCTTTATTAAAAATAACACAATAAAGAAAATGATAATAAAAGCAGAAACGGGTTTTGAATTTATTTTCCTTGGTTTTCAAGCAAAGAAAAAAAATAGTTACGGAAAATTTAAAATTGGGCCAAAGGGAACACTCATGGATATCATCGAAAAAAATGAGCCTGGGTATAATTTCGCCAATAATTTATCAAACTCTGGCATACTTTTAGCTCGATCAAGTATAATAGCTGATCTGATCCAAAAAATTAAAAACAATAATTCCAAAGGAGAGTACTATCTAACAGATATCGTAAAATTGGCAGCTAAATACGGACACTCATCAACCTATGTTCAGTGCAAAGAAGATGAATGTATTGGGGTTAATTCTCAGAGTGAATTATCAATTGCTGAAAAAAAATTTCAAGATGATTTTAGGGAAAAGCTAATGGCTTCTGGTGTGTCTATGCAATCACCTGAAACCTGTTTCTTTTCATTTGACACAACAATTAAAAGTGGATGCGTTATAGAGCCTTATGTCATTTTCGATGTTGGAGTGAAAATTCAAAGCTCAACTGTAATAAAGTCATACAGCTACATACAGGGAGCTCACATTGGGCAATTTTGCCAAATTGGTCCTTTTGCACGGCTTCGGCCAAGCACTCGTCTTTCAAATGAAGTGAAAGTCGGTAACTTTGTGGAGGTAAAAAACAGTATTCTATCCCCTAAAACTAAAGCTAATCATCTGTCATATATAGGGGATGCAAAATTAGGTAAAAATACAAATGTCGGTGCTGGAACTATTTTTTGTAATTATGATGGTAAAAATAAACATTTTACAGACGTAGGTGACAATGTTTTTATTGGATCGAATGCATCTCTTATTGCTCCATTAAAAATTGGTGACGGATCAATAGTGGCGGCCGGTTCAGCAATCAATAGAGACGTGCCATCTGAGAGCTTGGCAATATCGAGACCACTGCAACAAAATAAAATTGGTATAGGAGGGAAAATTATGCTTAAACTTCAAAAAGTAGCTGATAAATTTAAGCGGTGAATAAACAAGTGAACAAATCATTGTATAATAGTAAGCTCGTAGATCCTTTTAACCGACAAATAACCTATTTAAGGTTATCTGTTACAGATCGCTGTGACTTAAGGTGTACCTATTGCATGCCTGAAAAGATGACTTTTTTAAATAAGAAAGAAGTACTTACTTTTGAAGAGATGTATAAGCTATGCAGTGGTTTTATTGATTTAGGTATAAAGAAAATACGAATAACAGGTGGAGAGCCCTTGGTTCGAAAAGGTATAATGGATTTCTTTGAAATGCTAAATCCAAATTTATCTAATCAATTGGAAGAGTTAACGCTAACAACGAATGGTACACAATTGCATAAATATGCTAGCCAACTGTATGGTGCAGGAGTTAGGCGCATTAATATATCACTTGATACATTAAATTCAAAAAAATTCGAGAGCATCACTAGGATTGGTAAACTCCATGACGTTTTGAAGGGGATTGATGCTGCACAAGATGCAAACCTAAAAATAAAAATTAATTGTGTTGCTTTGAAAGATATTAATGATGATGAGACAGTCGACTTTATTGACTGGTGCATCAAAAACAATTTTGATCTTACGTTTATTGAAACTATGCCTATGGGGGATATCGGAAATGAGACACGGCTGAATCATTTTTTATCCCTTGATGAGCTTAAGAAAAATATTGCCTCAAAATTTGAACTTGAAGATATTTCATTTTCTTCGGGAGGCCCTGCAAAATATTGCAAAATAAAAGGTTCTAGCATTAAGTTAGGATTTATCACACCTTTATCGCACAACTTTTGCTCCAGCTGCAATCGAATAAGAGTAGATGCAACCGGTGTGTTACATCAATGTCTTGGTCAAAGCAATAGTTTAGACTTCCGAAGTATACTGAGAGACCCTGGTACAACTGACGCTATTCTTCTTGAGAACATAAGAAAATCGATAAAACAAAAGCCTGAAAAACACTCCTTTGCCTACGACTTCTCAAAAGAGCGGATTGAAGGTAGGATGAGTAGGCATATGAGCCTGACCGGTGGGTAATAACTATTTGTATAAAGTGTGTAGATTCTCCTAACAAAAATAGCTTGCACTTTTTCACGTTAAGTTTAAAAAAACAGTCATGGAATTGTTTCGGCGGAGTAGCTCAGGCGGTTAGAGCAGAGGAATCATAATCCTTGTGTCGGGGGTTCAAGTCCCTCCTCCGCTACCAATTAATTAAAAAATTTAACAGAGCCGCCCTTCTGCCAATTTTATATTTATGGAGTTCGAGGAAATAGGCATTAATTTATAAAAATTGCAGTAAGGTTTATCAATTGGATAGCGTTAATTTTGGAGCTTAATTTGATCTAGTGCCACCTGGACTCTGGTAACCTGACCCATTATTTCTAATAGTACCCAAATACGCTGCTTAGTATCAAATGTCTCTACAGTAGCAATGAAATTTGCTAACGCACCAGAGAGGATTTTCACAGAATCCCCACAAACCAGTGATTCAGGTGGAAGAAGCTTTCCAGAACTGTCGCAACGAGACATCAAAGCAGATACTATTTCCTCAGGTACTTTAATTGGAGTACCATCCTGGCAAATTAATCGGGATACGCCTAAAGTGCTATTAATTTTATGCCATGGCTCTCTACATAAGTCGATACTCACAAACATATATCCTGGGAAGAGAGGCTCTATATTCGTCAAAAACTTATCTTGACTTTTACGCGTGGAACTTTGCAGAGGTAAAAACGTTTTGAAACCTTGTTGACCTAAATTTCGTGTAGCAACTCTATGAGAATTCCTTTTAATTTGGACTATATACCAATTATCAGTCATTCTTGAATAGCTCCAATGCGCTCATAATTGAACACCTTCACGACCCTTAATAGCGGCGAAAAAATATAGGTTAGTGGAACGCTATTATGTTGTGCTAGGTTGTCTTTTTTCAAGATTTTTTTCATACTATTATTAATACCATCTTAAACTTAAGATCGCAAACACAACACATATAAATACAAAAGTTTTAATTGAAAAAAAAACTTTTTCTGTTAAATAGTCAAAATTGAACAGTCATGGATCGTACTGATTTAACCTACAGCTTTTTTTCTGGGCTTAACTCTTTTTTAACGCCCTGTGCGGTAGCTATTGTAGGAGATTTTTATGGCTAGTCGTAGATCTGAAAAGCAGTCCGAAATACAATTAAAGGTGATGCGCCTCATTGCAGAAATACCTGAAGTGTCTTCTCGCCGAATAGCAGATGTGGTTGGTATATCCAATGGGTCTGCATATTATATATTGACTGCACTAGTAGAAAAAGGACTAGTTAAACTTGAAAATTTTAAAAAAAATCCCAGAAAAGATCGTTATGCTTACCTTTTAACCCCTAAGGGAATACGCGAAAAATCTATCTTGACGCATAAGTTTATAAAACGAAAACGAAAAGAGTATAGAGATTTGAAAAATGAAATTGAGGCCCTTGAGAAAGAAGCTGGGCTATTCTAGTTCCTTCCAGAAATTATATAAAAATAAAAAATAATTTTTTTATTGGCATGGAATCTAAATTAATGAAACTCTGTAATCCAATAGTAATATTATAATGTTATATGATGCTAAAAAATTGAAGTTGTTTGATCTGAATAAAAACTCAATTTGGTAATGCAAATTCACTTACCTATTCTGATGAAGTCCACCCTACTAAAAAAATGAGAAATCTCTCCTGTTTTAAGGCCTATGACATTCGTGGCGAAATCAATGTTAACATCGACGAGAGTATAGTGTACCGAATAGGCCGTGCGACAAGTCAACACTTTGCTGCCAGATCCATTGTAGTCGGGTTTGATGCAAGAAAAACTAGCTCAACCTACGCTTCTGCTGCTGCGAAAGGAATACAGGACGCGGGGTCCAATGTAATCAATATTGGCCTTTCAGGTACAGAGGAAATGTATTGGGCTGTAAGCGAGTTCAAAGCCTGTGCTGGAATAGTCATAACAGCGTCACATAATCCCATCAACTATAATGGAATGAAAATTGTAAAATCAGGCTCACAACCTTTGTGTCAAGAAACTGACCTTAACATAATCAAAAGACTTTCAGAAAATGAAAATTTTTCATTCGCTAAAATACGTGGAAAAATTATTGACAGTTCCGTTGAAGCGCGATCTGCTTACATCAAGCGAGTTTTAAGTTTCATTGATCTAAACGCTTTGAAGCCACTCAAGATCGTGGTTAATTCCGGAAATGGAGCAGCTGGTCCAACGTTTGATGCAATTGCTCAAAAATTATCTGCAGCAAACGTACCACTTGACTTTATTCGTGTAAATCATTGTCCTGATCATACATTTCCAAACGGTATTCCTAACCCCCTTTTGCCCAAAAATCATTTGGCGACAGCAAGAGTTGTAAAGGAAGCGCGAGCCGATTTTGGCATTGCATTTGACGGTGATTTTGACCGTTGTTTTTTCTTTGACGGAAATGGGAGGTTTGTAAAAGGCGAGTTTATTGTTGGGCTCTTAGCCGAGATCTTTTTACAAAAAGAACCAGGAGCGACTATAGTGCATGACCCACGAGTTGTTTGGAACATACAAAACATTGTGGATAGCAAAGATGGCGTCGCTATCCAATCGAAGACCGGTCATGCTTTTATCAAGCAATCAATGCGCAAGCATCGGGCAATATACGGTGGGGAGATATCTGCACATCACTATTTCCGTGACTTCGCTTATTGTGACAGCGGGATGATACCTTGGCTCTTGATAGTCGAGTTAGTCTCCAAATCTGGTATTCAGCTGGCAAATTTAGTCGAGAAACGATTTATTTCATTTCCTAGTTCGGGTGAAACAAATTTTTATGTCAAGAACGTTGGAGAAGCAATCGAACGAGTTTTGGCTGCATATCAAACAAAAGCTATTTCTTTTGATAACACTGATGGATTAAGCCTAGTCTTTACTAATTGGCGGTTGAACTTACGTAGTTCAAATACTGAGCCTCTTTTGAGACTTAATATTGAGAGTCGTGGCAGTGCAAAGTTGATTCAAGCCGAAGTCGCGAATATAGCGAGAATAATTGGTGGAAAAATTGCTTGAGTGTCAACAAAGACGATAATTGTGAGCATTACTTTACGACACGGTATAACATAATAAATATAATTTAGAAAATTAGTTTGCGAGTATATTTATGAAAGCGGTTGTTGTCGGATTGGGGTATGTTGGGCTCTCAAATGCGGTACTTTTGGCTCAGCACAATGAAGTTATTGGAGTTGATATTTCTCAAGAACGTGTTGATGCGCTAAATAACCGAAAGTCTCCCATTATTGATCAGGAGCTTTCACAATATTTAGCAGATAAACAACTTAATTTATCTGCTAGTACTGACTTGAACGTTTCAGTTGTAGACGCTGATTATGTAATTATATCTACTCCAACTGACTACAACGAGAAAACCAACTTTTTTGATACATCTTCGGTAAAAGATATTATCTCAAGAGTTATAAAAAGAGAACCACGAGCTTGTATTGTGATTAAATCTACGATCCCGGTTGGATTTGTAGACGATGTAAGACACCATTTCAAAACGAACGCCATAATCTATTCGCCTGAGTTTTTAAGAGAAGGTCAAGCTCTCAAAGATAACTTATATCCAAGTCGAATTGTTGTAGGTGAAAAATCAGAACGTGCTGAAGTTTTTGCTAGTTTACTTGCAGAAGGTGCAAACAAACGAGATATAAAGTTGTTATTTACAGGAACGCGTGAAGCAGAGGCAATAAAGTTATTTTCCAACACATATCTAGCAATGCGTGTAGCCTTCTTCAACGAGCTTGACAGCTATGCAATTGCTGGACAAATCGACAGTAAAGCGATCATAGAGGGTATTTCCCTTGACCCGCGGATTGGTGATCATTATAACAACCCATCTTTTGGCTATGGAGGCTATTGCTTGCCAAAAGACACAAAACAACTTCTTGCAAATTATAATACAGTTCCTCAAAATATTATTCGCGCTATTGTAGAAGCTAATTCAACACGCAAAGATTTTTTAGCTAACTTAATATTAGATAAGAAACCAAAGAAAGTAGGCATTTTCCGATTGGTTATGAAGGCAGGAAGTGATAATTTTCGGCAAAGTTCTATTCAAGGGATTATGAAACGTCTAAAAGCTAAAGGAATTGAGGTTGTTGTCTACGAACCTGAATTGAAAAAAGCTACATTCTTCAACTCACATGTTGTAACAGACTTAAATGATTTCAAAGAAAATGTAGATATCATCTTGTCTAATCGAATGGCACCGGAACTTTACGATGTTAAAGCAAAAGTGTTCACTCGTGATTTGTTTGGAGAAGATTAGATTTCATTACTAAAAAAACTGCACTCGTGACCAGATTAGCTGATTTCATTCATGAGGTTCATGTGACATGAAGGGCATATACCCAGTTTTACTCGCTGGTGGTTCAGGCACCAGACTTTGGCCATTGTCGCGTAGATCGTATCCAAAGCAATTTTCAAGTTTAATGAGTAATCAGTCGCTTTTTCAGCAAGCAGCGATCCGTCTTAGCTCATCAAATGAAGTGGATTTTAGGGCACCAATAACCGTAACTAATAACGATTTTCGTTTTATCGTCGTAGAGCAACTTCAGGCTGTAGGTATTGATCCGGGCAGTATTTTAATTGAACCAGAGGCGAAGAATACTGCTCCTGCAATACTAGCAGCAAGCTTGTTTGCATTTGCCAAAGACCCAACCTCTATTTTGTTAGTCTGCCCATCGGATCATTTGATCGGCAATGATTTTGATTTTCATGCGGCCATTAAAATAGGCCTTGAGTCTGCGTCTAGAGGTGAAATAGTTACTTTTGGACCTAAGCCTACTCATCCGGAAACGGGTTACGGTTATTTAGAACTCTCAGATGTTAAACCTAATTCTGAAGGCATCTGCAGAGTAACGAGATTTCATGAAAAACCGACGCGTGGGCGCGCAATGAAAATGATTTCTAGTGGTAATTGCCTCTGGAATGCTGGTATTTTTTTGTTTAAAGCAACTGACATGATAAGTGCATTTGAAAAACTTGCACCGGAAACTCTTTCAATTGTTTCAGATGCTGTGAGTAAGTCAAAGGCTGATCTTGGATTTTTGCGCCTAGACCCAGATCCATGGGCAAGTCTCGAAAATACAAGCATAGATTACTGCATAATGGAAAAATTGCAAAACCTGATAGTGGTCCCTTACTCTTCAAGATGGACGGATCTTGGTGGTTGGGAAGCTGTTTGGTCCGAAAGTGATAAGGACCTAAATGGTAATGCAGCGTCAGAAGGGGCATTTTTGATTGATTGTGTTGATAGTTTAATTCGTACCGAAAGCCCTAATCAGAAGATTGTCGGCTTGGGACTTGATAACATTATCGCTATATCAATGGCTGATGCGGTATTAGTTGCAAATAAAAATAGGTCACAGGAAGTCAGAAAAGTTGTCGATTTGCTTATTTCTAATAAGGTCGAACAAGCAACGACTTATCCGAAAGATCACAGGCCATGGGGTTGGTTTGAAAGTTTGATCATTGATGAAAAATTTCAAGTGAAGCGAATCTTTGTCAATCCTGGGCAATCACTAAGTCTTCAAAGCCATCACCACCGATCTGAGCATTGGATTGTCGTTCAGGGTACAGCAAGGGTAACAATTAATAGTGAAGTTAAGATTGTTGAAGAAGGCTCGTCTACTTTTGTTCCTTTAGGGGCTAAACACCGAGTGGAGAACCCAGCAAGTGCACCGATGGTGCTAATTGAAATTCAAATTGGGAATTATCTGGGCGAAGACGATATAGTGAGATATGAAGACGTTTACGCTCGTCAATAAAGATTTTTATCGAGGTATGATTTAGGTGGGCAGTTAATTTCTATGCTAGGTATCGAAACCTGCAGTGAGGGTTTTTTTTGTTTATTGAGTAGCTTTTTGAGAATTGAAAAGGAATAAACATGGCATTTGAATTCAAGAATTATTTTGAGCGGTTTTCTGAAAAGTTGATGGAAGTAGATCCCGAAAATCTAATGAAAGCCGCAAATTTGATTTCTAAACATGGTCTTTTGGGGGGAAAATTAATCTTCATTGGAAATGGAGGATCAGCTGCAATATCGAGCCATCTATCAGTAGACTTTACAAAAGCTTGCAAAATTCGAAGTATTAACTTCAATGAAGCGGATTTACTGACTTGCTTTTCAAATGATTATGGATACTCGAATTGGTGTAAAGAGGCGCTCTCAGCTTATGCAGATTCAAGTGATATCGTTATATTAATTAGTAGTAGCGGTACGTCTGAAAATATTCTTAATGCTGCTAGGTTCTGTGTTGAAAATGATCTAAAATTAATCACCTTTTCTGGGTTTTCACCAAAGAACCCGCTACGGAGTTATGGAGATCTCAACTTTTATGTGAGTTCAGATCTTTATAACTTTGTTGAGATGGTTCATCATACTTGGTTGGTTGCAATAGTGGATTTACTTTCTGGAGTGGATTTGCATGGAAGATAGGCATGCTATTTTGCTGTGTGCGGGCGTGGGGTCGCGCTTGCAGCCACTTACACAAAGCTGGCCCAAATGTTTAATGCCGGTAAATTCCGAACCATTATTGAGTAATTGGTTATCAAAACTTCAAATCGCGGGTGTGAATTCTGCTGATATTAATACACATTGGCATTCAGAAATAGTTCAAAATTTCATCTCAGCTTATGACGGCCCTGTATCTTTGAGCTGTCATTTTGAAGAGACTTTATTGGGTACGGCTGGTACTTTGAGATGGATTTCGGGGTCTAAGTTGGTTGATACTTCCGTTCTTGTTGCGCATGCAGATAATTACACTAACTTAGATCTTGATACTTTGTTCAATTTTCATAATTCACATCTTCAACCTATCACAATGGCTGTATTTCCGACGCAACAGCCCGAACAATGTGGAGTAGTTGTGACGAATGAAGAAGAGATAGTTATAGAGTTTCAAGAAAAGGTGCAAAAACCCAACTCAAACATTGCGAACGCAGCCATATATATTTTTGATCCAGAGGTTTTTACTTTTTTACAAAATAACCCCAAAATCATGGACATATCTACTGATTTAATACCTCACTACATTGGCAATATTAAAATCTTTAGGCATGATGGGTTTCTAATTGACATAGGAACCCCTGAAAGCTTGATTGAAGCACAATTTATCGATAACAACTTTAGCTTAAATGCTAGAACTAAGTTTAGTAATAGATTAATCAGCATGAAATTTAACAATATTTGTGAGGAAGTAAAATGTCTAGCAAGTTGTTAGTAATAGGATCAAATTCCTTTTCAGGATCACACTTTGCTTCACGAGCAAGTTTTTTGGGTTACGATGTGCTTGGTATTAGTCGGTCTAATCAGCCCCGTGACTACTTCTTACCTCAAACATGGGACAAGTTGCGTAAATCTTCTTATAAATTTTTACAGATTAACTTACACGATGTAACAAAATTAGAACATACTGTTCGTGTTTTTAAGCCTAAATATGTCGTAAATTTTGCCGCTCAAGGAATGGTAGCTGAAAGTTGGGATGCCCCTTTAGATTGGTATCAAACAAACCTAATGTCCCAGATCCAATTACATCAAATCCTGATGTCTTTGGATAAATTAACAAAATACGTTCATGTGACTACACCAGAAGTATATGGCTCTACATCAGATTGGATTGAAGAAGATTTTCTATTTAACCCAAGCACACCTTATGCTGCATCTAGAGCGGCATGTGACATGCATTTAAAAACATTTTTCGAAGGTTTTAATTTTCCCGTCATTTTTACCCGCTCAGCCAATGTTTATGGGGCCGGTCAGCAGCTATACCGAGTAATCCCAAAAGCAATTCTTTCCTGCATGTCAGGAAAGAAAATGTCGTTGCATGGTGAAGGCTCCTCCAGACGTTCATTTCTCCACATTGATGATATGGTTGATGCAACGATCAAAATTTGTGAAAAAGGGAGATTGGGTGAGACATATCATATATCGACATCACAATTAATTTCTATCAAAGATCTGATTGAAAAAATTGCTCTGAAATTCGGATTATCATTAGAGGATATTGCAATTCAAACACCGGAAAGATTGGGAAAAGATGCGTCGTATATGCTCTCGTCGAAAAAGTTAAAAGAGACATTGAAGTGGGAGCCGAAAGTTTCTTTAAACGATGGCCTAAATGAAACAATAGAGTGGATTAAGAACCATTACTCTGAACTAATGGCAGAGACATGGGACTATATTCACAAAACATGAGAGTTTAGAAAATGTCTAAAATTATATTGGTTACAGGCGGGTGTGGCTATGTAGGATCTAAGTTAGTTCCTCAACTATTAGCAGACCGTCATAAGGTTCGAGTCATTGATACCCAGTGGTTTGGAGAAAATCTAGGGTATCACAAGAATTTAGAAATTATCAAAAAAGATACTCGTCACATAAACGTTCAAGATCTAGAAAATGTTGAAAAGATTATTCATTTGGCTAACATCGCAAACGATCCAGCAGTCGATCTAGATCAAGTATTATCTTGGGAAGTGAATGTTCTTGCGACACAAAACTTAATTGATCTGGCGGCGCGTGGAGGTAAAGTAACCCAGTTTATTTATGCTAGTTCTGGAAGTGTTTATGGTATAAAAGATGAAGATCTGGTAACTGAAGACCTAACTTTGGTGCCTATTTCTGCCTATAACAAAACCAAAATGGTGGCTGAACGTGTAGTACACAGTTATGCGGATAAGATTAAAGTCCATTGTATACGTCCAGCAACGGTTTGCGGCATGTCACCGAGAATGCGCCTTGATGTTGCTGTCAACATCCTGACTTTTCAAGCTCTTAATACTGGCAAAATTCGAGTATTTGGTGGCAATCAAACTAGACCTAACATACATATTGATGATATGGTAAGTGTTTATCAACATTTCGTGCTCAATTCCGAAAATCTAGAAGCGGGCATGTATAACGCAGGTTTTGAAAATATTTCAATAATGGATATCGCACATATGGTTCAGGACCTTGTCTCTTGCGAGATAGAAGTTGAAGAGTCAAACGATCCGCGTTCTTATCGCCAATCTTCGAAAAAATTACTTGATACCGGATTTGTGCCCAAAAAGTCAGTACTTCAAGCTATTAATGACATCAAGAAAAGTTACGAAAGTGGGGTGCTTGTCGATTGTGATCAATACCACACTATAAAAACCATGAAAGGGTTAACGTTTTGACACTAGGTAGAGAAATAGATCTTCTAGCTGATTATCCAAAGGCTAACAGGGATACAGCTTCGCGCGCTCAGAACAAAACAGAAGCCGATCGTTTGATTGCTCGTAAATTTGGCAAAGAGTTCTTTGATGGCGACAGGAAACATGGCTATGGCGGTTTTGTCTACAATCAAAGATTTTGGAAACCAGTGGTACCTTCATTTAAAAAACATTGGGATTTGAACGCTGGTATGGCTGTTCTTGATGTCGGTTGTGCTAAGGGTTTTATGCTACATGATTTAAATGAAGAAATTCCAGGTCTAAAATTGGCAGGGGTTGACGTATCTGAATACGCTATTGCCAACGCAATGAAGACGGTACAGAATTTTTTGCAAGTTGCGGATGCTAAAAAATTACCCTTCGGTGATGATAGTTTTGATGTAGTGATCTCAATAAATACAATTCATAATCTCGAAATTCAAGATTGTATGGAGGCTCTAAAAGAGATTGAACGGGTTTCAAAGGGAAAGTCATTCATTACAGTTGATGCATTCCGAACAGATGATGAAAGAAAAAAAATGTATGAATGGAATCTAACTGCAAAAACAATTCTATCGGTAGCCGATTGGGAGAGTCTCTTTTTGGAGGTAGGCTATACTGGTGATTACTACTGGTTCATTCCTTAAGAGACTGAAAATGAAAGAATTTCAAATTTTAGAAATAATGTTAAAAATAAGGTTAGTTGAAGAAGAGATTTCGAAGCGCTATCATCAACAACGGATGAGATGTCCAACTCACCTCTCCATTGGTCAAGAGGCAGTACCCGCTGCGCTTTCAGTAAATTTGTTGCAAACCGATCTTGCCGTTAGTACTCATAGAAGCCATGCGCATTACCTTGCTAAGGGAGGTAATTTATCAAAAATGATTGCGGAGATTTATGGAAAATCGACCGGTTGCTCAAGAGGTAAGGGAGGATCGATGCATTTAGTAGACTTAGATGCTGGTTTTATGGGATCATCTGCGATCGTTGGAAATAGTATTCCAATTGGCGTTGGTCTTGGTATGTCTTTGCGTCTGGATAAATCAGATGCGATCTCCATTGTTTTTTTTGGTGACGGTGCTACTGAGCAAGGTGTTTACTACGAAGCATTAAACTTTGCGGCATTAAAAAAGTTACCAGTACTATTCGTTTGTGAAAACAATTCATATTCAGTGTATACTTCGAAAAAAGACAGGCAACCAGCTGGTAGAAGTATCGCAACAGTTTCTACAGCAATGGGTGTTATTGGTACTGAATTGGATGGTAATGCAGCCTCAGTTATGGAAAGTGAATTTGCGCGTGTTGTGTCAGAAATAAGAGCTGGATCCGGGCCTCAACTTGTTGAATGCTTCACTTACAGAACTCGAGAACATTGTGGGCCGAACTTCGACGATAATTTAAATTATAGGCCTGAGGCTGAGGTGAACTATTGGCTGAACAATGATCCAATTGAGAAGCATATTAAAGAACAAGAACTAAGTTTAGATAAAGTAAGATCCGTTAAAACAAGAATAGAAATTGAGATAAAAGATGCATTCGAATTTGCGGAAAAGTCCCCATTTCCTCCAATTTCAGATACCTATCTTGGAGAATACTCTCAGTGACTGAGAGATCGTTAAGTTATGCCGCGGCAGTCAATGAAGCCCTGCATCAAGCTATGGAGAAAGACTCTAAGGTTCTGAGCTACGGATTGGGAATGACAGACCCAAAAAATGTTTTTGGAACCACCGAAAACCTTGAAGACAAATTCGGCTCGGAACGGGTTTTCGATATACCTTGTTCCGAAAATGCGATTACTGGAATTGGTGTGGGTGCTGCGCTTAGAGGATATAAATCAATCATAGCACACCAGCGTTTAGATTTTAGTCTCCTATCGATGGACCAAATAGTTAATTCTGCTGCGAAATGGCATTATATGTTTGGCTCGCAAATGAGTGTTCCAATCACTATAAGAATGATCCTAGGTAGGGGATGGGGCCAAGGCCCTACTCATTCACAAAACCTGCAAGCATGGTTTGCACATATTCCAGGTCTAAAGGTCGTTGCTCCTTCTAATGCATCAGATGCAAAAGGTTTATTACTTGCTTCAATATTTGATCCAAACCCTGTAATTTTTTTGGAACATCGATGGTTGCATAATTCCGTATCAAATGTTGCCTCAAATTACTATGAAACAGAAATTGGTGGATCAAAATTACGAAATTTTGGCAAAGATATAACTATAGTTACCAACTCATATATGGTTCCAGAATGTCTCGATGCCACAGAATATCTGAATGAAAATTATTCAATTTCTTGTGATTTGATCGATATCCATTCAATCCGACCCTTTGACCAGAAAACAATTGTAAAATCTATTGAAAAGACTGGAAAATTGCTTTGCGTGGATACCGCAGCGAAATCATTTTCGGTGTCGAGTGAAATAATTTCAAGAATGGCAGAAAATTTTTCACAAGCGGATGGAGTTTTGATGCAAAAATTAGGTCTGCCTGACGTACCGGAGCCAACAAGCTATGGACTAACAAAGGGCTTTTACCTTACTGCGGATGATGTGATCAACAAAATATTGGTAATGTGTGGATTTAAAGAAAAAAAATTGCCAATAGTCAGAATGAGTGAACATCATGATATACCGGGAGAGTGGTTTAAGGGACCGTTTTGAAAAAGCATACCTATCGTTTGCATGGTAAATATGGTTCTAAGCTAAATTCAAATAACTTATTCTTCAATCTTTACAGAATATTGGAAAATCTGAGAGACAAAATAGTGAACAATGTATTGCGCACCTCATAAACTTTGTCAGTTGAGAACTCTAATTTCTTAAAATCTCAAAGATTAGCGCATTTTTTACATTAATTCGAATTCCGGTTTTTTGTTCGTCTATGAGTACAACCGTTAAATGCTACTTAAACTTGTACTAATGGTGTAGCCCTATTAGGGAGAAAATTGTTTATGTTACAATCAGAAGTAATATTTCAAAAGTGATGATTAACCGCATATGGCAAGGTTTGCGATGGAAAATCTTATAAGTCTGATAAAACGTCTTTGGCTTCACCTGAGCTTTCTCCGTCGGTGGCAATTTGGGTTTTTACTGCTGTTAATGTTTGTAAGCGCCTTAGCAGAAGTTATCAGTCTTGGCGCTGTGTTGCCTTTTGTAGGTATATTAACTTCTCCGGAACTTGTTTTGGCCCACCCCGTCGCTGTCAACTTTGGGTTGGCACAAAGAATTAGCTCAACTGAACAATTAGTACTGTTGTTGACAGTACTTTTTGCGGCAGCTGCCCTATTATCTGGAGTATTACGTGTATTATTAGTTTGGGCAAGTAACAGCATAACATTTGCCACTGGCGCCGACATCGGAATACAAATCTACAGGAGCACTCTTAATCAACCATATCAGGTACATATAAGCCGTAATAGCAGTGAGGTTATCAGTGGACTAACGAACAAGGTTAACTTAGTAGTATTTTCGGTGTTGCTGCCATGTACTACTTTTATAAGTTCTACTATCCTGCTAGTGGCGATTATGCTTACATTGATTGCAATTGATCCAGCGGTAGCATTAATTTCCGTTGCAGTCTTCGGTGCTATTTATGCACTAATTACGCTTAAAGTTAAAAAAACAATTAGACGTAATAGTGTACGTATCGCCAAGGAACAAACTCAAGTTGTCAAAGCTTTGCAGGAAGGCTTAGGTGGTATTCGCGATTTGTTATTGGATGGTACGCAAGAATTTTATTGCAAAATCTACCGCGATGCCGACATTCCGCTACGAAAGGCACAGGCTTCTAATAACTTCATTTCTACAAGCCCTAAGTATTTGATGGAATCATTGGGAATGGTGTTCATTGCAGGTCTCGCTCTCGTTCTAAGCCAAAAGTCTAGCGGAGTCGAAGCTGCTTTGCCACTGCTAGCTGCCATGGCTTTAGGAGCACAACGGCTCCTGCCAACACTACAACAGTTATATTTAAGTTGGTCTAGCATCGCAGGCAGTTATGGTATCTTAAAGGATATCTTACAACTACTGGATCAACCATTACAACTCGACATATATGACCCCCAAACTGAAAAATTTGTATTTAAGAATACATTACGTTTTGAGTCAGTGAGCTTTCGGTATTCCACTGATAGTCCTTGGGTAATTAATAACTTAAATCTTATAATTCCCAAGCGTTCCAAAATTGGATTTGTTGGAAGTACTGGTAGTGGAAAGACCACTACAATTGATCTTTTAATGGGACTGCTCAAACCAACAATTGGTAATTTTATGGTTGATGACAAGCCACTTGGCGGGAAGCGCTTAAAAGCTTGGCAGCGAAGCATAGCGCACGTTCCCCAAAGTATCTATCTAGCAGATTCAACATTTGCAGAAAACATTGCGTTTGGCGTATCACCCGAAAAGATTGATATGCCACTTGTAAAGAGGGTAGCCCAGCAAGCACAAATCGCAGATTTTATTGAAAGCAGATCGGAGGGGTATCACCAATTCGTGGGAGAACTTGGCATTCAACTTAGTGGGGGTCAACGCCAACGCATCGGTATAGCACGAGCATTGTACAAGCAGGCGAATGTGCTAGTATTTGATGAAGCTACAAGTGCTCTTGATACTGCTACAGAGAGATCAGTTATTAAGGCAATTGAGCAGCTTGAAGACGACCTTTCTATTATAATAATTGCTCATCGATTAAGTACGGTTAAAAATTGTGATAACATAATTGAACTAGCAGATGGAAAAGTAGTTGCGCAAGGATCATATGAAGAGCTATTAGCCTGCAGCCCAAGCTTTCGTAAATTGGCCGGTATCACTTAAACTTTTTAAATAGAAAATTTAATAATGTTTTATTAATAAAACAGTCAACTGAGGTTTGCTAATAGATATGTTGAAAAATTTATTAAAATCATTTGTGATTTTTACATGTACGCCAATAGCTCTTATTTTTTGGATATTAAAATTAAAATTTCCGTATATAAATATTAGTAGAATTGGGCATTTGATGTTGGAATGTGATTGTTTTATCAAAGAACAGTTACTCTACGTTGGCTCAAAACCGCGCGCAATCATCTTGGCGCCAAAAAGTAAATCAGCGAACGCTGCTGCAGTCAAAGCTTGGTCAAAATACTTTTTTGTCATAGAAAATAAAACTCTGGTACTTTTAATGAAACCTTTTCAACACCATCCATGGACAAAATTTGATGTATCTCGATATGTGAGCTCAAATCTGACTGCTGATACCTATCGCTTATATAATGAGTGGGGTGAACGTTCACCGTTACTTAAATTAAATCAAAGTGAAATTGAGCGTGGTGATGAGGTGTTGGAACGGTTGGGGGTTCCAAAGGGAACTTGGTATGTCTGCCTCCATGCGCGAGAGGGAGGCTATTCCGTTTCTGATGAGCATTTTCACAAGCATCGAAATATTGCGATCTCTGATTTTGAGAAGGCAATTAGGTATATCGTTTCTCAAGGAGGAAGGTGCGTACGCATGGGAGATTCGACGATGACGCCGGCTCCTAAAATGTTAGGTCTCATCGATTATGCACTCAGCGATTATAAAGAAGCGTGGATGGATTTATATTTATCAGCAAGATGTAAATTCTTTCTTGGATCCAATTCGGGTGCGTTCTCGATGGCCACGGTTTATGGTGTGCCATGCGCACAAGTTGGGATGACTCCACTGAGTGTGATGGGGGTCGGTATAAATGACATAACCATTCCAATGATTCACAGATCTAAAGCGTTAAATCAGGTTCTTACATTCGATGAAATTTTTCAATCCGAAGTTGCCTCCTACAAACTGACAGAGGACTATGAAAAGGCTGGAATTGTTTTAGAGCATAACACACCCGATGACATCCTTGACTTAACTATTGAGATCCATTCGAGAGTCTTAGGTTCATACGAGATCAAGCTAGATGATGAATTACGCCAAAAAAAATTCAAGTCTCTTATAAAAAAGGGTCATTATGGTTATGGGGCAGTATCGAGGATTGGAAATGCATTTCTCAAAAAGTACGAATATCTGTTGAACTAGCTGCATTTAGTATACCATGTGCATCAATAAAAATTGAAAAATAGCAAGATTAAATATTATCATATATCTGTGATAAAACGTTTTACGAGGGTTTAAAATATTTTTAAACTTGGCAAAAAAAATAAGATGATCAACCTTCCTAGTTGTACATCTAATTCAAAGGAGAAAAAGTTTATACGCTTGAATACCCGTCACTCTAAGGCCGCTTTTTTTGATCGTGATGGGGTAATTAATGTTGACTACGGTTATGTTGCCAGCATTGACGACTTTGAATTTGTAAAAGATGTGTTTTCTGCGTTAAATTATATTAAATCTAAAGATTATGATATATTTATAATTACAAACCAATCTGGTGTAGCCAGAGGCTTTTATACGGAGACTGACATTCGATCTTTGCATTCATTTATAGATGATAAGTTTAAAGAAAGAGGAATTGAAATAAGCGGTTACCTTTACTGTCCACATCATTTAGATGCGACTGTTGCGGAATATTCAAAGGATTGCATCTGGAGAAAACCTAACCCTGGAATGATTGAGGCAGTACTTTCTCTAAAACAATATAACAAAAACAAATGTTTTATGATCGGTGATAGATGTAGCGATGTATTGGCTGCTAAAAATGCAGGAATTCGTGGCGAGAAATTTGTTGGTGAGAGTTTACTATCGTTTGTAAAAGAAAAATTTTGAGTATTTTAATAAATGAAGACAGAAGTATTGTAGCAAGGTGGACAGATACTTTGCTTAATAAAATTTTTATAGGATATAAAATTATCGACTTGCAAAACGTTGTTTAATAATCAGTAGTTTGCGAAGTATAATATTAAAAATATTTGGAGCGTATTAGACATATGATGAAAATTAGAAAAGCCGTTTTCCCAGTCGCTGGTTTTGGCACGCGCTTCCTACCAGCAACCAAGGCGATGCCAAAAGAATTGATGCCAATTGTTGATAAGCCATTAATCCAATATGCAGTCGAAGAAGCAATTGCTGCTGGTATAGACACTCTTATTTTTGTTACCGGTCGTAGCAAGCGAGCAATAGAAGATCACTTTGACACCAATAAAGAACTGGAAAACATGCTGCGTGCCAAGGGCAAAGATAATCAAGCAGATATGGTTCAAAACATTATCCCTGAAGGTGTACAGTGCATTTTTGTGCGACAACCCGAACCACTTGGTCTTGGACATGCAGTATTATGTGCCGAACGTGCTGTTGGTGGTGAGCCCTTTGCCGTTTTGCTGGCTGACGATTTTCTAACGGACTACGAACCAGGTATTACGTCGGATCTTCTCTCAGCGTTTGAAAAAACCGGTAAGTCACAGTTGTTGATAATGGAAGTCGCTAAAGCCGATATTTCAAAATATGGTATAGTAGCACATAGTGGTTCCGGTATAGGTATTAAGGGTCTAATCGAAAAACCATCTACTAGTGAAGCGCCGTCAAACCTCGCATCTATAGGGCGCTATGTCCTGACGCCTGATATCTTTAAAACCTTAAGGGGACTAAGTATAGGAAAATACGGTGAAATTCAACTGGCAGATGCTATCGATGCGCAAGCTAAATCTGGATTAGTCGATATATTGCATCTCAAGGGGAGACGTTTTGATTGTGGATCGGTAGATGGGTTTATTGAGGCTAATATTTTTCAATATAAACAGAGATCTAGCAAATGACAGATTTTGGATGTCCAAGAGATGCGGATCGCTGGGTTGCTATGAAGCGCACCTATCTGATAGATGCATTGAATGCGACTACCCCTCTCAAAGAAAATACCTAAAATAAAATATGACTAAGACTCCCACTTCTTTAAATAAACAATCCAAAATTGCAATCATCGGCTTAGGCTATGTCGGTCTTCCTCTTGCCGTTGAATTTGGTAAAAAAATGCAGACAATCGGGTTTGATTTATCAGTTGAAAAGGTAGAGGGATATCGGCGCAAAATTGACTTAACTGGTGAGATAACTCCGGAAGACATAAGGAATGCAACTCTACTACAATTTCATAGTAATCCGGAGGTGCTCCAAGAGGCTGACTTCATCATTATTGCGGTGCCTACCCCAATAACTTTGTCCAATCAACCCGACTTAACAGCTCTTATTGAAAGTAGCAGAATAGTCGGAAAGTATATGAAGCGTAGTGCTATCATTGTCTATGAGTCTACCGTTTTTCCTGGCGCGACCGAGGAAGTTTGCATTCCCATTTTGGAAGAACACTCTTGTCTAAAGTGGAAAAAAGATTTTTGGGTCGGTTACAGTCCCGAAAGAATTAATCCAGGCGATAAGAAACGAACTGTTTCTAAAATCACCAAAGTCGTCTCAGGTGATACCGAGGCAACTGCAAAAAAATTAGTAGATCTATACGAAAGTATCATCACTGCTGGAGTTTACAAGGCTCGTAGTATCAAAGTTGCTGAAGCATCTAAGGTAATCGAAAACATTCAGCGTGACCTTAACATTGCCTTGATCAATGAGTTAGCGATGATTTTCAAACTGTTGGGCATTGACACTTTAGAAGTACTCGAAGCTGCTAGCACAAAGTGGAATTTCTTACCTTTTCGCCCTGGGTTAGTCGGTGGGCACTGCATAGGAGTGGACCCATATTATTTAACTTACAAGGCAGGAATGCTAGGTTACCATCCCGAAATCACTTTAGCAGGCCGTCGCATTAACGATGGTATGGCTACCTATATTGCCCAACAAACAATAAAGCAGATGATTGAAAACGATACCAACATAAAGGATGCAAAAATAATTGTGTTGGGTATTACTTTCAAGGAAAACTGTGCTGACCTACGCAATAGCAAGGTAGCTGATATGATAAGTGAGTTACAAGACTACGGGTGTAAAGTATATGTACATGATCCTATTGCTAAGTCAGAAGATGCTAAGCGTGAATATGGTATAACACTTAATAAATGGGAGGAATTACCTCGAAATGTTGATGCGATAGTCGCCGCAGTACCCCATGCAGAATACCTCGCTTACAATGAGGTTATTCTGTTAGATAGGTTAAAATCCGGTGGTGTTTTTGTCGATATCAAATCTGGTTATTCTCCGGAAGCAATAAAATCTACCGGTGCATCCTTGTGGCGCTTATAAAGTTTAAGAAATGGTTTTAAAATACCTGATCACAGGCTCCGCCGGATTTATAGGCTCTGCCCTAACTATTCGCTTGC
>CACBAO010000020.1 GCA_902537235.1 uncultured Alphaproteobacteria bacterium
GAATATATAAACTATTATGTTGTCTGCTTGAAGATAAAGATATCTCACTAAATTAAAATAAGCATAATGGAAATATATTTTGAAATAATTTCTTCTTACATTATCAAATAACTTTACCATAGATATTGGCTCAGCCCTTTCCATATTGTCTTCTCCATATACTAATTCCTTTCTAAAAGCTGCTTCAACTCGCTGATTTTTAAACTCAAGCCCTGGCAGTTTAATACCAGCGAATATAAGAAGAAAAGTACCAAATACTGACCAAACAATTGCGAGGGTAACCAGAGGATAAGGTATAGATCCAACCAGAGGCATCTGTTCTATATGTACTGACAGCGCCGAAAGAACTGGCAAAAAAGATATCAAAGTCATAATAGAGTCGACCATCGCAACACCAAGTCCTTGCATAATTCCAGAAAATCGCATCGTATCTTCCTGTATTCGTTGTGATGCCCCCTCCACCTTTCTGACCTGTGACCATTTCTCTAAATAATAATCGTTCATTGCGTTACGCCACCTAAAAACATAGTGTGAGGTAAAAAATAACTTTAGCGGAACAAAAATTATATATGGGAAAACGATTATACAAAATACTGCTAAATGTTCATATAAATCTGATGCACTAACTTCCCCATTTCCATTCAGTGCTTTTTGAACATCATTATAAAAAGGGCCATACCATGCATTAATTACAACCGATACTTGAACAGTTAAGTATGCCATCAATATAAGCAAAGATGACCCTAAAATTGACCACATCTGCCACTTATGTGGCGAATAGTAGGACCAGAAAAAATAAAATATCAACGTCGCGAATATATAGTAAGTGTCAAACCAAAGAAAATCTGGTGTAATGAAATATTCGAGCCCAATGACAGTCTGATTATCTTCCGCCAGGTCAAAACCTAGATAACCAGCAACTCGTTGCCCAAATAGGTAATAGAAGGACACTACCGCAGAAACCCATACAAGGAGTGAAATCAAAAATAATTTTGGCTTTGGAAAAAAAGATTCGAACATTACCGTAATATAGTCGAAAAAAATTCAACGTATATTTTTTTTTAAAAAAGTCTGTGCCATAAACAGACACAGACTTTTTGATGAAGATTAAATATTAGTAATGAATATGAAATGGCTTTTTCTTGCAGAGATAGATCTTTCCCACCAAGCCTGAGGAGGATGCACTCTCTGCCCATCCAACAATAGAAATGGCATTCCCTCCAACTAATAAAGCTCTATTTCTTAGCCCAATGATTGCTTCTGAATAGTTTATATTTGAAGCATAAGATAGTTTTATTACTTCAGTACAGCTTCTTTCATCTCGCAAAAGTCTGTCTGGGTGCAATGAAACATATTTAATTCCTTTTACTGGAGTTACGCCGCTACCAGCCTCCCCAGTTGCTGACGAAACTACTTTTTCGCCCAATGATGCTGTGGTTAATCCGTAGGGATTGGTTCCTTGGCACGCGGTTAAAAATAATCCAAAAACAAAAACTACTAAAATACGCATAAAATACTCTCCTTCAACTTACCCATAGTCCTATACGACTTAGTAAGAATTTTATTAGTAACTTTTATTACTGTTTCAAAAATTTGCAAAAATGATACACTTATGTTGTTTTTTGGCAACATAAGCTTTCCCAAAAAATGTTCTTAGCAAAAATACCAAGCTTTAGATGAATATAGTTAGTGAATAGTGTTAGAAGTTGCTTGTTGCAGGTTTGAAAACAAATCATCACCAATTTCGAACAAGTCATTTTGATTTTCAAATGCCCGTTCTTGATTGTCAAAAACCTGTTCTTGATTGTCAAAAACTTTTTCCACTTGAAATGAAATATTATTTAAAAACACACTAGTTTTTTCCAAGCACTCAATAAGCTCAGAGTCATTTTGCGTTTCCATGTAGTCTAATACCGCATTAGCTACCCTACTTTTAAAAATTTCAAAATCTTTAGTCACGTTATCGTATGACCCCAAATCGTTTGTGTTCGTAATTCTTTTACTGCTCTTTTTCTTCATTAGATTTTACTCACGATTGTTTTTGACAAAATTTAAAACGACACATTTACCAAATATTTAGAAAATAAACTTTTTTTTTAGCCAGTCGTTAAACTTTGGAATAAATGAAAAAAATGATATTTTTAGCACATGGAAAACGAGTCAGAAAACACAGAGTCTGCGTTAGATAAAGCTCCACAGTCAAAAAAGAGAAAGAAATTTATAATTCCGTGGAGAACATTAGCTATTTATATTTGTCCTGCTTTGGTTGTTTTCATAGGTTTTTTTATATTGCATAGTTCTCTGGTACATCCCCCCTTATCAAGAGAAGAAATAGCAGCGCTAATAGATAGTAAGAATGAAGAAGGATCCCCAAATAAAACTTCTGATGAAGGTATTGTTGATGCAGTTGAAGCTAAAGATGAAAAATTGCCACAAGGTTCAGATATCCCATTTATAGGACCTCAACACTACTATCATTCTTTCACTGGGGCTTTGGCAACTGATTTAAGGAATGGGTCTGGAATATTAACGATCGAAATTGCTGTTTCCATATTTATGGGGAAATTGAATGCTGACGCATTTTTTGAAAGTTTTAGAACTTTTGAACCAGCTTTGAGGTCGGTTATTTTAGCGGTGATGAGAACTAAAACAAAAACAGAGCTTGATACCATTCAAGGAAAAGAGGCAATGAAACTAGAAATTCTTGATACAATTAATAGTGAGTTGGTAAAGCTAGGAGCAAAACCTGAAATCAAAACCGTGCAACTAACAAGAGTGCTTTTAATTTAGAGAGGCGTGCTATGGAATTAAAAGAAACAAAATCTTTAGCAACTAAAGCTTCATTAAAGTTACACGCTAGATCGGAGAGAAACAATTCTGACACGCAAGGGATATACAACATATTATTTTCTGATCAAGAAAGATTGGGTGAAAAGGATATTGATGGCGAATTATCTTATAAAGAGAGAGGGAAACCCATGTTTGGTGAGGTTTCTACTTTGGATTGGATAAAGACCTGGCGGGTTTTAGAAATAAGCTAGTCAATTTCCTCAGATCCAGGTAAATAACCCTTACCTTGAATTGCTTTTGCTCCCATTTTCTGCTCTATATCTGGATTAGTTTTCACAAAATCCGACAACTTCTGGTTAACGATATTTTCTGCATCTTCTAGGCTGTCCGCATCTACTTCCGCTATACCATCTATCACCCAATGAACCTTAACTTTCATAGTTCCTTTCCATTTTTTTTATTTCTTTTCTATCGTTCCTGGCTTCTTTTTTTTTAAATTCTTTGAACCGTTTTCTAGAAGCATCTTGCATTTTAATTATGGTATCAGGTTCTAGTTCCTTTTCAACTTTATCCCTTATCTCAGCAGAATTCTGCACTCCAAGTGCACTAGCAACATTATACCAAAGGTATGCGTTTTCAAAATCTTGTTCTTCAAGAACCAATAAATAGAAGTCGCCTAGCTCTGTCAAAACCCCTAAATCTTTGTTTTCAAACCTTGCTATAAGGTTCTCTAGAACTTTCTCTCTAACTTCTTTCAATACTTTCTCTGGCACCATTTCTGTTAAATCTTCAGCAAGCTCTTCTGCCTTCTCAATCTTTCCGAGCTGCGATAAAAATGCCCAAAAAAGTGCCTCACTGTAATTTTTCGTTACACCCTTTCCGTTGCTTATCAAGAACGCTAAATTGTATTGCGCATCATGTTCACTATTTCTTGCCAATTCTTCGAAGATAGATACTGCCTCGGTATATCTCTTCTCCTTGACGTAATCCGTAGCCCTTTTAAAACGCCTATCTGAATCTGTAACCTGAGCAAAAGAAACGGAGAACAAAACTATTGTCAATAGGCTACAGAAACCAATATATCTCATTTACCTTCCTGCCATCATGACTAGTTGTAGGTAAAAAACGCGAAGTTTAAACTTTGTTCCTGGCTTTTGCTCAAAAACAACTATCCTCGGCCGATCTGTGTTTTGTTTTTGAAACTCTATAGACATATTATCTGGAAGAAAAACCCCGTTGATTTCTAAGGTTTTTTGTGGGTCTCGGGAGAACTCTGCATGAAAACTTGAGTCGAGCCAAACTCTTGCCAACACTTTACCCAAAATGTCAGGTAGCATATCTCTTACTTCTTTTTTTGATTGGAGCTTGAGATTTCCATTAACCAATTGAAATGGTTCTGTAACCTTCTTTGCTTGCCTTATAGCAGGAGGCAATACTTTTTTTATCGGAACCAGCGATTTTGAGTTTTTCTCAGACATCATCATATCTTTAGTTTGCTACTATATTGTTAAATCAATTTCCTCTGAAGATAAACCCAAAAAATATATATTTTAGTAACGACAAGTGGCATGATTTTTGTATTATTTTTTTGAAAGGAAAAACAATGTTACCAGTAGTTAGATCAGGATTAAGCGCCGCTTCTCAAGAAATATCTGTGATTTCTAATAATATTGCAAATGCTTCATCTTTAGGATTTAAAAGAAGCAACGCAAATTTTTCCGATATTTACACCGAGATGTCGGATGTAAGAAATGCGAACAGAATTGGAAATGGGGTTCGACAGGAAGCGCCAAGAAGAAATCACTCCCAAGGATCGTTAATCTTAACTGGAAACGCTCTTGACCTCGGAATAAATGGCCAAGGGATGTTTATTCTAAATACCACGGAAAAACTTGGTGAGCTATCTTACACAAGAAACGGGGCTATCAATGTAAGAGAAGATGGCAAACTAGTAAATTCTGATGGCATTGCTTATCTTGATATAAATTCAGAAGAAATAGATCTGCCTTTTCAAGTTTTAACTCCCGAAGGTAATCAACAAAGTCTTTCTGAAGTAAAGGTAACTGCTGAAGGTTTTCTGAGAGCAACATATGGAATAGATAATTATGTAACTATAACTCAATTAGGTTTAGCTAGGTTTGCCGATGAAACACAACTGAAGTCGATAGGCGATAATATTTTCACTGCAACTCCAGAATCCGGTGAAGCAACAATTGGCGCAGGAAAAGACTTCGGCTTTGGGAAAATAAATGCTGGTAGTCTGGAAGCATCAAATACTGACATTACAGCTGAGCTGACTCTTCTACTTAGAGCTCAACAAGCATTTAATGGCTCTGCAAAAATGATGCAAGCAGATGCTGACGTCACTAGAAGACTGATGGATACATAGAAACTACTTAAGTGGTAATATCCAAGAAATATCGTTTATATTTCTATTTGTTTCTTTCTCTATTAGTAAATCACCTTTTAGGTTTACTCTTAAACTTTTGTCCAATAGTAAAACTAAAGTAGCGGGCCTTACTGCTGTCCTAATTAGTAATTCCTTCGTTTTAAGAAATTCCTCTGGGGCAAGATCAATATTTGCCTTCATATATGGTCTACTTATTTCTATGTAGAGTGATCCACTGTGCTTTGGAATACGGCTAATAGATGGTTTTATATTTATAGAACAGATTCCTCGCCCAATATTCATAAGCCCACAAGATAAAGTCATCGACTCTTCACAGCTAAACCCGATCATATTTAAGTCAGCAGTTTGAACAGACATATGGATCGCGTGTAGTTCTTGAATTTCGCTAGTCATTTAGGCTTAATAAGATTTTTTTATGTTGTTTCTCAGTAGAGAAACAGCAGATTTTTTAATTTGGGACACTCTGCCAGTAGTTATTTCCATGACCTCGGCTATTTCATATACATTGAGTTCCTCTACATAGTATAATTGAATGACCATTGCTTCCTTGGATGGTAGGTCCTTCAAAGCACGAGCAAGAATATCTTTTAGTTGTGATTTATCTAAACTTTCTTCTGGTGTACTGTCCTTAGAAACGAACCACATGGAATATTCATCATAGACCTCGTCAAGAGACTGATGGATATTTGCATTAAATGCTTTTTCCCAGTCCCTATATTCATCTAACCCAAGTCCCATTTTCTCTGCGATTTCTGAGGGAGTGGGCTCTCTTTGATTGCTAGAAGTTAGGGACTCTATCGCCTTTTTCTGCTTTTGTTGCATTTGAATAGTTGTCCGGCATAGGTTTGAGCTCTTTCTTAAGTGATCTACGATTGCGCCACGGATTCTTAACACTGCATAACTTGCAAAGGTAGCACCCTCCTTTGGGCTGTATTTTTGTGCTGCTGTGACTAGCCCAAAATACCCTATTTGCATTAAATCTTCGATTTCTATGGAAGCCCTAACTCTCCCATGCATATGCCAGGCTATCTTCTTAACCAAATTCATATTTTCAACGATTAGGTTTTCTACGTTTGGTTGTTGTTCAGGATAACTAGCTTTCATCTTTTTTCCAGATAGTAAAATCAGCTCTTAGAGAAAAAGCGTATACCATTATGTTTATTTTCTCCAGCCTTAATGATGTTTTTTAATAAACGCTGGAAGGCTAGCTTTTCTAACTCAGCGTCTTCGTTAAGAACAACGGGAAGCTTCTTTATTATGGCGTTCTGTATTTTTTTTGTCTTAGGAATACCACCTGCAAAAATCAAATTTGCATCTAAAAACTTACTAACGATGTTTTGGAATTTTAGAAAAGTTTCGTGCGCAGCTTTTTCGTTTTCAGCCATATTTACCACAATCGAGAAATTATGAAGATTATAATCCAAATTCGCTGTTTTTATAAAAGTGTACGCATCCATAAAGCTAGTGGGTTCACCAACTAGAATTATAACCAACCTATCTACGGCTGAAGCAAATGTCATGGAGTTTTCAGACGCGCCCGCCGGTATATCCACTATTAAAGTATCAGTGTACTTAGCAATAGGGTCTAAAGCTCTAATAAGCTGGTATTTTGAACCTTTATCTATGTTTAAGATATCTATTAATCCATTACCTCCAGAAACAAACTTTAATCCGATGGGACCCGTTTCAAGAACATCCTCTATTAACATATTGTTTTTTAGGACATCTCTAATTGTTTTTCTTGGGTTTATTCCTAACAATATATGGGCGTTAGCCAATCCAAAGTCAGCGTCCATGAGAGAAACCTTTGAGCCCATTTGAGATAAAGACAAAGCTAAATTTACTGCGACAGTAGTCTTACCAACACCTCCCTTTCCACTCGCAATTGCTATTGAATTACTCATAATTTAACTCACTGGTTATATAGCTCTCTAAATGGCTGAACAAGACGTCAGGTTCAGATAGCGCCAAGGAACCAAGTATAGTCTTAGACCCAGTTAAAAATCCAATTTTAACATTTTTATCTGCTAGAACACATAATTCTCTTGGGAAAATTTGACATTCATCAACCTTAGTAAAGGCAGCTATTGGATTAAAATCTTCATATTTGTTAATTTGATAGTTTATTAGCTCTTTGCTGCTACCTGAAGGAAGGCAAAGAATGGTAGCGACACGTGTTGCTCCTAATTGATTTCTTACATTTTCGATTAAATATCTACCTTCCTCTGCGATTAAAGATATATCAACAATCTTTTGACCTGTACAGACGTCTGCAAAACTTCTGCAATTTTCATCAAGTTTGTAGTTAAGTTTCTGTAAATTTAGCAACTTTGAGTAATATGCTAGGTCGTCTTGTCCGTTCACTAGTTCGCTTTCAGCAGATACCAGAGTTGGTTTTTCCCTTCGTTTTTCGTCCATTATTCTAGCAGCAATTTTAGCAGATAAAGTTGTTTTTCCTGCACCACTTGGGCCCGCTATAAATATCACTTCAGATTTAAAAATGTCTTCAATTTCTTCACACGCAATTTTATTTGAGAAGGCCTTTAAAAAAGCACTATGCCCTCTGTCGAGCTTCAATCCATGATAAGCTGGTTTTAAAGATGAAACTATTGTTGGAGTAAATTCCAATTGTCGAAGCTTAAGCGATAAGTCATTTCCTGTTTTTTCATTTAATCCCCTTTCATCAGTAATCACCATACCTGATAGCATATTCTGCAAATGATTTATTTGTTCTCTAACCTTTACCATCTCAGAAGACTGGCTTTGATTAATTGAACTAGTTCTAGCATTTTTAATTTCCAAGTCGCTTGTCTCTCTATTATAAATCCGATTTCTTTGTTTCTCTCTTAAGGAATCTATTTTTGAGTGTAGGACGTCTGAAAAGTTACCTTTTGTATCTTTTTGTTTCTCCCGGTTTGAAAAGTTATTTGTTGCTTCAATTTCCACCTTATTTCCTTTTTTTGATGTAGAAATTATCAGTGCATCAGGTCCCAGTTTTTTAACAACTTCTTCCATAGCACTCGCACTATCAGATGCTAGAAACTTGTATGTAGTCATTTTCTTCTCCAATATTTATAGTTCATTAGGACCCCCCATCTATAGTTGCGACAACATTTACTTTTCTATTATCTGGTAATTCTGTAAAAGACAGGACAATCAAATCCTCTACATGCTGGCGTATTATCCCTGATATTTGTTTTCGAATATTAGGTGAAACTACGAGTACTGCGGTGTTACCCTCGGAAACAAGTTTCTGATTTAGATCAGAAATATTAGAAATCAGTTTTGTTGCCAATTCATTATCTAAAACCAAACCTTCTTCTCCATTTTGTTTTGCCATCTTTATGAGCATATGTTCGAGCTCTGAGTTAAAGGTAATAACCGGCAATGCTTTATTCAAAGGAGCTACTTGTTGAATTAATAGGCCTGCCAAATTTGGTCTAATTGCTTCAGCTGTTTCAATCACACTTAAATTTTTTCCTACTAATCCTGCTAAAGACTCTAAAATAATTCGCAGATCACTTATAGGTACTCTTTCAGAAAGTAATTCTCGTAAAACACCAGTAAGATTGTGCAGAGGCACAAGTTTTGGAACTAGTGACTCAACAAGACTGGGTGCAGTTTGGGAAAGATTATCTAAAAGCGTTTGAACATCATCCTGTCCAATAAGCTTACCCGAATGCTTATAAAATATCTGGCTTAAATGTGTAGCTAAAACAGACTCAGGTGCTACAACGACATATCCTTTTTCTTCGGCTTCATTTTGCTGGGAAGGTAGAACCCAAGTTGCGTCCATCCCAAATGAAGGATCCTTGACTTCAATTCCATCTAGTTTAATGTTTGTGTCATCACCAGGAATAGCCAATTTTCTATCAGGATAAATTACATCGTCACCAACTATTGTTTGTCCTATTCTAATCCTGTATTGGTTTGATGATAAAGTTAAATCATCCCGAATTCTGACCGCGGGTATTATGAAACCTAGAGCTTTTGAAACTTGCTTCCTTATACCTGTAATTCGTTCAACCAAAGGGCCTCCTGTATCATCATCTACCATCTCTACCAGGCCATATCCCAATTGAACTGATACCGGTGAGTAGTCTGTCACATCTTCTAATTTAAGCTGATCTCCATCGCTATCCTCTTGGATATTATCAACTTCTTTTTGATCTTCTGATTTAGTTTCTCTCTTTCTTTCGACTCGACGAGCAAGAAACCCTGCTGTGGCTGCAACTATTGATGATGCTATAAAGAGGAGGTTTGGCATTCCTGGAACAAAACCTATAAGTAGTAAAACAGCAGATACTGGAATCCAAGCTCTAGATATACTAAGCTGATCACCGATGTGAGATGCCATATCTTGCTTAGAGGAAACACGAGTTACAATGATTGCTGTTGAAATTGCCAATAGTAGGGAAGGTATTTGAGCAACCAGACCATCCCCTATTGATAGAAGAATATATGTCTCAGCCGCAGTAGAAACAGGCAAGTCATATTGACTTATTCCAATAATCAATCCACCTATAATATTTATAGCTAGTATTAAAATAGAAGCGATTGCGTCTCCTTTCACAAACTTTGATGCTCCGTCCATTGATCCATAGAAATCGGCTTCTTGTGCTATTTCTTCTCGCCTACTAGTGGCCTCTTCTGCAGTTAAAACTCCAGCATTTAAATCCGCGTCAATAGCCATTTGCTTGCCTGGCATTGCATCTAATGTAAACCGAGCTGAAACCTCAGAAACTCTTCCTGCACCTTTTGTTATCACAACGAGGTTTATGATAACTAAAATTATGAAAACAAAAATACCCACAGCGTAATTACCTGAAACAATGAAATTACCAAAGGCTTCAATTATTTGACCAGCAGCATCACTTCCAGTATGTCCTTGACCCAAAACAACTCTTGTCGAAGCAACATTTAATGCTAATCTCAAGACCGTTGCAATTAATAGCAGATTTGGGAAACTCGAAAAGTCAAGCGGTCTAAAGGTATGCATGGCTACCATCAAGATAACTAAAGATATTAAGATGTTAGAAACGAAAAAAACATCTAGCAAAAAGACCGGAAGAGGTAATACCATCATAGCAACAAGCGCTATAATACCCAATGGTAAGATACCGGCTCTTACAATATCTGAAAAACTCCCAGAAAATGATGTACTGTTTTTTGTCAATTCCATGACTACTGTTTCTCCGTGTCAAAAATAAGTCATTCTTTCTAATAGCGTTAAAAACTTACTCATAAAATACATCGAAAAACCTTTTTACCCGACTTTAAGACTTTCGATTTAAGAAAGAAGCAACAATCATGCCACTTATCATTTCAAAAAAGACAAAGAATGAGCAATCTGGCATAAAAAATGCAAATGGCTATTACGCTTTAAAAAGATAGGTGTATAAAATGAACAAAGAGAAAATGATAGAAAAGCTAATTCCAGCAGTTGGCCTAGTTTTGTGCTTAGGTGGATGTCAATCTAGTTTTTTGACAGACATGGATGACAAAGGCACTACATCAACGTTTAATGTTTTAAGTAATAAAGGTGAAGATGCGGCTCATCTTGCTGCTATAAATGAAGTATTAGATGCATCAGTAGATAATGTACCTACAATAAGTGCTATGGGCTATGCAGTAGTATCTTCACAGCCAGGACGTTCTGCCAATCAAAAAAGATTAATGGCCATTAGGTCTGCAAGAATGGCTGCGATGCGCGATCTTGCAGAACAAATTCATGGTCTAAAAGTTGAGGGTAATACCACTGTAATTGATTTGATGGTACAAAATGACACCTTCAGAGGCATTGTCTCCGGTACAATAAGAGGAGCAAGAACAGTTCGGATCAATCCCACAGGCACTGATACCTATGAGGTACTTTTGGAAATAGATAAGGATACGCTTAGCTACTTGCTTCGACAGGCACGTAGTGTTGCATAAACAAGATAAGTTTTCATTATGAGATCATTAGTTATTTGCTTAGTATTTATTGGTTCGTTTATTTCTTATGGTACAATTAGTGTAGCATTCGCTAAAGATACTCTTAGATTCATAGAGACTACTGGGCGTGCGGTTATTGAAGATGATGAAACCATTGATATCTCTCGCCGTAGAGCACTTGAAGACGCATTATATTTGGCAGCACTTCATGGGGGTGCAAAAATAAACGGATTTTCAGCCGTAAATACCGATACGTCTATTCAGGAAAACCTGGTTGTGCAACCCTCAAGTCAAATACTTGACTATACTATCATTTCGGAAAAGAAAACAGATTCACATTTTATGATCAAAATAAGATCTGCGGTTGGAAAACTAAAAGTGAAAAGTTGCAAAAATAAAGGGTTGAAAAGCTTATCTATTTATAAGCCGATCATTAATGTTGATCCTTCTGCACCATTTTGGGCTAATTCACTGGCTGATGAATTAACCAATAGTATCATGAACTTTTTAAAATCTGAAAAAGATGTTAATCTCACGGACAATTCTTATGTTGCACTTGATCGAACACAACTGCTAACTACCAATGATGATTATGACTATATCTCTCTTACTTCGGGACGGCAAAAGACACAATATGGGGATTACGCAGCAGTATTATCAATATCAATTGCTTACAAAGAGAAGTTGGTTGGCTTCACTAAATTTGACTCTCTCATAATAACTTTTACTTCCGATATCTACGACGGGGAGACCTACTCATTTTCTTTTTCAGAAACTAAATCTATCGAAGCATTATTTTCTTCAAGTGGGCCATGGAGGACTATCAATTTACTATTGAGAACAAATAGAGAAAATATTATTGAGCCCATTCTAGCCTCGGCTAAAGAGCATTCCGAAGACGTTATAAATAATCTCACTTGCAAAAAAATCAATAGCATTATTACTGTGAAAAATGGAAGAATAGAGGTGCCTCTCGGCAAAAGACATGGGATTAAGTCATCTGCATTGGCTGTGACCAAAGGTGAACAAACTCCTTTCAATGTTTTGAGGGTGGAACAGGTTTCAGAAAGCAAATCGGTGTTGGTACCACTTAATAACGCGTTAGAATTTAGCAAACTGAATGGAAAATCAATTCAATTTTTGGATAATATGTGATGTTAAGAAAATATATTTTATTGCCATTTTTTTTAAGCACTTTTTCACTTGTCAATTATTTATACGCCGAGCCATTTGTTGTTCTGCAGTATAATAACGCCTCTGAATTATCAGATAGATCAAATGAGTTTGCTCAAAACCCCGATTATTCAGACAAACACAAAATTGTGCCTGGAGAGAGCTTAAATTTAATAATCGAAAAATACTATGACGGAAGTGGATTGAATACATACTTTTTACAACTCGCTATAGTATCATTAAACAAGCATGCGTTTAGAAATAGGAACATTAATTATATGATTGCAGATAAGACCCTTCATCTTCCAAGTATAAACCAAATTACGAAACTCATGAAGGGTATCGATTTTAAATTAGATGAAGAAGTAAATTACGAGCAAAATAAAATTTACTATTTTGGAGGATAAGGTGGTAGCTTTAAGGATATTAATCCCAGTAGTAATTTGGTGCGGGTTGAGCACTCAAAGTGTAGCATCACAGGAAACAATCTCTGGTTCAAATTTAGCTGACTTAGTGATCCAGCGATTAAACGAAGAAGGTTTAAGTGCTCAACCCGTTATAAGAAGCGATAGAATTTTTTACGGGTGTCGAAGCGACAACATTATTATCTCGAAAAGATTTAAATCTTGGAAAACAGTTAAACTTACTTGCAGGGGTAATGAATTATGGAGCTATTCATTTAGAAGTAAAATAGAAATAGAGGCGTCGGTTCCAATAAAAAAACCTGAAGAACTTCCAAAGATACCAAAGGATAGGATTCCAAACAGTACAAAAAAAGTGTTCGTAATGAAACATTCAAAATTCAAAGGAGATATGATTGAAAAGTCAGATTTAGTTTTGTCCGAGAAGAAAAAAACTGTCTCTAATGGGGCTTTTAACAATTTACAATCTGTTGTTGGTAAAACGCTAAAAAAAAGCTTAAGAAAAGGGTCTATTTTGAAAGCAATTCATTTAAATCCAGAGTGGCTGGTTTATAAAAACCAGAGGATTATAATTGAGCATAGTATTGGCACAATATCAGTTAAAGTAGAAGGAATTGCGCTCAGTAATGGTGCAAAGGGGGATAGGGTACTTGCAAAAAATATCTCAAGTAACAAAATCATTGAAGGTTTCGTTAAAAGTACAAAAAAAATAACAGTTTTTAATAAAATTTAGTACATTTATGTCGTATATTTGAATAAGGAGAAAAGAGATGGTCGGATCTATTAAAAATTTTACTGGGCAGAGAGTTGACATGTCCAAGGGAATGACGGAAAGCAGAGTTCAGTCTGAGAAATTAGATGACTCTAGCGCGTCCACTATTTCTGAATCAAAGGTTGATGCTGTATTGACAAGTAAATCAAGAGAGGCATTGAAAGTTATGGCTGAAAACCCATCAATAAATATGGAAGCTGTTGAAAGAATAAAACAAAAAATAAAAAATGGTGAATATCCCATAGACTTTGATAAGTTGGCAGATAAACTACTGGAGTCTTATTGGAACTCAGAGTCTTAAGAGACTAACTTATTCTAGGCTTTTACACATGAGTTTACCAACAGCACATAACTATGTAATTGAAAACTTAATTGAAAACTTGGTTTCTATAGAAGAAAACTTCCTAAAACCGAAAATTTTAATTAAACTACTAAATAAAACCGAGTCAGCACTAACCGAAATTGTTGAAATCTTGAGCAAAGAAGAGTTGGCACAAGGACTCTTAGAAAAAGAAAAAGAAAACATAATTTTAGTTATCGATAAACTAAGCCGACTAGAGAAAACCTCACATGAAAAGTTAAACTGGGCAACACAGTTTTCAAACTATCTACAAAAAAATATCAGTACAAAATAGCTTGTTTTGAGCAAATAATTCAATACAATCTTCATTGATGGATCTTCAAGTTATAATATTAGATTATGTTTTAACTGAAAGAGCTGGAATGATGTTATTCTTGATAGCTCTAATTATATTGATTTTTCAACAAAACAAATCACTCACGATAATCGAAAAAGAACTTTCAAACGTTGTTGGAAAGATAAATAAGCTTGTTAATAGAAGTGAGGATACGACTTCAGATCTCAGTTCACTTAGCTCGAGAATATCAAATCTTTCGGGTGCTGTATCGGAGGCTAATAATGTGGCAGAAAATACAAAGAAAGAGTTAAATATGCTTGCTGAGGGCATAAATAGCGAAACGATTTTCAATGAAGCGATAGACCTAGCTAGAAAAGGTAGCTCTGCAGAAGAAATAGTAACTAAAACCAAGCTAAGTAAAGACCAAGCTGAAACAATTGTAAGATTTCATGGCTCTAGAACTTAGAAGTTTTATAATATTTTTGGGTTTTCGTATATATGTAATGAAACTTAAAGGAATTAGAAATATCTAAGTTTAAATCAAGCTCTATTCCGTTTTATTCTTAAAATTTACTTGTTCAACAGAACCAGCATCCGCCTCCACTCCGTCAGACGTACTCTCCTCAGAACCAGCATCCGCCTCCATTTTGTTATGGTCTTCCTCTAAACCTTCTTCAGATTTAAATTGGCGGCTTTCCTCAGTGGATATAAACTCCGCCCTGCCCGACTCTATTAATTTTTCACCATCTTCTCTTTTTACATCAATAACTACTCCAGAAGGGAAGCGAACGCCGTTTACTTCGCTAGAATCTACTATTCTCAATCGCATCCACGACATGTTATTACCAATTGCTTCTGGATCCTTAACATCTGAGACCTCAGCCAAAGTATTATCCAAATCAAACCCACCTTGTTTATTTGATAATTCATCAAGTTGGTCTGCCATAGTGTTTCCAGCTAATAAAGCAAGTCTTTTTCTCAAAATATAAACCCTAGCTGCCATCGCGCTAAGCCTTGATAGGCTATCCTTCTCACCCTCTATAACAGCTTTATAAAAAGTAATTTGTTCTTCAAAGCTTTTGTCAGAATATTTTACTAACAGCTCATCTCTTGCTCTCAATATTACTGGGTCCAAGGGAACCGGATCGCTTTGATCGAAATTAATTGGTGTTCCTGAGGAAGTCATTTTTTTTCCTTTATTTATCAAGTTGGCATTTTATTTGCAATTTTCACACCAGAAATAAGAAAATATTGATAATTACAACGTCGAAATAACTAATAATGAAAACAATCGAAAATCACCTGAGTATACACTCAAATGCATTAAATTTAAGAGGAAAAAGGAATAAAATACTCGCTTCCAATATTGCAAATGCTGCAACTCCTCATTTCAAGGCTCGCGACATAGATTTCGATAGTGAAATGCGAAAAAAAGAAAAAATTGGTAGTATTTCAGTAAATCATGAGAAGCATTTTCCTCTTCTTACTAAGGTTAGACCAAATGACGTTATGTTTAGAGAGCCCCTTAATCCCTCGCTAGACGGGAATACAGTGGAAATGGCGGTAGAACAGATGGAATTCTCAGAAAATGTTGTTAGGTATCAAACTACTCTACAGTTTTTGACCAATAAAATATCAGGACTTATGTCCGCAATAAAGGGTGAATAATGAGCTCTGTGAAAAATATATTTGATGTTTCTGGAAGAGCTATGGCCGCTCAAATGATCCGACTGAACACTGTAGCTAGTAATTTAGCTAATTCGAATAATATATCTAGCACTAGCGAAGGAGCTTACCGGCCATTAAAGCCAATTTTCAAAACAATTTATTCTGACAAACTGCACGATAATGGAATTGCTTCAGTTGATGCGGTCAATGTGAGAGAGCTGAATAGAGAACCAGAGAAAATTTATATGCCAGATCATCCAAAAGCTAATGAAGATGGCTATATTTTTAATGCAGCAGTCAACGTAGAGGAAGAAATGGTAGAGATGCTTGAAGCAAGTCGTCAATACCAAAACAATATTGAAGTCATCTCAACTATAAGAGCTTTGATGATAAGAACGATAAATTTAGGAAAGTAATTTTTGGAGTACGAATATGTCTAGTATAGAGAGTAATAATCAATCACTTAAAAATATTTTAGAAAAAATTGGAGTGAAGACACCTGAAAACGCTGCTGCCAAACCTAAAAGCAGCCTTGGGCAAGAAGACTTTCTAAAACTTATGACCACACAGCTACAAAATCAGGACCCTTTTGCTCCTATGGAGAATGGAGAGTTCATCGCTCAAATGGCCCAGTTTTCAACGGTAACGGGAATAACAGAAATGGGTCAAACTCTTAAGGGTTTGTCAGATAAGTTAAATGAATTCAGAATTGCTACTGCGTCAGATCTTTTAGGGAACTCAGTTCTTGTACCAGGCAACATAGTAAGACCTAATAAAGATGGCCAAATCCATGGAATAATTGATCTTCCATCAGTCTCTAGCGAAACTTCTGTTTCGTTTTTTGATGGATCTGGTGAACTTGTACATTCTGTGGATTTGGGCGCACAGGGTCGAGGGTTAATTGGCTTTGAGTGGTTGAATATTCCTAAAGAAATTATAGATAAAGATGAACCACTAAGAGTAGAAGCTTACATTAATACGGGAAAAGGTTCTGAAGGTCTAACGCCGTCTGTTTTCTCTGAGGTAATTGCTGCTTCATTAAATGCTAAAGGCCAAGGTGTAACTATCGATGTAAAAGATTTTGGTGAGATGGCTGCAGCTGATGTCATCAAGTTTAGAAACTAATTAAGATTATTGAGTTAAAGTAAAACGGAGTAAAAAATGTCATTCTATACAGCATTAACAGGACTGAACGGCGCACAATCAGACATATCGGCAACATCAAATAACATTGCTAACGTTGGTACTACTGGTTTCAAAAGAAGTAGAGCAGAATTTGGTGATATTTTTGCTACCTCACCCCTTCAAAACTCTTCGTCATCAATTGGTTCAGGTACCATTTTGAAAGGTATTAAACAGCAGTTTACACAGGGAAACATTTCTTCATCATTAAACGCGCTTGATCTTGCTATTTCTGGTCAGGGATTTTTTGCACTTAAACCTTCACTTACTTCAGCTCAAACAGTTTATACAAGAAACGGATCTCTTAATGTCAACAATGATAGATATGTTGTTGACTCCGCTGGTCAGTATCTCCTTGTTTATCCTGTTAACGAAGACGGATCGGTTACAGCAAAAGATTTAATTTCCGCATTACCGTTACAGCTTCCAGTTACTTCAGGTGATCCAAAAGCGACGTCAAATATTGATCTTGGGGTTAACGTCCCTGCTGCTGCAGCTGTTGTTCCTGATCAACCACAATTTGCTGATGGATATACGTTTGACCCTAACAATTCTGAAACTTTTACTAACTCAACATCGATAACGATCTTTGATGACTTAGGAAACCCAACTATTGCAACAATGTTTTTCATAAAAACTCAAACAGCATCTGCAACGGATCCGACCAACAAATTTGATACTCGATTAGTGATAAACGACACAATTATCGAACCGGATTTGGTCAGCGCAGTAGATGATGCCGGCAAACAAATATTTATTGATGAGTTCGGTGCTCAAACAACAACAGTGCCAGATGATAACTACTTTCTAGAGGGAAAAGGTTCTCCTTTATATAAATTAGATGACATTAAAACTCAGGTTCCCTCAACTGCTGCAAATATACAGGGTGAGTTAACAGCTTTTGATTTTGGAGAAGAGGGAGATAAACTCGTTGAAATAGTCACTGATCCCCTACTATATAATTCGACAGTAGAGTCAGGAAAATTAACTGACAGTGATATTTACTGGGGAAAGAATTTTTTAACACTTAATGTTGATAGTGCTGACCAGCCAGTAAACATCGATATTAGACCCGGGAAATATAACGCTGCACAGCTAGCCGACGAAGTAGAGCGAGCGATAAATGAGGCCTACGGCGATGATAAAAAAATACAGATTATTAGAAACGTTGACGATGAAATCAATATTGATCTTTCAAAGCTTAACGCGGATGGATCAACATCATCACTAGATGCTGCGATTACCGTCGATCTTTTATCCGACAGCTACGTCACATCGCAACAAGTTGGTGGAGCACCTAGAATTAATTTAACAGGCGCATCTCCTGACTTTACAAGAGATGAATTTCTAGCACACGTACAAGCCAGGGTGAATACAGCTCTGAATACTTATGCATCATCTAGTACAACACAAAAAGCAGCCCTAGGGATAGAGAAACTACAATTCACAAGAGCCGCCGGAACGACAATAGACACAATTTACGAGACTAACGATATAATTTCATTTACCCATACATCGAATGATTATGGAACACCGGCTGTCGCTGGAACACCTGATGACACTGCTACCAAACACTTAGTGTATTCCTATTTTGATAACAAACCGAATTTAAGTGTTTATGACGGAGTACAAGCTGTAGCGACAACGCCAGTGAATGTTAATGATGGTTCAGGCAATGCGACAAACAATGGTGCGAACAAGATGATGTACTCTACCACTGAGAATACGCTTAGGATCTATTTTACTGGGCTTGATGCAACTGCTGCAAACCCCGTTTTTGCTGCTAATGGAAAGATAAGACTAAGTGGCAATTTTGATGCAAGTGAAAATGCTCAAGCTCAATATTTAAATGGTCGAGAGTTTACGATTTCTAGTGTGCAGTATGCTAACGCAACTTCGAATAATACAGCTGGCTATATTCAAATCAATACTACTGGTTTAGGCTTTCCTGATGCAGATTTTGTAGTAAAAAATACAACTGGACCTAATCTAAGGGTCGCTCACAGCCCCTCTACAAATGTCGAGGCATTTTTTGAAGGCTCTCAGAACGTTTATGAAGGTGCACCTGTAAATTTTGCAAGTAAAAAAATAGTCATTAGAGAATTTGGAACCGCTAAACAAACAGATCCAGGTAATGATGCAACTGCTGGTGCTTTTTCAAATTTTACAGCGACTTTCCAAACAAATAATACAACAGGCTCTAAAGCAATGCTTGGTCTGCAAACCTATACCAAAGGTGCTAACGAGACTGTGCAGTGGGTTGATGAACTAAACCCGCCCATAAAGGTTACTTATGACGAAATCAATCAGAGATTACAATTTACCGTTGATCGAACAGTTCTTGGAACAGGAACAGATAGTAATTTTAATTCTTTTACGGTTTATGGCAAATCTACGGCAACGGATACGAACAATCTTGGTCTTGTATCAAAAGATGACTCACCGAGTACTCTCATCAGAGGTGGAGAGATACTATCTGGCGAAAGTTTTGTTGCAGATGGCGAAGAAATTCAGCTTAACGATAAAAGATATGGAATAGAGGTTGAGTATAATAGTGATAAAAAATCCTTTAGAATCTCAAGTGGAACAACCGGTGAGCAAATCGCGGCCCAAGGTGCACTCGGGGTGACCGATGCCCAAAAAGCATCTAATATTCAAGTTGGACGTTATGCGCTTGATGCCACAGGCTCTGTAGTTGACGTAGCTGATTACTTTGCGGGAGATAACAACCTACTCGGCGTTGGAGCTACAAAGACAGAGGCAGAGTTTACAGCTGGTAAAGGTCTGTCAGCGACAGCGGCGAAAGCGGTCGGTGCTACTGCAACGGAACCTCTTAATGAGGTATTTAGACTTTCAACAACAAATGGTGAAAATATTTTTAACGTATCGGTAAACGGTATCAGTGGTATTATAACTATACCACCTGGTTTTTATGTTGGATCCACTCTTGCTGAAGCTTTGGAGTCAAAAATCAACCAAATTATGGATCCAGTTACCGGCGAGACCGTCGGTGGGGTTACTGCACGGTTTAACGCTTCCACGAATAACTTCGAGTTCACCACAGGGACTACAGGCGATAGCTCAACTATTAAAGTTAAGGGTGCTGCCCGTTTAGGGCTCGATGATGTACCATTAGGTGTTGGAACGATTCCAAAAATATTTAATTTAGTCCAAGCCACGAATGCTAATGGAGTAAACCTTTTCGTAAATGCAGACGGGAAAGTTGTTGAAACGCCTCCTGAAAATATGGTTGAGGGTTATTATCCTCTTTATATTGATGAAGGTGAATTGACTTTCGATAAGACCGGTAAGTTGATTAACCCGAAACAGGATGTTCACTACGAAAAGCAAGAGGAGGGCTTCTCGATATCCCTAGATATTGACTTTGGTTCATCCACACAGTTTGCCCAACCATTCTCAGTATTGAGTGTAAATCAGGATGGCTTTACTTCTGGTCGACTGGATGGACTGGAAATTGATGCTGCCGGAACAATTAGAGCAAACTATACAAATGGTCAAAATAATCCCCTCGGAAAAATAGTCGTTGCAAACTTTAATAACCAAAATGGTTTAAAGCAGATCGGTAATGCGACCTATGTAGAAACAGCGATATCGGGTATTGCTCAAGTTGGGGAAGCTGGAGCTGAAGGTTTCGGAAACATTTTGTCTGGTTCTCTTGAACGATCTAACGTTGATATTACAGAAGAACTAGTTAACTTGATCACAGCGCAACGAAACTTCCAAGCGTCTGCAAAAGCGATTGAGACAACCACAACCCTAACGCAAACAATCATTAATATCAGAGGTTAATTTACTAATTAACAGGGAGGCATAATGAATGGATAGAATGATACATACAGCTCTGAACACGCTGAAGAATTTATCTGCAAATAGAGATGTTAGAGCGCAAAATATGTCCAATTTGAATGTGCCTGGACATCGTAAAGATTTAAACACCAACTTTACCTCTGGCTTTTTGCACCAAGTAAATCAGTACGACACAAGGGTGTTTGCTATACACGATGGTGCCAATGGTTTTTCAAATAAACAGGGGCAACTTAACCCAACTGGGCTTGAAACAGACATAGCTATAAACGGCCCAGGATTTTTTATCGTACAACCGAAAAGTGGTGATACAGCATTATCGCGACGCGGCGATTTTTCTGTTTCTAATACTGGACTTCTAGTTGATGGCGCAGGTTCCAAAGTATTGGACATAGGAGGTGCACCTTTGGAGGTACCAGGAAATAAAAAGCTAATAGTTGCTGAGAATGGCGACGTTTTCATTGAGCCTTTAAATGGGGCTCCAGGAGAAAGGCAATTTGTAGGCACAATCGGTACTAGTTTGGGAGGATCAAAAGAAGACCCATTAGTAAAAAGCTTAGACGGACACTTGAGACTATCTAGCGGTGGAGTCCCAGAGGCTGACCAGGCTGCAGTTCTATCTCAGGGCTTTCTTGAAGGAAGTAATATTGACGCTGTAAGTGAACTCATTGGTACAATGGAGGATCAACGTCAGTTTGAGATAAATATCAAGCTAATATCTTTATCAAAAGAGATTGATGAGGGTGGATCAAATTTAATGAGGCTTCCTGACTAGCAGTTTTTGGCACAGCTCTTGCTATGAATTAATAAGAGTATTCATCAAGGAGAGTAAAAATGTCAAGTAGTGCAATGCACGTAGCTAAAACTGGTCTAAATTCCCAACAAACAAAAATGCAGGTGATTGCAAACAATCTTGCCAACGTAAATACAACGGGTTTTAAAAAAGATAGAGTGAACTTCGAGTCACTTCTTTATCAAATACAGAGAAGTAGTGGAGAGCAAACATCCGCCGATACAGATTTAGCGTCGGCCTTTGCTGTTGGTACAGGCGTAAGAATTGTTAACACTCAAAAACTATATACTCAAGGAAGTTTAATAAACACAGACAATGCATTAGACTTAGCGATTGATGGAAGTGGTTTTTTCCAAGTTCTTCTTCCTGATGGTCGAGTTGGGTTTACACGAAACGGATCATTTTCTCGGAATGCGGAAGGTACACTTGTCACTCCGAGCGGCTATACTCTTCAGCCCGAGATTGCTATTCCAGAAGGTATTACAGAGATAAATGTATCAGCTGATGGATTAGTAAGTGTTCAAGTAGCTGGCGAAGCTGAAGCTGCAGAAGTCGGACAGTTAACATTAGCTAATTTTGCAAACCCATCAGGCTTACAACCAATAGGAGAAAACTTTGCAGTTGAAACACCTGCTTCTGGAGCCCCTGCTATAGGCAATCCTTTTGGAGAGGGCTTTGGTAAACTCGTGCAAGGTTCACTGGAAGCTTCCAATATAAATGTTGTGCAAGAACTAGTAGATATGATTGAGACCCAAAGAGCATACGAAGTAAGCTCAAAATCTATATCCGCTGTCGATGAAATGATGCGTTTTGTATCTAATAATCTTTAAGGGAGATTGATTGATGTTTTTAAAGGAATTTCAAAAAAAATTAATCACCGTTCTTATATTAATCTCTTTTGTTTCTGGTTGCTCAACGCAATTGGAGGAAAGAGCTTCGATGGATTTTGAACCCACAATGCCCAGTATATCAAAGAGCCCAAAGAAAGACAAATATGGGTCTATTTACAGTAACAGCCAACAAGGACTGTTTGCAACAGATAGAAGAGCTTCTAAAGTAGGTGATCTTTTGACAGTTGCATTATCTGAAAACTTCAGTGCTTCAAAATCTCAATCCGCTAAAAGCGCAAAAAATGGAACAGCAAGCTTTGATTTCCCGAGGATAATGACTGCTGATGCCGACGATAATTTGTTTGACAGTAAACTAGCCAGATCTTTTGACGGATCTGGATCGGCTGATCAGACGAACTCGCTTAGAGGGGAAATTTCTGTAACAGTTACGAAAGTATTTTCAAACGGAAACATGGAAATTTTAGGGCAGAAAAAATTAACTTTGAACAATGGTGACGAGTATATTCGGTTAGTTGGGATAATAAGACCGGAGGACGTAGATAGCCGAAACGTTGTTCCTTCTAGCAGAATAGCGAATGCTAAAATATCCTACACTGGAGCAGGAGACATAGCAGACACATCGAAAAAAGGCTGGTTCTCTAAACTTGTAGATGTGGTGACACCATTATGACAATAACTATTCTTAATAAGTTACTTGCAGTATTTTTCATAAAGTTGCTTACCCTAACAGCGTTCCCTTTACTAGCAGACCGATTAAAAGATCTCACCTCAATTGCCGGGGTTCGATCAAATCAGCTTGTTGGATATGGCATTGTTGTTGGACTAGCTGGAACAGGTGATGGAAACATAGGATTAACGCTTCAATCAATGCAATCAATGGTATCACGATTTGGATTGGCAACAGACGTAAAGGGTCTTGATGGGAAAAATACTGCAGCAGTAATGGTTACAGGAGAATTAGGAGCATTTGGTAAACCCGGTCAAAACATAAATGTTACAGTCTCAACCCTTGGCAAAGCTAAATCACTAAGAGGCGGTACACTGTTAATGACACCGCTTCTAGGTGCAGACGGCGAAACATACGCCGTCGCGCAGGGCAATCTTGTAGTTGGAGGACTAGGAGTAGAAGGAGGCGATGGATCGTCTTTGACTGTTAATATCCCCACTGTAGGTAGAATTCCTAGAGGTGCAAGCATTGAAAAAATGGTTGATAATCCATTTATAAACTCAAGCAATATCATATTGAATCTTCATCAAGGTGACTTTAGTACTGCTTTAAGTGTATCTGAAGCTATAAACGATATATTTGGTGATAATGTTGCTGTTCCTCTTGATGCATCATCGATAAAAGTAAGATCTCCAAAAGACCCAAGCCAAAAAGTCGCATTTGTAAGTTTATTAGAGAATATAGAGGTGGAGCCCTCCAGGCCAGCAGCCAAGGTTGTTGTCAATGCACGTACCGGAACAATTGTAATTGGTGGAGATGTTAGAGTAACTCCTGCAGCCGTAACCCACGGATCATTAACGGTTAAAATTGATGAGAAAAAGAAGGTCACAGCAACCGGTGGTGCTGTTGTTAACGAGAACCAAGTAGTTACAACCCCAGGGGATGCCGTAGTCACTCCTGAAACGGAGATCGAGGTAGAGGAAGAACCAGCAAGAGCATTTGTTTTTGATCCCGGAGTATCATTATCCACGATAGTTGACACCATCAATGCAGTTGGTGCTGGCGCATCTGATCTTGTTGCAATACTCGAAGCGCTAAGAGAGTCTGGCGCATTAAGAGCAGAGCTAATAATAATATAGGTGATGGTATGGAAATTAAATCTATAAACTATCAGACCGACACCGGTTTTACGCTATTTCAAAAGAATAAAAATCAAGCAAATTTAGAAGCAATAGCTGAAGAATTTGAATCAATGTTTATTAACCAAATGCTTAAGAATGCACGAGATAGTAAACTTTCCGAAGCTCTATTTTCTAGCGATAAAGAGGACAATTTCGGAGCCATGTTGGATCAAGAAAGGTCACGAAGCTTGGCTTTAAACTTAGATTTAGGAATTGCCGAGGCTCTCGTGAGACAATTTGACAAAAAGAATAAAGAGTAACCTAAGTGCCCAGCTTATTCGACATAGCAAGAAGTGGCGTTCAGTCTTACAGGCAAGCACTCGCCGTAACCGGGCAAAATATCGCCAATATAAACACTGATGGTTACAAGCGCCGAGAAGCTGGACTTACGGAGGTAAGTTCCGGACAAGGTGGTATTACACAGATTCAAGATGGAACAGGTTTAGGTGTAAGGGTTGAGGAAATTAAGAGGTCTTTCGATGCTTATCTTTTGGATAGAAAACGAAATTCGTTTTCTCGGGAAGAGACAGCAACAAACTTCCTTGAAAAAATCAGTGAATTAGAGGACCTACTCTTACCTGGAGATGCGGACCTTGGTTCATCAATGGGTTTATTTTTTTCTTCTCTTCAAGAAGTAGCAGCGTCGCCAGCTGATGTGGCAGCACGTGTTGTTGCCGTGGAAGAAGGAAAGAACGTCGCTGCCACTTTTAGTCGTACATCAGAGGTTCTTAGCCAGTTAAAGACTGGCGCAAAATCACATGCCCAACAAGAAATCGATACTGTAAATATCCTTGCCAAGGAAATTTTAAATGTGAACTCTAAGCTATTATCAAGCACCACCCAAGGTGGCGCTGCAAATGCACTATTAGACAATAGAGATCGTCTTATTGACGAACTGAGTAAAACCCTTGAAGTCACAGTTACATATACCGCAAAAAATGCAGCAATTGTCCGTTTGGGTGGGTCCGGAAGTGGTCCGAAGATAGTTGAGGAATCAAAAAGAATTACAATAGGCTTAGATGAAGAAAGCACCGACATTAAGGTCATTCTTGCACCTGGAACGCTTAACAGTCCGACTAATCAGGTAACTAATGGGGCTTTAAGGGGCTTAATTGATGCCTCCAAAACTGTTGAGCAGACAATTAAAGACCTTGATAGCTTAGCACAAAAGTTTGCTCAAGAAATAAATGATCAACATAAAAAGGGGCTCACTTTAGATGGACTAAAGGGCAAGGATATGTTTACCTCCGTGGGTTTTACTTCAACCCAGAACCCAACTAATATGGGGAATACTACTGCATCAGCCGTTGCATCAGGTGGCGGTTTAATTAACCCTGATCCGGTAAAACTTGTTTATTCCGAAACAAGAAATGAATGGGTAGCGTACGATCAACAGAATAATGAGTTAGGTAGTGACCTTACTTCTATATCTACCCAAGGCATTACAATCACTCTGCTAGGTAGCGCAACAGATGGAGATGAGATTACAATTAACCCATCAAATAACTTTTCAAAAGATATGGAGTTTGCTTTAAGGAGAGCAGAAGATATTGCGGCTTCGGCCAGCTTTCTTATCTCAGCAGATACAAAGAACCTTAGTGATGCTAGTATATCGGCTGACTCAACGGGAACTGTGCAAGATACCAACCTATCAAAATTAAATAATGTATTTACTAATTCACTTTCGCCTATATCAGCTACTGCTTTCTTAAATGATGGATTTGTTGCTTCAATTCCAAAAGCAATGGAAGCAATCCAATTGGCAAGTTTTTCAAAGCAATCAGCCTTACAGTTTACTTTATCTACAAGTGATCTAACAGCGGCAAACCAATTATCGTTTTCCGTAGGTGGTTCAGCTTACAATTTTGATATAGCATATGGAGACGTGTTTAAGAAGCTAACAGGTAGTCCCGCCTCTGAGACTTCAGCGATTGGTGCTTGGGAAGACGCGTCTGAAATAGCAAAATATCTTAACTTGGGTGAATTAAAAGCAGGAAGTACGACACTTCAAAGTCTTGGTATTTTTGCATCTGGAAATGCCGGTAATTTAACCTTATCTTTAGCTTCAGGTGACTTTGCAACCGGAGCTACCATAACCGCTGGAGCCTCGACAATTAATGCTGTAAAGCAAAGCTCGGACACTGCCTCAAATATACAAATTTTCACGCGCGAGGGGCGTCACATTGCGGGATCACCACTTACAAAATTGGAGAAATCTACATTTATGTCTACAGCCAATGGTTTTTCGGAACAAGCTGTATATAATGCAGAGTACCTCAATTTGCAGGAGCCAACGGGCTATCGTGGCCTTAACTTGGAACGGGTCAAACCAGCTGGTAAGTTCTCTATACCGCTTGGAGGAGACGGGGTGGGAAGAAAGGCAAAGCTTGGTTTAGGCTCCCTGCCTGCAAGTTCTACAACCACAGCATATGAATTGAATCTATATTTTCCTAATCTAGCAGGTGATAGTTTAAGTACAAATATACCAGCAGGTAGTTCAGCTAAATTTGCTGCAAATCAAATTAATGAAAATATGTCAGACTTGGGAATTAGAGCCTCCGCGAATACTAGAATCGAGTTGTATAGTCTTAGTGGGAATGGTGAGGTAACCTTTGATATTGAATCTAGAAACCAGAAGCCTATCACTATTTCAACATCCACGACAGCATCAGACTTGACCGCTCTATATGAGTCTCTTAATCAGCAGGCTGGCCAGGTCGGCATAAATGTATTTCTTTCAAAAGATAAAACAAGAATAGTTCTTGAAAGCGTAGATGGAGAAGATATTTCGCTTTCATCTTATTCGTCGTCAAATGATTTAACATTTAAGTCACGGTTTGTTGACAAAAACTCTAAGCCTTTAGGTGATAATACGAAAACAATGCATGCTAGAGGAGATACAGACCCCATAACTTTGGGCTCACTTATAGTACAAAACAACGCTGGTGCAGTTGCTCCCATCAATATAGCCGCTGGCCAAATGGCTCCCGATGGGACAATATCAGGAGGAGCAGGTCATGGTTTGAGAGTTGGGGATACCATCATTTTAAATGATCACGATGCTAATACACCACCCACAGGCTTGACAGAGGCAGCACTATCTGATGGCAATTCGGGAACTAGAAGTGGAGGCCCTCTGTACTATGTAAAGTCTGTGGATCCTGAAACTGGAGCTTTTAAACTTGCCACAGGCTCCGCAACAGGATCGGACGTAACCCTAACCGCTGCCAATCCAAATGAGCTGAGGTTTTATCAAGTAAAGTTAATTGATGCTGGCCGCTTTGGTGGGACGCTAAACCTAGAGGCTGCAAGCTCATTTCAGTCAGTGGTAACTGGTGGAGCTACAAATACTGCGACTGCAGACCCTTTAGTTGATGGGCTGGTAAATCAAACAACAACTTCTACAGGAGAGAAACAAACTCTTAATTTTAAAATTAATGAACAAATTGACTTCAATGCTGGTGATACTTTAGGTCAAGCGGCCTCAGCTGCTGCCGCTACATATGGTATCGATATTAACTTTGTAGACGCTTCCTTAGCAAGCGCTGGCACGGCCTTTTCGGCATCGGTATCTAGCTCTTCACTTAAAGAACAAACAAAATCAGCTTTAACCAAGGCAATGGCTAATTCCCTAAGGGCGACTGCGCCTATATCTTCTATTAAGGGGGTAAAAGTAACAAGTATTCCAGCAGACGGCTCATCACTAACTGTATCATTCAATGGACAAAATTATCTCTTAACTATGGTAAAGGGCGAAGTAGTTGTAACTGGTGGCGAAACAGATAGAGTTTCAGCTTATTTTGAAGCTGTTACTGGAGGATATGCTCTAAAGGTAGCGGCTCCCGATGGTGTTTTAACCGGTGCGCAATTTTCTGTTCCTACGACCGTCTCAGGGAATACGGATGCAGCAACACTTTTTGGAATGACCCCTGCGACAGTAACTAAAACTATTATTGGTCGAAGCGTTAACTTCACAGCAGGTACAACTAAAACCTTTCCCGTTTCAGTAAATGGAACTGCACAGAATATTACCGTGACAACAACCGCTGCAAACACATTCAATATTGCCGGAGGTGCCGCTACTTTTTTGTGGGTTGATGACTCTGGTGGCAAAGGACATTTGCAAATTACAGTTACTGGGGATAGCACCGCATTGACTTTCGAAAACAATAATAACGCTGAGGCAGTAGGACTGAAGACAGCTGATATATTGGCTTATGTGAAAGACGAAGATCTCATACTTGAGACTACTGATGGTCAAGTACTAGATGTTGCGGCATCAGGGTCCACGCCTATGTCAAGTTTATCATCTGAAAACTTCAAACTTACCAATTTACCTCCTGAAGAACTGATAGTGATAGTAAATGGTGGTGGAGCAAGAAAAATAGCGGCGAGCTTTGATAGTAATCCACCTGCATTGGAGGAAATTACCCCAGAATTAAAAATTAAAGTAACCAACGACGCAGGAAATGTAATTGATATATTAGATAAAGAAACTGGGCATTCAATTGCCACTCGGCAACTTGATAATGCGGGTGCTGCTAGTGCACTTGGTTTCTTATTCAAGATTGACGGAAGAGCCGTAGGTGGTGATATTTTTAATTTTTCTGCGAACTCTGGTGGAGTTGGCGATAATCGAAATATTAGTGCAGTTCTCGAATTGCAAAGAGAAAAGAATGGTAAAGGTGGCTTTCAGCAAATTTTTTCAAATATTGTCTCTAAAGTTGGATCACAAGTTAAATCAGGAAAGCTTAATGTGGAAGCAGCTGAAGCGATGAGAGAAGCTAGTGAAGAAGCAGAGGCACAATTTTCTGGAGTAAATTTAGACAGTCAAGCGGCTGCACTAATAGAGTTCCAACAAGCCTATCAGGCATCTTCACGCATTTTGCAAACAGCGCGTGAGCTCTTTCAAACATTAATTGATACGATATGAGGTAATCAATGGAAGTAAGCACAAAATTATTTAACGCACAAGCTACCAAGAACTTTAGTAAGATCAACGAACAGATTCAAGACACCCAAGCGAAGATTGCTTCTGGTAAAAGTTTTTTGAAAGCTTCAGATGATCCTGTGACAGCATCGAACTTATCTGCGAAGCGAGAACAAAAACTTCTTTTAGAAAGATTTATTAAGAATGGCAATACTGCAAAAACACGTCTTGATTTGGCCGATAGTGGGCTTAATCAAGTGATAAGTGTTTTAACTAGATTTAGCGAATTATCAATTCAAGCTGCAAACGATACTAATGGTGTGGATGATAGATTAGCGATGGTCAAAGAAATGGAGGAACTTGCTACTCTAGTGCTTGAAATAACAAATACTCAAGACGCTAATGGCAAAAGTATTTTTGCTGGATTTAAAGCCGCAACTAGTGCCTTCAATAAAAGACTCGATGGAACAGTTGAGTATGTTGGAGATCGTGGAAAACACGCTTTACAGGTATCCGAAAACATGAAGGTAGTTTCGGGACTTGATGGAGGTACTGTTTTTGGTTCCATTAAAACCGATTTTGGCCGAAAGAGTATTTTTGAGATATTGGAAAATTCAATAAATGCAGCAAAAACGGCAAGTCAGGTTAGTAGTCAAGGAACGGCCCCAGCAAAAGCCGAGTTAGAACTCGCCGTTTCGAGAAATCCTCAGAATTGGTCTTTTGATTTAGAGGGTAGTGAAGGGAAAATAAATATAAACATGAATCTTTCCCAGGCAAGCATCTCTGATCTTAAAGATCAAATAAATCTAAACACCGATAAAACAGGAATAATAGCGACTTATGATGAAACAACCAAAAAAATTACATTGAGTGAAAAATATGCGGGATCAATCGTAATCTCCAATTTAGAAATTGAAGGGGTAAATAACGCAACAAGAGAGCCAGAATTCTATTTCAACATGGAGAGTATAGACGGCGAAGGAAATAAAATTGGGCACCCACGTCAAATTGTTGACAAAGATCAAGTCATGTCTACTTCGGTAGGAGATATAAAAAAGTCTATCAATCATATAAGTAATCAATTGGCCTTCATCGGCGCTCAAACAAGAAAAACTGATCAACAACTGAATTTCTTAGGGGAACGTTTAACTATTGTAACAACTGAAGTATCTGAACTTGGTGATGCTGACTTAACCAAACTAGTAACTGATCTGCAAGCTACCATTGTTAATAGAGATGCCGCTCAGGCTGCTTTTGTTAAGATTGGTCAACAGAGTTTATTCGATTTTCTCAGGTAACAACAAGTTGGCACAGTAAATGCATATTAAAAGTGAAAAAAAAACAGGTAGAAAGATATGAGTACTATAGGATCTAACATAGCAGCACTTAAATCTCTGCATAATTTGAGGTTAAATGAGGACGGGTTTGCTAAAGCGACTGAAAGACTCTCATCAGGTAAAAGGCTCAACAGTGCCGGAGACGATGCTGCAGGTGCAGCGATTGTTAATAGAATGTCCTCTCAAATAGCTGGAATGAACGTGGCAATAAGAAACGCTGGCGATGCTATTTCTATGTCTCAGGTTGCTGAAGGTGCTTTGCACGAAGTCTCAGAAATTTTGCAACGAATGAGGGAATTGGCGGTACAGGCAGCTAATGGATCCTACAGTGGTGCAGATCGCGTATCTTTAAACCAGGAAATAGTATCATTAAAAAAAGAATTAATACGAATTGGTGAGACAACGACATTTAACACCACGAAGCTATTAAATGGAACTTTTCAAGATACGGAATTCGAAATTAGTTTCGACGAGTCGCCACAACATACACATTCATTAAGTATCGAAGATATAAGACCAAACAAAATTGGTATGTGGAATATGTCTTCGCAAACAGAAAAATCAGTTGAAGTATCCACAGTGGCTGCCTATCACGCAACTAACGCGCCAGTAATCACTACAACAGCTGATCATGGCTTAGAGGTAGGCGACATTATTACCTATGTTAATAGTGGATCAGCTACTGAACAAATCATTGGTTTAGAATCAGGCAGATCATACAAAGTTGAGGCTAGGGCTGCTTCCAACACATTTACACTTTGCGATATTGACGGTACTGATGTTGCGTATGGGGCCGGACACTCTAACCTCGGTGACGGCACGGGCGCAAAATTTTTTCTTAATACTCTCGGAAACGCTCCATCAGTAGGAATCACTGGTGCAGCCACTCCTGTTTCATCAGAAATCTTAGGCGCAGAAGAGTTAGAAATCTATGGTTATGTCGGTAAGGAAACAGCAAGATTTAAAAGTGGCGCGACGGCAAGAGATATCGCAAACTCTGTTATGGCTGTAGAGAGTAAAACTGGCGTTGTAGCGTCTGCTTCTACTCATGCTAGGCTCACACTTAATCCTGACGACTCAACAGATGGATTTACGGTTATTGCATTTGACTTGTACGGAATGAATACAACTGCAATACCTATCACAGCGAGTGTAAAGTTTGGTACTGGAAATAATTCAGCATATCCAGATCTCTCTGATTTAAGAGACAAAATTAATGGCTTTGCAGGTGATACTGGAATTAATGCTAGACTATCGTCTGATGGTTCTTATCTCGATTTAACGTCCCCCGACGGCTATGATATAGTTATTGATAATTTTGATTTACCAAACCAATCTCGTACATCTTACAACGCAACAAAGACAGCCAATGCTGCAGGCATAACATCAGCGAATCCTGCTGTTGTAACGTCAACAGCACATGGTTTTTCTGATGGCGATATAGTTAGAGTAAATCTAGCTGCAACCGAACAGCAAACTTGGTTAACTGAAGGTGCGCAATACGTTATTACAAGCGCAACTGCTGACACCTTTCAGCTTGGCACCTACGATGCTAGCGGAACGATCACAAAAGTAGACTCGTCTGGTGGAAATGATAATGACGCCGCAGTTACATTTACCAAAGTAGAAAAAGGCCTTAGTATTCAGACTTTAGATAGAGACGAAAATCCTAAAGGTACTACCGTTACTCTGGTTGACAAAGAAATAGCTGCAAATTCTAGTCCAGTTGGGCTAAACTCGGCTAGACTTACAGGCCAAGTAGTATTTGAGTCACCTAATGTTTTTACAGTTACTCCGAAGGATGATCAAAGCTTATTTAGAGATGATCCAGAGTCGGCTAGTCTCAGAAAAATTTCAGATATGGATGTTTTAACGGTGCGTAATGCACAGCGAATGATGTCAGCTGTAGATGGTGCTCTACGAAAAGTTGATGCCGAAAGAGGAGATCTTGGCGCAACTATGAATAGAATGGAGCATACTATAGATAACCTTTCTAATATCGTTGTTAATACAACAGTTTCGCGTGGAAGAATTGAAGATGCAGATATGGCTGAGGAGTCTGTAAACCTCTCAAAGAGCCAAGTTCTTCAACAGGCTGCTACTGCGATGCTGGCTCAGGCGAACCAATCGATGCAATCAGTGTTAGATTTGCTCAGGTAATTGGAGAGCCTAAATGAGTAACGAGTACGAGAGTTCATGTTTTCTAAGGTCAAGTAATAGAGCCACGTGAATTTTCATAGTAAAGGTAAACTTAGGTTGTTGGAGCAACCCGGTTACAAGTGTAGGTCAAGACGACTTTGTTTCCGTAGTTTAACTGAGCCAGCATCGCAATGGCAGCCACTTTAATTTTCATTAAAGTAAATGGCGCCGCAAAGTTTATGGAGGAGAGAACGACGCCATTGTTCCTGTGAATAAAAAAGCCTCCGTCTTTATTTTGTTTATTCACTATTATTCTTATTTCCTCATACTCCCTTAAACTCTGTAGAGTCACCCAAACCCATCTTTCTAGTATTAATATAGTATTTCGTTTCTGATGTTAATATCCGGCTACCTAACATTTCACCAGCAGCTTTAATTCTTATTTCTTTCGTTTCAATAAATGATAATTTTGCGTCTTCTGGTAAGTCATCTATTGTTTTTGCATAGTTATACATAGTCTTCCTCATTTGTTGATAAAACTCGTATACTCGTTACTAACAGTTGGTATAGTGGCGCCGG
>CACBAO010000021.1 GCA_902537235.1 uncultured Alphaproteobacteria bacterium
AGTTATCTGTCGGAGAAGTTTTGAAGGTGGAAAAACATCCGAATGCTGACAAATTGAAGATATGTGAAGTGAAGTCAAATACTGGCATACTTAATATCGTGTGTGGTGCGCCTAATGTTAACAAGGGTATGAAAGTAGTGGTCGCAAAACCAGGGGATTTTGTACCTGGATTAAATGTTTATTTAAAGCCCTCAAAGATTAGAGATGTAAAAAGTGAAGGGATGATGTGTTCTGAAAGGGAATTAGAGATTTCAGATGAACATGATGGAATTTTAGAATTACCTTCTGAAACAATAGTTGGAACGCTATTTTCTGAACTGGTTGGAGATAAAAAAACAGTTTTTGAAATCGCAATCACACCAAATAGGCCAGATGCTTTAGGTGTTTATGGGATTGCAAGAGATTTATCAGCCAGTGGAGTTGGCAACTTACGTGTTACAAAGACACCCAAGCTAGAAGGATGTTTCAAATCACGCATGACGGTTAAGCTTGACGACGAGGTGGCTCCAAAAGGTTGTCCCCATTTTGTTGGCAGATACATACGTGGAGTAGAAAATAAGACGTCTCCCCTTTGGCTGAGGCAACGCTTAATTAGTATTGGATTAAATCCGATATCAGCTCTCGTTGATATTACAAACTATTTAACATTTGATAGAGGAAGGCCATTGCACGTCTTTGATGCCGATAAACTGACTGGTGGTTTAACAGTCAGAAAATCTCATAAAGGAGAGAAATTTCATGCTCTTGATGACAAAATCTATGAGCTAGATGAAGGCATGATTGTTATAACTGACGATAAGGAAATTGTATCTCTTGGAGGTATTATAGGAGGTATGAAAAGCAGTGTTTCAGATGAAACACAAAATGTATTATTGGAAGCTGCTTATTTCGACCCAACATCAATAGCTTCAACGGGTAGGAAACTTCAGATAAATTCAGATGCAAGGTATCGGTTTGAAAGGGGTGTTGATCCGAGTTTCACGTTATCAGGGTCGCATATTGCTACAAAGATGATTTTAGATTTATGTGGAGGTCAGCCGTCTGATCTTATAATTGCTGGAGCAGAACCAGCATACATTAAAAAAATTACCTTCAGCCCTAATAAGGTCAATCAACTAATTGGAATAGAGGTCAACAATGACAGACAACTTGAAATTCTGAGTTCTCTTGGTTTTTCCATAAAGACTGTCGGTAATGATTTTGAAATACTTGTTCCTACGTGGAGACCTGATGTTCATGGAGAGGTAGACATTATAGAAGAAATTGCAAGAATAAATTCGTTAGCTAACCTGCCTAGTACTCCGATGGTCAGGAAGGAAGGAGTTTTAAAGCCTCTTTTAACAGACAGCCAGAGCAGGCAAAACTTGACTAGAAGGGTTTGTGCTTCTTTAGGATATATGGAATGCCTGTCGTACAGTTTTATTGATAAAACATCTGTCAAAAGATTTAGCAACGAAACCACAAATGTAGTTACGCTAATAAATCCTATTAGCAGTGAGATGACGCATATGCGACAATCGCTTTTACCAGGGTTGTTGAAAATTGTAGAGAAAAACCAGGCAAAGGGTATAAAAAATCTTGCAATATTCGAGCAAGGCTATTGTTTTGAAAGCAGTCAAGTTGGTGATGAGACCTATCAAATTTCTGCAGTACTTGTAGGTAGTAGAAGTAACTCTAAGCTCTACAAGGAAACAAGATCCTATGATATTTTCGATATAAAAAGAGATCTCTATGAATTAATGAGAAATTTGAATTTAAAACTAGATAACCTTAAACTTGAAAGAGATACTCCAAAGTTTCTTCATCCAAAAAGGTCAGCGAGGGTTTTGCTAGGAAATAAACTGGTAGCTATTTTCGGCGAAATTAACCCACTTATTGCTAAAAATTACGCCATTAGAGAGCGTATTAATTGTTTTACTATCTTTCTAGACGAAATACCTTTCCCAAAGAAAAGAAAGATTACTAGAGATGCTCTAGTTTTGAGTAGCTTACAACCAGTTGAACGAGACTTTTCTTTTTTAGTGGATGAAAAAATTGAATATGGAGTTGTAAAGAGAACCATTGTTTCTTTGAAAAATCCTCTAATTGAATCAATAACTATTTTTGATGTCTTCCAGGGTGAAAGTGAAAAAAAGGAGAAGAAAAAGTCACTATCAATAAGGGTTAGGTTTCAGCCTGATCAGAAAACTCTTAGTGACACCGAAATAGAAAAAATGTGTGCAGAAATTATAAGCGAAGTATGCAACAAAGTTAGCGCAACGTTAAAATCATAATTAATTTAATTATTTATACTCAATTCTTACAATTTCATAGTGTTTGGTTCCTCCTGGAGTGTTGACTTCCACTTCATCCCCTTCTTCTTTACCAATCAAAGCTCTGGCAAGAGGTGAGTTTATATTTAGAAGTCCTTCCTCAATATCAGCTTCGGCCTCACCTACAATCTGATATGTGATTTCCTTTTCTGTTTCCTCTAGAAAGAGAGTTGTTTTTGCCCCGAATTTCACAGGTCCACTGAGTTTTGAAACGTCAATTACTTTTGCCAATGATATTATAGCCTCCAACTCTTTTATTCTACCCTCAATAAACGACTGCTTCTCTCTTGCTGAATGATATTCAGCATTTTCGGATAAGTCGCCCAATTCTCGGGCCTCTGAAATCGCTTTAATAATATTAGGCCGATCATCTGCTTTAAGCTTTCGTAGCTCTTCCTCAAGTCTACCATATCCAGTTTTTGTTAAAGGAATTTTTTCCATATTTTTTCTTCATACTAAAAGAAAATCATAACATTTTTATTTGTTTTTTTACACCTTTATTAAGAAAAAACTATATGTTAGATAATTGAATAAAATTAACATATGAGTTATGAAGCTAGGGGTAGAATAATGAGAGAAAAAATTGAATATGACTTAGTCATTGTTGGGGGAGGACCAGCTGGGCTCTCAGCGGCTATAAAAGCAAAACAAGCAGATCCTGAGCTAAGTGTTGTTTTGTTAGAAAAAGGGTCAGAGATAGGGTCTCATATTCTATCCGGAGCAGTGTTGGACACTGTAGGCATAGATATGCTGATACCAAACTGGAAGGATACAGATATTCCTATTCGGACAAGAGTGAAAGAGGATAATTTCTTTCTTTTGGGTCCTGCCGGACAAGTTAAGATACCAAACTTTTTCCTTCCCCCACTTATGAATAATCATGGAAATTATATCGTTTCTATGGGAAATGTTTGCAGATGGCTTGCGGCAAAAGCAGAAAGTTTGGGAGTCGATATTTTTCCTGGGATGGCCTGTAGTGACTTAGTATTTGGAGAAGCTGGAGAAGTAATTGGAGTTATTGCTGGAGAATTTGGAAGAGACAAAGAGGGAAAGAAGTCTGATACTTATGAACCTGGTATGGAGGTTTTAGGAAAGTATGTTTTGCTTGGTGAAGGTGTGAGAGGATCATTAACAAAAATAGTAATTGAAAAATATAAATTAGACTCTGAAAGCGAGCCGCAGAAATATGGACTTGGAATGAAAGAGATTTGGGAGATTGATCCAAAACACCATAAAGAAGGAAAAGTGATACACTCTATGGGATGGCCTTTAGATAGTAATGCTGGAGGTGGATCTTTCTGTTATCATGCAGAAAATAATCAAATATATTTAGGATTTGTTGTACATTTAAATTATGAAAACCCCTACCTTTTTCCTTATATGGAGTTTCAAAAATTTAAACACCACCCCATGATAGAGAAAATGCTAGAGGGAGGCAAAAGAGTATCCTATGGCGCAAGAGCAATTACAGAAGGTGGTTACCAATCAATTCCTAAACTTTCTTTTCCAGGAGGCTTATTGATAGGATGTTCTGCTGGCCTCGTGAATGTACCTAGAATTAAAGGAAATCATAATGCAATAATATCTGGGATTTCAGCGGCGGAAATAGCCTGCAAAGCAATAAAAGAAGGCTCGAAAAATACTGAATTAAGTGAATATGACTTGGCTTTAAAGAATGGGAAAGTTGGTTCAGATTTAAAACTGGTGAAAAATGTTAAGCCTATTTGGTCTCGCTTCGGTTTGTTAGCGTCATTGATAATTGGTGGAATAGATATGTGGATAGCAAATATCTTCGGGATTAATATTATGGGTACTATGAAACATTGCAAAAGTGATGCAGAAAGTACTAAGCCTGCCAAGAATTTTAGTGAAATACAGTATCCGAAGCCTGATGGAAAGATTAGTTTTGATAGGCTGACAAATGTGAGTTTTTCTGGAACAAATCATGAGGAAAACCAGCCTTGTCACCTCTTTTTGAAAAATAAAAATGTTCCAATTAAAAAAAATCTTCCTATTTTTGCTGAGCCAGCCCAAAGGTATTGTCCAGCAGGCGTTTATGAAGTTCTCGAAAAACGGAAGAATTCTTTTACGTTTCAAATAAATTCACAAAATTGTGTGCACTGCAAAACCTGTGATATTAAGGACCCTAGTGAAAATATTACGTGGAAAACGCCACAAGGAGGAGATGGGCCAAATTACCCAAATATGTAGGCTTATGGAAATGTTGTCGCTTAAAAACTTATTTTTAGGTTTTTTACTATTGTTGCATTTTTCGCTTAATGCAGTTTTCGCTAGCTCAGGCTCCTATATAGCGGGCCAGTTCGCTGAAAAGGAGTGGGATTTTAGAAATGCCTCCTACTATTATATAGACATGATTTCTAGAGGAGAGACCGAAAGAGAAATTATTAAGAGAAGTATTATCTACTCTGCATTGGCCGGCAACTTTGAGGTTGCAACAGCGATATCACGTAAAGTTGATGACCTTGATTTAAACTATCCCATAGCTAATTTAATTATTTTTGCTGAGACGATAAAAAATAGAAACAAAAGTAAAATACTTGCAGCTTTTGAACAACATAAAAATTTCTTTCCAATAATTTTTCAAAATGTTGCTGAATTTTGGGTTTTGATTATTAATGATGAAAAAGACGAGGCCTTCAGATTAATCAATTCGTTAACTATTAAAAATGAAGTTCAAATGCAGATAATTAACTATAATCAACTATTGGCATATGTATATTTGAATGAATATGAGCAAGCGAAAACCCTTTATGAGAGTATTGAATTTAGTGATTTTCTTTTTGACTCTGAATCTGCTCTGGCATTGCTAGAATTTTTCAAAAAAAATAAAGATAGTAAAGTTTTCCAAAGCGTGCTCAACAAACTTCGTGTAGCTAGCGATAATTCGTACTATGTAGTCGCACTTGTGGATGAATTATCTAACATTGAGGCTAACAACTCAATTAGAATAAATCCCTATAAGCAGATCGCTGAAATTTTTTTTAGATGGTCACAATCGGTACAGCTCCAAGGGAAAAATAGTATTAATAAGCCATTCTACCTATCACTGGCAAATTACGCAGACCCTACCAGTTCGTTTTTAAAATTTAAAGTAGCCACTGTTCTTTTCGACACTGAGAACTATGAGCTATCAAAAGAGATCCTAGATAATTTCTCAAAAGATGATTTGTTCTATATGGATAGTATTGTAGAAAAAACTTATGCTATTGAGCAACTAGGTAGTGATGAGTTAGCATTAGAGTATATAGAGAAATTTATTGAAAATGGTATTAAGAATGCCAGGTTATTGAAGACTTATGGAAGTCTGCAACGATCTCAGCGACAATATAAAGAAGCAATAAATTCCTATACTGGGGCAATAGAAGCTGCAAAAATAGAGCAGTACACTGAGGCTATATGGCCAATTTTGTTCTTGCGCGGAATCTCATTTGAACGATCAAAAAATTGGAGTTTAGCGGAAGAAGATTTTATAAGTGCTCTTGAACTAAGCCCTGATCAACCACAAATATTGAATTATATGGGGTATAGCTTGCTAGAAAGAAAAGAAAAACTCGATCAAGCAATGAGAATGATTTTATTGGCTGCTGATAAAAGTCCAGATAGCTATCATATTATTGACTCGTTAGGTTGGGCACATTACAAAGTTGGAGATTTTGAAAAAGCTTTGCTGTATCTCGAAAGGGCAATGGAGCTTGAATCAACCGACCCAATAGTAAACGATCATTTAGGGGATGTATTGTGGATGCTGGGACGAAAGAGAGAAGCTAAATTTCAATGGAAAAAGTCACTTTCATTTAAACCAGAACCTGTTGACAAAAAAAATACCGAAGACAAATTAGAGTTTGGTCTCAAGGTGAAATAAAGAAGATTGTGAATATTGAAAGACATTGCTATTCAGGAAAAGGGGTATGCCAAGATTAATCTTGCGCTCCATGTTACAGGAGTTAGAGCAGATGGTTACCACGTTCTTGACAGCATAGTGATCTTCACAGATATATTCGACAGCTTGGTAATTGAAAAAAATAGTAAACCTAGAATTTCTTTTACAGGAGAATTTGCTAGCTTGTTAGATGTTAAAAAAAACTCAGTCATACAGGCATCAAAACTATTTGAAAACGCTCCGTTGGATCGTTTATACATTAGAATAGAAAAGAACCTGCCAACAGGGGCGGGGCTAGGTGGTGGCTCGGCCGATGCGGCGGCTATAATAAGATTTATTACAAATCACCTAAGTCACCCTATGCCCTCTAACGAGGATATATCAAAAATTGGAGCTGATGTTCCAGCTTGTGTGTTAAGTGTAGCATCAAGAGTGGGAGGCGTAGGGGAGATTGTTAGACCTATAGATATTTCAGCAATTGATCTATGGATTGTTTTAGTCAACCCGCGCATAATTGTGTCCACAAGTAGTATATTTGAAGATGTTATTAAAAAACATAACGAGCCGTTAGAGTCTTTTGATCGCTTTTATAGTAGTAATCAGTTTATAGAATATTTGAGGAGGCAGAGAAATGACCTTCAGGCTACAGCAGCTAAAAAATGGCCAGAAATTAATAATGTCATTCAAACTATAGAAAAGACAAAGGGTGTTTTACTCGCTAGAATGTCTGGATCAGGATCAACGTGTTTTGGACTTTATAGAAGTCAAGAAGTTGCAAAAAAAGCTGTAAAGTTTATTAATAAAGAAAACAGTAGTTGGTGGATTAAATTTTCTAAAGTGAATTAAGAGTCTCTGTCCAAAATTTCTTCAGCAAGTGCAATCATTAAAGTTTTAATTTCTGAGTTTTCTATGCTCTGTAGAGCATTTATAGATCTTGCAGTCCATATTGAAGCTTGGTTTTTTGTAAAAAGTAAAGATTTTTTGTTTTCCAAGATTTCCAAAAAAATGTTTAGATCAGTTTGATTTAGCGAAGGTTTTTGAAAAGTCTCTTTGATTAATTTTTTTTCTGTTAAGGAAGACTTCTTATATGCATGAATTATTGGGAGAGTTATTTTTTTTTCGAAAAAATCATTACCCTTTTCTTTTCCCATGTCATTCTCATTACCCATGTAGTCTAAAAGATCATCTATGAGTTGAAAACTGGTACCAATACACTCGCCATACACTCGTAGAGCCTGTATGTGGGGATCGGTAGCTTCAGTAATTTCTGCTCCTGCCTGACATGCTGCCGAGAAAAGAGCTGATGTTTTACCTTGAATTACTTTTAAATAATCCTCTTGCGATGCATCAAGCTTTTTCTCTATACCAACTTGTAAAATTTCACCTTGTGAAATAATTGTGGAAGCGTCTGATAAGGTTTTCATTATTTTAAGAGACTGGGTTTTTACCATGAGCTGAAATGCTCTAGAAAAAAGAAAATCTCCCACCAAAACAGAGTACTTATTTGTCCAGATTAAATTTGCTGTTTTTAAACCTCTTCTTTTTTCACTCCGGTCAATGACATCATCGTGGAGCAGTGTTGCTGAATGTATGTATTCAATGGCTGCTGCTAAAAACGTATCTTTTTCCCCTCTATAATCAAAAAGTTTTGAAACCACCAAGGTCAAAAGTGGTCTAACTCTCTTTCCTCCAGAATTAATTAGATGGGACGCAATATCTCCTATAATCGGAGTTTCTTTTGAGCTGAGATTTTCCTCAATAACTTCGTTTGTCTTTCTAACTTTTTCAGACAACAAATCAGACAGTTTTGATATAGAGCTAGTCAAATTAAATATTCCGGTGCATGTTATAACTAGTAAAGGTTTTATTTATAAAAACTATTGGCAATTGAAAAGATAAATTATAAAAATTCTAATATGCTTGATAACAAAAAAGATCTAACAAAAAATAAGTTTTTGGGCAACAAAATAGAAATATTACAGTTTTCTCATGGTTACAGAGGTAACATTGACTCCGTTTTGGTTGCAGCGTCTGTTGCTGCAAAGAGAGGTCAAAGGGTATTGGAGTTAGGTTGTGGGAATGGAGTGGCATTGTGTTGTTTATTATATCGAATTAGTGGGATAGAGGTTTTTGGAATTGAAATTGACAAAAAAGTCGCTGAACTTTGCCGGCGAAATATAGCTTTAAATAATTTCAAAGCAAAAATTTTCAATAGTGATTTAGCTACTAATGTTAAAGAGTTGAAACCTGTGTCATTTGACCATGTTTTTATGAATCCCCCTTATTTCAAAAAGAACTCTGTTATTCAATCTCCGACGCCAAGCTCTCGTCTGGCTAAAGTTGAAATACTAGCGTTGTCACAATGGATTTCAGTAGCAAAAAAAAGGTGTAAACCAAAAGGTACAGTAACTATTATTCAAAGAGTAGAAAGACTTCCAGAGATAATTAAATACTTAAACGGTCACTTTGGTCAAATAACTGTTCAACCCTTAAGCTCTTTTAGAGGCAATAGCCCCAAAACGGTGATTGTTCAGGCTAAAAAAAGTAGTCGTGCCGCCTTTAAATTGCTAGCCCCAAAAATAGTACATAAAATAGATAAAGACACGGGAAGTGTTATCTATGAAAACGAGTTTGAAGAAATCCTCAGAAGTGGGTATCCTTTGCAATTAAATTAAATAATGCCCCCCATTTGCTGTCACTGTTGAACCTGTAATGAAACTAGCCTCATCAGCAACAAGAAACTGAACACATCGTGCAATGTCATCAGGTTGACCCAACTGCCCCACAGGAATTTCGCTTTCAGTTGCCTCGATTGCTTTTTCGCTCATAGCCTTTACCATGTCTGTGTTTATATATCCTGGGCATATCGCATTTACTGTTATCCCCTTTCTTGCTCCTTCTAGTGCTAAAGATTTTGTGAAACCTAGTTCTCCTGCCTTTGCAGCAGAGTAATTTGCTTGCCCTAACTGACCCTTTTGACCATTAATTGAGGAAATATTTACAATTCTACCAAATCCCCTAGTTCTCATTCCATCCCAAATTGGGTGAGTCATATTAAATAATCCGTTTAGATTAACATCGATAACACCGCGCCACTGTTCTAATGACATTTTGTGGAACATACCGTCCCTTGTAATGCCGGCGTTATTGACTAAAATATCAATGGGACCAAGTTTTTCTTCTACGGTTTTTATTCCAGAAACACATTCCTCGTAATTAGCGATGGACCACTTAAATACATCTATTTTATTTTCTTTTGAAAATCTGGATGCAACCTCGTTGTTACCTGCGTAGATAGCAGCCACTTTGTAACCTGATTCTTTAAGTTTAATCGAAATGGCGGCACCTATTCCTCTTGTTCCACCGGTGATAAGTGCGACTCTCATATTATAACTCCCATTGATATCATTTTCGTAGATTTAAATGTTTTAATAGTCAAGATAAACTCTTTACGTAAAGTAGGTTTTTTTGAACATTGTGAACAAATTTCTGCATACATTAGAAACTTAACCTCCTTATTTTATTTTTACCAGTCGTTTGAAAAAAATGTGCGTTTCCGAAGTGTCCCAATCAATATCACCAATGATGCGACCGATTTCTGCACCAGTAGAATGTATTACAACTGTTGTTGGAAGAGCTGTAACTCCATACTTCATAGCCAATTTCCCTTTTGGGTCTCGATATTTGCTAAGATAAATTAAATTATAGTCATTAAAAAAGGTATCAATTGCTACTTTTGAATTTCTCCCTGAGGCTATAGTAATTATTCGAAGGTTTTCATTTTTCATTTTTAGGGCCAAATTATTAAGTGAGGGCATCTCCTTCTTGCATGGTGCACACCAAGTGGCCCAGAAATTTATTACTAAAATCTCCTCATTAAAACCAATCTCAACCATATTTTCATCGGTGTCTATGACAAGGGGTTTTGGTAGAAGGTTTGAGTTTTCTGAAAAAATAAATTTTCTAAGCTCTCCTTTAATAATATCTTTTGTTTTTTCGTGATATTTGATTTCAGCGATGGACGAAATTGAAAAAAAAAGATTTACGATAAGTATTAAAGGCCCTAGTTTTAGCAGTAACAAAGTTTTCATAATCTATGATGTAGTGGTGGAGTTTAATTTGTCTAATAAGAATAAATCAAATGAAATGTGGGGGGGGGAGGTTTTCTGAGAAGTCAACTGATCTTCTTACAAAAATAAACTCTTCGATAGATATAGATAAAAGATTGGCTTTTGAGGATATTTTGGGTTCAAAGGCTCATGTAGAGATGCTTGCAAAAATGGATATAATTACTAAAAAAACCAAAGCAAAAATATTACGTGGATTAAAAAAAATTGAGAAAGAGATAATAGGTGGTGATTTTAATTTTAACGACTCTTTAGAAGATATTCATATGAATATAGAAGCGAGACTAGCAGAAATCATCGGCTCTGAAGCAGGCCGTATACACACTGCGAGGTCTAGAAATGATCAAGTTGTTACTGACTTGAGACTATGGATGAGAAAGGCCATTATTGACATAGAGGTTGAACTATCTAAGCTTATGATCAGCCTGCTTGAAAAGTCAGAGAAAAGTATAGGAATAATTTCCCCGGGGTATACTCATCTGCAAGTTGCACAACCTGTGAGATTTAGTCATCATTTACTAGCCTATTTAGAGATGTTCGGTAGGGATATAGAAAGATTTAAGCAAGCTAAAGAAAGATTAAATGAATGCCCTTTGGGCGCTGCTGCTTTGGCCGGAACTTCTTTTCCGATAGATAGGTTTGATACAGCAAAAACTCTTGGTTTTAGAGCGCCGATGAGAAATAGCATAGACGCTGTTTCTGATAGGGACTTTGTTTTAGAGTTTATATCTGCCTCTGCTATTGCAATGGTGCACTTTAGTAGATTAGCAGAGGAATTAATTTTGTGGGCATCTATCGAGTTTGACTTTATTTCACTTCCCGACTCTTTGGTTACTGGTTCCTCTATAATGCCACAGAAGAAAAATCCTGATGCCGCAGAGCTAATTAGAGCTAAGACGGGTAGAGTTAACGGAGCATTACTATCGTTACTAACAGTAATGAAGGGTCTTCCTTTGGCTTACGCTAAAGATATGCAAGAAGATAAAGAATCCGTTTTTGATGTCTTTGATACTTTAATACTTGTTATAAAAATTACAAAAGAGCTAATAGAGAAAATGAAAGTTAATGAGATAAACATGTATAATGCTGCGTCTAATGGATTTTCCACGGCAACTGACTTAGCTGATTGGTTTGTTAGAGAATTAGGTATGCCATTTAGAGAGGCCCATTCGCTGACAGGTAAGATAGTGGGAGTAGCTTCGAGAAAAAATATCAAATTAAGCGAATTCAGCTTAAATGATCTTAAGAAAATTGAACCAAAGATCAGCGAAAAGGTTTTCAAAATCCTTTCTCCAGAGAACTCTATTGAGTCTAGAAATAGCTATGGAGGAACAGCATCCAGAGAAATAAGGAGACAAATTAGATTTTGGAAGAGAAGATTAAATGCGTAGTTGGACATTATATCTTGTAATAATATTATTTTGCCATAACGTCTCAGGCTGTGGTATAAAATCGTCTCCTTTTTTGAGTCAAAAAACTAGCTTGATTAAATATGAATAAACAAATTTCTTACAGATTGGATGAGCTATTTGTAGAAGATGTATCTGTGAGCGAGATAGCGGATAGTCTAAGAACGCCATTCTATGTTTATTCACGCTCTACTATAAAAAATAATTTTGTACGGTTTAAAAAATCAATGGAAGGGTTGGATGGTATAATTTGTTATTCAGTAAAGGCTAATTCAAATCTCTCTGTTTTGGAAACTATTGCCCAACTTGGAGGTGGAGCAGATGTTGTATCACTAGGAGAGTATCAAAGGGCATTAAGAGCAGGGATTGACCAAAAAAAAATTGTATTCTCTGGTGTAGGAAAACAAGATTTTGAAATTGCTGAAACTCTCAAATCTTCTTTGTTGCAGTATAATGTTGAAAGTGTATCTGAGTTAGAGTCAATAAATAAAATAGCAGTAAGCCTCAATAGACAGGCACCAATTGCTTTGAGGGTCAACCCCGACATTGATGCAGGCACACATGAAAATATTTCGACAGGCAAAGCTGATAATAAATTTGGTATTCCAATTACTACTGCAAAAGATATTTATCAGTATGCAAGCAAACTAGAAAAAATAAAGATTGTAGGCGTTGATGTGCATATAGGAAGCCAGATAAGTGATTTAAATGCATTTCGTCAAACATTTGAAAACCTAGCAAAGTTAATTAATGAACTTAAGAATACCAGTATTCATATAGAGAATATTGATATCGGCGGTGGCTTAGGCATTAAGTATGCAGACAATGATGCAGAACCTGACTTACAGAAATATTGTACATTGGTAAGGCAGATATTAGGAAATTTAAATTGTAGTATCATCTTTGAGCCAGGCCGATACATAGTTGGTAATTCTGGTATTTTGGTGACAAAGGTTCTCTATAAAAAGAAATCTCAAAATAAAAATTTCCTTATTACTGACGCAGGTATGAATGACTTTTCTCGAGCTGCATTATATGGAGCTACTCATAGGTTAATACCAATATCTAAAAAAAATAGTGGAGAAACAGAGGTCTATGATGTGGTAGGGCCTGTCTGTGAAACAACTGATACTTTTCTAAAAAATCATATAATAGAAAGACCTGAAGAAGGAGATTTTTTGGCATTTTTAGATGTTGGGGCCTATGGAGCTGTCTTGTCTTCTGAGTATAATACAAGACCCCTGGTTCCAGAAATTATGGTTTTCAATAAACGTTATGAAATGGTTAGATCGAGACCAAGTTATGAAGAAATATTTGACAAAGAATTTATACCAGATTGGAAATGAAGCTCTTTATTTTTTCAAAAATTATAAAGACAACATCTTGAAAAATAGCGGTATATTTTGTGATTTGAGACAAAATTTCAAGCGCAAATGGTATCTTTACAAGAATATCTTCAAGAAACAAAGTCGTTAGGCTATAAGTAAAAAAACCTATTATAAGTAAGATTGATAGCAGCACTATAGGTCGCTGGGGTCTTGATTTAGTTTCATTTTTTATAGTCTCTTTGTTTTCGATAGGAGGTTGCTTAGCTTTCTTCAGTAGTTCTGATGACTCTTTGAGCCTTTTCTCAATCTCTATGTCCCTAGCATCCCTTTCTTCAATATGCTCATTACTATTAGTCTCCTTGTTATTTCTAATTTTTGGAAATGTCTTCGATGGGCCTTCGCTTCCAATTTCATTACTTACTTCACTTGTTTCAAAGTTAAAAATATATTCACTTTGAATGTCATTATTTTTTGTTTCAACCCTATTATTATTATTGCCAAAACTATTTTGGACTTCCTCAAGAGCCAGAGAGTTAAGCTCAGTTATTCCAATTTCTTCATTTTTATTCTCAACTAATACGTCACCATTAAACTCTTGCGATACGGTTTCCAATTCTTTTGTCTGTTCAAGCTTTTCAAATTTATCTATCCAGGAGCTCTCACATTCAACACATACAAATTTAACCGTCTTGGTTAAAGACGATCTCTCATCTACTTTGTATTCAGCATTACAATCGGGGCAGAAAACGTGCATAAATTAATATATTTTCTCTTATCAATGGTATGTGATAATAAAGTGAAAGTATAAATTTTGAAATAAAATTTTGACTCATTAGTAAGAAAGTTCAAGGAATGAAGGGAAAATTTAAGAATATTAGTACTGCAATTATTATTTATACGCTTTTAGTAGTTATGGGTGTAGTATTATTGCCTTATGCAAGTAGATCTAAAGAAAACTGTTTGAAAGTAATTAGATTATATTGTGATGTAGTTTTTTGGATATTAAAGAAACTTTTTAACATTAAAATTTTAGTTAAAGGTCGTTTACCAGATAATAGTGCCTCAATAATCTGCTCAAAACACCAATCTTTTTTAGATGTTTTAATTTTGTTAAAAGCCCTTCCTGAGCCAAAGTTTATAATGAAATCAGAATTAACCTGGGTACCAGTTCTTGCTACATATGCAAAAAAAATTGGGTGTGTTAAGGTAAAAAGAAACGATAATGCAAGAAGTTGGTATGCTTTAAAACAGGTAATAAACGAAGAAGCGGAAAATCAATCGGGTCAGTTAGTAATTTATCCAGAGGGCACAAGAACTAATCCTGGACAAGAAATAAAATATAAGAAAGGCGTTTTGGTATTATTCTCTAGTCTAAAGCGGCCTCTATATTTAGTTTCAACAAACGCTGGGGTAGCGTGGTCAAAGAATGGTATATTTAAAGAAAATACCACCGCTACAATTAACTTTATAGAGAAAATTAACTATTCAAAAAAAGAAGGTCTAAAGTTAGACTATATAAAGGAAAATATAGAAAGAGATTCTTTAAATCTATACAACGAAGAAGTCGCCTAGAGGCTAGACAAAGATCCCATATTTACATATTTCTCTGATCTTAGTTTTTTAATTTTCTGCCTATCTATTTTCTGAAAAGATATTACCTCATTTATTAAAGCTTTCTTAACGTCTTCCAAAGCTTTATTTTTGTCTCTGTGAGCTCCGCCTAATGGTTCTCTGATTATTTTGTCTACAACTCCTATTTCTTTAAGGTTGTGTGCAGTTAACTTTAGTGCATCAGCGGCTTCTCTCATTTTATCAGAATTTTTCCAAAGAATAGAAGCACACCCTTCAGGAGAAATCACAGAATAGATAGAATGCTCCAACATTATTAGTGTATTCGCAGAAGCCATAGCTACTGCACCACCAGAGCCTCCTTCGCCTATAATAATTGAGATGATTGGAACAGATACTTCAAGGCAAGTTTGAGTTGACCTTGCTATAGCCTCGGCTTGGCCTCTCTCCTCGGCACCTTTCCCGGGATATGCGCCTGGAGTATCAATAAATGTTATTATCGGCAAACCAAATTTGTCAGCTAATTTCATAAGACGAGTAGCTTTTCTGTATCCCTCTGGTCTCGCCATTCCAAAGTTTCTCTTTAATCTACTTTCAGTAGTATTCCCTTTTTCATGTCCCAATACCACTACAGGTGTATCCTCTAATCTTCCTAGGCCTCCAACTATGGCCAAGTCCTCTGCAAAATTTCGGTCTCCACTTAAAGGAGTATATTCATTTATTATGTAGTTGATATAGTCAGTGGCATGCGGTCTCTCAGGATGCCGTGCCACCTGACATTTTCTCCAAGGACTCATTTCAGCATAAAGATCTCGAAGAATATCGGTACTCTTAGCCTTTAAAAGCTCTATTTCATTTTTTATATTTTTACTCTGCGAGCTATCTGGTAATCTCTCTAGGTCTGAAATCTTGCTTTGAACTTCGGCAATATCTTTTTCAAAATCTAGGTAAATAGCCATTAACTTTTTTTGTTTATTTTATTATGTTGATCGATTAATACCCGAGCCTGTTTAATAGACGCTATATCTATTAATTTTCCATTGAAAACAGCCGCCCCTGCACCTTTGGATTCTGCATCTTCCATTGCTCTAATTATTCCCTTTGCATTTTCTATTGCTTTATCGGAAGGGGTAAAAACTTGATTTGCTAGCTCAACTTGTGACGGATGAATTGCCCATTTCCCAGCCATACCTAGGGTTGCAGCTCGTTTAGCTTGAGCAATATAGTTTTCTTCATCTGAAATATCCCCAAATGGCCCATCTACTGGAAGTATACCGTTAGCCCTACAAGCTGCAATCATAGCTACCATAGGATGGTGCCAGGGATCCATATAAAGCTTTTCACCTTTTCCCGAATTTGTGTAATAACTCTCTTGGGTTCCTCCAATGTTTGTAGTTTGCATTCCCATTGAAGCAGCATAATCTGCAACACCAAAACTCATTGCAACTAGACGATCACTTGCTAAGGCAATCTCATTTATATTTTCAAGCCCGGCAGCTGTCTCAATAATTATTTCAAAATTTAAACTTTTTTTCCGCTTATTTTTCTTTTCTAAAGCGGTAATAAGAGCATCTACTGCATATATATCACTGGAATTACCAACCTTTGGTATCATAATGCAGTCTAATCTCTCGCTTGAATTGTTAACTAATGACAAAACATCGTCAACCCAATACTCTGTATCCAAACCGTTTATACGAACCGAAAGTGTTTTCTCAGCCCAGTCTAAATTATTTATCGCCTTTGAAATATTTTTTCTCGCCTCTACCTTGTTTGGGGGTGCCACGCTATCCTCTAAGTCGAGGTTTATAACGTCTGCTTTAGAGGATGCCATCTTTTCGAAAAGCTCTGGTCTTGAACCTGGACCAAATAGCTGGCATCTATTTAATCTTTCAGGAATAGGTGGCTGTATTAAAAAACTCATTTGGATACCTTTTTCGTTTCGTTCAACTTTTTAATATTTTTCTTCTAATTTAAATATTCTACCAAGTAAATGAAAAACTCACTTAAAAGTTTTAGTCAATCTTCTGATAGCTAGATCTAATATTTCTGTTCTGCAAGCGATATTAAATCTTGCGAATTTTCCTGAGTTTTTGCCAAAACCGGCACCAAAACTGGGAGCAATTCCTGCCTCTTTTATAAGCATGCTCTCCATTTCGGCTTGGGTTATCTTTAAATCGCTAAAATCAACCCATACTAGATAGGTAGACTCCAAATCAAAAACTTTTACATTACTTAGTGATCTCAATGAGGTTATAAAAATATTTTTGTTGTTTTCTAAATAATGCATAAGTTGATCAAGCCACTCCGCTCCCTTTCTATAGGCTGCCTCTGTCATTATCATTCCGAATCTGTTGGGTGTTTTTCCGATAGCTGCATGTTCTTGATTGTAAATTGAACGAAGCTTAGGGTTTGGAATTATCGTTGTTCCGGTGTGGCAACCGGCGATGTTAAATGTTTTGGTAGCTGCTGTAAATATGAGACTTATTTCTTCAGCCTCGGGGGCAGCTTTAAGAAATGTTGTATGTGCTTTATCTGGGTAGGTTAAATCATGATGAATTTCATCCATAAAAATAAGTATATTATTTTTCTTGCTAAAATCAGCTAAAGTAACAAGTGTCTCTTTACTCCATATTTTTCCACCTGGATTGTGTGGGCTACAGAAAATAATAATTTTTTCCTTTCCAGATAATCTTCTTTCTAATTCATTAAAATCTACTTCATATTGATCTTTGACCTTCTTTAAAGGGATTTCTTTTGGTATTCGCCTATTATTTTTTATGGTGTTAAAAAATGAATAATAAATGGGGGAAAAAAGTAAAATTTCATCGCCTGGTTCGGAAAACGCTCGCAAGCCCATTCCAATCCCAGTATTAACTCCATGCACCACGGAACACCATTCTTCAGAAATATCCCAATCATGTCTACTTTTCATCCACATTTTTACTGAATTTAAAAAAGATTTATTGGTCCCATAGTATCCGAAAACGCCATGTGATACTTCCTTTTGAAGTGCAGCGATAACAGCCTGAGGAGGATTAAAATCCATGTCGGCAACCCACATAGATATGCAATTATCTTGACTAGTGCCGTACAAACTTCTTAACCCTTCAAACTTTGAAAGGTTTGCGTATCTATTATCTATATGTTTGTCAAAATTAACTATCATTTGGTCAACAGAACATGTATAAGAATTTATTTTATTCTAGTCTAGTGTTAAAATTTGTTTAAGCTTCAACATGGCAATTAAAAAAATATTACTTTATCCTGATCCTCTTTTGCAGACAAAAAGTACACGAATAAACAGATTTGATGAAGATTTAGCAACTCTTTCTAAAGATCTCCTCGATACAATGTATAATGCAGATGGGGTAGGGTTGGCTGCTCCACAAATAGGTGTAAACAAGCGAATATTTGTAATGGACTGTTCAAAAGAAGAAAAAGAAAAGGATTATAGAATTGTAATTAATCCAGAGATAGAGCATGCATCTGAGGAACTAGGTTCATATAATGAAGGATGCTTATCGATCCCTGGAATCACTGAGGAAATATCAAGGCCAAAAGTTATAAAAGTTTTGTATCAAGATATTAATGGAGTTTTGCAAAGAAATACGTATGACAATCTATGGTCGATATGCTTTCAGCATGAATTGGATCATTTAAATGGCAAGCTCTTTATAGATCATCTTCGTCCTATGAAAAAGATCCTAGTGAAAAATAAAATAAAAAAATCTTCGAAAAAGGAAAAGAAGGCATAAAAAATGAAGATTGTATTTATGGGGTCGTCAACATTTGCAATCCCATCACTTCGAATTTTGAATGAATCGAATTATGATGTTAGAGTGGTATATACCCAACCTCCACGGAAAGCAGGTCGAGGTAAGAGTTATAAGGAAGTACCTCTAGCCGAATATGCTTACTCTAAGGGTTTCATAGTAGAGCAACCACTAACATTTAAAGATCCCTTGATAGTAGAAAAGTTAAGGAGCTACAATCCTGATTTCTTGGTAGTAGTAGCATACGGTCTTATTTTACCAGCGCAAGTATTAGACATTCCCAATATATTTTCCATAAATGTTCATGGTTCTTTTTTGCCCTATTGGAGAGGAGCAGCACCTATAAATCAAGTGATTTTTAATAGAGATAGTTTTACAGGAGTTTCAATAATCAAAATGATTGAAGAACTAGATGCCGGACCGATATTACGTCAGGAAAAAATAATCTTAAATCATACAGAAACCTTTGGGTCTTTGCATCAAGTATTGAGTGAACTAGGGGCAAAGAATTTACTGCAAACACTCCATAATATTGAATCAAATGAGGAAATCTCACAGAATAAAGAACTCGTTAGTTATGCCCCCAAAATTAAAAAATTAGATACAAAATTAGACTTCACTCAGGAAGCATCTGCTTTGGAGGCTAGAGTTAGAGGGCTAGCACCTAATCCTGGTGCATGGTTTGAATACAAAAGAGAGCGCTTTAAAGTATTCAGCGCTAAAGTTGTGGAAGGAAAAGGAATTGCTGGCTCAATTATTAATGAAAATTTGACCATTGCGTGTGGTGAGAAAGCGTTAAATATTCTAGAAATTCAAAGACAAGGAAAAGAAATCATGAGTGTGGAGGAAATGATTAAAGGGTTCAAGTTTGAAAAAGGTGACGAAGTTAACCAACCAACTCATTAGATGCTTCTTCACGCCCTTTTAAAGCAAGTGAGTCGGCTTTCTCATTTCCGAGTACTCCGGCGTGACCTTTTACCCATACCCATTCAACGTTTTGATTTTTTGTCAAATCCAAAAGTTCTTCCCATAGTAATCGATTAGCAACTGGTTTTTTAGAAGCTGTAATCCAATTGTTTTTAAGCCATCCGAATATCCATTTTGTTATTCCGTCTATAACATATTTACTGTCTGTGAAAATGGTAATTTCGACGTTTTTTCTTTTTAAGCTTTCTAAAGCTTGTATAGCGGCTGTCAGCTCCATTATTTGATTAGTTGTTTCTTTGTTTTTTCCGTAAAGGGTCTCTTCTTTTACGATCTCACCTATTTTATTTTCAGCGACCAAATAAACACCCCATCCCCCAGGACCTGGGTTTCCGCTACATGCCCCATCAGTGTAAGCTTTTACCTTCATTATTTAAATTCGAAAACCCATGAAAATTAGCAAAAATACTACTATAGATGTCATTGGAAATCGTAAGTTAAGCCACCATTCGGGTAATGATTTAATTTTAAATAATTTTCTTTCAATTTCTAAAACTATAAGAAAACCCAAAGCAATCACAAAGCTTTTCATGAAAGGTATAGATATTGCTAAAAGTGCTAGTAGGACTGGTATTATACTAAACCAAAGTAAAAATACTCTTTCCCTGTCAAGTGATGAGACGTAGAAAATACACCCACTGATAAAAGAAAGAATAAATGCACTATAAATTATTGCAATCCTGATTATCTCTTCTTTCAAGCTTTCGCTGAAACCTATATTAAAGGTTGAAGCCAGTCCCAACAATATCGGAATGAGCCCGAGCACACTTGCTAGCATTACGCTTTTTGGTACTTTATGGAACATTTTACCTCAATACGGGTGGGACTTTAAACTCAATAGTCTCTTTTTTTGTCGTATCATAAACTAAACTCGTATCAAATTTTTCTTGGATACTACTTATAACCTCTTTAACTAAATGATCTGGTGCTGAGGCTCCTGATGTTATCCCTATAGAGTTGGCGTCTTCAACTTTTACCCAGTCAATTTTTTTATAATCTTCAATTAAATATGACTTTGCACATCCACTTTTTTTTGCTACGTCAACCAGTCTCCGTGAATTAGATGAGTTCTCTGACCCTACCACCAAAATTAAGTCTACGTGGTTAACAAGTCGCTTGACTTCCTCTTGCCTATTAGTAGTGGCATAGCAGATATCTTCTTTCTTTGAGTTTTCTATTGATGGGAACTTTTTGTTTAAAGCTAGAGCTATTTCTTTCGTATCATCGACAGATAGAGTTGTTTGCGTGACATAAGCTAACTTTGGGTATTCAGATGGGTCCAATTTCTCAACATCTGCTGTATTTTCAACCAAAATAACCTCTCCTTCTGGCAGTTGACCCATAGTACCAATTGTTTCGGGATGTCCACGATGTCCAATCATTATTATTTTATAACCTTTGTCATAGTATTTTTTGATTTCATTGTGAACTTTTGTTACCAAGGGACATGTAGCGTCTACAAATAGCATTTGCCTCCTTTTTGCCTCCTCTGGTACCATTTTTGGTACACCGTGAGCAGAAAATATTACGGGTCGATCTGTGGGGCACTCCTCTAGCTCTTCCACGAAAACAGCTCCTTTTTTTTCAAGGTCGTGAACAACATGTTTATTATGGACTATTTCATGTCTGACATAAATGGGTGATCCCCATTTTTTAAGAGCAAGCTCTACCATCTCTATTGCTCTGTCAACACCGGCACAAAAGCCCCTTGGATTAGCCAGGTGTATCTCCTTAACGGCTGAAGTTTTGGGCACATTGGTCATGAGTAAAGCGTATACTTTTTTTAATAAAAAAACTATCTTTTTAAACAGTGAGAGAAAATGAATAATTATATCGTAGTGTTGGGGTCTAATTTACCTAGTGAATTTGGCAATAGTGCTGAAACACTAAAAAAATGCGTGGATGAAATAAAACATAACGCAGGTATAGAGTCTCTAATGGAGAGCAATTGGTACATTTCTTCAAGCTTTTTGGATAAAAGAGAACCTAAATATATAAACGTTGGCGTTCGGTTCAGCACTGACCTAAACCCTAGAGAACTAATTAAATTTACATCTGGTTTAGAGAATAAATACGGCCGAAAAAGGAATAAAAGATGGGAGTCGAGGACCTGCGATATCGATATTTTACTTTGTGATCAACAGATCCTACCAAGCAGAGATCACTTTGTGAAATGGTTGAAACTGGATTTTTCAGACCAAATAAAGCTCGTGCCTAACGAACTAATCATACCCCACCCAAGATTACAAGAAAGGACATTTTTCCTTAAGCCGTTAAATGATCTTTTACCGCATTGGATCCATCCATTTTTAAAGTTGAAAGCTAAGGAAATGCTTGACAGTCTTCCACTCAATGAAATAGAGAATATAAGAGTATTAAACGTTAAGAACATATAAAGGAAAGTTTAATGGCACGAATTACTGTAGAAGATTGTATAGACAAGGTTTCAAACAGGTTCGAACTTGTTTTACTCGCCGCGCATAGAGCAAGAATGATTTCTGGAGGGGTTGAACCCAGCTTAGATCGGGATAACGATAAAAACCCTGTCCTAGCACTTAGGGAAATAGCTTTAGAAACAATTACCTTTGATGAGTTAATGGAATCCACTATCGAAAGTCATCAGCGTCAAATAGAAATCGATGAGCCGGATGATGAGGATCTATCTCTACTTATTGGGGATAGACAAAGAGACAAAGAAGATAATTCTGATGACAATGCAAATGAAGATCTGCTCAGAGCTCTAATGGAGGCTCAAGGTTCTGAGGAGAAATAGAGTATTTATATACTTAAAAACAGGTGAAGATCTTGTTATCTGTTGACGATCTTATCGGGGCTATTAAGAGATACAATCCCCGTACAAACATTGATTTAATAGAAAAAGCTTATCATTTTGGGCTTAAAGCACATGCCGGACAGATGAGAAAGTCAGGCGAGGAGTTCTTTTCACACCCAGTTCAAGTTGCAAAAATACTTTCAGAGCTAAGACTAGACGATGCCTCGATTATTACGGCTCTGTTGCATGACACTATAGAGGATACAAGTAAATCCTATAGAGATGTATCCCATATATTTGGGCCCGAAATTGCTAATCTTGTAGATGGAGTCACGAAGCTTTCAAATCTCGAAGTTGCTTCATTGGAGAGAAAGCAAGCCGAAAATTTCAGAAAATTGATTGTTGCAATAAGTAAAGATCTAAGAGTTCTTTTGGTAAAGCTTGCAGACAGATTACACAATATGAGAACTATAAGAGCGGTGAGTAATGATAGGCAATTAGTGAAAGCTAATGAGACTATGGATATATATGCGCCTTTGGCTGGCAGAATGGGAATTCAATCAATTAGAGATGAGTTGGAGGATCTGAGTTTTCGGATATTGAACCCGGAGGCTAGAAACTCTATAATTAGGCGGTTCCTCAAACTAAAAAAAGCAAGTGATGATCTAATCCCAAAAATTATCAATGATATTGAAACCCAGCTCGGTTTAATTGGTGTAAAAGCAATAGTTTCAGGTCGTGAAAAAAAACCTTACTCAATTTGGCGAAAAATTCAGGATAAGCAACAAGCTTTCTATAAGCTTTCCGATATTTTTGGTTTTAGAATAATTACAAAAAATGAAAAAGATGCTTATACAGCATTGGGAGCAGTACATAGTCGTTGGTCCGCGGTTCCAGGAAGATTCAAAGACTATATTAGCCAACCTAAATCTAATGGTTACCGATCCATTCATACTACAGTATCAGGCCGAGATGGAAAAAGAGTAGAAGTTCAAATTAGAACTAAAGAAATGCATGATGTAGCTGAAACTGGTGTTGCTGCACACTGGTCTTATAGAAATGGTGAAAGGTTTGAGAATCCATTTGCCGTGGATCCCTCAGGTTGGTTTAGAAGAATATCTGAAGAATTCATTTGGGTAGAAAATTCTGATGATTTCATAGAACAAATGAAACTAGAGATGTTTCAAGACAAAGTATTTTGCTTTACTCCAAAAGGTGAGGTGGTAAAGTTACCAAGAGGTGCGACCCCTTTAGATTTTGCTTATGCTATCCATACGTTAATAGGAGATAATTGTGTAGGTTCTGAGGTAGATGGGATAAAGGTTCCCTTGTGGACAAGGCTTAGGAACGGGCAATCAGTTAAAATAGTTACTGCGAGTGGTCAAAAGCCTGGCGCAAGTTGGGAAGAAATGGTTGTAACTGGTCGTGCCAAAGCGGCGATAAGAAAAAGCATTAGAGAAGAAAGAAGAAATGAAAATATTAAACTAGGAAAAGAGATCGCTAGAGTATCTTTAGAAAGAATAGGAAAAAAACTTACAGATAATGCAATTAAGATTGCTGCCGAGAAATTTGGGCTTAAAGATGAGGATAGTGTTTTGGCGGCATTGGGATCGGTGCAATTTACAGGGTTTGATTTAGTTAATAGTCTTTACCCAGAGTTAATTAATACAAAAAGTGCACCCCTTTCATCTGAACAAGACTCAATTAATTTCATCGGACTTTCACCTGACAGCAATGGCAGTCCTGCACCTTGTTGTCTCCCTATCCCTGGAGACCCAATTGTAGGAATTGCAGAAAAAAAGAGAGGGGTAGTTGTACATGCTATTGATTGTGCATTATTAGCTTCCTTTGAGGCTAAACCTAATCTTTGGTTAGAAGTGAGGTGGCCTTCCGGTACAAATAAGTCCGTACACTCAACTAGTATAGAGGTAACTATGGTTAATAGCGTTGGTGTATTAGGAAGAATCTGTACTTTAATCGGTGAGCAAGGGGCTAATATTTTAGACCTAACCTTTATAATGAGAAAGCCTGATTTTTACAAAACAGTATTCGAATTAACAGTTAGAGACTTGAAACATTTACATAACATAATCACATCTATTCAGGTAGATATGGATGTCTCTGAGGCATCTAGATTTAGGGTCAATCATACAAGGGCTTAGTAGATAAGATAAGAGATAAAAATTGTTTAAAAGAAGACACAAAAGATCCATTTTCAGATTTTTTTATGAGGTAATTTTTTCCTTAAATGGGACTAAGAGGGCTATAGAGTATGTAGGGATAAGATTAAAGAGAATACCAGACACACCCCATAAAATATCTTTAGGTATGAGTTGCGGAATATTTGCTTCATTTACACCTCTTTTCGGACTACATTTTTTGATTGCTGGCTTGCTAAGCTACTTACTAAGAGCAAATGTATTGGCATCGTTGATAGGAACTTTTGTAGGCAATCCAATAACTTTCCCAATTATAACAGTATTTAATTTAAAGCTAGGGGAGTGGATTTTAGGCAGTAACAAATATTCTAGCGGTGATGGAGGAAAGATTTTTGAAGGCTTTTTAGATTTTATTTTTTTGATCTATAAAAGCTTGTTTACAGAAGGATCAATTGACGAAAATAGCGTTCCAAGAGTAAATGAATTCTTGAATGGGATCTTTATACCATACTCATTGGGCGGATTAATTGTGGGTATTTTTGTTGCAATTATATCTTATTTCTTGCTAAGACCTCTGGTTGCAACCTACAAAAAGCAGAGAGATTCTCTAAGGGAAAAAAGAGCAAAGAAAAAACTGACTAGGAAAAATCATGGACTTAGATGAAATTCGACTAGGTGTAAACATTGATCATGTTGCTACGATAAGAAATGCCAGAGGTACAAACTACCCTGACCCACTAAGAGCAGCACAAATAGTAAAGGAGGCTGGAGGAGATGGGATCACGGCCCATTTAAGGGAAGATAGGAGGCATATAGTTGATCAAGATATCATTAACCTAAAAAAACAAAATACGCTTCCCTTGAACCTAGAAATGGCAGTTACTGATGAGATGCAAAAGATTGCTTTGGATATTTTACCTAATGCTATTTGTCTAGTTCCTGAGAAAAGAGAAGAGCGAACAACTGAGGGTGGCCTGGATGTTTCTAACAGCACTTCTAAATTAAGATCCTTCATAGAGCCTATAAAACAAAAGAACATTCGAGTATCTCTATTTATAGAACCGTGTGAAAAACAAATTAATGCGGCAAAAAGGATTGGTGCTGATATTATAGAACTTCACACCGGGCAATTTTGTGAACTATTTGAAAAAAAAGATGAAAGCCATATAGAAGTAAGCAAAGATTTAGAAAAAGCTGCAAAATACGCACATTCATTAAATTTAGAAGTTCATGCAGGTCATGGGCTTACTGTGGATTCTGTTGGACATATAAGTAAAATTCCAGAAATAAAGGAACTTAACATAGGCCATGCAATTATTAGCGATAGTATTTTTCTAGGACTTAGAGGAGCTATTGACCTAATGAAACAGAAAATTAAAGAATCAAGACTTTAAAGGACTTAGAAGTGATTTTAGGTATCGGCACCGATCTCGTAAATATTAAAAGAATTAGAAAAGTACTAAATCGCTTTGGAGATCGTTTTGAAAACCGAGTTTTTTCTAAATTAGAAATCGAAAGATCGAGAAGAAAATATGATCCTTCAAGTTCCTATGCAAAGCGATGGGCAGCAAAAGAGGCATGTTCTAAGGCCCTAGGGATAGGCTTGCGGATGGGTATATCATGGAAAGAGATGCACGTTGTAAATCTTAAATCTGGAAAACCAGATCTTATAATAGAGGGTAAGGCAAAATATTTTCTCGAGAAAATGACGCCAAAGGGTTTTAGCACAAAAATAAATGTCAGTTTAACAGATGACTACCCATGGGCAAAGGCCATAGTGATTATTGAGGGCATTGCGTAGTAAGAGGTAGTGTGGAATTGCACATAGGAATTAAATTAGATATAAGAAGCAATGAGCAAAAAAAACGCAAGAAAACCAAAAAACCCAATATATGAACTTATTAGTACATTAATAGTTGCGCTAGTTCTGGCAGGTGTAATTCGAACAATATTTTTCCAACCATTTTGGATTCCAACCGGTTCAATGAAGCCAAATCTGCTTGTAGGCGATTTTTTATTTGTTAATAAGTTTTCGTATGGTTTTTCACGTTACTCTTGCCCATTTTCACTATGCCCGATCAAAGACAGAATTTTTTTTTCTGAGCCTAAGAGAGGTGATGTAGTTGTATTTAGACACCCAAAGAGTGGCAAGGACTATATAAAGAGAGTTATCGGCCTTCCTGGGGATAAAGTGAGGTTGTTAAAAGGTAAATTATTTATCAATGAGTCGGAGTTAACTAGAGACGAATTGCCCGACTTTGTCGAAAAAAAGTTAGAGCAAGGTTCGATGAAAACAGTTCCACAGTGTGCAAATGAACCTGTCCCCTTTGGAAACGAAAATTGTATAAAGTATCAAAGCGCAGAAAAATTAGAAAATGGTAAGAGCTATAGAATTTTAGATCTAGGACAAAACATTGGAGATGATACACCAGCTTTTATAATTGGAGAAAATGAATACTTTTTCCTTGGAGACAATAGAGATAATTCTTTGGATAGTAGGTTCGATAGACAATTCGGTGGTGTAGGCTTGGTTCCTAAAGAGTACCTCATTGGTAAGGCGACACTGATACTTTTCTCTTCCAGTGGCAGTTCTATATTCTATTTTTGGTCTTGGAGAAAAGATCGCTTTTTTAAGGTCATTAGGTGAAAAATACCGTTCATCAAAGAGAAATTAGTAGGCTATTAGACTATCGCTTTAAAAATAATAGACTATTGGAGGAAGCGCTAACTCATGCCTCTGCAAGAAAATCAAGTAAATTGAACAACGAAAGGTTAGAGTTTCTGGGTGATAGGGTTCTTGGTTTGGTTGTTGCAGAGGAGTTAATGAGAATAAACCCAAATTCAACTGAAGGGCAAATTGCAACGTATTACAACTCTCTTGTTAAGAAAGAGGCATGTGCAGACATAGCAAAGGAAATTGGGTTGGAAAACTTATTGACTATAGGTAAGTCCATAACACGAACCAATGATCGTAAAAAAGATAAAATTTTAGGAAATGCAATGGAAGCACTAATCGGTGCTATTTTTTTAGATGCAGGTTTTAAGATAGCCAAACAAGTGGTTCTCAAGGCTTGGAGGAGGCAGATAGACACTGTTAGAGATGTCGAGGCACATGCAAAAACTGCGTTACAGGAATATTTGCAATCTAGGGGAGAAGAACCGCCTACATATAGACAAATATCTAGAACAGGCCCTGATCATGACCCAGATTTCTTTGTCGAAGTCTATCTGGTATCAGGGTTGAAGGCCATAGGTAATGGTTCAACCAAAAGAATGGCAGAAACAAAAGCCGCCGAGCTAGTTTTAGAAAAGATTAAAAATATTAATGAATGATCTTCAAAGAAAGTTATTGAAAGCATTGATTGTTGGGAAGCCCAATGTTGGTAAAAGTACTTTGCTAAACTTTCTCGTTGGGGAGAAAGTTTCTATTGTGTCCCGGAAAGCACAAACTACCCAAAGAAACACTACTGGAGTTATAACAAAAAATGATAGCCAGTTAATATTCTTTGATACCCCTGGCTTAAATAAAGTAGGAAAAAATATAAGAATTTCTGAAACTTTCAAAACAGTCGCCGATAATGTAGATTTACTTATTTACATGATTGATGATAGAAAAAAAAACCAATCTGTAGATGATCAATTTAGTAATTGGCTGGCCAAAAACGAGAGAAGATTTAGAAAAAAAATCTTAGTGGTTAATAAGGTCGACTGTATTGAAAAAATTAAGCTTTTTGAAATCGCAAAGAAAATAAATGGTGATCTTAATTTTGATGAAACATTCTTTATTTCTCTAATTAAGAAATCAGGCACAGAGACTTTCGTTAACTGGGTAAAAAGCCAGGCATATTCTAATGAATGGGTGTTTCAGGAGGGTTACAAAAGTAATTTAGGAAAAAAAAAGTTTCTATCGGAATTAACAAGAGAAAAAGTATTTGAGTATATACATGAAGAAATACCCTATAATTTGGACATAAAAACTGATTACATTGAACCGAGTGGTAATAAATCTCAAAAGGTATATCAAACGGTTTGGCTAAAAAAAAAGAGCTATAAGCCTATAATTTTGGGGAGAGAAGGTAAGTCGATCAAGGCGATATCCATACATGCAAGACAAGATATGGAGAAATACTTGAAAACTAGAGTTCACCTTTTTATAAGACTTAAAATAAAGAAGTCAGGTTGATATTAATATGAATTTAAAGGCAAAATTGATAGTAGACGTTATTCGTTGGTGTCTAGAACAACAGGGAATTCAGGTATATATTGAGCACAAAGGTAATGCTGATGCGGGTGCTATTTTTATAAAACATGACAAAGGTAACGATCTATACGATGTTTATCACAGCGTTAACGATTATAATATGGGAAAAAAGATAAAATTTTTAAATACATTTACTGAAGAAAAGCTTAACGACTTTTTCAAAAAGCAAAGTGATATTGACGCCGATCTTTGGCTTATTGAGATTGTATCAAAGGGTTTTGATTTAGATACACTCTTCCTAAAGCAAGGCCTTTAAGAATTGCGTTGGCAAGGGGAAGGACTGCTATTAGACGTAAGAAAGTATGGTGAAACTTCAGCTTTAATTGATATGTTTACAGTGTCCTTGGGCCGAAGAATTGGGTTGTTAAAAGGTGCATTCAACAAAAAAAATAAATCTGTTATACAGCCTGGAAACCAACTGTTTTTAACTTGGAATTCAAAAGTTGAAGAAGGCCTTGGAACATTTAATGTTGAGTTGATTAAATCTAGGTACCATATAATTAGTCAAAAGAAGATTGGTTTGGAACTTTTCAACTTGATTTGTGTCCTTTGCTCCACATTTTTACCTGAAAGAATTAATTTTGATGAACTTTATCAACAAACAATTGTTAATATCGAGGAAGAGTGTGACCCAAAAGAAAAAATAGGAAAATACATACAGTGGGAGTTACAGTTGTTAAAAAGTCTAGGTTTTGGACTTGATTTAGGTAAGTGTGTAGTCAGTGGTTCAAAAGATGACTTAAAGTTTGTATCACCAAGAAGTGGATGTGCTGTTTCAGGTAAATCGGGTGTCGGTTGGGAAAAAAAGTTGTTAATCCTCCCCCCGTTTTTAAATAACAGTAATTCGATTAAAATTATATCCAAAGCAGATTTAGCAAATGGATTTAAGCTAACAGAGTATTTCATTAAAAAGAATCTCCAACCCATAAAAAAAATCCAATTAGAATCATTCTTCAGATCTAGAGCCCGAGTTTTGTCACTCGATTTATTTTAACTCAATATCCTTTTTGCGATTACTTGGGCTTGAATTTCTGCTGCTCCCTCAAAAATGTTGAGAATTCTTGCGTCACACATTACGCGACTTATTGGATATTCGAGAGCAAAACCATTACCTCCATGAATTTGCAGTGAATTATCAGCCGCAGTCCAAGCTATCCTAGCTGCTAAAAGTTTAGCCATTCCAGCCTCTAAATCACATCTTTTCCCATTATCTTTGGCTCTTGCCGAAAAATAAGTAAGTTGCTTTGCAATCATTATTTCAACAGCCATATTTACAAGCTTATCTCTGACGCGTGGAAAATTAATGATCTTTTTGCCGAATTGAGTTCTTTCATCCGCATACTTAAGCCCCAAGTCAAATGCATTTTTGGCTACACCTATTGCTCTCGCGGCTGTTTGAATACGAGCACTCTCAAATGTCTCCATCAGTTGTGAAAACCCTTGACCTTCTTCTTCCCCAAGTAAATTGTTTTTATCTACCCTGAAATCATCAAAACTTAACTCATACTCCTTCATACCTCTGTAACCTAAAACTTCGATCTCTCCACCATTTATACCCTCATCGGGGAAGTCTTCATTATCATCCCCTGGAGATTTTGTTGCCAGAAACATCGATAACCCTTTATGACCGCTTCTATTTTTGTCTGAACGCGCCAATAAAGTCATAAGGTTTGCCCTTGATGCATGCGTTATCCACGTTTTGTTCCCTGTGATACTATATTCTTCCCCAATCAGTGTTGCACGAGTTTGCAAGTTTCCAAGGTCTGACCCCGTATTAGGTTCCGTAAAAACTGCTGTAGGCATAATTTCACCGGTAGATATCTTTGGTAACCAATAATCTTTTTGTTCTCTGGTACCCCCGCAAAGTATCAGTTCTGATGCAATATCGGTCCTGGTAGCGAGACTTCCAACACCAATGTACCCTCGTGATAGCTCTTCAGAAACTACGCACATTGAAACTTTGTCTAGCCCAGCACCGCCAAACTCTTCTGGAATAGTCAATCCAAATACACCTAAGTTAGCTAATTCTTTAATTAGTTTTAACGGAATTAATTCGTCCTTTAAATGCCATTCATGCGCGTATGGTTCGATTTTGTCCTTAGAAAACTTATGAAACTCTTCTCTTATCATAGTTTGATCTTCATTTAAGC
>CACBAO010000022.1 GCA_902537235.1 uncultured Alphaproteobacteria bacterium
GTTAAAGGGTCCCATGCCATCCTCATCATATACGTCTGAAACATCTAGTATCAGAGCGCTATCTTCTGCACTTTCTCCGGTAAGCCGCACTACACCCGTAGGTTTGTCGTTAACATTAACTACAGGAGTTGTCGCATCTGAGGTCAAAGTTTCAAGGTTACCTTGCCCATCCAAATACGTCAGAACAACTCGTAAAGTCTTTCCTACATGCTCTTGTCTCGGGGTGAAAGATTGATTTGTGGCACCTGGAATATTTCTATAGGTCACTCCATCGTTCGATATCTTCCATACAACATTAACCTCTCCGATACCATCTCTATCAATTATAGAAGTTAGGTCAGCTATTAGCGGCTCGTCTTCCAGTACATTTTCAGTACTTTCTCCTCTCGTAGAATTACTTTCACTCAAGTTAGAGTCTTTCTCGTTATCTTTTGAAGGCACAGTTTTCTCATTATCGCTCGCTGATGCACTTTGGACTTCGTTTTTTTGATTACTCTTAGTATCAGATTTTGTTTTCTTTTGCTGAGTTGAATAATTTTTTTTCAATTTTTCTAACGTTTTTGGAGGAAATACTTCTTCATCGGAGCCTCCAGCTGATACTGCAGACCTCAATGAGAGTCCGAGCAACACCAAAGCCACTGTTGTTATTTTTAATAATAAGTTAATACGCATTACCCCTCCAAGCGGATACTGAAAGTTTCATCTTAATTTTTATCACATTTTTAATTTTTTTATAGCAAAATAATAAAATTTTTAAAAATTGTTGCACAACTTCAACCATGATAGACGTTGATTATTGAAAGCAAGCCACATAAGCATTGCTGAAATTCAAGCCTGAACCATGTCAGACAACTTAATTAAGTTGATAATTAAAAAAAAAAACTGTAACGTATCTCATAAAAATATTAAAGAGGCTAACTTTTGGGCAGCATAGGACGTTATTAATAGCAGAATAAAATCTATATAACAAATGGTGGGAAACTATGCTAGAAAAAGAACTAAACGAACTTTCGGATGAGACAATATTGACGCTTTATAAATCTATTGTTCCCTCTACATCAATCATTGAATCAGTAAATAAAAAACTCGAAAGACAGTCAGTAGAAGGAAGCTTGCGAAATAAAAAAGAGCAAGGCAAAAGAAACGACAACGATTTCAAAGCCGACAAAACCTTTTTGAACTTTCAAAGGCACTTGATTGAGTTGAAACTCTTATCCGTAAAAATACTCGAAGAAATTAATAAAAGAGACTTATATGATTTGGATGGCTACCAGAGGAAAGCAGAGGAAGTAGAATATGTGGAGGCCTGTTCTTCTGCAGTAGAGTCCTCTCCAAATTTAACTTCCGTGCCTCAAGGTGCAGAAACATTACCCTACTTAAATAGAGAGGCAAAATCTTAAAGGTAATTTATTATTTGATAGCGTCTACGAAGAAATTCATAAAAACTATTAAATAGTTTTTATGGACCTCAATTTTGTGACTTTGCTTCAAAGAGACTAATCCAAAGGTTTTCAATGACAGCTAAATACCAATCATTAAAACCGGGAATTTTACAGGGTATAAGAGTTCTGGATCTCAGCAGAATGTTATCTGGTCCCTATGCTACAATGCTACTGGCTGACCATGGCGCTGAGGTTATCAAGGTTGAAAGTTCAGAGGGAGATACTAGCAGAAGAAGCGGCCCTTTCAACGAAAGTGATAAAAAGAGGGACTGGTCTGGTTACTTTATCAGTCTTAACAGAAACAAAAAAAGTATTAGTCTAAATTTAAAAAACAAAGTAGATCTCGTTTTTTTTAAAAAACTGATTGAAAAAAGTGATGTGTTGGTCGAAAACTTTCGACCAGGAGTTATGAAAAGGCTTGGACTTTCATTTGATGAGGTTTCGAAGATTAACTCACGTATTGTTTATGGTTCAATAAGCGGCTTTGGGTCAGAAGTTTTTGGGGAAAGCCCATTCAAAGATTGGCCTTCATATGACGTTGTTGCCCAAGCCATGGGAGGGTTAATTAGTTTAACTGGTTATGATGAAAGGACGCCTCTCAAAGTAGGCCCTGGTGTAGCAGACATTTTTTCTGGTTCTTTACTATCTTTTGGTCTTTTAGCCTCAATTTTAAAATCTAGGACTACTGGAAAAGCTCAATACGTTGAGGTTGCTATGTATGATGCTATTGTTAGCATGTGCGAAAGAGCCATTTATCAATATGATTTTAATAAGGCTATTCCTAAACCAGAAGGCAACGGCCACCCGTTGTTGGCACCATTTGGAATTTATAAAGCAAAAGATGGTTTTGTTGCTATTGGAATCGTAGAAGACACTTACTGGAACGTTCTAAAAAAAATAATCAATTCTGATGATCTACTTAATGATTTGAATTATGGAACTATTGCCTTGAGAGCAAAAAATAGAAATGAATTGAATAAACAAATAAATCTATGGACAAAAAAGTTCAGCAAAAATGAGCTAGTTAATTCACTTGGGGGCAAAATTCCCTTTGGCCCAGTTAATAATGTTAAAGAGATCTTCGAAGACACTCATGTTAGAAAGAGAAATATGATTTTAGAAATAGCCCAGCCCTTTAATAATGGAAAAACCTGGAAGGTCGCCGGCAATCCAGTAAAATTTAAAGGTTTTAAATCCTTAAAATTTAAGCCACCTGGTCTGAACGAACATAAAAAATTTTATTCCGATAATCTTAAGTCAATTCATTCAAATCACCCAAGCATCTCATTTGAGCCTCAACAATCAGATTATAAATGTAAAATTAATTTTAGTAGTAAAGATAAAACGGTTTTAGATTGCTATGCTTGCTCTTTCACGTGGCTAAAATCTGAAGAAACCTATTTAATTTGTACTATAAAAAAAAGTGATTTTATAAATATTAGACATACTGTTCGCACCGCAACATTTCACTTTTCAAAGGCCACTAAGGAAAGGGATTATTACGAAAAAGCAGTTGATATTTTGAATAGAAAACTTGCTAAGAAAAGTGTTTCGGATATATCCGTTGTTGATACTGAGGTTGAAATATTAATATCAGTAAAAACGTAATGTTTTGACTTAAATTGGCATTAATCTTGCTCTTTCTTAGCTTAAAAAAGAGGTATAGAAATGCATAGAACAAATGAAACTAACCTTAGTGCAATTACGGATAATATTGAAAAATTGCGTGAATGCTTTGGAAAGTGGGTTAAATTGTCAATAGAGTCCGACTCCAAAGTGATAGTAACAACGGAAGATACTCGTATTTTTAATAAGGGTGCGCACGATATAAAACTTGGGGAGTTATGTGAGAATAGCTCAAGAGAGGTAACTCAAAAAATTTATTCAGGAAAAAAAATAAAAGCTAGGTTATGTGATTTTCGACCTTCGTTCTTAGGTGGTTACAAAGGGAATCCTGAAGTTATGATCTCTATATGGGAGAATTAAAAACTCTAGCGTTTCCAACTTCTACGTGATATTGTGGATAAAACCACAGAGATGGTGTTGGGCAAAGGCAAATGAAAGATCAGGAAACTCCTAACAGAAGGAAATTAAATCTCGGCATAGACGCTATTGGAACAATAGACACTATATTATCTTGGAACAAGTTAGAAATGTGTTTTGGAAACGCTTTTAGGTTTTCTAACGAAACGAAGTTTGAAATAACTAAAGAGTTAGCACTACAACAAGGCCGACTTCAAAAACTAGATTCTGAAAAAAAATCTGAAAAGATGTCAGCTTTTAAAGACGACGCTAGAGCGCTTTCTGGAAAGATAGAAAATCTAATCGAAACCAATGACACCGTAGCTTTATCTTCCATTTCAGATATAGTAAAAAAGAAGAGTGGGATAGAAATTCGAGCTTTTTGTGATGCTCTAAAAGCTTTGGGAAGTATAGAAAGTTTATCTGGATCTATAAGAACGAATGACCTATTTAGAGATATCAACAGGAAAATAGTCAAAATTTTATTGGATGAAAATATTCCTCTTTCTTTACACGTTCAGTCTACTTTGAATAAGTTTATGACGGAGCTGGACCGGCAACTGCCGGAAACTATCTTTCCTCCATCAAATGCCAGGTATATTGAAGAAGGCAGAATAAAAATACTGAAAGATTATTTAAGAGGATACTTGAGGATAAATACTTGATTTATTTCAACAAAACTGGTTTAATAGGCGGCAAGGTAACATAAGTCATTGCTCCTGACTTAGTTGATTTCTTTTGTTCTCTCTTTCTGGTAAGTAAAATCTCAATTCCCTTTTTGTGACCGTCGTATGTTTTAGAAAAGCGATGACTACCGTTTCCATTAGATACGAAGAAAAAAAAGTCTGTTTTTGATGGTCTGGCTGCCGCAAATAAAGATGCCACTGAAGGATTACTAATGGGGGCGATAGGCAAGCCTTTGACTATATATGTGTTATACGGATTCTTTTCTTTTATCTCTGCTTTAGTAGGACTCCTAGCTATTACATCTTTTCCTTTGGTCAGACCATAGAGGACGGTTGGGTCAGCTTGAAGTTTCATACCTTTAGATAATCGATTGTGAAATACTGATGAAATAAGTTGTTTCTCAGAGTCGTTGTCTGTTTCTTTTTCTAAAATTGAGGCTAAAATCAGTAACTCTCTTGGATTTTTCAACATCGCATCACTTGATCTCATAAGCCAAGCTCTTCCTAAATTTGCTCTTTGCAAAAGCGTTATCTTTGATAAAACCTTTTCTCTATCTTCTCCATATTTAAAAAACAATTTTCCAGTTGCTAGGCTTCCTTCAGCAGGAACTTGGTCAATATAACCAGTCAAATTTTCTGTTGAGTTGATCAAGTTTACTATTTCGTTTGATGTCATGCCATCTTCAAAAAATATTTCGACTTTTTCTTGCAAAGTTTGTTCATTTGACATGTGTTCTTCGATTTTTTCAATAAGCTTTGAGTTTTCTATTTCAACCAAAGCAAGTTCTGATTTCAACTTATGTAGTTCACTTGTGAGACTTTCAATCTTTAAACTAAGTGGTTGGGAAACAGTCTTTACAAGAGGAGTCAGTGCGTCGTCTGACCTGAAACAAACGCCCTCCCAATTAGTTTTTCCTGAAATAATCTTAATCTTATCATTTTTAAGAATTAGAAACTCAGTTCCTTTTTCACTAGTACCAAGCCAAATCCCTTCATCAAAAACAAGTTTAAACAATCTATCATCTACAAATGCTTCCCCTTTTCCTTGTTCGTTTTGTTCTATGATAGTAACTAAATGCAGTGTAAAATCATCCAATTCTCCTTTTACACAACTTAATACCTTAGGAAAGTTTTTGGACAAAACTTCAGATGGGTTCTGTAAAATTAAACCAAACAGAATTATTATATAAAAAATTCTTGGAATTACATTTCGCATTCTGCAACTTATCAAATTTTATGAAAATTTACATCCAATAAGGCACCATCATCTATAGATACTCTTGAGTAAGACAAATCTCCTTTAACGCTACCAGTAGATGCAATTGTTACTTTATTTGCAGAAACTTCACCGTCAAACTTACCAATAATTATTAAGTGCTCTGCAAAAATGGAACCTTTCGCTATTCCTTCCCGCTCGATCACTACTTCAGATGCATTTAGCTCACCTTTAAAGTATCCGGCAATTGATATGGTGCTTGGTGAAGTTATACGTCCCTCTAACCGGGATCCATTAGAAACGACTGTACCCGAACCAGTTGTTTTTGTTAAAAATTCAACGTCTGAGAATTTTGATCTAACGTTCACGGCATTCACCTTTTACTGTTTAACTTACTACTGCCAAATAGGTTAGCGTCTTTTGCGCCTTAATGTAATCTTATCAGACAAGTTAGTGGTAGCAACGATTCTTTACTTAATTCCTATTTTGAAAGATTTGTCTTCTAGAGGCTTTATAATTAAGATATTCTATCACAATAAATTTTTAATAGAGTAAATCCCTACTACTGTCAAAAAATATGATGAAAACTTAAAAAATGAAAAAATCGAAGCTCACATCAGCTCACTGGGGAACCTATAAGGTGAGCCAAGGCATTGGAAAGGACTTTGAATTACTCCCCTTTAAGGATGACAAAGATCCATCAGAAATTGGCAGGGGAATTGAAACCGCGCTAGAAAGCAATTCACGTATACGCAATCCATCAATAAGAAAAAAGTGGTTAGAATCTAAGAACAAAGAAGAGAGTTTAAGGACAGGTAAGGATGAATTTGTAGAAGTCTCATGGAAAAAAGCATTTGAATTAGCTGGCACTGAGATCAAAAGAATAATTTCCACTTATGGGAATGAAAGTATTTATGCTGGTTCATACGGCTGGGCTAGTGCTGGACGGTTCCATCACGCTCAAAGCCATTTGAGAAGATTTTTCAATCTGATTGGGGGGCATACATACTCTAAGAATACCTACAGTTATGCAGCAGCCGAAGTAATAGTTCCACACGTATTGGGAAATTTTTATAATTCTCTCTTTAATACCACAAGTTGGGAGTCAATCACAGAACACACCTCCCTATTCTTGGCATTTGGCGGAGTTCCCTTAAAAAACGGACAAATCAATCAGGGAGGAGTTGGTTCGCATAATCAAAGAGAGTATCTAAACAAGGCTTATGCAAAGGGGGTAAAGTTTATAAATGTAAGTCCATTAAAATCAGATTTAGAGACCATCGGGAATACAGACTGGATCCCATTAAAACCTAATACAGACGTCGCACTTATGCTGGCTCTATGTTACGAAATCAACAATGCAAGAGCGACAAATTACAGTTTTATAAGTAAGTATACGATAGGGTTTGAAAGGTTGTCTGAATACTTAAACGGGAAAGAGGATGGGATTATTAAGAACGCTGATTGGGCATCACAAATTACTGGAATTAAGAAAAGGGTCATTTTTGATCTTGTTCAAAAGATAAAAAAATCTAAAAGAACAATTTTGTCTGTTAGCTGGTCACTCACCCGGCAAACCCACGGCGAACAGCCTTACTGGGCTGCGATAGCCTTGGCCAGTATGATTGGGGATATCGGTAAACCGGGCGGTGGAATTGGATTTGGGTATAGTGCAATGAATAGCATTGGCAACCATTACAAAAGAATACCGGCTGTCTCATTACCTCAGGGTAAGAATGCTGTAAATAAATTTATTCCAGTTGCACGAATTTCAGAGATGCTAGAAACCCCCGGAGGAAGTTTTGATTATAATGGCTCAAAGCTAAATTATCCGAACATAAAATTAATCTATTGGGCTGGAGGCAACCCCTTCCACCACCACCAAGATTTAAATAGAATGATAAAAGCGTGGCAGCGGCCTGACACTATCATCTCTAATGAATGGTGTTGGAATGCGTTGGCTAAGTTTAGCGACATAGTGTTACCTGTCACAACAACCTTAGAAAGAGAAGATATTGCGCTTGCGCCAAGGGATCCATACATGGTTTTTATGTCAAAGATCGTTGATCCTATTGGAAAAAGCAAATCAGACTTTGAAATTTTTTCAGGCCTTGCAAAGGAATTTAATCTTAAGAATAAATATACGGACAACAGAACAGAAGGGGAATGGCTAAAATGGATCTATGACGAGAGTAACGCTTTACAAGAAGACAACCATAAGTTTCCAGATTTTGAAGATTTTAAAAAAGATGGGTGGTATAAACATCCTGACCCTATAGATCAAAAAATATTTTTACAAGAATTCATAGAAGATCCTGAAATTAATCCCTTAGACACCCCAAGCGGGAAGATTGAACTTTTTTCAAAGAAAGTCGACAGTTTTAAATATTCTGATTGTGTTGGCCACCCCAAATGGTATCCCGAAAAAGAATATTTGGGTAATGCTTCAAAGCACAAACTACATCTTCTATCAAATCAACCAAAATTTAAACTTCATTCTCAATTAGATAATGGCCAAGTTGCAGATGCTGAAAAGTCAGATGGAAGGGCAATTATTGAACTGAATAAGCTGGATGCTGCTGCTAGAAAAATATCAGATAAAATGTTGGTAAAGGTTTTTAATAAAAGAGGTTCTTTGCTTGCAGTAACAAAAATAACAGAGAAGATAATGCAGGGTGTTGTAAATATTCCTACCGGTGCTTGGTTGGATCCTTCTAAAAGTGGCGCTATAAGTTGCGTTCATGGTAATCCAAACGTTTTAACAAGGGACATAGGCACATCCAAGCTTGCTCAAGGTCCGTCAGCACATACCTGCCTCGTAGAAATTGAGCCATTTATGGGAGAAGCTCCAAAAGTAACAGCTTTTGATCCCCCGAAACTTACAAATCTGAGTAAATAAAAACAAAGACAAAGTGTCGCAAAATTCTAATGGCTGGTGGTATATTGTTGACTAATATGCCAAATTTTGCGATCGTACCAATTCTGCTAGCACGGGGATTAAAATGGATGGATCAAGCAAATGCCCTGTAATACATGGGGCTATTACAACAGCACAAAAAGATGCCGGAACTACTAATAGAGACTGGTGGCCAAACCAGTTAAATACCGGAATACTCAGGCAAAATGGGAAAAGCGGTAACCCAATGGGCCCAAAATTTGATTACAGGCTCGAATTCGGGCAACTAGATTACAATGCTTTAAAATCAGACCTTAGAGCCCTAATGACAGACTCTAAAGAGTGGTGGCCAGCAGATTATGGTCACTACGGACCATTTTTCATCCGAATGACATGGCATGCAGCCGGCACTTACAGAACAGGAGACGGTAGAGGTGGTGGCGGTACCGGCGCCCAAAGATTTGCACCGTTAAATAGCTGGCCAGACAACGGAAACTTAGATAAGGCGCGAAGATTGTTATGGCCTGTCAAGAAGAAATATGGCAACAAAATAAGCTGGGCGGACTTATTTATACTCACTGGAAATGTAGCCATAGAGTCTATGGGTGGAAAAACTTTTGGGTTTAGTGGAGGAAGAGAAGACATTTGGGCTCCCGAAGAGGATATTTATTGGGGGATCGAGAAAGAGTGGCTGGAAAATGGAAGGTATACTGGGGAAAGAGCATTAGAGCCCCCCCTAGCAGCTGTTCAGATGGGATTAATTTACGTCAATCCTGAAGGTCCCGATGGCAATCCCGATCCCTTAGCCAGCGCTAGAGATATAAGGGAAACCTTTGCGCGTATGGCAATGAATGATGAAGAAACCGTTGCGCTGACGGCTGGCGGTCATACCTTTGGTAAAGCGCATGGAGCAGGCGATGCAAATCTGGTAGGTTCAGAGCCTGAGGGTGCGCCAATAGAGCAAATGGGATTGGGTTGGAAAAACTCTTATGGAAAAGGTTTAGGAAGAGATACAATCACAAGCGGCATTGAAGGGGCTTGGACTGCGAATCCAATTCAATGGGATAATGGTTACTTCGATTTATTACTACGGTACGAATGGGAACTGACAAAAAGTCCAGCGGGTGCATACATGTGGAAAGCTAAAAATCAGAAAGAAGAGGACATGGCGCCAGATGTAGAGGATCCATCAATTCGAGTGCCGACAATGATGACCACAGCGGACATGGCAATGAGAGAAGATCCAGAGTATTTCAAGATATCTGAGAGATTTCACAAAAACCCTGAAGATTTTGCTGATAAGTTCGCAAGAGCTTGGTTTAAATTGCTTCATAGAGATTTAGGACCGAAAAGTAGATACATCGGTCCTGAGGTTCCAAGTGAAGATTTAATTTGGCAAGACCCGATACCGGCAGGTTCAGCATCTTATGACATACATAAAGTCAAAAAACTGATAAATGAACTAAACCTCAGTATCACCCAATTAGTTGAAACTGCTTGGGCAAGCGCCTCTACTTATAGAGATACAGATAAAAGAGGCGGCGCTAATGGTTCAAGGATAAGATTACTGCCTCAAAAGAATTGGGAAGTCAACAAACCAAAAGAACTTCAAAGCATTCTTGTTTCCTACGAAAAAATTTCCTCTGAAACAGGTGCGTCTATAGCAGACGTTATTGTTCTAGGAGGGAATGTAGGAATAGAGCAAGCATCAGGGGTATCTTTAGACTTTACCCCAGGTCGAGGAGATGCAACACAGGAACAAACTGACATTGATTCATTTGAAGTCCTTGAACCAATTGCAGACGGGTTTCGAAATTACATGAAAGATGGATACACAACTTCACCTGAAGAACTGCTACTTGATAAGTCTTATTTGCTGAATTTATCAGCACCAGAAATGACTGTATTAATTGGTGGCTTACGGTCTTTGGGTATAAGTGCAACTGGGGCTGGATTGGTTGCCAACCGTCAGAATAAACTGAGCAATGATTTCTTCGTTTCACTTTTGGACATCAATGCAGATCTGATGCCAAATGGAATAAATTCATTTGAGTTAGCAAAAAGTGACAAGACTGTTTCTTTCAGCAGAGTTGACCTGATGTTTGCTTCAAACTCCGAACTAAGAGCTATAGCGGAGGTTTATGCGAGTGATGACAATGAAACCAAGTTTGTTACTGACTTTATTTCTGCCTGGACGAAGGTTATGAATTTAGATCGATTTGATATAGATTAGGTAGCAAGCACTTTAAATAGTTCTAACAATTAGTAAATGTGGCTGAAAAACTACATTTGGCATGATTATTGATTGAGGGTATTCTTTTATTAATAAAAGTTATTTAAATGACCTCAATTTTTCCTGGTGGTAATGCTTTAAACGCTGCAAAAATAACGAATAAGCAGCAAAATCAGTCTGCTGAACTAGTAGAAAAAATATCCAACGGAAAAAGGCTGATAACCGGCGCTGACGATGCTGGTAACATTAATAAAGTAAATAACTTAAAAGCAAAAGTATTAAGCACTAAAGCAGCTATCCGAAGCGTAACAGACATGATGTCTATGGCTCAATTAGCCGACCAAGGCTATAACAGTATCAATAAAATGCTATTAAGGGTAAACGAACTAGCACTGCAATCCACTAATAAGATTTACAAAGACGCCGATCGAATTGCCCTGAATAATGAAATGCAAAATATTATTAATGAAATAGATAATATTGCTAATGGAATTGGCTTTAATAATAATTCTTTGATAGATAGCTCCATTAAGCAAATCAATGCCGATGTAGGAACAGGAAGAGCTGGTGAGATATCTATGGATTTAAATAGTATCAACACTCAAAATATAGGCCTATATTCCCAAAGCTCTTTGAATTTTAGTAGCGACCTAAGTATCGATACTTTTGATGGAACGAATAAGGAAAATTTTTTATACAAAGACGTTTCGACGAATTCTAATCGATTGATAGACCTAGGAAGCGAACTGATACCCTCTAGTGGGAAAGCTTTTTTCTCTGGATCATACATGGATTTATCATTAAATGACTCGGAGCTGAATAACGAAACAACTAAGCTAAGAACTGTTGCAACAGCTTCTACGGCTAAAAATAGCGTGTCTGTGGTCGGCAGCAATGTCTATGTCGGGAACGGGACCACTGCGGATCACGTAGCGACCATAGATGGCACTTTAAACGGTTCAAATGGGAAAAAACTGCGCATAAACATTGAAGAACCATCTTTCACTAATGGTAACTTTGAGTCCGCAACAGATTTGGAAGGTTGGACGGTTGAAGCTGAAAGAGTATACCTGAATGGGACTGACCTTATAAATGGGAAAACAACTCCAGTTGATAATACCTATCATATCAATAATTCCAACAACGGTCTCAATGATACTGATCCACTGGCTAACGCTGGTACAATGTCAGGAGGCATTACGACAACACAAGTCAACAATGGATCGAAGGCTGTTAGATTAACTAGTGCCAATCTAACGTCTACTTCTGGGTATGCTACCGTTAGAGGTCCATACCTTTATAGCAACTCCTATGTTACACTTGGAACCTCAAGCTCTGTATCTTTTGCATGGCGCGCAGAGGGAGGTGGAGATGCCTATGATGTTTACGCGTATTTGGTGGATATAGAAGATCCAAGTAAAAAAATCACATTACTCAATGAACATACAAACAACACCTCAGGTACTTCTCCCTGGACAACAAAAACGGTGAATATAAACGAGGAAGGTACCTATCAATTTGTTTTTGTAGCTGGTTCTTATGACGCTAGTGGCGGAAAAGCATTAGGAGCTCAGTTGTTTATCGATGATGTAGCCGTAACTAATGCTGCAAGAAAGTTAAGTGGCTCAGTTATCGAAAGCATTGGTTCTTTGTTATATGGCGAAGTGGATGCTACAAGTAACGGCAATTTATCAGTTGGGTCATCTGCAAGCTTAACGGAGGCGATTATAAACTCTGGGCAGGAAGTCAACATATTTGGAACCCATGGCAAACAACAGATTAACGTGAAGAGTGGAGATATAGCTGAGGTCATTGCAAATAAAATAAATAATGTAAGAGATACAACTTCCGTAGAAGCGACATCCTCGACGCAGACAATGTTGTCTTTTGAAAATACTACCGGAATGAATTTAAATGACACAGTTTCATTCAATTTATACGGTCTAGACGGAACGATGCAAAATATTAGTTCAAAAATAAATTTTGGTTCAGGAAATCAAGATATGGATTTAGATCCTCTTAAAACAGAAATCAATAAGTTTTCAAGCCAAACAGGCATAACGGCATACATCTCTGATGACAAACAAGCAATTACTTTAGAAACTAGGCAAGGCTTTGACATATTAATAGAAAATTTTAACCTAAAAAATGATACCAATAGCGTTTTCATGTATATAAATGAGATGAAGTCATCAGGACAAATATCCCCATGCTCATTAAAACTTAGCCAGAGTTCAAGCGGGGTTGATGCCAATGACACAGCTAGAATTTTTGGTGAGGTGATTTTTAAAAGTCACAAGCATTTCTCTTTGAATTCAAGTAAAACTAACAGCATACTTTCGCTTCGAGAAAAAAATCTTGCCTTTTCTTCTCTGTCGACGATAGCAGCTAGATCATTTGAATCTGCGAAAAACTCTATTGATGTTATAAAGTTTTCTATTAAGTCAGTTGCAGTTGAACAGGGTAAAGTTGGTGGTCTTTCTAACCAACTTCAAGAAACAGTAAATAATCTCAGTAAAAATAGTTCTATAGATAAGATTGCAATAGGAAAGTTAGAAGATGTAGATGTTCCCAAAACAGTTGTCTCCTTACAGAAATCAAACTATATTCAGAGTATTGCGACTGCGATGGTTAATAGAGTTAAATCAACAATGGAAGCCGTCCTTCAAATACTAGATCGATAAAAACTTTTACACTTAGGATAACACATGTTTTATACAACTCAGTTAAACGATCATGGGTTCCAACACGACCCTTTCAAAGCAATAGTAACACCAAGACCTATAGGTTGGATTGGATCAATTGATAAAGATGGAGTTGCAAATCTAGCGCCACATAGTTACTTTAACGCAATTTCAGATAAACCCTATTTTGTTATTTTTGGTTCTATCACTTATAAAGATACCGTGCGTAATATTGAGGACACAGGTGACTTCACCTGCTCTCTAGTTTCTGAAGATATGTTCGATGCTATGAACTCTTCATCAGTACCAGTTGAACCGAAGGTGGACGAATTTAATTTAGCCGGAATTAAAAAGCAAGAAAGTAACATGGTAAAATCCCCTTTTGTAAGTGGTTGCTGTGCTGCTTTAGAGTGCAAACTTTGGAAGACTATTGATATTCCCGGGACCGATCGATCTAAGTTGACAGGCAATTATTCAATAATTGGCGAAGTAGTCGGCATCCATATAAATGACGAATACATTGAAAATGGTATGTTCAATACCAAGAAAGCAAGACCTGTTGCAAGGTTAGGCTATATGGACTATGGGGTAGTTGGTGAGGAAAATATTTTCTCTAAAAATAGACCAAAAATTAACTCTGAAGGTAAATTAGAGCAGGTTGACAATTGGGATGGCGTGTATCGCTGACACTACTCTACTTCTGGGAAATACCCTCGAAATTCGTTCCATTCTCTCTTTGACATTCCGGATTTTTCAAAGGCTATCTTCTCACCTTTCAACTTCTTTTTAAGGCACTCGACTGCCTGACTAGATAAATGGATCGAGTTTAATTGATAGTCCAGAAACGCTTGGAACGCTTTAGGAACCCATTCTTGTACTATCTCAGCGATTATTTCTGCATATACCCTTATTTCATATTGAGCATGTTTATCTGCTCTTAGTCGCAGAAAGTTAAATAAATTGTGTAGGTCTGTTTTCCAGTACCACTGAGTATAAATATTTGTTGGCAAATTCATTCTGGCTAATTCTCTTGCTAAACCGGGTTTTTCTTCGGAGGAAAGTAACCGTTCGTAATTTGCATAACTTCGATCACTGTCATTTTTTAAAATCTCTAAAACTCGGTGTGCTTCCTCTGCTTCTAATACTTGTCCCCTACCCTGGTTATTAATCTTCGATTGGGCAGCTAAATTACTAGGGTCAGGGATATAAAATTCTTTATCCAGAATTGAATACCTAGCTGAGTACTCATTAACGTTAGCTGTTCTGTGTCTAATCCACTGCCTTGCTACAAATACAGGTAGTTTTATATGAAACTTTATTTCACACATTTCAAATGGCGTAGAGTGCCAGTGCCGCATTAAATAACGAATTAAGGAATTATCGTCTTGAGCTTTCTTAGTGCCTGCACCATATGAAACCCGTGCAGCCTGAACAATTGCGTCATCATCCCCCATATAGTCTATTACCCTAACTAGGCCATGATCCAAAACAGGAATTATTTTGAAGAGGCTATTTTCGAGACCCTCTACAGTGACTCTTTTAGTAGTGAAAGATTTTTTTCTTTCTTCCTCTACTGACTTTTTATCTTGTTCAGATATTGTCATTTGCACGCTTTCTCATAAAATATACTCATTATTAGTTTTAACAAGGATAGGAATAGAATGGCAATCAAATATTTGCATACGATGGTAAGGGTAAAGGATATTAACGCATCACTAAACTTTTATTGTAACCTGCTTGGACTAAAGGAAGTTCACAGAAAGGAATATGAACAAGGTAAATTCACACTTATTTTTCTTGCACCACCTGATCAACCTGATGCAATGATTGAGTTAACATATAACTGGGATAGCTCAGAGACGTACACAGAGGGACGAAATTTTGGCCACTTAGCTTTTGAGGTTGATGATATTTATCAAAGCTGTCAGTATTTGCTAGATAATGGTATAAGTATAAACAGACCACCAAGAGACGGACGTATGGCTTTTGTTCGATCACCAGATAATATCTCTATAGAACTTTTGCAAAAGGGTGAACCCAAAGAAATCCAATCTCCATGGGATACGATGGAAAATATTGGTCACTGGTAGTTGATAATTTTCAAAAATTATAGCATAATGTTGTTGTCTTATCGACTATGGTAATAAACGCGCATGTAATAAACGGATCGGACCCGGGGGCGGTACCCGGCGGCTCCACCAAAAAATTTTAGGGGCCGAAATAGGATCGACGGACGTCTAAAGATGTTTGCTTTTACTCGGCGGGACGCCACCGTTATCGGCACAAATTGTATAATTGCAAATGACGATTATGCTCCGGTTGCAGTTGCAGCGTAAGCAGTAACGAATACCGAAATTTAACTCCATTCTGTTTGCACAGACTGGCGGGGTTTGTAGGCACCTGGCAACAGAAGCCTACGCTACTGCGACAGGAGATTGCTTAATGGCGGATATGAATTATAAAGTACTAATAGAAAACGCTATGTTGAATATGGTAAGGGATATTTTAAAAAAAATATCAAGAGATGGCTTGCCAAAAAACCACCATTTCTTAATAACCTTTTTTTCACACTCGAAAGGTGTAGTTATTCCTGATTGGATGAAAGATAAGTATCCAGATAAGATGACGATTATTATTAGAAATTGGTTTGAAAACCTTAATGTGACAGACAAGAAATTTGAAATATCACTCAATTTTAATAATAATGTGGAAAGGTTAACTATTCCTTTCAATAGCCTTGAATTATTTGCAGATCCATCAGTTGATTTTGCTATAAGTTTTAATCAAGTTGATAGTATGCCAACTAGCGAAACTGAAAATGATAACGAACCTAACGATCAAACTGCTTCAAAAAAAGATAAGTTGAGTAAAAAAAACGAAAATGTAATTGATTTAAAAAATTTCAAAAAATAATTGAAAAATGGGAGAAACAAATGAGACCAACACGAGTAGAAGCTGATAGTTTTGGGGAACTAGAGGTACCTACTGATAAATTTTGGGGTGCTCAGACACAAAGATCACTAAAAAACTTTGCAATAGGATATGAAAAGCAACCCTACCCGTTAATTATGGCAATGATAGCAATCAAACAAGCTGCAGCAAAAGTAAATATGGCAGAAGGGAAATTGGATAAAAAATTAGGCTCTGCAATTATAAAAGCTTGCAAAAAATTACGTGAAGGAGGTTTTGGAGATAACTTTCCTCTTTCAGTTTGGCAGACCGGCTCTGGTACACAGACAAACATGAACGTAAACGAGGTAATTGCGAACTTAGCAATAAAGGATTTAGGAGGTAAGGTAGGTTCAAAACACCCAATACACCCAAATGATCATGTCAATATGTCTCAAAGTTCAAATGATACCTTTCCTTCAGCAATTCACGTCGCAATAGCTACAGAATTTTTGGAGCATACCCTACCAAAAATGACTTTTTTACATAAATGCCTAAAAGAAAAACAAGATAAATTTCAGAAAATTATAAAAATTGGTAGGACTCATACTCAAGATGCCACACCACTAACACTTGGACAGGAATTTAGCGGTTATACATTCCAAATTCAGCAAGCTATGAAACGCTTAAATCATTCGTTAAAGGATATATTGTTTTTAGCTCAAGGAGGGACGGCGGTTGGAACTGGAATAAATGCCTCGAAAACTTTTTCAAAGAGCGTAATTCGGGAAATTTCTAAAATAACAAGAATAGATTTTAAGACGGCTTCTAACAAATTTGAGGCATTAGCTGCAAATGACCCTATAGTCGAATTTTCCGGTTCATTGAAAACCGCTGCCTCAAGCCTCTTTAAGATTGCCAACGATATTAGGTTTCTAGGTTCCGGCCCTAGATGTGGTCTCGGTGAACTAAGCCTCCCCGAGAACGAACCAGGTAGTTCTATAATGCCAGGGAAGGTAAATCCAACTCAAGCCGAAGCTACAACTATGGTCTGCATCCAGATAATGGGTAATGATGCCGCAATAGGGTTTGCTGGAAGCCAGGGGCATTTTGAGTTAAATGTTTATAAACCACTATTGAGTTATAACACACTTCAATCACTTCAATTACTTGGTGATGCATGTCATTCTTTTGCAAAAAATTGTGTAAAAGGGTTAAAAGCAAATGAGGTTCAAATTAAAAAGCACCTTGATAATAGTTTAATGCTCGTAACCGCTTTGGCACCAAAAATTGGTTATGATAACGCGACCAAAATTGCAAAAAATGCACATAAAAATAATACAACTCTCAGAACCGAGGCTATTAATTCGGGATTAATTGGTGACAAGGAATTTACTAAAATTGTAGATCCCAAAAATATGATTTAGTAACGCTAGCCGAAAACACTCAGGAAAGGTAGGTACTCTAAAATAAAAAAACCAATCAACTGAAAAGATCCACTTAAAAATAGTAGACCGATAATTATTAAGAACCCGCCAGTGACCCGCTCGATATATAAAGAGTACTGGGAAATAAATCTTGTGATAAATACTCCCCTAATCAAAAGATAGGCTACACCTATGAATGGAAGGCTAAGTCCTAAGGAGTAAAATGTCATTAAAACTAAACCTTTTAAAACTGATGTATCTTGTGCTATTATTGCCAAGATCGAGCCAAGTATTGGTCCTATGCATGGGGTCCACCCAAATGCAAAAGTTAACCCTAAAAAAAATGGTGGTAGAAAATTCCCTCTCTGCTTAATATCAAAGTTAAGCCGAAATTCTTTTTGCAAAAAAGTTACTCTTAGTAGTCCGGTAAAGTGTAGCCCAAATACTATGATTAAAATCCCTGACCCGACTCTTAGTTCATTTTGATAAAGAATAAATATTGATGCCATCGAATTGGCGGCTAAGCCTAAAAGAATAAAGACAACTGAAAGACCAATTGAAAAGCTAATGGCACTTAGCAAGACACCTTTTTTAATAGTTTCATTATTATTTTTGATTTCACTGACCGTTGTCCCAGCCATATATGCCAAGTATGGAGGGACTATTGGTAAAACACAAGGCGATAGAAAACTCAGTATACCTGCAAATAAACAAAGTATCGCGCTAAAAATAATTGACGAAGAAAATAAATCTATTCCGAACATACGCCTTTATATAGTATGGTTAGAACGAATTCCAGTTATTCAGCTGCTGAGAGCTTTTGATTGGAGTGACCACCAGAGATAATCGTCTTTAGGTTTGATCTAATCTTATCGGATTTATTTATAGCCTGCTCTTTAACATGACCGAACCCTCTTATTTGTAACGGTAAAAGAGCCAGGTTGACACAAGCATCGTGATTATTTTCATTATAATATTCTATTATATAATCAATATCTCTTTCGTATTGACTGATTAATTTTCTCTCTGTCAAACGTTCTTTTGTAAAATGGAAAGGGTCTAGCCAAGTACCACGTAAGTATTTGCCTTTTGCTAGTAGCTTCATTAATTTAAACATCCAAGGACCAAACTCTTTTTTTATAAGATGTCCATTCTTGTCCCTCTTGGAAAACAGTGGAGGCGCCAAATTAAATCTCAATTGTTTATATCCTGAGAAACTGTTTTTAACTTGGTTTTCCAAATATTCGGTATGTAGTCTAGCAACTTCATACTCGTCTTTATATGCAATCAGCTTATAGTAACCACGAGCAACAGAAGAGCCTAAGTTTTCATTTAATTCTTTTGCTTTATTACAGAGGAGCTCATATTTTTTTGCCAGCTTTTTACTTTGATAACCCTCAAGCCGTTTGGATCTGTACGCTAGTATTGACTCAAAAGTATAATCTACCTCGTTAATATCCTCCACTTTTGTTTCCCGGAAAAAATTGGGCTGATATACATAATATCTCCCCAATTCAAAAGCTAATAGGTTTCCATCCACAGCAGCTCCATTCAACCTAATAGCCTCTAATAAACTTTCTCTCTTTAGCGGCAACAACTTGGACTGGTACGCCATTCCTAGTAGTACAGTGTTTGAAAATATAGTGTCTCCTAAATACTTTGATGAAATTCTATTTGCATCAATATACTGTACGCTATCAGGACCCACTTTAGCATTAAGGGCTAATTTCATTCCATCTGATGGCAAAGAAAACTCAGTGTCACGAGTAAATTCACCTGTAATTGCTTCCATTTCATTACAAACAACTTTTGATCTATCTCGCCTTAAAAGGGAAAGTGTTTTATCACCAGCTGTCACTAAAAGATCACCACCAATCAAAGTGTGCGCTTCACCTGATGCTACTCTGACAACACTAATGTCCTCCGGGTTTTCTGCTATTCTACAATGAATATGGACTGCTCCACCTTTCTGTGCAAGACCAGCCATTTCCATCACTCCAGCTCCTTTCCCCTCTATATGTGATGCCATCCCCAACAATGCCCCTATAGTAACAACTCCAGTACCGCCAATTCCTGTTACCACGATGTTGTATGTTTTATCAATGCTAGGAACTGTTACATCGGGAATGTCAGGTATTTTCAACTGTTCCGTGGTACTTTTCTTAATCTCAGCCCCAATTACTGACACAAAACTTGGGCAGAAGCCATTAACACAAGAAAAATCTTTATTACAGGAGCTCTGGTCAATTTTTCGTTTTCTACCGAGCTCTGTTTCCTCGGGAAGGATTGAAACACAATTGGATTTAATGCCACAATCTCCACAGCCTTCACAAACTTCAGAGTTTATAAAAATTCTTTTGTTTGGATCCGGGAACAAGCCTTTTTTTCTACGGCGCCTTTTTTCAGCGGCACAGGTTTGAATATAAACAATTGCTGTTACACCAAAGGTTGACGCTAGTTCCTCTTGTATTCGCATGAGTTCCGATCGAGGTACCATTTCGCAAAGGTTTCGATAGCCATTAAGATCTAACTCTTCCTTTTCATCAAATACTCCTACTACTCGTTTGACACCTGCAGCATTTAACTCCTTTATTATTTCATCTGCGCTAAGATCTCCTTCATGCGACTGTCCTCCAGTCATTGCAACGGCGTCGTTAAATAATATTTTGTAGGTTATATTAGCATTTGAGGCCACAGCAGCTCTGATGGCCAAAAGCCCAGAATGGTTGTAGGTCCCGTCACCAAGATTTTGAAACACGTGGTTTCTATTTGAAAAGGGTGCCTGTCCTATCCAATTAATGCCTTCTCCACCCATATGCGTTGGCCCGTCTGTCGCTCTATCCATCCATATGGCCATTGTATGGCATCCAATCCCAGCATAAGCGATTGAGCCTTCAGGAATTTTTGTTGAGCTATTGTGAGGACAGCCTGAACAAAAATACGGTATCCTGTCAGGTGCAGGTGTATTAGCCTCACTTCTTGAGCCTATTGAGATCGAATTGAGTGCATTTTCAAGCTTCTCTGATTTCGATGATCCAATTAATTTGTTAGCTATAGCTTTCCCAACGATAATGGGGTCTAAGACACCATTTGAGGGAAGTAATAGCTCTCCGTTATCATCATGCTTCCCAATAATTTTTGGGCTATTCACCATGCCATAAAGAGCTTCTTTAACTTGGCTCTCTACAAGACCTCGCTTTTCTTCAACGACTAAGATCTTATCAAGTCCGTCAGCCCAATCTTTCACAAAACCATCATCAATCGGCCAAACCATTCCTAATTTCAAAGTCGTTAGTTTATATTTTATTGCTTCCTCTCTATCTATGCCTAAAAGGCTTAGGGCATGAACTGTGTCTAGCCAACTTTTTCCGGCTGAAATTATTCCTATTTTCTTTTCGGTAGGTGAATAGTCAACTTTATCTAGGTTATTGGCTCTTGCAAAAATCTTTGCGGCTCTAAGTTTTTTGTTATGCAAACGATCTTCTCTAGCTGGAGGTGTATCGCCCAATCTTATATTCAGCTCTTCGTGGTCTTTATCTTGAGGGACAACTATCTTTACTCTGTCATATGCAGCATCAACAACTTCTGTGACTTCTATTGTGTCTTTCAAACATTTTATTCCTACCCAAAGACCAGAGTATCTACTGAGAGCCCACCCCTTAATACCAAAATCCAAAATATCTTGAACGCCTGCTGGTGAAAGAATTGGCATCATTGCATCTACAAGGGCATATTCTGACTGGTGCAACTCTGTTGAGCTTTCTGCGGAATGATCATCACCCATTGCCACGAGTACTCCCCCATACTTAGATGTACCAGCTAAATTCGAATGTCTAAAAACATCTCCACATCTATCAACGCCCGGGCCTTTACCATACCAAAGCCCAAAAACCCCATCATATTTTCCTTCATTACGCAATTCAGTTTGCTGAGACCCCCAAATTGCTGTAGCGGCTAAATCCTCATTCAAACCATATTGAAATTTTATATTGTTTTTTTTAAGAAACTTTTCAGCCTTAGTAAACGTTGCATCAACGCCGCCAAGTGGTGAACCTCTATATCCAGTTACTAGGCCCGCTGAATTTATTCCATTAATCCTATCACGAACAGCCTGATTGAGCATCAATCTAACAAGAGCTTGCGTACCTGATGCGATGACTATTTTTTTTTCAATGTCAAATCTATCGTTTAGCGAGACTTTATTAACTGTCATAACCAATCTTTTGAGTATATATTAATTTGTAAAGTTTATCAGATTTAATCATTATATAAAAGTATTGAATAATAACTAAAAGTTAATGCAAATTTTGAATTTGGCAAGAGAATGGATTGGGACAGGTTAAGAATTTTTTTATTGGTTGCGAATGAAGGTAGCCTTACAGACGCCAGCAAGCGTCTTAACTTATCGCAGTCCTCTATTAGCCGGCAAATAAAAAAACTAGAAGATAGCTTAAAAGTAGTTTTGTTTCATAGACACCCAAGGGGGCTACTCCTTACTGAACAGGGAGAATTGCTATTTAAGTCTGCAAACAAAATATATTTGGAAATAAATTCAACATTGGCGAAAATAAACGATAGCAAAGAGACTGCTTTTGGAGAGCTTAAAGTTACAACCACTACCGGCTTTGGTACTCTTTGGCTGGCTCCAAGATTAAAGAAGCTGTACGAACGACATCCAAACATTCAAATAAACTTAATGTTGGAAGAAAAACTTCTAAACCTCTCTATGAGAGAGGCGGATATTGCTATAAGGCTCCAATCACCAAGTCAAGCTGACTTAATCCAGAGAAAGCTTATAAGTGTAAGGATAAAATTTTATTCTACTCAAAATTATTTAGAATCTAACGGTTCGCCATCAACAATTGAAGATCTTGCAGAAAATCATCGCTTAATTTGCTACTCTCCCAATTCAGCTCAAATTACAGCAGGTCAAAAGTGGATTGCGCCGTTTCTTGACAAACAAAACTTTTCTCTACTTTTTCTAAATAATTATTACGGAATATTTAGAGCAGTAAGAAATGGGCTTGGAATCGGTACGCTACCTGATTACTTAGCTAGTGATTTTCCTGAATTGGTGCAGGTTCTACCAGAATTTCAGTCGGATATAGTTCCCGTACACATTGCCTATCCGCAGGAATTGAAAAAGTCAAAAAGGGTTGAAGCATTCAAAGACTTTATTATTGAAGAGTTATCGGAAAATAGAAAAGCTTGATGGATATTTGTAAAAAAATATAATATTGACTGTTGTTATCTAACACCTGTTTTAAAATAAAATTCGAATGCTCCTATGAAGATACATGAAATCCTTGAAGATCTGTCTATTGCAACAATAGTTTTGACAAGGGTACCAATTAATAATTTTTTTTCGATTAATCAAGATATCGATATCCATAGAGGCCAATGGGCTTATCCTTTTATCGGAGCTTTGATTGGGTTTTTATTATTTCTATTAATAATTTTATTTGAAAGTATGGGTATCTCCCGTCAAATATCAACGCTTATTGCTTTGTCGGGAGGTCTTTGTTTGACTGGCGCTTTGCACGAGGACGGCGTCGCAGATTTTTTTGATAGTTTGGGTGGCCAAGACTACGCCAAAAGACAAAAGATTTTAAAAGATAGTACACTTGGGACATATGGTACTTTGGCACTAGTCATTGCAATTCTACTTAAATTCTTTCTTATATCTGGATTGGAGTCTTGGACTGCGTTAGCTTGTGGTCTTATTGCTTGCTCCAGCCTAGGTAGATTTTCAATTTTAATATTGGTTAACTACTGTGACCTATCAAAACAGGCAGGATTGATGCGACACCTTAAAAAGGTTACTAATAAAACCATATTTTTATGTGGCATTTTCTGTATGGTTTGGTTTTTACCTGTTGGACTACTCGCAATTATCATTACGATAATTATAGGATACACTTTTGTATATCTTTTCATGAAAATTATTGTACCTTTCAATCGAGGATTGAGTGGAGATATTCTAGGCCTGAGTGTAGTTTTTGTGGAGATTCTGTCGCTCATCATATTTACCATATCATTTAGCTAAAGTATTTCTTTTATGGAAAACTATATTTTCGGATTTTATTTGGGAATGAGTTTGATTTTGGCCATAGGACCCCAAAATCTCTTTGTAATTGAGCAAGGACTTAAGCGAAATCATGTGTTTTTAGTTTGTTTAATTTGCTCGATTTCGGATTTTATATTTATAGTTATTGGAACATTTGCATTTTCTTACTTTTCGCAAACAAATCCATTTGTTGACCTAACACTAAATTTGCTACTGTTGGTTTTTATTTTTAATTTTATTTGGAGTAAAATTAACGCGACGACAGACTTCTATTCGGTTAATAAGACCTTTGGTGAATTTTCACGTAGCGGTGTTATTATAAAAGCTCTTGCTTTCACATATTTAAATCCACACGTATATTGGGACACAATTTTCATAATTGGTGGTTTTTCTAGAGAACTAATTTATGAAGGAAAAAAGCTCTTTGTAATCGGTTCGACTACTGCATCTTTTTTGTATTTCTTTTCCCTTGGATATGCTTCATCTTACTTTGCAAATTTTATAAACAATCAAAATGGCTGGCGGTGGATAAATTGGATAGTCATATTTACCATGATTATACTATCAATTTCTGTACTCACAAATACCATATCGTTAGTCATATCTATAATCTAGCTAGCTTACATAAGTCATAAATAAACTGGCGAAATTTGTTATAGGTTTAATTATTTTAACTTAAAGATTTCAAGATAGTTAACCTTCATTAAATAGTGAACATAAATATTTGGGAGCATTTATATTTTCTTTCCCTTTTTACTCATATCTTCGTTGATTACCTTTTCTATCCTTGGCACATCTTCAGGATTATTTAGTTCCCAAAATGCCCTGCCTTTACCATCAACTAAAACACATTTTATAGAACACTTGTTTTCAAGAAATCTTAATTGCTCTAAGCCCTCTATTAGCTCAAGATTACTAGCATTCCATGATTTATAATTAAGGAGAATTTCAGGTCTGTAGGCATAGACGCCTACATGATGAAAAATTGGAGACATCTCTCCTATGTTCAAACGCTTTTCATCAAAGTATGGGACTATCTCTTTCGAAAAATATAAAGCATTCCAGTCGGTATCAAACACAACAGTAGTGCTACCAACACGGCCATTAATTCTATCTAGTTTAAATGCTTTTAGGGCCCTCGTGTCTAATCTCAAAACTGGGGTAGCAATTTGTGCATTCCTATCGTCTTTAAATACTTGTATCAAGTCTTCAACAAACCACGATGGAGTTAAGGGGGCATCTCCCTGAAAGTTAATAACTAAATCGCCATCAAAATCTACATTATCTATTGCCTCTGCACATCGCTCTGTTCCATTGATGCAATCTTCTGATGTCATAATCACTTTGGCTCCAAATGACTGTGCTTCATCTTGGATTCGTTTGTCATCCGTTGCAATAAAAATCTCTTTTACGCTCTTTATCTTGCTCGCTGACTCCCAAGAAAGTTGAATAAGTGACTTGTACCGACCGTCACCAATATAAAGCCTCTTAAGTGGCTTACCAGGAAACCTAGTAGAAGCGTAGCGGGCCGGAATAATAACTATTACCTTCATTTTATGCCTGATCTTAGAATATCGTGCATACGTAAAAGCCCAACTGGCTTTTCTTTTTGGGTTACAATAACAGAATAAATTTTATACTTTTCCATTTTTTCCAACGCAACGGAAACTAAATCGGAGGGTTTTACCGTGATAGGACTCAATGTAGCTATGTCTTTTGGTGAAAAAGAAAGTAGATTTTTAACGTTTCTTCTTAGATCTCCATCTGTTATTACTCCAGATAATTCACCTTTGTCATCCACTAAAATTGCGATACCAAATCCAGTATCAGTCATACGAGAAACTATTCTGCTCATCTTAAAGTCGGTTGTAACAATAGCCATTTCACTCTTGTGACGCATTAATTGTGATACGGTTATCATTTGCAACCCGAGGTTGCCTCCAGGATGTAAAACCCTAAAATCCTCAGGCTTAAAATCTCGCTGCTCCATGAGTGAAACAGCTAATGCATCTCCTAACGCCATTGCAAGTACTGTTGATGTTGTTGGAGCCATACGTATGGTGCAGGCTTCGGGGGCATTTGCAAGTAACAACTTAAAGTCAGCAGCCTTCATAAGAGCGCTATTTTCGAAAGAAGATATTACTGCTATTAGATTACTAAATCTTTTGGCGTGCGCTACAATGTTATTTAACTCTGATGTCTCACCGGAATTAGAAATAAGTAAACAAAAATCGTCAGGGGTAATCATTCCTAAGTCACCGTGACTAGCTTCTGTTGCATGAACAAAGCTTGCAGGAGTGCCCGTACTTGCCAGAGTCGCTGCAATTTTTCTACCAACATGACCTGACTTTCCAACACCACAGACAATAACCCTACCCTTTATTTTCAATACGGCTTCTATTGTTCGTGAAAAATCTTTTGGGATATTAGAGGCTAGCTTGGAAAGAGCTGACGCTTCTAACTCAACAACACGTTTTCCAATTTCTTCAATCTTTTTTTCTTCATTGTCTCTACCAGTATTTTTTGAAGGAGCTGAAATCATTTAAGCAATTTTGTTATCTACTTGTTTTATGGTGGAGGGGATAGGATTCGAACCTATGTAGGGTTTCCCCGACGGAGTTACAGTCCGTTGCATTTGACCGCTCTGCCACCCCTCCTATACTCAAGGTGTAAAAGGGTTTTACAACCGATATTGCGAAGTGTAAACAGAAAGATACGAGTTGAAAACTAATAATATCGATTACCATGGGTCAAATTAAAAAAAGATCAAAAAAAATTTTAGCAAACAATGACTACTATATGTTTGGCTTGCACGCTGTAAAGGCAGCAATAGAAAATCCTAACCGGCGAAAACATGAGTTATGGATTAGTCAAAATGCAAGAGCAAAGGTTTTCAGGGATAACAAAACACCTAACATACCCATATTTAATCTGGATAACTCAAAAAACTTACCAATTTCTGATAATAAAGTTCACCAAGGAGTTATTTTAAAGGTAAGCCCATTGAAACAACCAGACGGTATTAGTGAACTCCAAAACAATAAACAACCCAGACTAGTTGTTATTTTAGATAAGGTGAGCGATCCACAAAATGTTGGAGCCATCGCCAGATCAAGCCTTTTCTTTAATTGCAATGCTATCATTAACTCCCTTAACGGTGGCTCAAGTGAGAACGGTAGTCTTGTTAAAGCAGCTTCAGGAGCCTTTGAAAAAATGCCGTATATACAAGTCACGAACATTTCCCAAACAATTGTTACATTAAAAAAATTTGGCTATGTCGTCATAGGACTTGATGAAAATTCAACATATAGAATCTCTTCATTTGAAAAAGGGAACAGTGATATCGCTGTTGTTTTTGGCGCTGAAGGAAAAGGAATTAGACGTTTAACAAAAGAAAACTGCGATATGTTAGTATCTATAGACGGCAACCATAATTTTTCTTCATTGAATGTATCAACAGCAGTAGGAATAACGCTTTTCAAACTTCAATCAGTTTAATTTGAGATCACTTATACAAAACATCGCATCAATGAGTTTTCTGGTTGTATGGAGTAAGTTATGTTATGGTATCTCTAGAGATTGATAAAACAAATTGCCATGAATAAAAATAGACTAGCCTTAAATTTATCAAAAACATCAATACAACTTTTAAAAAAAAGTGGCAAAAAGTCTTGGATTGTACTCGGCTCAGTTGATCCTTCTTCAAAAAATCTTGAAAAAGACCTGCAGTCGCTAAGAAAACAAGCAGCCGCTCTATCAACAAAAAAACCTATAGTAGATATACTTCTACCTAGAGAATTGATCCTCTCACAAACTATCGTTTTTCAGAATGATTTTTCTATTGAGCATTGCAAAAAAGAGACAGCTAAACGCTGTGGACTAAATGAAAATGAGCTTTTAATCGCCATCGGAGACTCTTCCACGAGAAGTACTGTTCCTATTGCAGCAATCTCTGCAAATTCGATAGCTGAATCTAGAAATTTTGTAAAAAGATCTGGTTTTCGTCCGGAAAGATATCTTGCCTCAAGTAAGATCTCTGGGTTTAAAAAAAGTCCAATTTTTTTTAATGATAATAGTTCAAAACGGCTCATTGATTTTGAAGATAAAACATTTACGCAGTTTCTTACGTTAATGAGTATTTTACTATTCTCTGGCTTTTTGATATCTCTAACATCCACCTTTTTGAAACATACATATAATAACAGGCCCTATAACTATTTAGCTGACCCTAAAAATTTTATGGAAGATAAGAAAAAATTCAAAAACACACTTAGTTTATTAAAACAAGCAAAAAAAGTTTTGCCTAATCGAATAGATATCTCCACTTTTCAACAGAGCGATGTAAGTCTCGCCTTTGCGCCCCCAAACACCTACTATCAAGGGCTAAATTTGGACCCAATCAATGAATTCTCAATAGAGCCACAATTAGCCGCCAACCTCAAAACACCAAAATTTAAAGAATTAAATGTAAGAGAGACAATCATTCATGCTTCAATTCCTGAAGACCAGAAAAAGTTTAATGATGTAAAAGAGTTTAATTACTTACAAAAATATGACCCATCAGAGCAGTTTGAAAACTTACCAAAAAAAACCTATGGTATACTTCCTAGAGTAGATGATGATTTTTTGTATTCAGCTAATAAGAAAAAGAGTTTATTTAAAACATCAGAAACTTTTTCAAATACCTTCAAGGTCAAAAAAGTTTTTGAAACTCCAAGAATGGAAAGAATTAAAAACCACGAATATAAGAGAATAGTTATTGAAGAAATTTTCTCAGATATATCTTCAACTAAAATATTAATAACAACAGCAAATAAAAAAGCTAGTACTCTCCCATTGTTTTACTTTGGCATCAAGAAGCCAGATATTCTTGCTCCAGATAAATTGATGGGGTTCAATTCAATTAATAATAAAAATAAGACTTTTTTAAGCCCAACAGGCCTAATGAAAGAAGAATTGCCAGTTAGGACTATTCCAACATCTTATGGGAACAATTTGATATTAAACCATCAACTAAATGTAAAACTAAAAGACAAAGGTCTGAACATTAAGTTATTGAGCCGTAATCCAGAAAAATACCCCATACTCCTATCGTTATGGAATGGAAGGTCGCCTATCATGAAACCAAAGATTATAGATTCAATCAAAGTTCTAGACGATCCCACTAAATCTACGGGAGCAGTTACATTTGTTGAGCTTCCGCCAGAAATGCCTTCTGTTATTAGTAAACTGAAAAAAGTAACGGCTAGCTCAATTAGAAACTTGAATGTAAGAAGTAACCCTCCAAGCATTCCAAAAAGGGCTTCTATAGTAGGAAACTCAACACTAAAAAATTTAATTGAGCTAAATAGAACAAACCTTATCGGTATTTTTGGAAAAAGAACGGGACGCATTGCTCTTATAAGATTATCTTCGGGCAATACTGTAAAAGTCAAAGTAGGTCAACAATTTGGAAATGGTTGGAGGGTAATAAGCATCGATCTAGATAAAATACATATCACTAATGGAAGCCGACTAGAAACTCTTAGAATTCCAGGATAAAAATTAAGACTTTTTATTTTGTTCCATATAATCTATCCCCAGCATCTCCAAGTCCAGGTAATATATACCCAATTTCATTCAGTGACCTGTCTAATGATGCTGTAAATACTTTGACATCTGGATGATTTTTCTGCATGATTTCCACGCCCTCTGGAGCAGCCAATAGGCACAAAAACCTTATGTCTTTCGCTCCCTTTTTCTTAAGATAATCTACTGCGAATGAAACCGAACCACCGGTCGCGAGCATTGGATCAACAACTATACACACTCGATTATTCAAATCATTAGGAACCTTGGAGTAGTATTCAACAGGTTGCAATGTTTTTTCATTCCTATACAAACCAAGAAACCCCACGCGTGCCGAAGGTATTAGCTCCAAAACACCATCAAGCAAGCCGTTACCAGCCCTTAAAATAGAAATCAAGGCTAGCTTTTTCCCAGCCAAGGTAGGGGCATCGAAACGTTCCAAAGGTGTTTCTACAGAGGTCTTTTCCATCGGCAAATTTCTAGTAATTTCATAAGCAAGCAATAAACTTATTTCTTTTAAAAGTGCTCTAAAATGATTGGAAGAAGTTGTCTTTTTTCGCATTTCAGTCAGTTTATGCTGGATCAGTGGATGGTTAATTACTGTTAAGTTTTCCATTTGTTTACTTTCTACAGTTGTTGAGATAATTTTTCTTTGAGTTCTGTGTCACAAAAAGCAAACTCTAAAGATCTTTTATTAATTTTATTGAATATTTCTATTCCCCAATCAAAAACACAATGAAGTTCTTCATATTCTTTCGATAAAGACGTAAAAAAGAAAGGAGGATCATCTGTTGAGATAGAGGATTTTTTTCTTGAATAATAAATTTATTGGATGATCTTCAAGTGATGAATATAAGCCTAGTGCTATATTTGAACCTGGACATATTTCCAGCATAATGTTTTTTTCTCTTAACTTCTTAATTGTTTCCTCACTTTCGCTTGATCTTACACCATGCCCTATTCTTGTCACTCCTAATTGTATCGCCTCTTCTACAGATTTCGTTCCACATATTTCTCCTGCATGTGTAGTTATTCCAAGCCCCTAATTCCTAGCGAAATTAAAACTTTCCATAAAATCTAAGGTATTAAATTTTTTT
>CACBAO010000023.1 GCA_902537235.1 uncultured Alphaproteobacteria bacterium
GAGAACTTAAGTCCAAATAGATGCATCGCCTCAATTAATTCTAGTGCTTTATTAAACATAGAAGCACTATCAATGGTTATTCTTGTTCCCATACTCCAGTTTGGATGCTTTAACGCTTGCTTAAGTGTTGCGGACTCCATTTTTTTAAGGCTCCAATTTCTAAAGGGGCCTCCACTAGCCGTGAGAATTATACTTTGTAAATCCTCTCTCCGTTCGCCTTCTAAGCATTGAAATATAGCGCTATGCTCACTATCAACTGGTATAAGCTTAGTGTTATTAGTTCTACAAATATCTAATAACAAACGTCCAGCACATACAAGAGCTTCTTTGTTTGCTAGTGCTAAAACGCTCGAATGTTTTGCGCAACGAAGAGAAACTTCCACTCCAGCGAATCCAATAATAGCAGACATAGACCAGTCAACATCTATACTTGCCAGATCTAAAAGGGAACGTTTTCCATAACTTAGTATAATGTTTGTGTCAGAGAGCGCATTTTTTAACTTCCAAAAATATTTCTCATTACCGACGTTCGCATACCGAGGTCTAAATTCAAGGCAATCGGCTATTAGTTGATCGACGTTATTAAACGCAGAGAAAGTTACGAACTCATAAGTTTCTTTACTTTCTCTTAAAACCTTAAGTGTACTTTGGCCAATAGAACCAGTTGTTCCAAAGATATTAATTTTCCTCTTTGTCATGCTGCGAGATAAAAATCTATAATTTTAACAAAAAAACTTGCACATATAAGCCCATCAAATCTGTCAAGCAGCCCACCATGCCCAGGTATTATATTGCCAGTATCTTTAACCCCTAAACTCCTTTTAACGTAGCTTTCTATGAAGTCACCCACTTGTGATGAAATTGCGATACCAAGAAAAACAAAGGCAAATAAAGCTGATTCAAATAAATTAAATAACTGAAGAGCGTAATAAAAAATAATTACCATTAGCCACCCAAAAAATATTCCAGCCCAAGTTTTATTGGGGCTAACTTTTTCAAATACTTTTGGACCTCCTATAGCACGACCACCAAAGTAACCTCCTATATCGGTGAGTGCGACTGCAAGAACTAATATGGCAAAAAAACCTGGTCCTCCAATTTCTGTTGGTGAAACAATTAAACTCATTAAAAGTGAAATTGATAAATTTACATAAAAAATAAACATACTCATGCCTATTGATCCAGACAAATAAAGGATGAAAAAAAACAAAAAAATGTTCATCAAAAAAGTTGTGGGAAGGTCCGTTTGTGCAAAAAATGTTGGTAAAACACTTATCCCTACTAGGATTAAGTTGAAAGAAAATAGCTCCTTTTTAAAACGGTAAAGCCTGAATATTTCTATTATCAGCAAGATATTAAAAACACACAAAAAGGGTGCAAGCAAAAATGGGGTAATTAAAGTCAGTAAAAAAAGAAGTGATATTAATGTCAGAGCAGACAGAGATCGTAATTTAAGATCCTCAAACACAAACCACACTTATCATTTCTACTCTTAATAATAAATAAATCAAAACGTTACTATCTCTGATTGTTTTTCTTTTTGCAAACTGTCAACAGAAAGTATCATTTTGTCAGTCATGTCTTGAATCTCATCACTCCAAACCTGAGATTCATCTTCAGACATCCCCTCAACTCGAAGTTTTTTAATTTTATCCATACCATCTTTTCTGACGTTTCTAATTGCTATTTTTGCATTCTCAGCGAAGGTAGCTGCTAGCTTAGCTAATTCCTTCCTTCTTTCTTCGTTTAATTCAGGAATTACTAATCTGATAATATTTCCTTCAGTTTGAGGATTTAGACCAAGTCCTGAATTAATAAGTGCTTTTTCTACCATACTTACATTGTTGACGTCCCAAACGTTAACAGACAGTACTCTTGATTCTGGCACAGTTATAGAAGCACATTGATTTAAAGGTAGCTTGGACCCATATACCTCGACTACAACGGGGTCTAGCATTGACGAAGATGCTCTACCAGTTCTAAGAGAAAGAAAGTCGTTTTTTAAAGAAGCAAGAGCTCCTGACATTCTTTTTTCAATATCGCTTATGTTTAAATCAAATTCATTCATTAAGTCAAATTACCAATGAAAACCTACCTTCACCTTCAACAATACTCAAAAACTCATCTGTTTCAAACAAAGAAAAAACTATAATAGGAATAGAGTTGTCTCTTGCAAGCGCTATTGCACTTGCATCCATTACTTTTAAATTTTCTTGTAACGCAGTGTCGTAGGTAATTTTTTCTAGATATTTTGCGTCGGAATTTAAAACTGGGTCTTTATCATAAATGCCGTCTACCTTTGTTGCTTTAAAAATAGCTTGGCATTTCATTTCTATTGCTCTAAGTGTTGCAGCTGTATCTGTCGTAAAATACGGGTTTCCTGTGCCAGCAGCAAATATACAAACTCTATTTTTTTCTAAATGCCTAACAGCTCTTCTTCGAATGTAAGGCTCGCATATTTGATCCATTGGTATTGCTGAGATTACCCTTGTATGGACACCTAGCTTTTCTAACTCAGATTGCATAGCTAGAGAGTTCATTACAGTTGCCAGCATCCCCATATAATCTGCAGTTGTTCTCTCCATACCCTGCGCACTTCCCTGTAGCCCTCTAAAGATGTTTCCACCCCCAATTACTAAGCAGACCTCAATACCCTCAGCATGTACTTTTTTTATTTCAGACGCTATTTTAGTTAAAGTTGGTGGGTGCAAGCCCACCTTAAGTTCTCCCATTAAAGCTTCACCAGAAATTTTAAGTAATATTCTTTTATATCGACTTTTTGTTATCAATCTCCAAAAACCTAGCTTACTATATCTTTGACTTCAGTAGCAAAGTCATTTTCTTTCTTATCAATCCCTTCACCAACCTTAAACCTGACAAAATCAACTAATACTTGATTATTATTTTCTAAAACTTTACTTACAGGACTATCAGGATCCATTACAAATTTTTGATTAAGTAAAGTGTTTTCCTCAAAGAACTTTTTTAGTTTTCCAGTAAGTATTTTTTCTGCAATTTCTGCAGGTTTTCCCTCTGCACTAAGTTGTTCACGTATAATCTTTTTCTCTCTTTCAATTAAAGTTTTGTCTAGATCCTTCTCAGATAAAGCTAAAGGAGACGTTGCAGCAATATGCATTGCCAACTTTTTACCAAAATCTTCATTTTTACTTCCTTCTAGAGAAACTAACACTCCTATTTTACCACAATCTTTTGAAACAGAATTATGGACATACGCATAAATATTGGGTCCTTTCAAGCTTACGGCTCTTCTTAAATTAATATTTTCTCCTATTGTCGCTATCTTATTATTTATAATTTCTTGAAAAGTCTTCCCTGAAACACTTCTTTGCAAAATATCATTTCTATCTGCAAGTCCAAAGCCCTCAACCAAAACAAGGTCTACTAATTCAATAAACTCTTTGTTTGTGGCAACAAAGTCTGTTTCTGAATTCAACTCAACTATAGTACCTATGTTGTCATTAACTCTGACCCCAACTAGGCCCTCTGCAGCAATACGAGAGGATTTCTTTTCAGCCTTAAGAAGTCCTTTTGTTCTAAGCCAGTCTTGAGCTGCTTCCAAATCACCACCTGTCTCGAGGAGAGCCTTTTTTGCATCCATCATACCCGCTCCAGATTTTTCTCTAAGTTCTTTGACTAATAAAGCTGATATCAATTTAATCTCCCTTAATTATTGCATCAAATCCATTTTTACTATTTTTTTTATTTTTCAGTGTTGGCTTCATCTTTCTTAACGACTTTCTCTTCGGAAAGGCTCTCATTAACGACATCAGCAGTAGCTACACTATTACCTTGATTTACTAATGTTTGATCGCTGGCGTTTTGGTTTGGTATATTTGTCTCTACACTTTCTGAAGATACTGTATCATTAGAACCATCTTGATTTAACTCTTTTTCTTCGGACAAGTCTTCTGATGGAGGCACTTCAGATTCACCCAAATCGATGCCCGCTGACCCTAAATGTGACTCCATACCATCCAAAATAGTTTTGCTCACTAAATCGCAATATAAGGATATTGCTCTAGAAGCATCATCATTGCCTGGTATAGGAAAATCAACTCCGTCAGTAGAAGAGTTAGTATCTAGTATTGCTACAACAGGAATACCAATCTTTTTTGCTTCTTTTATTGCTATCGCCTCTTTATTTGTATCTACAACAAAAAGCATGTCGGGAATATTTTTCATTTCTTTTATGCCACCAAGAGATAAGTTCAATTTTTGGTGCTCTTTTTCGATGTTAAGCCTTTCCTTTTTTGTGAAAAGAGTAAGCTCACTTTCGTCAAACGCTTCGAGTTCTTTAAGCCTTAAAATTGAGTTCGATACTGTCTTCCAATTTGTTAAAGTTCCTCCAAGCCATCTGTAATTTATATAATATTGAGCACACTTAGTTGCAGATTCTGCAATAGCTTGTTGAGCCTGTCTTTTTGTTCCAACAAATAAAATACTACCCCCCTTGGAAACCAACTTATGTATTTCATTTAAAGCGGCATCTAACATTGTTAGTGTTTGGGTAAGATCTAAAATGTGAATTCCATTCCTTGATCCATAAATGTAATCATCCATTAATGGATTCCACCTATGCGTTTGGTGCCCAAAATGCACACCAGCTTCTAATAATTGCCTAATATTGTAACTTGGTAAATTCATTATATATTCCTTTTCGGTTTTGCCTTAATGCACATTCCAAATCTATGGACCGAAATTTTTTGTGCATTTGCGAAATTTTATTGTTCTTAAGGCATCATCAAGCTAATTTCAAGAATTTATTTATTTATTTTAAACGCAGTTTTTCTACAATGATTTTGTGACGGTAATGAAAAAGAAAATTTATATATTTGGCTGCATAATGTGGGACATCATTGGGAAGCCTTTAGAGGTAATGCAAAAAGGAAAAGACTCTGCAGGATTCATAAATGAAAGACCAGGAGGAGTAGCTTTCAACGTAGCTTTAGGTCTCTCTAAAGTGTTAGAAAAGGGTAGTTTCAAATTAAGTTTGGTTTCAGCGATCGGAAAAAATGACAAAACTCACGCAATACGCACCATTCTCAAGCAAAATGGTATTAGTTCAAAATATTTAATAATTAAAGGAACCCAAAATGATAGGTATTTATCCATTGAAACTAAAAATGGTGAAATATTCGGATCAATAAATCATACAAATACGTTTTTATATTACCAAGTTGATATGTTTAAACATTTTTCTTCAATCTGTTCTGCGCATAAAAAAGACAATGATAACGCAATTTTTATTTTTGATGGGAATTGTACAAGAGATTTTTTAGACCTTGTAAAGAAAGAGGCTAATGAAAAAATATTTACCAAATATTTCATACCGGCAAATTTTTCAAAACTTAAGCAGTTTGAGAATAATGCTATCTATTTTAAGGGTTTCAATCTGTTTATAAATCTTCGTGAAGCCAATATCTTGCTAGGATCTAAGAAACTGAATAACTCTGAACATGCATCTAAAGCTATTTTCGAAAAAATAAAAACTGAAAACTGTTTGGCAGTTGTTACAGATGGTCCAAACGTTGCATGTGGAATTAATAATGAGGGAGTTGCAAAAGTAAGACCAGAGGTTATTAATAGCACTTTATCAAGATTAGGGGCAGGTGACGCATTCTTTGCATACTTTCTTTCTCATAAAGAATTAAACCCAAAAGTAAGCCTCGAAAAAAGCTTAAATGTTGCAAATAAAAAAACTAAACAATATTTAGAAACGAATGATTAAAAAATTTTTAAATAATTATAGACATCTAATAAAATGCTCAAGGGAAGTATCAAAGGCTATTAATAATAAAACGCCATTGGTTGCTTTAGAAAGCTCAATAATTTCACACGGAATGCCTTATCCCCATTCTTTAGAAATGGTCAAAGAAATAGAAGAAGTTATAAAAGAAGTAGGCGCTCAACCCGCAACTCTAGCTTTGTTAGATGGAAAAATTCAAATTGGTCTTGATCCAGAGGTTCTAGACGCTTTCGCTAAAACTAGAGGTGTAGAAAAAGTCTCGAGCAGCAATCTCGAAAGCACTATATTTTCTAAAAAAGCTGGTGGGACTACTGTTTCAGGTTCCTTGAGAATATGTAAATTAGTTTCAATTTCCGTGTTTGTAACAGGTGGGATTGGAGGTGTTCATAGAGATGTATCTGAGAGCTTCGACGTTTCAGCAGATCTTCAAGCTGTTAGAGATTCTGAAATCATTACTGTTTGCGCAGGTCCTAAAACAATATTGGACATATCAAAAACGTATGAGTTTTTAGAAACTCTTTCAATACCGGTTTTTTCTTATAGGCAGAAAAACTTACCCGCTTTCTGGTACCGAGATACTGGAATAAAATCTGCCCATCGAATTGAAAGCCCAGAAGCTATTGCAAAGATTTATTCAATTGCAAAAAACTTAAAGTCTTCTTATGGGCTATTACTTTGCAATCCAATACCGAAAAAGCATTCTCTGGATAAAACATATTTAGAGCCATTAATCTTGGATGGAATAAAGGAATTAAAAAAGACTGATATAACTGGAAAACAACTCACTCCTAGTTTATTAGAATATTTAGTAAAGAAAACAGATGGTAAAACTCTTGTGTCAAATATTGAAATAGTAAAGAGCAATGCAGAGCTTGGAGCAAAAGTAGCTATGGCTTTGGCTTATTAATAAATAAGAGGAATATAAAAAATGGGCAGATTTATTCAAAAATTACGTAGAGATTTTCTTACAGGAATTGTAGTTCTAATACCCATTGTTCTCACGGTTTACTTGGTATGGAGTGTGATTAGCTTCATAGATCAGGTAGTGATCCCAATTATTCCACCTAAATATAATCCATTATACTTATACGAAATTTATGTCCCAGGACTGGGTGTATTTTTATTTCTAATCGCTACTACATTAATTGGAGCTTTAGCATCTGGTTTTTTGGGGCGTCAGGCAATTTACATTAGTGAAAAAATACTCTCAAGGACGCCCGTGATTAGTACGATCTATAATTCTATTAAGCAGATCATTCAAGCAGTTTTCAAACCTGATGGAACAAATTTTAAGCAACCATGCCTTGTTGAGTATCCAAGAAAAGGTGTTTGGGCTGTAGCATTTATTTCTACTGAAACTTTTGGTGAAATTAAGCAAAAAATAAACCTAGGCTCTCTTGTTACCATATTTTTACCCACTACTCCCAATCCCACATCAGGATTTATGTTATTTGTTCCTAAAAAAGATATAATTCTCCTCGATATGTCAGTAGAGGACGCTGCTAAGTTGATAATTTCAGCTGGACTGGTGATGCCAGAGAAAAAATAAAAAAAAAGTTGGATTCTTTAAATCTTTTAAGTAAACTCTTAGAACTGCTCGATAGGTTTCTTGCCTGTATGAAACCTGCCTCAATAACTGGCGCCTTCTTCCGAAGGCGCTTTTTTTTGTATGAATTTTTCCATATTTTTCAATAAATTATACGACATATTTAAAATATTACCTCTCCCTATTTTTATGAACAATTTTTCATTGGAAGGCTTTATATTGTCTTTATCTGATTCTATAAATGCCAATAATCCAGCGATATTTTCGACTTTTCCTTCTCTAAATTTGATTGTAATACCCTTAGCTCCTACTTCTAAAGACTCAATTTCAAGTAACTTGCATTTTTCTTTAATCTTAAGAATATTCGCTAAGTTAATGATTTCAATAGGTAATTTTCCAAAACGATCTATCATTTCTGCGAGTATAGACTCTAGCTGTACTTGGTTATCAAAATTTGAGAGTCTCCTATAAAAACTCAATCTCAAAGCCGAATCCTGTACATAATCTTCTGGTATTCTTGCCGTAGTAGGAATTCGTATTACAGGAGACCAATTTTCATCAAGATGGCTATCAACTCCGTCCTCTTTACTCAGCATTAAGGAATTGATCGTTTTCTGTAACATTTCTTGGTATAATGAAACACCTACTTCGTTAACCTGGCCAGTCTGTTCTTCACCTAAAATATTTCCTGATCCTCTCATTTCCAGGTCTTGAGAGGATAGGGTGAATCCAGATACTAGTGAGTTCAAACCTTTAATTAGATCCAGTCGTTTTCTAGCAGATTCTGTTAGCGATGCATTGTCTTTTGAAACCAAGTAAGCAAAAGCTCTTTTGTTAGAGCGACCTACCCTCCCTCTAATCTGATACAATTGACTTAAACCAAATAGCTCAGCCCTAAATATGATTATTGTATTTGCTCTAGGTATATCAAGCCCACTACCAACAATATTGGTTGAAACAAGCAGATCAAAATCTCCATAATAAAACGCAGAAATGGTTTTTTCTAACTCGGTATTGCTTGTCTTTCCAGTGGCAACCATATATCTAACATCGGGTAAAAAATTAGAGAGAAATTCTTCTATAATTCGAATATCTTTTATTCTTGGAACAACAAAAAATACTTGTCCATCTCTCTTGATCTCCCGCATGATTACTGAGCTTATAGTACCTTCATCAAATTCAATTACATTTGTTTCAATAGGCATTCTGTTTTTTGGTGGAGTATTAATAAGAGAGAGGTCCCTTATTCCAGAGAAGGCCATTTGTAGAGTTCGAGGAATAGGAGTAGCCGACAAAGTCAATACGTGAATGTCTGGAAATATAGCTTTAAGTTGCTCTTTTTGGTCTACGCCAAAGCTCTGCTCTTCGTCTACAATCACTAAACCAAGATCATAAAACTTAAGATTTCTATTAATAACACTATGCGTTCCAATCAGAATATTAATATCTCCATTTGAGATATCTTGTTTTATTTGATCTACGTCTAGTGCTTTAGTAAATCGGGAAAGCATTTTTATTTTAATAGGATAACTATCAAATCGTTTCTTAAAAACTTCTGCGTGCTGTTTCGCTAGAAGCGTTGTAGGGGCTGCTAATACAACTTGCCTATTCTCAGCAACCATGACATAGGATGCTCTTATTGCAACTTCCGTTTTTCCGAAACCCACATCACCACAAATTAGCCTATCCATCGGATTTCCGGCAGATAAATCTTTTATTACGTCGTTTATTGCTTGTATTTGATCTGAAGTTTCTTCATAGGGAAACCGATCGCAAAATTCCTGGAAAAGATCCTTTTCCAAAGAAACTTTCTTCGTTTTCACTAGTTTTCTTTCTGCAGCAATCTTTATTAATTTTTCAGCAATTAGTTTAATCTTATTTTTTATTGTTGCTTTTCTCATCTGCCAGTTAGCAGAACCGAGCTTATCTAGTTTTGCATCAGAATTTCCCAGAGGCGATATAAGCTCTATATTTTCTACAGGGAGAAAGATTTTATCGGAGCCCGCATAATTGATTTCCAGGAAATCGTTGTTTATTCCATTTATTTCAAAATTTTTTAGCCCCATGAACATCCCAATACCATAGTCTATGTGAACAACAAGGTCGTCTATATTAAGAGAATTCAATTCTTCAAAAACAGCATTTAATTTACGTTGCTTTACTGCTCTGCTACTTCTAATTTTACCACCAAAAATTGCCTTTTCAGTTAAGATTTCAAAACTGGAAGTTGAAAACCCTGAGTCTAACTGAGTTATTGCATAATAGATTTGTGTAGGAGAACCATATACCTGGTCAATGTTATCTATTTTTCTCACAATACTTAAACCATGATCTATTAAGACAGTAAGAAGTCTTTTTATGGAACCCTCGGAATGACCAGATAATATTATTGAGCGTTTTTTTACTCTCTGAGCTATGTACCTCACAACTTCATTAAAAAGAGAAACATCTTCTTTGTTACGCTCTACTACAAAATCTTTTGTAGAGTAGTTTGATTTTTTTAATTTATTTGTAAAGATTTGATCAATTTTCTTGATATCAAATAAACTAAAAGCTTGTTCAAACGCCGACGGTGATAAATAATGCAAAGCAGGCTCTAATAAAGAAAGTTTATTTTTATTATTATTAACCGTCTTTAAATCAAAATTTCGATTCTCAACTATCTGCGCCCATTTATTCTCAATCATTACCTCTAAATCACCTTCATACGAAAAAGAGGCGCCTTTAAAAACAGAAAATATAGGCTCCAGTTTTGGATTGAATAAAGGCAACCAATGTTCTATTCCTTCTACAGATATTGTTTCAGATATAGAATTATAAACTCTATCATTTTTTGTTACTGTACCGATAGTTCTTCTATAATTTTGCCTAAAAATTGCAATTGATTGCTCATCTAATATAATCTCCGATACAGGAAATATTTTCACATTATCCATCGATCCATTAGATCTCTGACTTGATGGGTCAAAGGTCCTTATTTTTTCTAGCTTTGTTCCAAAAAAGTCTAACCTCACGGGGTATTTGACCTCAGGAACAAAAATATCCAATATACCTCCTCTGACAGCATATTCTCCGATCGAATAAACATTTGATTGCCGTGAATATCCGTTTTTTTCAAGCCACTGGAGCAGATCAACAAAATCTATTTTTTGATCAACATCAAGAGAAAAACTTTTCCTTAGAATATCGTTTGCAGGAATGATTTTCTGTAGGATACTATCCACTGACAATAAAACAATCTTATATTTTTTGTCTGCCCTTTTTGACGCTCTGAGAGCGCTATATCTTTTGGATATAATCTCTCTCCTAGGAGAAATACTACTGTAAGGAAGGCAGTCCCAGGACGGATAAACTACCACCTCTACTTTATTATTAAAAAACTTTAGGTTTTCTGAAAACTGACTCAGTCCTCCCTCACGACTGAGTAGATGTATATGAGTTAGTCTATCAGAATATTCAAATATCTTTGACAGAGCGAAAGCACTATATTCCGTACTATGATTTTCAATTATTTTTTTCATACAACGTTCTAACAAACTTATTGCTGATTAATAGAATAAAAACTACAATAAAGATAATCTATAATTAATCAGGATAGTATGATGTTAAGTAGCTTTCCCAAAAGGAGGGGAAGAAGATTAAGGCAAAATAGTGGGATCAGGGACTTAGTGAGAGAAAAGAGCCTAAGTAAGTCCGATTTAATTTGCCCCATATTTATTAGAGACGGTGAAAACATTATTGAACCCATCTCTTCTATGCCTGGAGTAAATAGGTATTCAATAGATACACTTATTCATTACGTAGAGAAATTAATTAATCTGGGGATATTCACAATAGCACTATTCCCATTAACGCCCTCAAATAAAAAATCCTCTACTTGTGAAGAAGCCTGGAATCCAGAAAACTTAGTAAATATTGCTACAAGAAAATTGAAATATAACTTTCCCGAATTAGTAATAATGCTAGATGTAGCACTTGATCCATACAATTCTGACGGTCATGATGGTCTTCTTGTTAACGGGAAAATAATTAATGATGAAACATTAGTAGCTCTAGAAAGACAATCATTGGTTCAAGCTGAAGCAGGTGCAGATATACTGGGTCCCTCCGATATGATGGACGGCAGGATAGAGGTTATAAGAAACGCACTCGAAAAAAATGGCTTTAAGGATACACTAATAATGTCATACGCAGCAAAATTTTCTTCTGCTTTTTACGGACCATTTAGGGAAGCTGTTGGAGCAAAGGGGCTACTCAAGGGTGATAAAAAAACTTACCAAATTGATCCATCAAATGTTGAAGAGGCAATAAGAGAAGTTGGCGAAGATATATCTGAGGGAGCTGATATGGTTATGGTAAAGCCAGGAATGCCTTACCTTGACATCATTTCAGAAGTAAAGAAAAAGTTTAGCTTTCCAACATTTGCTTACCAAGTTTCTGGGGAATACTCTATGCTTAGGGGAGCTATTGAAAATACTTGGCTCGACAAAAATAGTGTGATACTTGAAAGTCTGACTTGCTTTAAAAGAGCTGGGTGCGATGGAATATTAACTTATTTCGCGCCTGACGCCGCAAAAATTTTAAACAAAAATAGTTAATTTGTAAAATGACTTCAACTAGAATAATGAAATTGATTAGAGCCAGTTTTCTCATATCAATTTTTTCGCTTTTTCTTCTATCTTGTCAAAACATTGATCAGGAAAATCATGGTAGTATTATTAATCGAGATGCCGAGCTCGCTTTACAAAATTTATTTGAAATTGACCCCGACACAATTGGCATATACAAAAATGCCTCAGGAACCTTAATTATACCAAGAATTACAAAAGCAGGTATTGTTCTAGGCGGTGCATATGGAGAAGGAGTTTTAAGAATAAATGAAGCGCCAGTTGATTATTATTCATTAGCTTCTGCATCATATGGAATTCAAATAGGAGCTCAACAATATTCTAATATTATTTTTTTCATGACAGAAGAAGCGTTGCAAAAATTTAGGGTCAAAGATGGGTGGGAACTAGGAGCAGATGCTGAGGTGGTCTTTAGGGACAAAGGCTACTCAATAGGTGTTAGCTCAAAAACGATTTCTAAACCTGTATACGCTGTAGTTTTTGATCAAAAAGGTCTTCTAGCAGGAACCTCACTAGTTGGGGCTAAGTTCTCAAGGCTCATAAGGTGATCTCTTCAATTATCAAACCTAGTTAAAAGGCTTGACGTATCAAAGTTCGATCCACCATTTCTTTGTATCTCAGCATAGAACTGATTAACTATTGAAGTTATCGGCAACGAAATATCGTTTTTACTTGCGTGATCAAGGCAAATACCTAGATCTTTTCTCATTAGTTTTACAGCAAAACCGAAATCAAATTTACGATCAACCATTGTCTCTCCTCTGTTACTGAGCTGCCAGCTGCCGGCGGCACCCTGAGAAATTGCTTGCAACACTTTCTTGGTGTCCATTCCACTTTTTTCGGAGAACGAAATTGCTTCAGAAAGAGCTTGGATAAGTCCCGCGATGCAAATCTGATTGACCATTTTAGCCACCTGCCCTTTTCCTGAACCCCCAACTAAAGTAATATTTTTAGCGTAAGCAGTTATTATAGACTTTACTCGATCAAAGATTAATTTATCACCACCAACCATTACTGTTAGTTCCCCTTTCACTGCACCAACTTCTCCTCCCGATACTGGAGCATCTAAAAAATGTATTTCATGCTCTTTAGCTTTTGCATATAATTCTATAGCAATATCAGATGATGCGGTTGTATGATCAACGAATACACTACCTGCTTTCATGACTGAAAAAGCTTTATCCTTGCCCAAAGTTATGTCTCTCAAATCTATGTCATTACCAACACAACTGAAGACAATGTCACTATTAGCCACAGCTTCTTTCACTGAAGTAAAAAAATTTCCACTATATTTTTCAGCCCACAATTTTGATTTTTCCATTGATCTGTTGTAAACAGAAACATTATGCCCTTGTTTTGAGAGATGCCCTGCCATTGGGAAGCCCATTATCCCTAATCCAATAAAGGTTAATTTTTTCATAACTTTATCCTAAATAATTGAACAATATCGATTGTATATTATAATCGGTCCTTTAAAAAGTTGATAATATGAAACCATTTATAAAATCCTTGCCATACTTAATCATGGCTATGATCCTAATCTTCCTTCTGATCTCAGGATTTTTCTTTTATCTAAGCTATCAATCCTTACCAAACTATAACAAAAAACTTTTTTCTTCCGACATTGAATCTCAAGTCATTATAAAAACAGATCTAAACGCAGTCCCTCATATAACGGGAAATAAAGATGAAGAAACTTTTTTTGGCCTAGGGTATGTTCATGCGCAAGAGCGACTTTGGCAAATGACTTACCTTAAACGCCTATCTCAAGGTCGTTTATCTGAAATTAATGGCCCCGAAAGTGTGCTTTTAGACTCATTTATGAAATCTCTTGATCTACAAACGCTAGCTAAACAAATGTTTCAAAGCTTATCAATAGACCTAAAGAAAATTTTATCATTTTATTCGCAGGGAATTAATTTCAGATTGAAGGAAATAGAAGATCAGGGATTAGGACGAGGTTCGCCTGAATTTTTTTTTCAATCCCCTGAGATCACGCCATGGAGCCCAATAGACACTTTAGCAATACTCAAATTTATTGAGTTCATGTCGTCTAACAAAGCGTTAACAGAAATAGAGTTAACCGCTTTATTATTTTCAAGCATAGAGGAACATAAGCTAAAACATTTAATAAATGAATCGATGTTTCTTCGTTCAAAACTCAATGAAGTAAATTCAAAATTAAACAAACAGGAATTTGATAAACAAAAAAAACAAAATTATGAAGCCAAAGCTAATTTCCTTACCCCACCAAACGCAGGCTTTTATTCCAATGTTTTTGCTGTAGATAGTAGCAGGACCGCTTCAAAAAAATCGCTATTACTGGCAAACTTGTTTTTGCCTTTGTCTTCACCATCGATTTGGATGCTTGCTCATCTTGACCTTAAAGAAACCTCTGTTGTAGGAGCAACAATTCCCGGCATACCTATTATATTTTCTGGTAAAAATGATAAATTGGCTTGGGGATCATCTTTTTCATTTGTTGATGACCAAGATCTCTACTATGAAAAAGTAAACCCAGAAAATAAAGAGGAGTATCTTTCTCCTTTGGGGTATAAAAAATTTTTTAAACAAAAAAAATTAATAAAAGTTAAAAACAGCCAGACTGTCAGCTTTTCAATCAGACGCACAGAAAACCGCGTAATAATTCCGCACAAACTATACGCAATACAATCTATAGTTCCTGAAGATTTTCTAATTTCTATGGCTTGGACTGGCTTTAGCAATAATGACAAGACACTAGAAATTTTTATGGATTTAATGACTGCAAAAAAGATAGAAAAATTCAAAAATGGAATTTTGAAAAGTGAAAGCTTCAATTTGATTTTGGTCATTGCAGATGAAAAAAACATAGACTCTGTATTCATTGGGAATACACCTAAACGAAAAAAAGAAAATGAAACTAAAGGAAAAGTAATTACACCCGGCTGGAAGACAGAAAATCAATGGATATTAGACTATGAAGATGAAAAACCTACAGTCAATTTGCATAAAAATGGTCTGATTCTGAATACAAATAATAGCTTTCAAGTGAATAATTTTCCAAACCATTTGAGTTTCGATTGGGGAGATGAACAAAGACTTCTAAGAGCAACAAAGATGATTAATAACAGGGAGTTTCATAGTACTGAAAGCTTTAAAGAACTACAAAATGATTTTGTTTCAGAGCCTGCTCGTACTTTGTTACCACTCATGGGCAAAGAACTTTGGTTTCAATATGATAACAATGATCCAGACGATATCAATGACATCAAGACCCGTAGCCTAGAAATGTTAACAAATTGGAACGGAGATATGATGACCAACTATCCAGAGCCACTTATTTATTCAACATGGGTTGAAACATTCAAAAAAATGCTTCTTGAAGACGAGTTGAGTTCTAATTTCTTCTCTGCCAGTTTTATAAGCCCACTTTTTTTGGAAAAAGTGCTTAGAAACTACGAAAATGCTGGCACTTGGTGCGACATAAAACACTCTGATAAAATTGAAACGTGTGCAGAATTATCCAGAAAATCATTAACAAAAAGTCTCCGAAAGTTAAGAGATGCATATGGATCTGATATTGACAAATGGAGATGGGGTAATGAGCGACAAATCAAGCATCCTTCCTTTTCGATAGATAGCACTCTCATCCCAAAATTTTTAAAGGACATATCAGGAGAAATACCTGGAAGCAAGCATACCTTAAATTCAACAATGTTAATGGATCCATCTGAAAATAAAGAGGCAAAGGCTAGTTCGTTTAAAATGATAATTGACTTTTCCTCTCCAGCTAAAAATATGTTTATTCTTCCTTCTGGGCAAAGTGGTCATTTCATTTCAAAGCATTATGATGATCAAATAAGTCTATGGAAAAATGGAGATTATTTATATTTATCCGGAATGCAGAATATAATATTGGGAGGTTCAAAAGGGGAGATAATAATATCTCCTTTATTAACCGAATAGTTTTTTACATTTTTTTAAAGAATCAATAAGTATGTCAATTTCTTGTTCTGTGTTATATAAAGCGAGACTTGCCCTGCAAGTTGCTGGCTCTCCAATAAAATTCATCAGAGGTTGTGCACAATGATGACCAGACCTAACTGCAACCCCGTTTGAGTCTAATATTGTCGCGATATCGTGTGCATGTGCATTTCCTTTCATGGAGAAAGAAAATATTGCAAGATTGTCTTTATGAAAGCAGTGTCTAGCGAGCCAATCTAACTTCTCTAGCTCGGTTCTTGCATACTCCGAGATTAATTTTTCGTAATCCAGAACTAACTTTCTATCCAGACTTTGCACAAAGTCTATAGCTGCTCCAAGACCAATTATCTCAGCAATCCCAGGTGTACCCGCTTCAAATAAGAATGGAGATTCATTATAGGTTACTTCATCCTTAGAGACGTCTTTGATCATCTCCCCTCCTCCAATAAATGGAATCATTTCAGCTATTCGTCTTTTATTTACATACAGCACACCCGTACCTGTTGGCCCAAATAGCTTATGGCCGGTAAATGTGTAAAAGTCACATCCAATAGATTTTACATCAACTTCCAGATGTACAATAGCCTGAGAGCCATCTAGTACGCTCACAATCCCTCTTTTTTTTAAGTCTTGGCAAATTTTCTTTACATCAATAATGGAGCCAAAAACATTTGACATATGAGTCATACAAACCATCTTGGTCCTTGAAGAAATTTTTTTATTTATCATATCAAATGATATTTGACCATTTTCATCAGGATCAATCCAGGTAAGCTTAACATCTTTTCTAGATCTCAAAAAATGCCAAGGAACAATATTGGCATGATGTTCTAAAGTTGTAAGAATAATCTCATCTCCAGGCTCAAGATTTTGGATAGCCCAAGCATAAGAAATCAGATTTAATGCTTCGGTGGAACCAGATGTGAAAATAATCTCTTCATGATAAGAAGCTCCCAAGAACTTCATAACCTTATCTCTTACCGCTTCAAACTTTTCGGTGGCAAGGTTTGATAGAAAATGCAACCCTCTGTGAACATTTGAATATTCGTTTTCATAACAGTTTTTGACTGTATCTATAACTGACCTTGGTTTTTGTGACGAAGCTCCATTATCTAGGTAAACTAGAGGCTTACTATTAACTTTCTTAGAGAGTATTGGAAATTCCTTTCTAAATTCTAAAACGTCAAACATTAGGCAAATTCCCACCTGAAAACATCTGTATACTTGATATGAAAATCATGAATAAAAATCCCATCGTTAAAGAAACAGTAATTACTCCCAAGAATGCTGTTAATAAGATACTCTTAAAATTATATAGTATCGCCACTACCGAAGACAATGCCCAGATTAACCATAGCACTTCAAAAAACCTCAAAATATAGTACAAATCAATCAAAATAAATAGGAATAAGACCTGAGTAAACTTAAAAGCAAAGGTTACGAGAAATAATAATAGAACATTTTTTCCTAATTCTTCTATTCTCACCTTTTGTTTAGAGAAATTACTAAAAAATAAAATAGACAGCATCACGGTGATTATAAAAATCAACTCAAACGCAAACATACTCAAGGGATTGAAAATGAAAGACAAGGAATTATTTTCAAGTAATATTGACGCATTTTCAGACGATTTAAAAATCAGTTGATCCAATAAGGAATTTAATAGAGAAGTAGAGGCCGCGATAAAAAGTGCGCCCTCAACTAAGGTGTTTAATTTTACTTCAAATGAAGTTAATAGATTGGGTAGCTTTGCTGGCCTTCTTAGGCTTATTATAAGCAATTGTTTAAAGTCCATTAGCTTCAAGTTCCTGAGCTAAAATTTATAAGAACAATAGGTGTAAAATAAAAACTGATAATAACCAAAGTAAAAAGGCTTCTATCCTTGAAATCAGATACAAAACTGATAATCCTCGAGAATATATACACTATAATTAACTCGGAGATAACGACGACCATGAGCTCCATGGTTCCACTTATGAATATTTTGGTAATACTAACAAATAGAATCACTAAGGTTGATATTGTCAAGGACCAGAAAAAAGCTAATCTAGTTTGAAAGCTCGAGGACACAGACCCGAATATTTTCAAAACCAAGTGGAGAATTAAGCTTAGGGCGTATATAAATATAGGAAGAAAAAAAAGATAGGAAACGACTACTGCTGTTATAACAGATAAATAAGGGGCCTGCTGAACCTCACTAGTCACATTTATCAGTTGTGATAATAGCAAGATTAAGCAAGTAAAATAGAGAAGAGGAAGTAATTGGCTTTCTTTATATCGTAGTTTAACTTGCTCCTGAATGGAGACATCTAAGTCTTTGAAGGCAGAGAGAATAGTAGTGAAGAAACCTCGATTTATATTTAACAGTTTATTCATCTGAAAAGCTTGAGATCCAAATATCAATATAGTTACTCAGAGCTGATTTAATGCTTTCATCTTCAATCTCATCCAAAGCTTCTGAAATGAACGCTGTAATTAGCATTTCCTTGGCTTTATTCTTATGCACACCTCTACTTAGCAAGTAAAATAGGCTATCTCTATCTAAGGAACTAGATGTGGATCCATGAGAGCAAATAACATCATCGGCATAAATTTCGAGTTCCGGCTTACACAAAAACTTTGAACTCTCGTTTAACAAAAGAGATCTACTAGATTGATAACCATCTGTCTTTTGCGCTTCTGACGCAACATAGATTTTACCTCGAACTATTGAAGTACAATCGTTTTCTAGCACTGATTTAAAAACTTGCCTACTTTTACATTCATAGGCGTTGTGATTTATTAATACATTTTCGTCACTGTAATGACTCTTTTTATTTAGTAGGCTGACGTTGGCTACTGAGGTATTTATACCTTGACCATTTAAATGCAACTCAATCTCTGTTCTCGTGGCCTTGGTATTAAGTCTCAACCCAAAATGATTGAAAGATGACTTTTCGGCCAAATCACAAAACTTGTGTGAAATTTTTGGGAAAATATTATTTTCCCCAGTTAAATCTAAGTAATTTAATTTAGCATTTTCCCCTAAATAAATTTCAGTAACCGTATTGAAAACAGAAAGATTATTTCCTGTTTCTATTATGGTTACTTCTACATCCTTATCAACAATCATTAGATTTCTTTGAAACAAATTGCTCGCAGAGGTATTAGTTTTATTATGTATAATCAGTGGCTTTTCGGAACTATCTGAGAAACTGAGAACATAACCAACTTTTGGATCCAGGGTGTTATCTCTGGCCAAAGGCCTGGGAATAAGTTTTTGCGACTTTTCTTCAAGCCTGCCAAAGTAGTTTTTAGCAAAAGACTCTTCATCAGCAATTACGTCTATAATACTAACAACCTGATCGCTTTTCTGACCCACTAATTCCAAGATATCTCCGTTAATAATTAAGTCAGGTTCATATAAGCAGGTTCCGTTCAGATCTAGTAGGTCTAGTTGAGAAGTATCTTGAACAAAGTCCTCTAAGATGTCTAAGTTACTCTTTCTCCAATATTCTGATCTACGGTTTACTTTTTCAATACTTAAACTTTTTTCCTCAAACTCTTTTCTTAAAGAATTATACCAATCACTTGAGTTTACATGGTTCAATGTTTTTCCTTACCTAGTTACAAGAAATCTTTATACCCCGTCTCCTCCACATGGAGAGCAAGATTTTTATCACCAGTTTTTACTATTTTTCCATCTACCATAATATGGACGAAATCAGGAACTATATAGTTTAGAAGTCTCTGATAGTGAGTAATAACAAGAAATGAACGAGAAGATGACGAAAATTTATTTACTCCCTTAGAAACTAATTTCATAGCATCAACATCCAAACCACTATCCGTTTCGTCTAAAATTACAAATCTAGGTTCTAACAAACACATTTGTAAAATTTCATTGCGCTTTTTTTCCCCCCCAGAAGCGCCTACATTTACTGGCCTCCTCATCATTTCGTCGCTAATTTCTAAATCTTTTGCTATTTCACGTACAAGCTTTAAAAAGTCTGCTGCATTAAGTTCCTCTTGACCTCTTGTTTTTCTTTGTGAGTTTAAAGCGGTTCTTAGAAAATTCATATTTCCAACACCAGGAATCTCTATCGGATATTGAAATGCCATAAAAATTCCCAGCGCCGCTCGTTCTTCGACCTCAGTTTCAAAGAGGTCAGTTTCATCAAAGTTAACCTTACCACTATCAACAGTGTATCCGGCTTTCCCAGCTAAAACACTCGAAAGTGTAGATTTTCCGGACCCATTCGGCCCCATTATAGCGTGGACCTCACCAGAATTAATTGTAAGTGATAAACCCTTGATTATCTGCTTCTCTTCTTCCTCCAAAGAAACTTTTAAGTTATCTATTTTTAGCATATTAACCAACAGAGCCTTCTAAAGAAATTGCCACCAATTTTTGTGCTTCCATTGCAAATTCCATGGGTAGTGCTTGTAGTACCTCTTTACAAAAACCATTTACGATCAATGCCACAGCATCCTCTTCCCCGATGCCTCTTTGCATACAATAAAAGAGCTGATCTTCATCCACCTTTGATGTAGTGGCTTCATGCTCTGCTCTAGCACTACTATTATTTACCTCAATATAGGGCACCGTATGGGCTCCGCACTTATTACCAATTAGTAGACTATCACATTGGGTGAAATTTCTTGAATTTTGTGACCTCCCCCCGATTTGCACAAGTCCTCTGTAAGTGTTTTGAGCTTTCCCAGCACTAATTCCCTTAGATACAATCCTACTATTAGTATTTTTACCAAGATGTATCATCTTTGTGCCTGTATCAGCTTGTTGCATATTATTTGTAATAGCTATGGAATAGAATTCTCCAGATGAATTATCTCCTTTTAGAACACACGATGGATATTTCCAGGTTATTGCAGAACCTGTCTCCACTTGCGTCCACATGACTTTAGCATTTTTACCCCTACAATCCGCACGTTTAGTGACAAAATTGTATATACCTCCGACGCCGTTCTCATCTCCTGGAAACCAGTTTTGTACTGTTGAATATTTAATTTCTGCATCATCTAAAATAACTAGTTCTACCACTGCAGCATGCAACTGACTCTCATCCCTTTGTGGTGCAGTGCATCCTTCTAAATAACTCACGTATGCATTATTTTCTGCAACAATTAATGTTCGCTCAAACTGCCCGGTATTTTCAGCATTTATTCTGAAGTAGGTTGATAATTCCATAGGGCACTTCACTCCCTCAGGAATATAAACAAATGAGCCATCAGAAAAAACAGCAGAATTAAGACAAGCAAAAAAATTGTCTGATATCGGAACAACGGATCCCAAATATTTTTTAACTAATTCAGGATATTCTTGTATTGCTTCTGATATTGAGCAAAATATAACCCCTGCAGCCTTCAGTTCTTCTTTAAATGTCGTTCCTACCGAAACGCTGTCAAATACAGCATCCACTGCTACCTTACGATCTTGAGGCTTTTCCTCATAATTTTCTTCTATAACTCCAGCTAGTTTCTTTTGCTCCGTTAGTGGAATACCTAGCTTCGAATAAGTTTCCAGGAGTTTAGGATCTACTTCATCCAAGCTTTTAGGCCTTTCTTTCATATTGGCTGGCCTGGCATAATAATACTGGTCTTGAAAATCGATCTTAGGGATTTTTAAAAGTGCCCAATCCGGTTGCTTAAGCTTTGTCCATCTCTTATAAGCCTTAAGGCGCCACTCTAACATCCAGCTAGGTTCCTCGTTCTTTTTTGATATAAGTCTGACAATATCTTCATTTAAACCAATAGGAGCATATTCAGTTTCTATATCTGTGGCGAAACCATACTTATATGTTTCTCCAACAGACTTCACCGCAGAAAGTGTTTCTTTATCAATAACCTCTCTTACTTCGTAACTATCTGTCATATTTTTGAATTCCGTAATTTTTATGTCTTGAATATAATTGTTTCCATGAGAAAATAAAGGACTCAATGTCACTTTTTTTCGTATTAGGCCCTAATGATACTCGCAAAGAACAATCTGCAAGATCGTCACCGTATCCCATTTCTCTGAGTAAACTTATCTCACTCAATTTACCAGAGGAACATGCAGTGCCGGATGAAACACTGAAACCTTCAAGATCCAAAGCAATTACTTGGCTCTCACCTTTCCAACCCGGGGTAATTATACAAGAAGTGTTTGGTAGTCTTTTTTCTTTTTCTCCAACTACTATAGTTGGTTTTGATATTTCTCTAACTTCATTTTCCAACATATTTCTTAAATCCTCAATTTCCTGCCAAATACCATTTTTAACCAGGCTAATTGAATAGGCTAAAGCTTCAACAAATGCAGCAATAAGAACAAAATTTTCTGTGCCGGCTCTTAATCCAAGCTCTTGATTTCCACCTAGAACAGTAGGTTCAATTAATTGCTCATCCTTCACAAAAAGTACCCCTACTCCTTTCGGCCCACATACCTTATGCGAAGCTAAAAATAGTGCCTGAGGTTCGATTTCACTTAATTTACAATCAATTTTGCCCACAGCTTGCACTGCATCAGTACATGCTATACCTTTTGGTACATTTTGTAATATACCAGTTTCTGAGTTAGCAATTTGCATTGCTTGATTGTTTTCAGAATTTATTGAAGAAATTAGGCCGTTTTTCATAACTGGAATTGATACGTTACACCATTTTTTTACACAATCGTGTTCAATGGCTGAGCATACCATTTTTTTATCATGCAAGAATAGAGCCGCTGACTCCGACGCTCCAGACGTAAAAATTACTGTACCTTCTTGGAGACCTAAAAGATCCATAACCGAATCCCTTGAATGCTCTATAATATTCCTTGCGTCCCTGCCTTCGGTATGAATAGAGCTCGCGTTACCTATTAAATCCAAATTAGAGATTAAACTTTTTCTGGAATTCTCACACAATAATGAGCTTGCATTCCAATCGAAATAACGCCTGCCATTCTGTAAAAGCGTCATTTAGCTTTTTTAAAGCTTGAAACTGCTTGACACGGCTCCATGGAGTCGGACGCTACGTCTTCCAATGAAATATTATGAAGAAACAGATACACTTGGGAGGAAAATTGCTCCCAGAACTTCTCTGTTAAGTTTAGTTCAAAAGGTTTTGGACGTATTTCTGATCCAAATCTATTTTCTATAGATATAGCAGCAAAATTCTCATCAACCGCTTCCATAATGTCATTTATTCTTATATTTTTCGGATGCAAATTTAAACTAAAGCCACCTGTCGCTCCTCTCACAGATTTCACCAAATTTGCTTTGCGTAGTTTCATAAAAAGTTGTTCTAGATATGTTTGTGATATACCGAGTTTGTTAGAAATTTCAGCCACAGATATTCTTGACTTGAAATCTTTTCTGGCGATATATGCCATCGCTATCAAAGCGTATCTTCCTTTCGTGCTCAGTCTCATACCAAAAGTTTCAACAAAAAATAAAATATGTTTAAAATAGCTTGACTTTCAGGTCAAGCAATTAGTAACAGTATGACATTGAATAGCAAAGGATTTCCAATGCCAGAAGTAAATATATCAGGCCCAAGCGGTAGACTTGAAGGAAGATTCCACCCTCAAAAAAGCGAAGACGCTCCAGTAGCTATAATTTTGCATCCCCATCCACAGTATGGCGGAACAATGAACAACAAAGTAGTATATAATCTGCACTATTGCTTTTTTAACCTTGGGTTTACGTGCTTAAGGTTCAATTTTAGAGGAGTTGGAAAGAGTGAAGGAGAATTTGATGATGGGTTAGGAGAATTGGCTGATGCAGCTTCAGCTTTAGATTTTCTACAAGCTAATACTCCAAATTCGACTGCTTGTTGGGTAATAGGTTTTTCTTTCGGATCTTGGATAGGAATGCAACTCTTAATGAGAAGACCTGAAATAAGCGGGTTTATATCAGTTTCTCCTCCTGCCAATTCATATGACTTTAGCTTTTTAGCTCCCTGCCCTTCCTCAGGACTTATTATTAACGGAAGTTTAGATCGTCTTGTACCTCCATCTGATATAAAAAGTCTTTCAGATAAGTTGAAAACTCAAAAAGGAATTAAAGTTTTACATAAAGAGATAGAAGGTGCTGATCATTTTTTCACCAATTTCGAAGGAGAAATGATAACGGCAGTAAATGATTACCTTTCTACTAGATCAGATCTATAAAGTAATTTAGGTCAATGTTTAAAAGTAAACTCTTACATACTTTAAATGCTCGTGGTTTTATCAATGACTGCACTGATTCAATGGGTCTAGACGACTTATTGAGACGCTCAAAAATCACGTGCTACATTGGGTATGATGCAACTGCCTCTTCTTTACATGTTGGGCATCTGATGAATATAATGCTTCTCAGATGGTTTCAGAAAGATGGCCACAGAGTTATAACTTTGCTAGGAGGTGGAACAACAAAAATTGGAGACCCTTCTTTTAGGAAAACAGAAAGACCATTAATAAATCATGAGACAATCAATACTAATTTGATCAGTCTCAAATCAATATTTTCAAAATACATAAAGTTTTCGTCAATATTTCCTGGTGCTATTATGCTGAATAATGATGACTGGTTAAGTAAGTTAAATTATCTTGAGTTTCTCAGGGATATTGGAAAGTATTTTTCGATCAATAGAATGCTCAGCTTTGAGTCAGTTAAAAGTAGGCTTAAGAAAAATGATCCTTTAAGCTTTCTTGAATTTAATTATATGATCTTACAAGGATACGATTTTTATAAACTGAATCATGATCATGATTGTATTCTTCAAATGGGAGGATCCGACCAGTGGGGCAACATTGTAAATGGAATTGAATTAACTAGAAGGATGAATGGGAACAAACTCTTTGGCTTGACTTCACCTTTGTTAACAAACTCTGCTGGTCAAAAGATGGGCAAATCATCTAATGGAGCTATATGGTTAAATGAAGAAAATCTCTCGCCTTACGAGTTCTGGCAATTTTGGCGAAATTGCGAAGATGATGATATAGAGAAATTCCTTCTCCTCTTTACTGAATTCTCAATTGAAAAAATTAAGGAACTAACAGCAAAAAAAGGACATCACCTAAATGAAGCTAAAATCATTTTAGCTAACGAAGTCACCACACTATGCCATGGAAAATTAAATTCAGCTGAAGCATTTAAAACCTCTAAAGCAATTTTTAGTGATAATGTTGGCTCGTCAAATCTACCCACAATTGAAATCAATACAAATGATTGCCCTGAAAATATTTCAATTACTCAACTAATGACAATTTCAGGTATAGTGAAATCAGGAAAAGAGGCGCGACGATTAGTAAATGAAAATGCGGTAAAGCTTGAAGGAAAATCGATACAAGATATTACTGATAAGTTTCGAAAAACAAACTTTACTGATCCTAAGAAACTGTCAGTTGGAAAAAAGAAACATTTCAACATTGTTATAGTATAAATTCATTTTTCAAAGTAGACCCTCTTCATAACGTCTGGATTGTCTACCGCACCATTTTTTTTTAAATCACCTTTTTTTATTTTATTTAATACCTCAATTCCAGAACTAACAGTGCCAAAAACGGTATATTTGCTATTTAAATGAGGAGCAGGCTGAAACATTATGAAAAACTGGCTATTAGCAGTATCCGGATTCTGTGACCTAGCCATACCGACAGTGCCTTTTATAAAGGGGATATCGGAAAATTCAGGTGGCAAGTTGGGCAATGAAGAACTTCCTCGACCTACGAGGTTTGGGTTGAACGCCTGAATGTTACCAAACTGCACATCTCCTGTTTGTGCCATAAAGCCCTCAATAACTCTGTGGAAAACGACCCCATCATATAATCCAGAATTAACGAGAGATTTTATTCTCTTGACATGCAAAGGCGCCAAGTCAGGCAATAGTTTTATTTTGATCTTTCCATTTGCTTCTCCGGCTACTTCAATGACAAGACTATTTTGAGCAAAAACGGGCTTTAAAAGAAATATCCCAAAAATAAACGTTAAAAATATTTTCTTAAAAAAGCAGAGTTTAAACATTTTTAACTGTCTTTATGAAATCTGGATTATCAACTTTTCCATTATCCAACTCATCACCTTTTTTTAGTTTATCTACTACGTCCATACCTTTTGTAACTCTTCCCCAGGCAGTATACTGATTGTTTAAATGCGGACTTTCTTCAAGCATAATAAAAAACTGGCTATTAGCGGAGTTTGGATTTTGTGATCTAGCCATACCAACAATACCCCTAGCAAAGGGCTCAGAATTGAATTCTGCATCTAAATCAGGCAAGTCTGATCCACCCATTCCAGCACGATCAATTTGCAAACCATTTTTCAAGGAGCCATATTTACCATCACCTGTTTGAGCCATAAAGCCATCTATCACTCTGTGAAACACAACATCATCAAAGTATTTATCTTTCGATAACTGCAATATCCTTTCACAATGTTTTGGAGCTCGCTCGCTCAGAAGTTCAATTGTAATTTCGCCTTTATTCGTTTCCAAAATTATACTTTTTTTGACACTATTTTTTTTTGTTGCTTTTTTTTTCTTTAATGCCATGTCTATTCCTTTTTCAGCCTTTAAATTTATTATTGATTGCGACTGCAATATCTTCAGTGACAAACTTGTCTATGTTACCACCAAGCTTAGCGATTTCTTTTACCAACCTCGATGCAATAGCTTGACACCCTGCATCTGCCATTAAGAAAACTGTCTCTATTCTATTGTCTAAAACTCTGTTCATTCCGACCATCTGAAACTCATATTCAAAATCTGATACCGCTCGCAAACCCCTAATCAAAATAGAAGCGCCAACGTCCTTTGCACACTCTATAAGTAAATTTTTAAAAGGATGTACCACGATATCTACCTTTAAAGACTTTAAATTAGCAATCTCTTTTTTGATTAGATCTACTCTCTCCTCTAAAGAAAATAAAGGGTTCTTATCATTATTTATAGCCACGCCAATTACAAGCTTATCTACAAGCGTAGAAGCTCTACTAATTATGTCTATATGTCCGAGTGTTAAGGGGTCAAAGGTGCCTGGATATAGTCCAACTCGCATGTAAGTTTTTCCTTCTTTTCTAGAGCTTTTTATCAAATGACTTTCAAACAATAGGACTTAAAAATGCTCCTGTAAAACTTTCTTTTACAGCCGCAACCTCTTCAGGTGTACCTTGGCAAACTACCTTACCACCTTTATCGCCACCCTCCGGCCCAATATCAATTACGTGGTCCGCTGTTTTTATCACATCCAAGTTGTGCTCGATAACAACAACTGTATTACCTTTGTCTACGAGCTCATGCAAAATTTCGAGAAGCTTTTTAATATCATCAAAGTGTAAACCAGTTGTAGGTTCATCCAGGATATACAATGTTGACCCTGAACTCTTTCTTGCTAACTCTTTTGCGAGCTTAACCCTCTGCGCCTCTCCTCCTGACAAAGTTGTAGCCTGTTGACCCACTTTTATGTAGCCTAAACCAACTCTTTTGAGCGTTGACATTTTCTGCCTTATCGACGGTACTGCTTTAAAAAAATCCTCAGCTTCGCTTACTGTCATCTCTAATACATCTGAAATGTTTTTATCCTTAAATTTTACTTCAAGTGTTTCTCTATTGTATCTTTTACCAAGACATTGATCACATTCCACGTAAACGTCGGCAAGAAAATGCATCTCTATCTTGATTAGCCCATCCCCCTGACAAGCCTCACACCTTCCACCCCTTACATTGAAAGAAAATCGTCCTGGCAAATATCCCCTTGCTTTTGATTCAGGTAAACCTGCAAACCAATCCCTTATATGCGTAAAGGCACCTGTATAGGTAGCTGGGTTAGATCTTGGAGTTCTTCCTATTGGCGATTGATCTATATCTATCACCTTTTCGAAATTCTCTAAACCCTCAATTTTTTCATGTTTTGCTGGAGTTTGTCTTGAACCGTTAAGTTTTGCTGCTGCCGCTTTAAAAAGTGTTTCTATTATTAAAGTTGACTTTCCTCCACCCGATACACCCGTGACACATATAAATAATTGCGTTGGGAAAGAAAGAGTTACACTCTTAAGGTTATTGCCGGCTGCTCTTATTAATTTTATCTCAGTTTTAGATTTAATTCGTCTGTTCGAAGGCACGGGTATGCTTCTTTTCCCAGATAGATAAAGTCCAGTAAGCGATTCCTCACTTTTAATAATATCTTCAGGAGTTCCTTGGGCAACTACATATCCGCCCTTAACACCAGCACCAGGTCCTAGGTCAATAACATGATCAGCCTCTCTTATTGCCTCTTCATCATGCTCAACTACCAACACTGAATTTCCTTGAGCTTTAAGATCTTTGAGCGTTTTTATAAGCCTTCTGTTATCTCTTTGGTGCAATCCAATTGAGGGTTCATCTAAAACGTAAAGAACACCGGTTAAACCAGAACCAATTTGACTAGCAAGTCTAATCCGTTGACTCTCTCCTCCAGACAATGTGCCTGAGGCTCGACTTAAAGTTAAATATTCTAGACCCACGTTATCTAAAAATGTTAGTCTGCTCGATATTTCTTTTATTATTGAACTACCAATTTGCAACTGCGATTGAGAGAGGTTTTTTTTTAATGATTGCACCCAATAAAGCAATTGCTTGATAGATTTGCTGCAACACTCTCCTATATTAAGCTCTTTTACTTTAACGCAGAGAGCCTCTTGTCTTAGCCTAT
>CACBAO010000024.1 GCA_902537235.1 uncultured Alphaproteobacteria bacterium
GTTTTTCCAACGCCACCTCCCTGAAGAAAGCCTGCCATGACACCACAAGCAAGCCAGTAGTTTTTCACACCTCTCACTGGCCCAACTAAAGGATTACCATCTGGAGAAAATGTGAATGCTCCGTTTACCCAATTTTTTATCCCTACATTTTTTAAGTCTGGATACCTTTCAAAAGAGAGAGCCAATTCATTTTCTATTCTATCAAAGTCCTCTTTAAATAACTCCATCCCAAAGTCCCAAGGCGCTCCATCAATAGCCCAATGCTCATGATCTATCTCGTAAATTCCTACTAAAATACCCTTATCCCACTGTCTCATGTACGTGAAACCCTCAAGGTCTACAGTCATAGGAACTTCAAAATCTATTGCTTCAATGGTAGGAATAGTTTCAGTAACCAAGTAATGATGTTTTAAAGGAGAAATTGGCAGATTCAATCCTGCCATCTGTCCTACTTGCTTTGCCCAAAGCCCACCTGCATTCACAACATGCTCAGCAACTATCGTTCCTTCTTCCGTGCATACTTCCCAACAACCGTCAACTCTCTGTTTTAATTCATTTACCTTATTATTCTCAATTATTTCAGCTCCATATTTTTTTGCAGCTTTAGCATATGCCCAAACAGTGCCTGTTGTATCAACATAGCCCTCTCTATCAGCCCATAGCCCACCCAAAACACCTTTTGTATCCATTATCGGACATTTGTTTTTTATCTCATCTGGGGTCATAAGATAAACGTCTTCTATACCTATAGTTTGATATGTTCTATATGCCGATTGAAGCCATTCCCACCTATCAGGAGTACTCGCAATTGTTATGCCTCCAGTCATATGCAATCCAATGTCCTGACCGCTTTCTTCTTGAATTTTTGAAAGTAAATCTAAGGTATATCCTTGTAATGCTGACATGTTTGGGTCAGCATTCAGTGCATGTACCCCCCCAGCAGCATGCCAGCTAGAACCTGCAGCTAAAACGGATCTCTCTAGAACAACACAATCAGTCCAACCATTTTTAGCTAGGTGATATAGAACAGAAACGCCAACAACTCCACCACCTATTATAACAACTTGATACCTATCTTTCATACTTCCCCCCATTTAAGAATTAACATTTTTCTCCAATTTTGAGTACTTAAGTTGAAACTAATAAATTATTTTCCTTTCCACTTTGGATCTCGTTTTTCAGCAAATGCTTTTGCACCCTCAATTTGATCTTCACTCGAATATAAATGATCAACAGTTTTAAATTGCCTCTTGGTTATTCTGTTTAAGGCATCTTGAAATTTTAAATCCTCTGCTTCACGCACAATTTCTTTAATGGCTGCATAAACTAGAGGTGGTCCACTTGCTAAAATTTCGGCTAAGCTCCATGCTTTTTTTCTTAGCTGATCAAGTGTTACTATTTCTTTTATTAATCCATACGACATTGCCTCTTGGGCATCAAACCATCGCCCCGTCAATAAAAGGTCCATAGCAACATGATACGGTATTCTTTTTGGAAGCTTAATAGAGGCCGCATCAGCAACAGTCCCCGAACGAATTTCGGGTAGTGCAAAGGTAGCATTTTCTGAGCAGATAATAAGGTCACAAGACAAAGCTATCTCTAATCCACCACCGCAACAAATACCGTTTACAGCGCAAATTACCGGCTTATTGAGGTTCCCAAGTTCTTGAAGTCCTCCAAAACCTCCGATGCCATAGTCGCCATCTACAGCATCTCCATCAGCTGCTGCTTTTAAGTCCCAACCTGCAGTGAAAAATTTCTCTCCCTCAGCTCTTAAAATAGCTACGCGTAGTTTTGAATTATCTCTGAATTCCATAAAGATTTCACCCATCCTTTGGCTGGTAAGCAGATCGATGGCATTTGCTTTAGGGCGGTTGAGTGTGACCTCAAGTATTGTTCCCTTGATTTTTGTTTTTAATTCATTCGTCTTTATTACCATTGTCCTGCCGTTTAATAATTTTCTCTTATAAGTGCATCAGCTGCAACAACCTGATTTGATTTTACTAAAAGAGGGTTTATTTCCAATTCAACTAATCTAGCTCTCTCTTTTAAAGCATAACGTTGCAGTGAAAAGATTGCGAAAACTATATTGTTGATATTAACAGCTTTTTTATTTCTGTACCCATTTAATAAAGGCCATATTTTTAATTTTTCTAATGCTCTCGCAATCTCAGTCTTATTACACGGCATACACAAGGTAACAGAGTCTTTTCGCAACTCTGATAGAACTCCACCCTCTGCTATAGTTATCATAAACCCATGTTGTGGATCTCTTACAATTCCAATTAAAAGCTCTACTAAGCAATTATCTACTTGGCGCTCTATTAGAAATTCTTTTGACCTAGTTAATCTCTTCATATTGTAAAATTTATTTAGCAGTTCAATTTCATTATCTATTCCAAGAACTACTCCGGAAACATCTGTCTTGTGATTAATGCCTATGGCTTTTAAGCAAACAGCTTTTTTGATAGTTCTAAATTTATTTAAGAGAGAATTTTTATCTGTAATTACAAAACCTTTTGGAACATTTATGCCTATTCTACTTAAAACTTTTTTTGATTGATACTCATTTAGTACTCGAGATTTTTCATTTGGCCAGCGTTCCCATATAATTGACGGAGTACTCTTAATTTTCCACTGTATACTCACATTTTGTAATGCCTTTACAGCGGCAAGACTATTTTCTAATCCAGTCAGTGGAATTATTGAATGTTTTATTAAGTCCTTTGCAAACTTTTCCGGCATATTTTCTTCAAGTGACGTTATTAGCCCGACTGGGCATTTTGCAATTTTTTTAGCTTCTTTTAACGCTGCAATTGCTGGATGCCAGGAATCTGAGGAGCAGCGACCTTGTTTTGGCAGATCCATAATTATAAATAAGAAATCATATGTTTCTTCCATCATACTTTTAAATGCCACAGTCAGCTTGACTTGGTCATTCCAAACATATGTTTGATAATCTAAAGGATTAGATAAATGAACTAAATCACCTAACGCAGACTTAAGTTTTCTTTTTTGTTTAGAGCTAAGTTTTGGAAACCTAAAATTAAATTGTTCAGCTAAATCAGCGATTAGGCTTGCCTCTCCACCAGAACAGGACAGTGAGGCAATTTTATTACCACTTATCGGTTTATGAACATGTAAAATCATTAATGTATTTAAAAGGCTCTCAAGACCATCAACAGTTGAAATGCCTAATTTGTTGAGCAGAGCTATTGCTCCTTGATAATTTCCTGCCATCGAGGCAGTGTGAGAAACAGTAGCATTTTCTGCTAACCTCGATTTACCTACCTTTAAAGCTACGATTCCTTTTTTTAAAGTTTTAGCTTCTCTTGCCAACTTTTCAAAATCTTTGGGATTTATTATCCCCTCGATATGGAGGCCAACAGCAGTTACTCTTGAGTCTTGTAATAACTCCAAAGCTATTTGAGCTTGATTAAGCTGACCCTGATTGCCAACTGTTATGACATAAGCAATAGGAAGGCCTCTGCACTGCATGGTCAAATTAATTGCAATATTGGAACTTTGCGTCAGTATAGCGACTCCTTTATTGACCTGTTCTCCACCATGCTGGTCAGGCCAAATAAGTGCATTATCTAAATAATTTATGAAACCATAACAGTTTGGACCTAATATGGGCATTTGCCCGGCTGCTTTAACAATTTTATCCTGTAGTGTCTTACCCTGGTCTGATTTATCATCAACTGATGTTTCGGAAAACCCTGAAGCGAAACATACAACTCCTCCTGCATCTACTACGGATAGTTCTTCGATAATTGAAACCGTTTTTTCTCTATTAACCCCAACAAAAACGGCATCTGGAGACGATGGCAGGTCAAAAGTTGTTCTATAACACTTGACTCCCCCTATAGTTTTTTTTGTGGGGTGAACAGCCCAGATCTCACCTAAAAATGAATTCTTTTTTAGTTCTTTCACAACATTTTTAGACCAACCTCCTCCATAAACGGCGATAGTTTTTGGTCTTAAAAGTCTATTTAACGACCTAGCCAATTTTATCCGCCCAAAGGTCTCAGAAGTTCCCGACTAATAATATGTCTTTGGATTTCCGATGTTCCATCCCAAATTCTTTCAATTCGTGCGTCTCTCCAAAAACGCTCAAAAGGAAGGTCATCCATCAATCCCATCCCACCATGTAGCTGAATACAAGTATCTGTTACTCTAGCCAGCATTTCTGTTGCATATAGCTTTGCTGATGCTATCTCTCTGTTTGCTGGTATTTTATTATCCAATTTTGATGCAGCAGATAGTGTAAGAAGGTCGGCAGCATCGATTTCAGTAATCATATCTGCGAGCTGAAAACTTACTCCTTGGAACTGACTAATTTTTTTTCCAAACTGTTGTCTCTCAGTGGTAAAGGGAAGTGTCAATTCGAAAGCCCTTCTTGCCCTACCTACTGATGTCGCGGCAACAGTTAATCGCGTCGCGTAGAGCCATTCATTAGCAATATCAAAACCTCTATGGACTTCACCCAAAATTTGATCATCGGAAAGTCGACATTCGTCAAACCTTAAAATACAATTTTTGTATCCTCTATGCGATACAGAGTTGTATCCGTCACATATTTCAAATCCTGGCGTACCTCTATCCACAAGAAAACAGGAGATTTTTTTCTTTTTACCTTTTTCTGTTTCCTCTTCCCCAGTCGCAATAAAAACAATAACAAAGTCAGCTATATCTGCATGACTTATAAAGTGTTTGGTTCCATTTATAATCCAGTCGCCACCCTTTCTTTGTCCAGTGCATTCCATCCCTCTAATGTCGGAACCGGCACCTGGCTCTGTCATTGCTAGTGCATCAAACTTTTCACCTTGGATTGCGGGGATAAGATACTTATCCATTTGTAGATCATTGCAAGCCATGAGGATACCAGACGGCCTACCAAAAAAAACTGTTAAGGCATTCGAACCTCTACCGAGTTCTCTCTCTAAAAGAGTAAACTCTAAATGATTCATTCCACCGCCCCCTAGTTCCTCCGGAAAGTTAGCTGCAAAAAAGCCTATTTCTTTACATTTCTTTGCAATTTCTGCTCCTAATTCTCTCGGAACTTTTCCAGTTTTTTCAACAATTTTTTCGTGAGGATAAATCTCTTTTTCCAGAAAATCTCTGGTTGTATCAACTATCATAGATTGCTCGTCAGTTAATTCTAAATACACTGCTCTACTGATCCTATAACTTGTAAAAATTTTAAAGTTAGTTTAATCCTAATCCTAAATTTGATAAAAAACAAAATCAAAAGTAACAGAAATTAGAAATTACAGTTCTAAAAGAAATTCAACTTAGGCTCTCATAAAAACATTATGGAAAAACACTCGCTGAAAGAAATTATTGGACTTTTGAAAGATAGAAAAATTTCTGAGAAAGAGCTATTACAACACTATTTTTCCAGAATTAATAAATTCAACCCCACTCTTAATGCGCTCGTTTCTCTTAGGAGCATAGATGAAGTTTTAAAGGATCTTGAAAACTTAAAAGGTTGTTCCGCGCAAAAAAAAACAAAAAGTCTTTTCGGCGTCCCTCTGGCTGTAAAAGATTTGATTGATGTAAAAGGCCTACCAACAACCTATGGAGTACCGAAATATAAAAATAATATAGCAAAAAAAAATAGTATTATTGTGGATCGGTTAATTGAAAGTGGTGCTTTAATTATTGGAAAAACAAATACGCCGGAGTGGGGGCTTGGTTCGCACACATTTAATAGAGCTTTTGGTACTACCGCCAATCCTTATGATGTGTCAAAAACTGCCGGTGGTTCCAGTGGTGGTGCAGCAGCCTCTATCGCTGCTGATTTAATACCGATAGCTGATGGCTCTGACATGATGGGCTCATGCAGAAATCCGGCTGCGTATTGTAATTTGTATGGGTTTAGGCCAACACCGGGGCTTATCCCCGAGGAAAGATCAAAGACTAGCCACAAAAAATTGCCCATCTTATCAACTTTGGGTGCTTTAGCAAAAACACCTGAAGATTTGGCGTATTTCCTTGATATTGTATCGGGGTCACATAAATCCGACCCTTTTTCATTTGATTTAGATTTTTCATTTGATTATGCATACCTAAGTGATGATAAAGTACATGAACGAAAAATTGCCTGGTTAGATGATTTAGGTGGTTACTACCAAGTTGAAGAAGAAATATTGGAACAGTGTAAGAAAGCTCTTTTTTTTCTAGCCGAAAATAAAGTTATTGTAGAAGAAGTAGAGCTGGAGGCCAACCCTTATCAATTGAGCAATAGCTGGAAAATATTACGATCAAAAAGTTTGTATGACGAATTTTTAAATTACAATCTGAGTTCAGATGAAAAAATCCTTACCGTCGATTGGGAAATTAAAAATGGTCAAGTGGTTAAAGAAACGGATCTTGAAGAAGCACTAGTATGGAGATCACTGTGGAAAAATGAAGTTAATTCGATTTTTAAAAAATATGATTATTTGGCACTGCCAGTTGCACAGGTGTATCCCTTCAATAAAGACATTCCTTATCCTTCTAGCATCAATGGTAAACAAATGGAGACATATCATCAGTGGATGGATATTGTGGTTTTATCAAGTATTCTGGGGCTGCCAACTATCTCCGTTCCTGTGGGTTTAAATAGAAATGGACTGCCCATGGGAATGCAAATAATAGGAAAGAGAAAATCTGATATAGATTTAATTGCGTTCGCAAAAAAATATGAAACCATATTTTCTTGTTCAGAAATAGTGCCGCAGAAATTTTATTAGGTGTGTTCATTTTTTGAATTAACTTATAATATCAAGTAGGTCATTGTTTTCATTAGTAAGGGTAAATTTGGATAATCTATTGATATACTCGCAAAAGGGCATTGAACGTTTATGAATTTCCAAGATTTTTTCAATCCTGATAGGGTCGTAGATTTAAGCTTTTTCAATTTTGAGAACGCTATTACTGCTTGTTACTATGCAGATAAGGATTTGAGAGTTAAAAAGGTCAACAAAAATTTCAAAGGCTTTTTCCCGGTTCTAGGCAATGTCAAAGATGCATACTTTCCAGATATTTTAAAGCAGCTAGGTGTAACAGACGAACAGATACAACTTTTTGAGAATGAAATCCACAATAAGGGCTCTGTATTAATCCCGAAGGTCAAGATTATTATTGACGATAAAGAGAGACTTTTTTCACTACTCTCAACAAAAACAAAAAATTCTGATTTTGAATACTTAAACGGAATTCAAGGTCAATTTGTAGATAGAACGAATGAACATGAGTTAACTAAGCAACGAGATTCACTTATAGAGGGGCAATTAAAAGACAAACAAATAATCGAAGAAAAAAGTAAAAAACTCGAAAGCTTAGCAACCAGGCTGGCAAAATATCTGTCTCCTCAAATTTATAAAAATATTTTTGAGGAAGAAAAAGACCAGGGGGTTTCTCATAGTAGAAAGAACTTAACAGTATTTTTTTCTGACATCGTCAGGTTTACTGATTTGACTGATAAAATGGAGCCTGAAAAACTGGCCCTGATCATCAATTCCTATCTGTCAGAAATGTCAACAATAGCAATTAAACACGGCGGCACAATTGATAAATTTATTGGAGACGCTCTAATGGTTTTTTTTGGTGATCCAGAGACCCTAGGAGAAACTGATGATGCTCTAAAGTGTATAGAAATGGCCATAGATATGCAGGAAAGAGTAAAGGAATTGCAAACACATTGGAGGGGCTTGGGAGCAGTTGAGGGTATATCAGTTAGGATAGGTGTATCAAATGGGTTTTGTACTGTAGGGAACTTTGGTTCGGATTTACGATTAGATTATACCATACTTGGAAGCCCTGTGAATCTTGCTGCAAGACTTCAGTCAATGGCTGAAATTGATGACATGCTTGTTGATGAAAATACAAAAAACCTTATTTCAAATGAAGTAGAAACTGAGTTTTTTAAAGAATTTACACCTAAAGGTTTTGTCAGGCCTATAGGGGTTTATAAGGTCAAAAAATTAAAGTCTCATAAGCAAGATAAAATCAGATTATCACATAAAGGGAAAAGAGTTGAAATTAATGTGACCGACAGCTCTGATATTCGTGCAGCAATAGAAGAACTGAAGTCTATCCAAGAAGCGTATGAAAAGCAGTTAGATAAGGAAGATTAACAAAAGAAAGTAGTTTTTACTTTCAGCGTAGTTTTTCAGATACCTTACTTGTTGCTTTTATCGTTACGAGAGCAGTAGCTGTCAAAAGTTTCTCTTTTTTCTTTATCGTATACACTTTTGACTCTCCATGAAAAATACTTCGACCTGCTTGTAGAATTTTCGCTTCCGCAATTAGCTTTTCCCCATCTGCAATGTTAAGAAAATTTATTTTGAATTCAATTGTAAGGGGCTCTTTCTCTTTATCCATTAACGTCATTGCAGCAAATCCAGCAGCATTATCAGCTATAGCTCCAGAAACTCCTCCATGAAATAAACCATGTTGTTGAGTTATATTCTTTTGATAAACAACTTCTATCGATGCTTGCCCAGGAGATATTGTGGAGAGTCTAGCTCCTATATAGGGCATTAGGGGTTGATTTAAGAAAGATGCTCTAAGTTCTTCCTCGTTTCGCTTATCCATGCTTTAAACCCTATGTTTCCCTGGTGTCCAATTAGTGTTTTCCACAAGATGTTCTTCCCCTTTTTCAATTGGTAAATCTTCCAAAGCGGAACCCAGACTGTCATTCCATCGATTGAGAAAGCCAAACAATGCAATTACGCCCATAATTTCGACAATATCATTATCATTCCAGTAATTTTTTAATTGAGACGCTTCTTTTTCCGTAACTTTGTTAGGAACAGATGCCGCTGCGAAAGCGAAGTCGAGGGCAGATTTTTCGGCATTTGAAAAAGCTGAAGAATTTGCATAATTCCAAACTTCGTCTAATCTTTTCTTTGTGCAGCCGAAGCGTTCAGCTCCTAAAATAGTATGAGCTTGGCAATAAAGACACCCTGAGGCAAAACTTGCTACATATCCGATAAGTCGTTTAAACTCTGGGGTAACTTTCCCTTTGCATTCCATTACAGCCTTATTGAGATCTGTAAATGCATCGGCTATTTTGGGGCGATAACTCATAGTTTTAACTGAGCTCGGTATAACACCCAGCGGTCCTTTAAAGAACTGAATCTTTTCTAATAGACTTGGGTCAATATCATTTTCATTCAGTGGTTTTACAATTTCCATCATTTCCTCTAAGTATTATTTCATAGAATGCTTTCAAAAAAATTATTTCAGAATAAATTTACAATAGCACTATATCAAATTTCTTATTATTTGTTAAATGTCCACAGTACTTACAATTAATATAAAATCACTGGATCGCGTATTTGGATGCCACTTAATTTATAACTAAGTTGTTTCTCAATTTTATTTTATTGAAAATTTTTGCCGAGAGTGAATTTGAAAATAGGTTCCCCTCATACATAGGTTTGGGTTTATATTGGGAGTATGAGGGGACTGAATGGCTGCAAAATACATGCCACAACTGAACATAACACATAAGTTAGAGAAAAAAAATCATAGTTTTCTACCAACTAAGGTTACTTTCTTTTATACTGTAATTATTAATATGTTATCATGAAAGCAGGAGTTAAAGTTGCCCGGATTTGAGGTTATAGACGAAAAAGAAAAAAAAGCAATTTCCAGGATCTTTGATGAGGGGAAAGTTTTCTTTGCTCATGGTTTTGATAAAAAAAGGAAGCATTATCACGTTAGAGAATTTGAACAAAGGTTGAAAGCCGTTTTCAGCCCAAAAATGGCTGACGTTTTATGCGTTTCATCTGGTACGGCTGCAATTAAAGTGGCTCTCAAAGCTCTCGGTATTGGAAGAGGTGATGAGGTTATAACTCAGTCCTTTAATTTTATTGCAACTGTTGAAGCGATTGTAGACACTGGTGCAAATGTTGTTTTTACTGATATCGATGATACGTTGAACATGTGTCCTAAAAATTTAGAAAGTTTAATATCCAAAAAAACAAAAGCTATAATTCCTGTTCATATGCTGGGTGTGCCAGCAGATATGATATTAATTAACAGGATTGGAAAAAGAAATAAAATTCCAGTAGTTGAAGATGCATGCGAAGCAATAGGGGCCAAGGTTGCCGGCAAATATGTTGGAGGCTTGAGTGAATTTGGTGTTTTTAGTTTCGACTTTGGTAAAATGATTACAACTGGTGAAGGTGGAGCTCTGTTTTCCAAGAAGAAAAGTGATGGAAAAAATGCTAGAATGTATCATGATCATGGCCACAAAAATATTCCTAGTCTGCCGAGAGGGTTAGATCATGCCGGACTGATTGGGTTTAATTACAGAATGACAGAAATAAGCGGAGCATTTGGCAAGGTCCAGCTAAAAAAATTCCCGAGTATTTTAGGAGAATCGAAAAAGAGATACCATGCCCTCGAAAAATTTATAAACCACAAAGACATAAAATTTAGACATGTTACTTCAGGAAGCGAGCCCAATTATGATACTTTTGTGATCTCTATAAAAAATAAAAAACTACGTGACCAAGTAATTAGTTTACTAAACAAAGCTGGCTTTGGTACAAAGAATTTACCTGATGCTTTTAACTGGCATTGTGCATATTTTTGGGAACATATCGATAAAAACATAAGAAATAAAGAGGTAAAAAGTTGTCATAATAGATTGCGCAAATGCGTTGCAATTCCAATTTTAGTATCGAGGTCAATTAAAGATTACAAAAATATTGCCAGTGATATTAATGAATGCTCTTAATGAAAATTTAGTTATAGTCATTCCCGCTCGTAAAAACTCCAAAAGACTAAAAAATAAAAACGTTAAAAATTTTTTTGGGTTTCCTTTATTTGAGTGGAGCTTGGCTGCGGGTTTATTTCTAAAGCAACAGCTCAGTGGGTTAAGAGAAATTTCAGTAGTTTGCACCAGTGATGATGACCAGATTCTAGAATTAGTAAAAAAGAAATATTCATCCAGTATTCTAGCGGTAAAAAGAAAACCAGAGCTTTCTGATGATAATGCAATTCTGTCAGATGTCATATTTGATTGTATCTACAGGCTAGCTGAGAGACACGTGATCCGTTTGGATCACTACCTATCTGGGAGCTTTATATTATTGCAACCGACATCACCTATTAGACTGAAGGATGATTTAGTCTCTTTTTGTAGACAAATTAAGAACTTAGGGAATAATCTTTCTATGGTGTCTGTGAATAAAAACTACAGCGAAATGAAAGATGTCTATGAGATAATTAAATTTAGCGAAGCAAAATCAGACTTTTTATTAGGCCACATTGGTAAAAAAATGCTTAAAGTGCGTGACATCAAAAAAGACAGCAGTTCAGCTTTTGTAGATGGAAGTTTGTATTTAGGTTTGATGTCTATGCTAAAAGAAAAAGGCTTCATGCCTGCAGCCAAGACCTTGGCTTTTCCTCTTTCAATTAAGCGCTCAATAGATATTGACACGGAAAAGGAGTTTGAAGATGCATTAGTGTTGATAAAAGAGTTACAAAATTTGGAATTAGAGTATGTCTCACCAAAGATATGATTTAGCCGTTGTTGGCGCTGGAACAGCTGGGCTTGAAATTGCAAAAAATGCAAGTAGGTCAGGTTATAAAGTGTGTTTAATAGAGCAGGGATACTCTGAGGGTAAAAGCTATCTAAATAAAATACCGTTATTATCAGGAAAATTACTGCAAAATGATAAACACTGTTTAAGCTTTATATCCAAGAAACAGTCTGGCTTAAAAGATAGAGAATTGCCTATTCTTCAGGGAATTGGTTTTGGTGGTTCAAGCTTAATCAATGGAAATGTCTCATACTTGGGTTTTGAAAAACGGTTCAGGGAGGTTTTTTCTTTTTGGCCAAAAAATATGTTCCAGAGAGTTAAAAAGCACATATACCATAACCCAAATTTTTCGTATAATAGAGAGTATGGATATTCAGATGAACTAACAAATATTTTTTGTAAAACCCTCAACAATATTGCAGTTCCTGAGGTTACGGATTTAGATAATTTTATAGAGGGATGGGCAAAAATTCATCTTAATGTACAAGGATCAAAGAGATATAACTTTTCTAATGATTTTAATGAAAATGCAAACCATAAAAACATTGAAAAGCTAGCAAACACGCGTGCGATTAAAATCTTTTTCAAAGACAACTATGCTTCAGGTGTTGAGTGCGAAAATTTAGTAACTAAAGCCAAAATTACTATTAATGCAAAAAAAATTATTCTTTCGGCAGGCGCAATATTCTCACCTTTAATTCTTATGCGGTCGGGGATCGGAGACCCAAAGGACGTTCGTAAAGCCGGTGCCCCTTTGAAGTTTCAGCGAGAACATGTAGGTAAACATTTGAAAGACCATGCTAATTTCAGGATTGAATTTGATTGTATAGGGTTCGATACGCTTAACCAAAAAACACGTGGGTTGAAATTATTTAACGAATTTTTTAAGTACATAAGCTCAAAGAATTCGATCTTTAAAAGTCCAGGTGCCTCTCTTGCCTGGAATAAATCAAGTTTTAGTAAGAAAGTTAATATAAACAGCTTGGTAAGGTATCATTTGGTGCATTTTACACAAGAACGAAGCTTGTTATCGTCCAAAGGTATTAAATTTCAAAAAGCCCAACGAGCGTCAATAGGGTGCTTCCAAGTTTTTCCAAAATCTGAAGGTTCGATTTCCCTTGATAATAAAAATAATATACAAATTGATCCAAACTATTTGTCAAACAAATTTGATCGAGCGCTTGCTCACAAAGCTTTTAGAAGTGGTATTGATCTCCTGAAAAAAGCAGGCTTTTCTAAAAGTGGAAAAAATTTAATTAATGATGATATTGAACAAAATATAGGATCGGAAACGTTTTCTGGTTACCATCTGATAGGAACTAATAGGATGAGCAACGATAAAAATAGTGGAGTAGTTGATGGAAGTTTCAAAGTATTTGGAATCAAAAACCTCTATGTGTGTGACGCCTCAATATTTCCAGATTTCGTTTCAACACATCAATATCTGCCTACTTTGGCAGCCAGTAAGATTTTTTGTTTAAATCAGGGGTTTCTCAGTGATTAGAAGTCTCAAAAAATGTTTTCTGTAAATTTAATTCCCAAATTTTTTTATCGCTTAAAATCTTTGTAAACTTTTTTGCAGATTGACCGGTTCCAAAACTTTTATCGGGCTCAAAGCGCTTACCCCATTGTTGTTCAACTAGCTTGTCAAGTTGCCCGTCTTTAAAAACATCAAAGTTTTTAATACTTCTTGCTCCCCCCCTTTTAAATTGGCGAGAGCCTATGTTTATTGAGGAAATCCCAAGAAAAGGAGCTTCTCGAACACCCGCAGAACTATTACCTATAATAACTTGAGAGTGTTTTAGTAATGTCGAAAAATATGCAAATCTCATCGAAGGTATTTGTTTGAAACGAGATTTAGGTAATTTTCCAATTGTCTTAAAAATTATTTCACACCCCGGGTCGTTGTTTGGAGAAATAACTATGAAGTTCCTTTTTGTTTTTTTTAAGGAATTGCAACAAAATTGGATCTCTTTCTTTAAACTCTCTAATTCTGAAGTAACAGAATGAAAAATAAAAATCCCATAGTTATCCCACTCAATATCATAGTGATCCAAGACTTCATTTAGTGAAATTGAATTTCTTGCTTTATGTGTATCGAGTTCGGGAGATCCCAGCACAAAAACTCTATCCGGGTGCTCTCCAAGTTTTGTGACGCGCTTTTTTGCCAATATTGAACTTACAAAATGGACTGTACATAACTTTGTATTACAATGACGATAAACTTCATCTATGGTCCCAGATACTTCACCTCCTTCAATGTGTGCGCTTCTTATGTTCTTTGTTGCACAAACAAGGGAGGCAGCAACTGCCTCAATTCTATCCCCATGTATCAAAACAAGATCGGGTTTTAATCTGCCAACATATTCAGAAATTCCAGTAATAGTTCGAGAAAGGATCTTGTCTGGTGGATCTCCTTCCATCTGATTGACAAATTCAAATCTGGTGATGTTTTCCATCCTTGAAACCTCTATGCTAGTGAGCCCATACTTCTCCAGAAGGTGCATGCCAGTGACAAAAAAATAAATGCTAAATCCTGCTGATTTTGCGCTTGATGCTAACGGTTCAAGTTTACCGAAGTCAGCTCTTGTACCTGTAATAAATAGCAGTTTTTTCACATCAACCTCTTTATTCCAAATCTGACCACTTTATCTGAGTATTTCTAGCAATGTCTCGTTTTAAGGTTTTTCCTAAAACTTTTTCAAATTCGAAAGCAGGTATTTCTCCGTTTCCTGGTCTTCTGGCCCAAATATTTTGTCTATCAATAATATCGCCTTTTTTTAGATTTTTATCGCTTACGATGGAAGATCGTGCAAATTTATAAACATCTTTTTCCACGTTGGCTATAAACTTCTTTCTATCTCTAGAAAAAGCTACTTCCTTACTTTTTTTTATAAGGTACTCAAGTTCGTCTGGGTCCATTGAGCAGGAAATATCAGGTCCTTGTCGGTCTTTGGTATCAGTAAAATGCTTTTCTACAATTGTTGCGCCTAATGCAATAGCTGCTAAAGCCATTGTTGGTCCAATTGAATGATCTGAGAAGCCTATCTCGGCATTAGGGAACTTATCGGATAGCTGTGCCAAGCTACCAAGTGCTATATCTTCTGGTGGGCAAGGATAAATGTTTGTGCATTCTAAAAGTGCATATTCAATATTTTTTTTCTCTAATATTTCTACGGGCTTTTCTACCGACAATAAGTTTTGCATGCCTGTGGAAAGAATTATTGGCTTCCCAAAATCTGCAATATACTCAATTAATAGAAGATTATCACATTCTCCAGAACCAATCTTAAAAGCAGGTACATTTATATCATTTAAAAAATCCGCTGCAGATCTTGAAAAAGGAGTAGAAATATAAATCATTCCCAAATCCTCTACTATTCTCTTTAACCTAATTTCTTCATCTTTTGTTAAAGAACATTTTTCCATTACATCCCATATTGAGACGTCAGCATTGGGAGGCATAATTTGTTTTGCGTCAGGTGTCATCTCATCTTCGAGAAAGTGTGTTTGGTGCTTAATTACTTCACAGCCTCTATCAGCAGCTGATTTAACCATTTGCTCTGCAACTAGCAAATCGCCACCATGATTGATACCCAATTCAGCAATGATTAGAGGGGCTTCGATAGAGCTGATAGTCCTATTTTTTATTTTCAAAATTTTTAAGCCTATCTTTTAAAAATATGAATGAGTAAGATGATATTGCTCAATTAACAAGCAAGCAATGCTTTAATAGGTTAATTTTTTGGGAGTGTCGATTGAAATTTAGCTTAAAAAAAATATTCACCTTTTTTGTTTTCAATCTTTATCAGGTTCTTTGGTATTTCTTTTTGCCAATTGCATTATTGTATTTCTTCTATCGTTCTATCAAAGAACCAGGATATGCTTCAAATCTTACAGAAAGATTAAGTTTTTATAAAAAAGACTTTAAAGGAGCTTGTTGGTGCCATGCAGTATCTTTAGGTGAATTTAGAGCGGCACGCCCAATTTTTGATAAACTTCTTCTCAATGGAGAAAAACTGTTAATAACTACGCTGACTTTATCCGGCAAATGTGCCGCAATGCGGCAATATCATAAAGAAATAAATGCAAATAAAATAGTTATTGTTTACGCTCCACTTGAAATAGTCTTCATCCTTAAAAGATTCCTTAAAAATTTCAAGCCGAAGTGCTGTATAATTCTTGAGTGTGATTTATGGCCAGTAATGATCACTACTACTTACAAGGAAAAAGTTCCTCTCATATTTGCCCAGGCTCAATATCCTGAAAAGGGTTTCATCAGAGATAAAAAATTCCCTTTTCTGAAAGCTAGTTTGATTGAAAAATTTGATTTAGTTTTATCTAAATCCGAAAGGCATAAGAAAAGATTTGAGTACTTTGGGGCTAAAAAAGTTTTAGTTATGGGAGATGCTAGATTTGAACAAGGGGTTCCGTTAGACCAAATTAATGCAGCTTTGAAACTAAAAAAAATAGCTTTAAAAAAATATTTTACGATTTGCTTTGCCAGTATTGGGAAGCAGGAATTTGAAATAATCAGAGAAATAATAAAAGATCTATCTGAAAAGCATAAGGATATTTTTTTTGTGCTAGTTCCCAGACATCCCAATGACTTTAGCAAACATAAGATGCTGTTTGAAGGTAGCTCAATAAAAGTAAAACCTCGAAGTGAAATTGTATGGATCAAAACAGATTTTAAAATTTGTAATGACATAAATCTTGAAGACTTCAACAATGTTAGCCTGTTGTGGGGTGATAGCCTTGGAGAATTGAATTTTTATATGGCAATGTCTGATCTAGTTTTTATGGGTGATTCTTTAAACAATGAAGGGTCGCATAATATAATTGAGCCTTTTGCTTTGCAGAAGCCTGTTATAGTAGGGCCCAGTATTTGGGGCATCGAATATCCAGCATTGGAAGCACTAGATGTTGGTATTTTAAAAAAAATTAGTGGGAAAAAAGAGCTAGCAGCTGCTCTGGTTTCAGCTTATCACGATAAGAAAAGTAACAACATTGATGAAAGTCAGATAAATGATATTAAAAATTTTTACGAGAGTAACCAAGGCGCCTCTAACCTCTTTATGGATCAAATGTTCAACAATAAGTTTCTGAAATTAAATAATAATTAAGCTGATATTCAACTTGTGTTTTTTTCTTTATTGGGTAAGTAAGTTAGTGAAACTATTGATATAAGACACAAAGCCCCAACCAATAAAAATGCATAGTAATAACTCTGGGTTAAATCAAATATAGCTCCCGCTACAATCGGTCCCGTTACCGAGCCTATTGCGCCAAAAAATGTTATTTTTCCAAAGATAGTACCAAGATTTTTTAGACCAAAATTTTCAGCGATAATAAAAGGAGCTATTGTAAAGTGTCCGCCGTGTGAGAACCCATATAGAAAAAGGAGAATATAAATAAAAAGAATATTTTCTGTGAAAGGTATAGTCACTAGCGCGATAGTCATGGGAAATAGACAAACCATGTAAGTTTTTTTGCCCCCAAGTTTATCTGCTAAAACGCCAATAGAAAGTCTCCCAAAAACACTCGAAAAACCTATTATTGATAAAAGTAAAGCACTGTCCTGAAGAGTTAAGCCTACATTTAAACCGTGTGCTGCAATGTGAGTCATAGTAGTGAACATAGCAAAGAAAATACAAAACTGACAGAAAGCCAAAAGGTTAAAAACTTTTTTGTCTAAAACCTCAAGATTAGATTCCTCATTTCCTAATTTTCTGTCTAATATAGTCGGAGTTGACATTAGTGATGCAGCCAATACTAATCCGATGCTTGCTACAATGCCGAGATAAAATGTAGCAGTGCGCCAACCGAAGCTGATTATCAAAAATGCTATGAGAGGAGGCATAACCATTTGTCCCATTGCAGTCCCTATCTTAGCAATAGACGTCATTAGCCCTCTTTTGGACTCAAACCATTTTGCAATAGTTGATAATGTCGAGATATCGTGCGTGCTAAGACCAATCCCAATAAAGAAAATAAATATCAAAAATAAATGCCAGACCTCACTGGATTTAGAAAAAAGGATGAAACCTATCCCAAAAATGAACCCATTTACCCCCAATACAATTTTTGGTCCAAGTCGGTCATTTAAATATCCTCCCGGTATCGCAAAGATGCCCCATGCTAGCCAACCGGCAGCTCCAATTGATGATAGAACCGTTCTTGACCAATCAAACTCTTTTTCTAGTTCAGTCATAAGTACGCCATAGGTGAATAACATTCCAACGATTATGAACTGAGTAAGGAATGAGCCTACTACCACGTTTACTTTTTTTATCATTGCTAAATCAGACCTATCGGAAAAACCCCAGCATGTTTCGATTAATTTTATTTATTGATGATGCCAACGAGACTGTTAATATAAAGAAGTATTACTTTATTTGATATTTTGGTGAAAAAAATGCAAGAAAAAAAAGTGTGTTTAGTGATAGGTGCTGGAGCTGGCATTGGTGTGAATGTTGCAAAAAGATTTGCATCTTCTGGTTACCACGCAGTGATATCAAGGAGAACTAATCAAGAAGGTTTAGATAATTCAGTTTCAAACATTGAGAAGGAAGGGGGTAGGGCAACTGGTTTTTTAATCAATGCAATTGAAGAAAATTCGTTAGAAAATCTTATTGAAAAAGTCGAAGAGAGTATTGGCCCGATTAACGTTGCGGTTTTTAATTTGGGATCTCAGATAGGCAATAGATCGCTATTTGAAACTTCTGACAAGGTATTTGAACGAGGCTGGAGAATGGCTACATTAGCGCTTTTTCGCACTGCCAAAAAGCTATTTCCATATATGGAAAATAGAGGAGGTGGAACTCTTTTAGTAACTTCATCTACAGCAGCCGTCAGGGGTAACAAGGGGCAACATTCTCATGCGGCTTCTATGGGAGGACGACGTATGCTTTGCCAGACCCTAAATGCTGAGTTTTCAAGTAAAGGAATACATACAACCCATATTATTATTGATGGAGCTGTCGATGCACCTGATACGCTAGGAAAAATGCTAGGTGAAGAAGCCTATCAAGCATTGCGAAAGGAAAAGGGTTTGGAAAATGATGGTTTATTGTTGCCCGACAAAATAGCCGAGACATATTATCATCTTGCTGACCAACATAGATCAGCCTGGACACATGAAGTTGATCTTAGAGCCTACAATGATGATCCTTGGTGGAATACGCCTAGAAATATAGCTAATAGTATCTAATCAATCACTTTGTAAGGTTTTGGTGTGAACCATGAGCTATCTTGAGCTATTTCATTGTAGTAAAGTGACATTTGCTGCGTTCCTGAAGATACAGTGATATTATTTTGGATTAATTGACATTGAGTAAATGCAAAATTCTTTCCCTCGCGAAGGATGGAGGCTTTTGCTGTTACCTTGCCAGGTCGGCATGGGTTTAAATATTGTATGTTTAATCCTAAAGTTAGCCCAGTGGTATAGCCTTTATGGATTAGATCGACAACAAAAAACATTGAAGCGTCTAAGATAAAGGATACAGTTCCACCATGTGCTATCGTTCCTTTAGTGTGACAGAACTCAATTGGTATATGCCAATCCACTTTAACAGTTTTGTTTTTTATATTTAGTTCGGTTACGCATGGCTCAAGTCTTTCTTGTATTTTAGCATATCTAATCTCTGAAGGGTCTGTCATCTTTCACATGTTCTCATTTTTGTATTACTATCAAATGTGAATATGATAAAAATGAAAAAAATATAAATGTGCAAGCATATTTTTACACCAATAGCTCACAGAGGAGGTACCGAGGTAGCTTTTGAAAATACGTTTGAGGCTTTCGCAGATGCCTACGCGCTAGGATATAGATGGCTTGAAACCGACGTACAAATTTCAAAGGATGGAGTTTTATATGCCATGCATGATTATAACTTAAAAAGGGTTGTTGGAATTAACATTAATATTGACCAACTTAACTCAGAAGATCTAGATCAAATTTTAATAAATGGGAAACATAGAATTCCTAGGATCGATTTGTTACTACGGAAATTTCATGACGCAACCTTTAACCTCGATGCTAAAAACATAAATGCTGCTAAAGCGCTAGTAAATCTTCTAAATAGTAATAAAATTTTTCATAACCTCTGTTTGGGTTCCTTCAGCCATAAAACTACTAATTATATGAGAAAGTTTTTAAAAAGAGACATCCCTTTCTCATTCAGTCAAAGGGAAGTGTTCTGGCTTATTTTGGGCATCAAATATAATAATAAAGCTAAATACAGGGCTAGTTATCTTCAGATTCCAAAGAGCTATTTAGGCTATAAACTTGTATCTAAAAAATTATTAAATTACTGCAAAAAAAATGAAATAAAAGTACATGTTTGGACAATAAATAGAAGGAACGATATGTTGGATCTTATTGGAATGGGGGTGGATGGAATAATGACTGATAATTGTAGAACTCTCTTAGATGCGACAAAGAAATATAGACTTGTCGATAAGAAAATAGTTTTAGACCCTTTTTCAATCTCTTAAATATACTCAATCATATGAAAATAGTTAAATTACTGTTCTCTTTGAAACCATAAATAAACCTTACAGAAAAAAATATTTTGCAAACAAAAAACCCTTCAATAATCGCCCTCTCAACAGCCTCTGCTATCTCTGTGACTGGCCTGGCTTTTATTAGTCCTGTAATTCTATTAATAAAGGAACATTACAGTATTAGTTCCAATCAAGTTCAGTTAACAATAACTATTTATCTTGTAGCTATCTGTATTTCGCAGATTTTTTGGGGGCCTTTTTCAGATTTAATTGGAAGACGTATAGTGTTAATATTCGGAGCTTTTCTTTTTTCATTGGGTGGAATTTTAGCATCTTTAAATTTAGCTTTTGAGGTTTTTATATTTTTCAGGTTTTTGCAAGGAATTGGTGCAGCGGCTTGCCTTTCAATGCCAAGAGTAATGTTAACTGAAAGCTATGGAGTAAAAAAAGCAGCAACTAAAATGTCGATCTTATTAGCTTCCATGGCTATTTTCCCTATCCTTAGTGCCGCTTTTGGTGGCTTGATTGGTGAGAATTACGGATGGCAAATTAACTTTTTAACTCTATTTATCTTTGGATTTCTTGTTTTTATACTTAATTACATATATTCGCCAGAAACAATTAGGGATAAAAAAAAGCACCTTAGTTTGAAAGCAACATTTATTGACTTTAGATACTTATTTGGGCAACGTTCTTTTCTCTATTTTGTAGCCGTTTCATCCATTCAAGCTGCTTTTTTCTTTTCAATGGCTGGCTTTATGCCCTATCAATTTGAGCGTTTAGGTGCTTCGCCAACCGAGTTTGGTCTTTGGTTTTCTTTAACTAGCATAGGTTATATAATCGGAAATTTGCTTAGCAATAAGTATTCAAATTGGTTAGGTCTAGAACGGTTTTCTCTTATAGGGTGTTTTTGGTGTTTTTTATCTATTATTTTAATGTTTTTCTCTCAAATTCCACCAATTAATATTCCTTTAACTCTTGCTTTTGCGTGTTTTTCCTTTGGATTAGGCAATGGGCTTATTTTAGCAAATGTTTTGGTTTTAGCGCTTTCATCTGTTAAACAAAAAAGTGTAGCTTCAGCAAGTGGCCTTTTAGGCGCTCTGCAGATGTTTTGTGGTGCAATTTTAGGAAGTTTGATAGTGCTTCTGGGAGGTGATAAACAGTTTTGGCACGCATTAACATTTCTTTTAATACTTAGTATATTTTCTATACTATGTTGTTATCGTGGAGGATTATTGTCAAAAGTTATAAAATCTTAAAATTAATTGTTTTGCGATGCTAATTGTCAGGAGCTATGTAAATCTATAAGGATAAACCAATGACTAAGTTGAATTTAAGAAGTGAAAAACTTGAAGAGTGGATGAATGGTTATGTTGAGAAAAATAAGTTTAATGGCTGTTCTTTAAGTATAGCAGATATAGATGGTAATACTCTACTAGATATTGGTTGCGGTCATGCCGATAAAGAAAAAACTAAAGAATTTAATTCGCTATCCATCGTAAGAATTTTCTCAATGACAAAGGCTATTGTTTCTGTTTGTCTACTTCAATTGCTTCGAGACAAAAATATAGGTCTTGAGGACACATTAGACCATTATTTTAAGGATTATTCCAATTGCTTTGCACTAATTGAAAATGCAACTAATATTACAGAAATAGAAAAGACAAAAGCACCATCTATTTATCAACTACTCAATCATACGTCTGGATTATCCTATTTTTTTAATGATGATTTAATCGGAAGAGAATATTTAAAGCAAAATCTTACGGCTACGCCTGACAATTATGATATTTCGGTTTTTGCTAAAAAGGTGTCTAGCATACCTTTAACATTCAAGCCCGGTACAAAATGGAAGTATTCTGTGGGGATTGATATTGCTGGGCGTTTAATCGAGATAATTTCGGGAGATTCTCTGGATGAATATATAAGTAAAAATTTACTAGAACGGTTGGAAATGAAAGATACTCAATTTTTTTTGCCAGAGACAAAAGTTGATCGGTTTACTGATTGTTTTTTTTGCCCAGAGATGCATGAGAATTTCTTCCCTCTGGTTGAGCAATATGAAAATTTTAGTTATAAAAAAGATCAAGTGACAAATTTCTCGGGTGGATCAGGGCTTTTATCTACTGGTCATGACTATCTTAAGTTTGCAAAAGTCTTGCTAAATGATGGAATGCTCAAAGATACAAGGATCTTTGCAACAGACGTTATGGACAAGATTCGGAGAAATTCGTTAGCCGGGGATATAGCTTCAATTGGAGTAGAAACATTTGCGCAGATGCCGACATTAGGTATGGGCCACAGTCTTGCAGGTAGTGTAATTACGAACCTTAACCCAGACTTCACTAGCAATATTGGTGATTTTGGATGGGGTGGCATGGCGAGTAATTATTTTTGGGTTGATTTTGAAAAAAGGTATACGGCTGTGTTTATGACTCAATTGTTACCGTCTGCTTCTTACCCAAATAGAAAAGAACTTAAAAAATTAGTTAATCAGTCCTTGCAGTGAAAGCATAACGGTTTTGCAAAAATGCATGTTGCTACTGCCGATCACAAAGAGTATCAATTCTCCTAGTCGACGTATTAACGCGACATTCCTCCCTTACTGGGCCGTTTTCTATTGCGGCCTTTTTTTTGTTTAATAACCTCATTGGTTGGTTATGATAAAGATGATAGAGGTGTAATATGATTAGATTCGCGCTTAAATTAATTGGAGCATCGTTTCTGGTGATTTGGTGGCTCATATCTGGGTTTTTTAAAAAAATACTAGAGGTTTTGACCTTGATCATGAGGATTAAGAAAATATTTGCGGGTCAAAAAGAAGACTTTAGGGGGAGAGATAGACAATGAAGGATGTAAATTTTGAGCGATCTCAAGACACGTTATTTATGGAGGAAGAACACACTATCTTAAAGGATCAGATAAAAAAATTTGTTGAAACTGAAGTAAAACCTAAGGGTCCAAAATGGGAAGCTGATGGATTTATACCGAGAGAGGTGTTTAAAAAAATGGGTGCTCTTGGGTTTTTAGGCATTACCTATCCAACGAAATTTGGTGGATCTGCTATGGATGTTCGAGGTAGTGTGATCTTTGCAGAAGAACTGGGCAAGTCTACATTTTCTGGTTTTGCAATTGCATCCTTAGTCCATACTGATATGGCTTCTGTTCATTTATTAAACGCAGGGAATAAAAAACAAAAGGAAATGTACCTTTCCGACATAGTTGCGGGAAATAAAATATCATGCGTTGCAGTAACGGAACCACATGCTGGGTCTGATGTAAAAAACATTAGAACGAAGGCCCAAAAAATCGGAAATAGATACCTTATCAATGGATCAAAAATTTTTATCACTAATGGTGTCCATGCTGATATCTATTTTGTTGCAGCAAAAACCAGCGAGGGATCTCAGCAATCAGGCAACATAACAATGTTTATTGTAAAAAAGGATAACCCCGGGCTTATTGTTAATAAGCAGTTAGATAAGCATGGCTGGAGGTGTTCGGACACCGCAGAGCTTTTTTTTCAAGACTGTGAAGTTGAAGAAACTGACGTACTGGGAACCCTACATAAAGGCTTTTATGCGATTATGAAAAACTTTCAAAATGAGAGATTGGTTATGGGTTCCATGGCAATGGGCGAGGCTCAAGCTGCTATTGATACCACTGTAGATTATGTTAAACAGAGAGACGCTTTTGGCGGAAAATTATGGGAAAAACAGACAGTCAGACATAAGCTTGCAGAAGTACAAGCAAAGGTAACCGCTGCACGTTACATGGTCTATGGTGTTGCCAATAAAATGAGGCTCGGAATTGATGTGATAAAAGAAGTATCAATGATTAAAGTCCTTTGTGGAGAGCTTGTTAATGAAGTTATGTATACTTGTCTTCAATTACACGGCGGTACTGGATACATGACAGGAACAGAGATAGAAAGACTTACACGAGATGCTAGAGCTCAGTCGATAGGTGGCGGTGCTACAGAGGTTATGTTAGAAGAGGTCGCCAAGCGCATGTAGTAGGGCTATAGAAGTACTATTTGAAGAGTTTCTCTTTAAGACTTGCATAAGCTAAGCTGAAAATGTCATGGTCGTTGTAGGATGTAGCTTTTGCCATTGCGTTAGAGTGATTGTTTACACTTTCTTTGGTAAGCATAAATGGTAGGCGTGGCATCTCTGCCGCTTTTTCAGCTAATTTGATAACCTCTAATTCTAGGTTGTTAGGGCTATAATAACCGTCGATTAGGCCCCAGTCTTTGGCAGTATGTGAACTTATCTTTTCTGCTATCAGCAATAGCCTTTTTGTTTTTGCGGGGCCCAATAAAGCATTTATTCTAGGAACTGAACCCCAGCTCATATTTAAACCTCTTTCAACTTCTGGCACATAAAATTTTGCTGCCGCTTCTGCAAGTCTCAAGTCACACGAGGTGGCTAGGGCAACTCCGCCTCCTACACACCATCCCCTTATCTCGCAAATAGTAAGACATTTGAGTTTTTCCCATGTGTCACACATAATCTTTCCAAGTTGGAAGTAATCTCTATTCTCTTCAAAACCTAGCTTTTCAAGTTTCAAGAATTCTTTATCCTTTAAATCAAACCCAAAAGAAAAATTTTGGTTGCCTCCAGATAAAATTACAGCCATCAATTTTTTATTATGACTTAGTTCAACAGCAATATCCGTTAGTTGCCTTATAACATTCAACGACAAAAGGTTTGAACGCTTCCCGCTATCAAATGAAACATAGGCTATTTCATTTTTTATAAATTTAACATTAATCATACATATAATAATAAACATTATTTTGGAGAAATAAATTCTTTCATTTACATTGCTCAGCTGACCTATTTTGAAATAACGTTTTAAGAAGCAAGTCACATAAATATAAATAATCGATGGCTTTCTCATTCTGTTGGTGTATCCTTTAACAAAAATGAGGGCTACTTATGGATGTTATATTTCACGGTGTGCGAGGATCAACTCCAACAGCTGACCATAATTTTTTAAAGTATGGTGGAAGCACTACATGTACCGAAATACTACATGATCAATTTCAAATTATTTTTGACGCCGGTACTGGGTTTCAAGATGTAGCAATACTTAAGGATCGTCCTACATACCTAATTTTTTCGCATTTTCATTATGACCATATTCAGGGGTTGCCTTTCAATCATCAAATTTTTGACCCCTCTAATAAAGTTACAATTTCTTCTGGCTTAGTAAAAGCTGATCAGTTGAGAGAGGTGTTTGTAAGAGCTTTTCAACCGATGTATTTCCCAATTCCTCTGGTAGATACTTTAAAAAATTTAAAGTTTGTAGAATTTGATCTGATTGTGACCGATCTTTCTGATCTCTGTTCTTTGAGTACCATAAAGCTAAACCATCCAGGTGGAGCTGCTGGATATATAGTTGAAAAAAATGATAAAAAAGTTTGTGTATTCCTTGATCATGAATATGGATTGGAACCAATAATTGACAATGAGCTTGTTGATAATGCTAAAGACAGCGATCTCATAGTATGGGATGGTATGTTTTTAGATGAGGAACTTCCACCCAAAAAAGGCTGGGGACATTCAAGTATTGAGCAGGGAATTGCTTTCTCAGAAAAGACATCGTGTAAAAGCTTAGCTATAGCTCATCATGCGCCCACTAGAAATGATGAACAACTAAACGAGCACTCTAATAATTTAACAAGCGACAAGGTTTTCTTTGCATATCAGGGTTTATCCCATTCAGTGTGAGTTGATAATAAAATGAAAAAGTTAGATTTTAAGTCTGGTCAGTATATTTTCAAAGCAGGAGATAAAGGAAAAGAAATATTTTTGCTAATGTCGGGAGATGTTGGTATTTTCTTGCCAACAAATGATACAAAGGATCCAAATTTTAAAGTTGGAGAGAATGAAGTTTTTGGAGAAATGGGGGTAATTGAACACAAGCCTAGGATGGCCAGTGCACGTTGTATGTCCGATGCCACTGTAATTGCTTTATCGGAAAGCGAATTTGAAGCAAGAGTCGAAAAAGCAGATCCATTTATTAGAGCTTTGTTACGAATACTCTCCCAAACAGTTAGAAATTTGCAGGATAAAAAATGACTTTAAAAGATATTGTAAGAGTGGCACTTCTTACCATTTTAATTCCGATTTTATTCACTGGCTGCAAGTCTACTATGGACAAATACGCCCTTTCTTCCTGCAAAGCTGTAGAAACAAATATTGGTAAATGTAGTCAGCTTATAGCAGATGATATTTCAAACAAAAGGGCAAACACACTGTCTTCTGTTGATGAAGGCGATCTATGATTACTATTTCATGAATATTACAGAAAAAGTAAACTTTAAGACAGAAGGATATCAAATTGTAA
>CACBAO010000025.1:0-7500 GCA_902537235.1 uncultured Alphaproteobacteria bacterium
AAAAAGAGAAGATTAATGATGCCAAATTCAATACGTAAGTACTTAGTTATCGTTTCATTTTTTTTAAGTTTTTTTGCAATTAGCCCGGTTAATTCTGAGGAAAGTAAAAAAGAAACTTACGAGCAGCTAGACCTTTTCGGTCAAGTTTTCGATCTCGTAAAATCTAAATATGTTGAAGAAGTCAAAAGTAAAGAGTTAATTGAGGCAGCGATAAATGGCATGCTTTCTTCTCTAGATCCTCACTCAGGATTTTTAGCGCCTAAGAGCTATGATGATATGCAGGTCGATACAAAAGGATCCTTTGGCGGCTTAGGAATTGAAGTTACCCAACAGGATGGTTTCGTAAAAGTGGTATCACCTATGGACGATACACCAGCCTATAAGGCAGGGGTGTTAGCTGGAGACTATATAACATTTGTTGATGACAAGCCCATGCTAGGTCTAAGCTTATCTGAAGCCGTGGAAATAATGCGTGGTCCAGTAGGGTCAACTGTTAAGTTAACTATCGTCAGAGAGGGTTTAGAAGATCCAATTGAGGTTCAAGTAACAAGAGATGTGATAAAGCTGACAGCTGCAAAGGTAAGAATAGAAAGTGATGTTGTGATTATGAGGGTAACTACGTTTAATGAACAAACTATGCCAAATCTTGAAGATGGAATAAAATCTGTAATGGAAAAAATCGGTGCAAACGAACCTAAAGGGTTTGTACTAGACTTGAGAAATAATCCTGGAGGATTATTATCTGAAGCCATTTCAGTGACCGATCTTTTTTTAGATCAAGGAGAGATTGTTTCGACGAGAGATAGAGAAGGAAAGGGAGAACGATATAAGGCTTCTAAAGGTGATATTGCAGAAGGAAAGCCCCTTGTTATTCTTATAAATGCTGGTTCTGCGTCTGCGTCAGAGATCGTTGCAGGTGCGCTTCAGGACCACGGAAGAGCCATTGTTTTAGGAACTAAAAGTTTCGGAAAAGGATCAGTTCAGTCAGTCCTTCCAATGGGCCAAAGCGGTGGGATTAGATTGACAACGGCGAGATATTACACACCCTCAGGAAGGTCGATTCAAGCTCTAGGAGTAACCCCCGATGTCTTCTTGAAGTTTAAGAGAGTTGAAGACAACGAGGAAGATAAAAGAAAAACGTTTTCAGAAGCTGATCTCGAGGGCGCTTTGAGTAATGACAGTTTAACGGATACTGAAAAAGAAATGCTGAGAAAAGAGGAAATAAGTTTTCAGGAAGCAAACGAAAGAAGGAATAAAGACAATCAATTGGCCCATGCGATTGATTTAATTGAAGGTTTACTGGTCTTCTCTGGAAAAGAATGATTCACTCACTACCATATCGTCTAGGTGTTGGGTTGGTAATCATTAATAACCAATCTGAAATTTTCACAGGTCGCCGTCTTGATAACACTAAAGCGTGGCAAATGCCGCAAGGAGGTATAGACAATAATGAAATTCCTTTAGAGGCTGCCTATCGAGAAATGTATGAGGAATCTGGTATTATTAAATCCAAAGTCACTCTTCTTAAACAATCTAAGACTTGGTATCGTTATGAGTTGCCCCAAGAAATACAGAGTAAGTTTTGGGGGGGTAAATTTAGAGGTCAAAGTCAAAAGTGGTTTTTATTCAAGTTTAACGGGAATGATTCAGACATAAACATAGCTACGAAAGACCCTGAGTTTTCAGATTGGAAATGGTCTAACAAAACCGATATGCTTAGTTCAATAGTACCTTTCAAAAAATCGCTATATCAATCTGTTCTTAAAGATTTTAAATTAGATCTTTGAAGTTAATCTAATTGCTCAGCTTTTACTAAAGGAAAAAATATATTATTTGAATGAAAACCAAGCCATTTTTCACCGTTGTGCAGCGTCTCAGCACAACAATCGACCAATCTGTAAAAACTTTTTCTATCAATTTTCGCAAAGAGGTTAGACCTTACGTTTACATAGGGTTGGGGTTCATCAGTAGACTTTTTAAATAAAATTTTGAATTGATCAATTTCCTTTAAAAAGACCTCATCTCCTATATTAGTCGTAAATTTAAATAGACTTCTTTTTTCCTGCATAATTACATCAATTTCTGTTGCCATAAATGGTACATCAGCCACAGTGATTCCAACCTTTTCAACTGGAGTTACAAGGAAATATTTATTATTCTCTTTTTTTAAAATATTTGCAAAAAGCTTTATAAGTCTGTCTCTTTTTATCTCTGATTTTTGATAAAACCAACGACCCTTAGTATCTATATTTATTTCAAGATCACCACAAAATGGTGGATCCCACAAGTGAACCGGTGCAGGTTTGCTACCTTTTATATGCTTCGTAACGTTTTTTTCAAAGTCACTTGGTTGCATATATTATTTGAAGTTTAAATTTCTTCGAGAAAGTTGATCGATACTTGTGACCCCCATAAGTTTCATATCTCTTTCTATCTCGTTTCTAAGATTAGCTAACGCTTTTTCTACACCCTTTTGGCCAGCTGCTGCTAACGCATATAAATATAGGCGACCTCCAGCACACGCCTTTGCTCCTACCGATAGAGCTTTTAGCACATGTGTCCCTCTCTGGATCCCTCCCTCACATATGACGTCAGTCTTATCGCCTACGGCATCAACAATTCTAGCTAATTGGTCAAAAGGTGATACTGCGCCATCTAGTTGCCGTCCCCCATGATTTGACACAATAACTCCATCACATCCTATATCTACAGCTTTCTTGGCATCCTCAACGCTCACAATCCCTTTGAGAGCAAAAGGGCCGCCCCAATCTGATCTTAATTTTTCTGCATCTGTCCAGCTCATGGTCTGGTCTAACATATTTGAAAAATAGGAACCTATAGATGTAACAGCGCTAGTTCCTTCGTCAACATGGTTTTGAAGATGTGGTAGTTCAAATGCTGGTGAGGTAAGAAAGTTAAATAACCAAGACGGCTTTATCGCGAAGTTAAGCATGCTATTAAAGTTGAGTTTTGGAGGAATAGTAAAACCAGTTTTTAGGTCCCTTTCTCTATTTCCTCCTGTGATTGTATCCACTGTCAGCGCTAATACGTCAAATTTAGCTTTTTTTGCCCTATCAAGCATATATTTGTTTAGACCTCGATCCTTGTGAAAATAAAATTGAAACATTTTTGGGCATTCAGATATGGAGGATATTTCATCAACGCTAACCGTACTTAAAGATGATACGCCGAACATGGTATTGAGGTTATTGGCGGCTTTAGCTACTGCCCTTTCTCCTTCATAATGAAATAGTCTCTGAACAGCTGTAGGAGAGCAATATACTGGCATAGAAATTTTCTTTCCGAATATTTCTGTAGACATATCAATCTCTTTAACTGACCTTAAGACATTCGGGATTAAAGACACTGAGTTGAAGCTCTCAGTGTTTCGCGCATATGTGATCTCATCATCAGCTGCACCATCTATATAATCAAAAATTGGTCTCGGTAACCGTCTTCTTGCAAGTTCTCTGAAGTCTTTGAAATTGTTACAGTTGTTAACGTTCATCTATTGTAATTTTTAAGTTAGCCTTGACGAGCTTTAAATCTTCGTTGGACTTTGTTTATTACATAGACTTTGCCACGCCTCTTTACTACTCTGCAGTTTCGATGTCGTTGCTTTAATGATCTTAAGGAATTGCGTATTTTCATATTTATCTCCGGTATAGAGTTCTAAAGATTTTTCAGAAAAAAACAACCTCTTTTTTGGTGGGCGTAACTGGGATTGAACCAGTGACCCCTTCGATGTCAACGAAGTGCTCTCCCGCTGAGCTATACGCCCCTATTGTTTTTTCTATATAAAAAGTTTAATAAGGGTCAAGGTTTAAATTTTTTAAACTAAATCTTTTTTGTTCACCAAATGAAACCATACCAACTGTCATCACCTCTACATCAATCAAATTGTGTACTGTTTAATTCACCCCACAGTGGGAATAATTATACAAAAAAATTTGTCCAACTAACGGATTTATCTTTAAAAACATTGAGATCATCTGAAGATCTGTTTGTAGACCAGCTTTTTTCTCCTGTTGTTGACTTAGGATCTTTTATGCTGTCAGCAACATTTCCAAGATCATTTATAGATGTGAATAGGGATTTTAAAGAGTTGGATCCATTACTAATTGAAGATCTTACAACATATAAAGACACACTTAAGGTATCTGCAGGCCTTGGAGTTATCCCCCGAGTAGTTGCAGGTCAAAAACCCATATATAAACAGCGGATTTCAATTGACGATGCAAATCAAAGGCTTCAAAGTTTTTACTTCCCATACCACAATAAGCTAAAATCATTAATTGAATACACAAAGATGTCTTTCAGAAAAGTAATTCTTTTGGATTGTCATTCAATGCCGTATTCATCGATTAATCTGTCTAGTAAAAAAGATCCAGTAGAGGTTGTCCTTGGTGACTGCTTTGGTCGTTCCTGTGAACACGAAATTATAATGGAGTTAAAAGATTTATTTACTGAGGCAGGATTTAAAGTCAGCCTCAATAAACCCTTTTCAGGTGGATTTATTACTCGCAATTATGCGAGCCCCATCGACGGCATCAATGTAATACAAATTGAGATTTTGCGATCGCTTTATAGCGATGAAAAACAACTGGTTCAGAATAATAATTTCTTATCTATTCAAAATAGACTGTTAGGTGCTATCAAAGGATTTATAACCCGTTTTACAAATTAATCAGGTGAAATTTCTTTCTCTATTTCTTTATAAGCAACGAGAGGATCTTCTGCTTGGCAAATCGGTCTTCCCACCACAATATGTGACGCACCTAATCTCAAGGCTTCAGAAGGTGTTGCGACTCTTTTCTGATCATCAATAGAAGAGTTTCTAGGTCTTATTCCTGGTGTAACAACAATCTTTTTCGCACAAACTGGATTTTTTCTAATAAGTTGTAACTCCTTAGGAGAGGCAATTACTCCATCGGCTCCTGCTAAAATTGCTTTTTCAGCTCTTTTGTCGGTTAAAGATTGAATTTCTCCAGGTTTGATTAAATTTTGATCTAAATCCCCTCTGTCCAGACTTGTAAGAAATGTGACTGCTAGTATTTTTGTGCTACTAGAACTTCTGCCCTTCACAGCAGCTTCTATTACATGTGGGTCCCCTTGCACAGTTAGAAAATCAAAGTTAGCGTCGCATAATCCACTCACCGCGTTCTCTACAGTATTTGAGATATCAAACAATTTTAAATCTAAAAAAACCTTATAACCCCGGGTTTTTATTTCTGAAGCAAGCTCTAAGCCTCCTTTACCAATCAACCCTAGTCCAATTTTGAAAAAATTCGCATGACCACCGAGCCTTTCAACGAGCGATAGAGCTTTTTCGCAACTTTCTAAATCCAAGGCTACAATGATTTTATCTTCAATGCTCATAATTAGAAAAATATCAACCTAGTGCTTGTATATCAAGAATAAGCCCACATTTATATAGTGTATTGACAAAAAATTTTAGGCAAATGGATTTAGAAAAATATACCGATAATGCAAAAGAAACGATGGTAGAGGCTATGGAGAATGCAAAGGCGCTTGATCATCAGACAATTACCACAGCTCACGTAGTGAAGTCTATCCTATTAAATAATAAACAGCGATTTAGAAAGCTCATAGAGTTAGCGGGTGGAGACTACTTTTCGGTTCTGCAAGAAGCAGACAAACTATTAATCTCCTTACCAAAGGTTGAGGGACATAAAAGCTTGTTTATAGACGCAAAATTGTCTGAGGCAATCAAAAGCGCAGAAAGCTACGCTGATAAGTTAGGTGATAAGTTTATTGGTTTAGAAGCCTTATTTTTAGGTATTGCCTTAGGACAAAGCGATTTTTCTAAAAAACTAAAGAGTAAAGTCAAAAATATTGATCAATTTGAAGATCTTGTGCTTGCAGATCGAAAAGGAAATAAAATTGAAAGCCAGGCCCATCAGGAAGGCGAAAACGTTTTAAATAATTATACGGTGAACTTATCCAACAAAGCTCTAGAGGGCCGAATTGATCCGATTATTGGTAGAGATGAAGAAATTCGTAGAACTATTCAAGTTTTGAGTAGAAGAACAAAAAATAACCCAATATTAATCGGTTCGCCCGGTGTTGGAAAAACTGCTATTGCGGAGGGACTTGCGCTTAGAATATTTAGAAAAGATGTTCCCGAGGTCCTATCTGATAAAATACTTCTTTCCCTAGATATGGGATCCTTAGTCGCTGGTGCAAAATATAGAGGAGAATTTGAAGAGAGATTGAAGACTGTACTGGGAGCAATTGAGAATAGCCAGGGACAAATTATACTCTTTATCGACGAAGTACATCTCCTTGTGGGAGCGGGGAAGTCAGAGGGCTCGATGGATGCGTCTAATCTACTTAAACCAGCTTTAGCTAGAGGCACCTTACGGTGTATAGGTGCAACAACGCTGGATGAGCATAGAAAATACATTGAAAAAGATGCAGCTTTAGCAAGAAGGTTTCAGCCTGTAATGGTTAACCCCCCGAGTACTAATGAGTGTTTGTCGATATTGAGAGGAATAAAAGACAAATACGAAGTGCATCATGGTGTTTCAATAAGCGACGGCGCTTTGGTAGCAGCGGTCAAAATGTCTGATCGTTATATCACTGATAGATTTTTGCCTGATAAAGCTATCGACTTAATAGACGAGGCGGCTGCAAAGCTAAAAATGGAATTGGGTAGTAAGCCAATAGAGCTTGAAGATTTAGAACGAGAGATCCTTCAAAAAGAAATCGAGCGTGAAGCTTTGAAAAATGAGAATGATTTTGAGTCAAGGGCACGACTTATAGAACTTATGAATGACTTAAAGGTACTATCACAAAGATGCAATGCACTTAACAAACAGTGGAATGCGGAAATAGTGAATGTTAAGGATCTTAGCTCTAACAAGGAAATGCTTGAAAAATTGAAAACTGAGCTAGAAGAAACGAAAAGAAATGGTGATCTTGAACGTGCAGGAGAGCTAACTTACTCAGTTATTCCTAAGCTAGAAATGGCTATTGAAGAGGCTGAAGAAAGATCACTAGATGCAAAGCAAATTAATCCAGAACGAGTTTCAGAGGATCATATAGCAAACGTTGTAGCAAAGTGGTCTGGTATACCTGTAGAAAAGCTCTTAGGAAACGAGAAGTCTCAACTGATGGACATGGAAGCGTTACTTTCACAAAGTGTTATAGGGCAGAGAGATGCAGTAGAGTGCGTTTCGAAAGCAATTAGACGAGCGAAAGCTGGTTTATCGGACTTAAAAAGACCGCTTGCCTCTTTTCTATTTTTAGGTCCGACGGGAGTAGGGAAGACAGAATTAAGTAAAACATTATCCGAATTTTTATTTCAGGATAAAGAGGCGATGACAAGGATAGATATGTCTGAGTACATGGAAAAGCATTCAGTATCTAGACTTATTGGATCTCCACCTGGCTACGTAGGTTTTGAGGAAGGAGGGGCATTAACTGAAGTTGTTAGGAGAAAGCCTTATCAAGTTATTCTTTTTGATGAGGTGGAGA
>CACBAO010000025.1:15000-25371 GCA_902537235.1 uncultured Alphaproteobacteria bacterium
TATAATGTTAGCAGCTTCATCTTCATGTATGTCACCATTGTCTGGTACCGCACAAAGAATATTCTGTACATCACCCTCTTCGAAATAAGCTGCAATCTCACTGGTCACGAAGGTACCCTTTGAAATTGTTTTTCCTGGCAAGTTATAGGTTTGTGCTATGACAAAGCCAAGGCTTTCTTTTGTGTCTAAACCTAAAATCTTCATTTAGGTTCTGCCACGCCAGTCTTTGATCAGTTCAGCCAAAATTGAAATAGCAATTTCAGCTGGAGTTTTAGCGTTTATGTCTAGCCCAGCTGGTCCGTGAATTCGATCAAACTGTTGTTCAGTTATTCCGCTGTTAAGTAGTCTATTTTTTCTGGCTGAATGAGTTTTTTTGCTGCCTAGGCAACAAATCGAAAATAGGGGACTACCCAAGGCTATTTGCAAAGCTGGGTCATCAATTTTTGGATCGTGTGTTAGAGTAACCAAGCAGTCCTTATCGCTTAATTTTAATTTTTTAAGAGCTTCATCTGGCCAGTCATTGCTAACCTCAACCCCAGGGAAACGTTCTCCAGTTCCGAAATGACTTCGGGGGTCAATTAACACAACATCAAATCCTACCCCTTTAGCCATCGGGATCAAGTGTTGGCTAATGTGTACCGCTCCGACTATTAACACGCGAGGCTTAGCAGTTATTTTAATATTAAAAACATTTTCACTTTCCGAAGTTTTATCTTTAATGATTGATATGCTGCCGTTTTCAATATTGCATTCAAGTATGGCGCTTTCTCTGCTATTCCTTACGTTGCACAATTTTTGAAAAAGCCCATCCTCTATTCTATTTCGAGGGCAAACAAATACAGATATTTTACCCCCACAAGATAAACCAACGGACCAAGCATCTTCATCTGCTACACCAAATTCCATCAACTCAGTTTTATTTTCTTTCATTATTTGCTTTGATCCAAATATTACTGCTCCTTCGACACATCCACCAGAAACAGAACCTACCAAGTGCCCATCTTCTCGAACCAACATCATGCTTCCTGGTTGTCTTGGGGAAGAACCCCAGGTTTTCAATACAATAGCCAAAGCCATCTCAGTATCATTAACTTCCCACTTAGACGCTTCATCAAAAATTTCAGAATCAATTTCTACGGTGATCATTTAAACCAACTCCTTGCTCTGGGGTTCAATTTTATTATGCCAAGTAATAATATCATTATGTTCTTTTACTAAATTTTTACTAATTAAAGACGTTAGGTTTTGCATGCTCTCTATGGAGTGTATTGGTAAAAATGCATCTACATTAAGTAAAATTCTTTTTATTGAGATTGATTTTGGTAGGAAGTCTGTAAATCTAAGTAATGGGTTCAACCAAACTAATTTGTAACAACTCTTCTGAAGCCTTTCCATTTGGTTAAATAAGTCAGTACTATGATCACGGTCAAGTCCATCAGTTATTAAAAAGATAATCGAGTTTGAGCTTGATACTCTTCTAACCCAATTCTTATTAAAAGTGAAAATACTATCTCTTATTCGGGTTCCACCAGCCCAGTCAGTAGTTGCCTTTGATACCTCTTTTAAAGCAACATCAATATCTTTGTTTTTCATCTGGAAAGAAATATTAGTTAATTTTGTGCCAAAAAGAAAAGCATGCACCTTCTTGTGTTTCTGCATTAAATTATGGATGAAATGTATCATCATCCTTGAATAGTTTTCCATTGACCCTGAAATATCTAATAGAACGACAACAGGTCGACTGACCTCTTTTTTCCTAACCAATTTCGGAATTACAGACCCGAAATTTCTTTTAGCTCTTCTTAAACTTTCTCTTGCAGAGACTTCTTGCCCTAAATAGCTATTTTCGGAGCGTCTGAATGGCCGTTTTGGTATTTTTATTAACAGTTCTTTGATTGACTGACTGGCTATTTGAATTTCCTCTTTAGACATCATCTCGAAATCTTTCTCGTTAAACAGTTGGGTGTCTGATGCTGTACCACTTGTATCTATGAGCAAGGTGTCTTCCTCAACTACCCGCTCTTTTGGTCTTTCAGGCGTTGAAAGCGTGTCCTGAATTCTTTTTGCTAGTTCTTCTTTTTCCTCTTTAGGATTTTGAATGCGTGTTTGAGGCAATAACAAATCTCTCATGCGATCCCTAAATCTTGGATTTTGCCAAAATAGAGAAAAAGCTTGTGCAAAAATTTTCATGTCCTCCGGTCTCTTAATAAAACAAGTTTGCAATGCGTAGAAAAAAGACTTTTTATTTTTTATGTCTACTAATTTTATAGTTTCAATGGCCTCCAAAATGGAGTCAGAACCGATTGAAATTCCGGAAGCTCTCAATAGGCGACCAAAAAAGACAATGTTTTTGTCAAGCTTAGGTGTAATCTCTAATTTCTTCAAAGTTTTTAAATCCTTTTACTTCTCTGCCTGTAATTTGTTCAGCATGATTTTATCTAATATTTTTCCAGCTTCTGATCCCTGAATACGCGAAATATCATCCTGGTATTTTAATAATACTCCCATAGTAGAGTCTACTGTTTGAGGGTCTAATGCCACACAATTTAACTCTACTAAAGCTTGAGCCCAATCGATTGTCTCTGCTATGCCTGGAGCCTTGTAAAGATTTTTTTCTCTTAATGACTGGACGAATGATACCACTTGTTTTTGGAGGTCCAAGCCAGCCTCAGGAACTTTCATAGAGATTATTTCCAACTCAGTTTCTTTATTTGGAAAGCCAACCCAGTGGTAAAAGCATCGCCTTTTCAGAGCGTCATGAATTTCTCTTGTTCTGTTTGAAGTAATAATTACAATCGGAGGTGTTTTTGCAACGATCGTTCCTAATTCTGGAATAGTAAGCTGCCAATCGGACAGTATTTCTAGAAGGTATGCTTCAAACGCTTCATCTGCTCTGTCCAATTCATCTATTAACAGAATGTTATTTTCTCCCCCGCTGTCTTGAATGGCCTTTAAGAGAGGTCTTTCAATAAGATACTTTTTGGAAAACAAATCTGATTCTTCTTTATTTCCACTTTGAAGTGCGATGATTTGCTGTCCATAATTCCATTCGTATGCTGCTTGATTTATGTCTAATCCTTCATAACATTGCAAACGAATAAGATTTTTATCAAGTACTTGAGATAGTATTTTTGCAATTTCAGTTTTTCCTACGCCTGCTTCACCTTCTAGAAATAGTGGCTTTTTTCTTGCTAGAGATAGATAGACAGCGACGGCTAAATTTTCATTTAAGATGTACTTAGACTGCTTCAGAGACCCAATCAAGCTGTCTGGTGACTCAAAATACTTTTTCATATAAAACCTCGCATTTTATGCCACGCGTCATTTTTACGCATTACGCATGGGCAAGTTTTAACTTTACTTTATGGCTTATACTTATAGAATTTTAAAATAAATATAAGAATTTTTTTGACTGGGTAATTAAATACTGAATTTTTAGACACTCAACAGTCTAGTACATTACCTATTACGATGTTTTTTTAATGGGAGGAGAAAACATGGGTGACATAAGCCTTACTATAAATGGTAAAGTTGAAACGCATGATGTAGGGGATAATACCCTATTAGTAGATTTTATAAGGGAAAAAGCAGGTCTCACTGGAACACACATCGGTTGCGATACAAGTCAGTGTGGGGCATGTGTTGTGCATCTTGATGGTGTATCAGTAAAGGCATGCACCATTTTAGCTGCACAAGCCGCAGGTTCAGAAGTAACCACAATCGAAGGAATTGGATCAAGTGATTCTCTCCATCCGATGCAAGAGGCTTTCCAAGAAAACCATGGTCTACAATGCGGCTTCTGTACTCCAGGGATGGTAATGAGCGCTATTGAACTTGTTTCAAAAAACAAAAACGCGAGCGAAAAAGAGATTAGAGATGGCCTCGAAGGTAATATCTGTCGATGTACTGGCTATCACAACATTGTAAAGTCGGTTAAAGCCGGCGCAGAAAAAATGGGAGTTTAAAATATGTCAGAAGGAATAGGAGCATCAGTTACACGAAAAGAGGATAAGAAGTTTTTAACCGGAAAAGGAAGATATACGGACGATATTAATAGGCCAGGACAAACGCATGCATATTTTGTTAGGTCAGATGTTGCTCACGCAAACATAAAATCTATAGATACAAAAGCTGCATCTTCGGCCGATGGTGTAGTGGCAGTTTACACTGGTGAGGACGTTGTAGCCGATGGTATAGGTGGACCAATTTGTGGATGGGTTGTACCGTGTAGAGATGGTTCCGCGACGAAAGAACCTCCACATCCAATTTTAGCTAATGGAAAAGTTAGATATGTGGGTGATCATGTAGCCGTAGTTATTGCGGAAACGTTGGCTCAGGCAAAATCAGCTGCAGAACTTGTAGAAGTAGAATACGAAGAGTTACCTGCTGTTGTTGACTTGGAGAAAGCTTCCTCAGCTACAGAGATTCATAAAGAAGTTCCGGATAATTGTTATTTTGATTGGGAATTAGGAGATGAAGCGTCGACAGATAAAGCGCTAAAATCTGCATCAAGGGTTGTCAAGTTGACAGTGAGAAATAACCGCTTAGTTCCAAACGCTATGGAACCACGAGCAGCTTTAGCAGAATATGATGATATATCAGAATCATACACACTTCATACGACTTCACAAAACCCGCAATTGACTAGGCTAGTAATTGCAGCCTTTATGTTTCAGATACCTGAGTCAAAACTACGTGTAGTTGCGCCTGATGTTGGAGGTGGTTTTGGATCTAAGATTTATGTCTATGCTGAGGAAGCAGTATGTACTTGGGCAAGTAAAAAGATAAATAGACCTATTAAATGGACAGCCGACAGAACTCAGGCATTTTTATCAGATGCTCACGGAAGAGACCATATTAATAATGTTCAACTGGCATTAGACGATAATAATAAAATTGTGGGATTGAGAGTTGATACAATTTGTAATCTGGGGAGTTACCTATCTGCATTTGCAGTATCTGTGCCAACTTATTTACACGGTACCCTACTTTCCGGCGTTTATGACATTCCCGCTATCTATACAAATGTTAAGGGAATGGCTACAACTACCGCACCTGTCGATGCTTATCGAGGAGCAGGACGACCTGAAGCAACATATCTTCTCGAGAGAACTATGGACGCAGCAGCAAGAGAGATAGGAATGGATCCAACTGAATTCAGGCGATTAAATTTCATTCCAAAGGATGCATTTCCTTACCAGACACAAGTTGCTCTACAGTACGATACTGGGGATTACGAGCCACAACTCGATAAAGCTATGGAAATGATCGACTACAAAAATTTTGAAACTAGAAGATCTGAAGCAGCCAAGAGAGGAATGTATAGAGGTATAGGTGTATCAACGTACATCGAAGCATGCGGAATCGCTCCGTCAGCTGTTGCGGGTGCTTTAGGAAGTAGAGTTGGTCTTTATGAATCTGCATCCGTCAGGGTTGATCCAACCGGTACTATAACAGTTTTCACAGGAGCACATAGCCATGGTCAGGGGCATGCGACTACGTTTGCTCAAATTGTTTCAGAAAAGCTTGGTGTCCCACTCGCTAACGTAGATCTTATTCATGGAGATAGCGAGAAAAACTCTTTCGGAATGGGTACTTATGGGTCACGGTCGTTGGCTGTTGGGGGAGCGGCCCTAGTGAAAGCTTTAGACAAAGTTATCGAGAAAAGTAAAAAGATTGCTGCTCACTTGATGGAAGCGTCTGTGGAAGACGTGGAATTTAAGGAAGGCAAGTTTGCTGTCGCTGGAACTGACAAGGAGAAGGCGTTTGGAGAGATTGCATTAGCTGCTTACGTTCCACACAATTATCCGCATGAGACACTAGAACCGGGTTTGGAGGAAAGTGCATTTTATGATCCATTAAACTTTACATACCCTTCAGGCGCTCATATTGCTGAGGTTGAGGTTGATCCAGCAACCGGAGTTGTAAAAGTAGTAGATTGGGCTGCTTGCGATGACTTCGGTAATCTAATTAATCCAATGATTGTAGAAGGACAAGTTCATGGCGGAATTGCTCAGGGTATTGGTCAAGCGCTATTAGAAGACGCCCATTATGACGAAAATGGTCAACTTTTAACTGCTTCATACATGGACTATTGTATGCCTAGAGCGGATGACCTACCTTCGTTCAAGGTTGGCTATACAAACACTCCTTGTACCCACAACGATCTAGGTGTAAAGGGGTGTGGAGAGGCTGGAGCGATAGCTTCACCTCCTGCAATAATTAATGCAATTATTGACGCTTTATCGCCACTTGGAGTGACCGATATGTCTATGCCAGCCACGCCTCAAAAGGTTTGGAAAGCAATACAAGATAGTCAGTCAATAGCCGCAGAATAAAGGAGCAATATTATGTATTCTACAAAGTACGTAAAACCAAATAGCACTCCGGAAGCTTTGGAAGCAATTAAATCTTTAAGCGAGGGTAAGTTTTTAGCTGGGGGAATGACTTTAATACCAACTTTAAAGCAGAGGCTTGCAAGCCCAGATGGACTTGTTGATATTTCAGGTTGTAATCTCGACACCATTGCCGATGAGGGTGAAACCATAAAAATTGGAGCAATGTCAAGACATGTTAGTGTTGCCGAATCTCCCGTTGTTAAAAAGGCTATACCTACATTAGCAAGCCTTGCTGAAGGAATAGGCGACCGACAGGTAAGAAATCGGGGAACCCTTGGGGGATCAGTAGCCAATAACGATCCGTCCGCTTGCTATCCATCAGCTGTACTGGCTTTGAAAGCAACTGTACACACCAACAGTCGTAGTATAGCTGCAGACGATTTCTTCACAGGAATGTTTGAAACAGCACTTGAGGAAGATGAAATAATTGAGTCCATTAGTTTCTCAAAGCCAACAAAGGCAAACTACGTCAAATTTCCAAACCCAGCTTCGCGTTATGCCATGGTAGGAGTTTTTGTGGCAAAGTTTGGCGAAGGGGTAAGAGTTGCTGTGACTGGGGCAGGGGAAGGCGGAGTATTTAGGCATAAGGAAATGGAGACTGCACTTTCAAGTAATTATAGCTCTGACTCCTTAAGTTCTCTCAATATTGCTTCCGATGGATTGATCAGCGATTTGCATGCATCGGCAGAATATCGTGCCAACCTTATTAAGGAAATGACAAAGAGAGCCGTAGTTTAGTTTCATCAAGAGGGAATAACTAACTTTGGAAGTTGCTGGTTACCAGTGCTTGGTAAAGGTATATTGAATGGAAATTAAAGATAGCTACAAACTACCTCTCTCAAAAGAAAGAGTTTGGGCTGCGCTTAATGATGAAGATTTTTTAAAAAAGTCTATTCCATGGTGTGAAAAGTTAGAAAGGCGTAGTGAGACAGAATTAGCCGCAGAAGTAAAGCTAAAGATAGGGCCAATGTCTACTCGATTTACAGGCAGTATCACTTTGAGTGATATCGACCCACCCAATGGATATACTATAACAGGAAGTGGTAAAGGTGGGATTGCTGGTGCCGCAAGCGGGTCAGCAAAAGTTAAGCTAGTAGAGGATAAGGATACGACCTCTACTACGTTGTCTTATGAAGTCAGCGCACAGGTTAAAGGAAAGATTGCACAACTTGGGTCACGATTAATACAGAGTACAGCAAAAAAATTATCAAAAAATTTTTTTGGTAGTTTTGTTAAGCAGCTTGAAGATATGGATAAACTTAAATAAACGGCTTTATCATTTCAAAATTACATTTATATCTAGTGTCTAGACATAAAAAATTGGTGTTTCAAGGTGATTGAGCAACGGCAAGGACTTATTGAATGCATACGGAAAAAATTTATGCATGTGGAAACTTGTCCCTTTGAGGGAAAGCGTATTTTTTTTGAAAATGCTGGTGGCTCCCTAAGACTGAAATCAGTTGTTGAAACATCAGCTCTTTATGCGTCGTATCCCGATAACCAGGGAAGAGAAAACGATGCTTCCAAATCTCTTGTTAAGTCGATTGAAACTGGAAAAGCTAAAATGAGACTTTTCTTTAATGCAAATCGAGGTGATGTCTTAGTAGGTGAAAGTGGTACAGAGCTACTTTTTCGGCTTATACGAACAGCGGCGCTAGAGTTACCAGAGGGAGGAAAGATGTTAAGCTCCACGTTAGAGCACCCCGCTTCTATGAGCGCAATGAAAAAGTGGGCAAAAAATACTCGAAGAAATCACATTATAGTAGAACATAATGACGATTCCGGATCGGTTGATGAACAAGCTTATATAGAAAAATTAACCAGTGATGTTCGTGTTGTTTCTATTGTTCATACATCTCCTGTCACTGGAATGACTGTTGATTTGGAAAAAATAACTAAAGAAGTTAGAAATGTGACACCTGACTGCATTATTATCGTTGATGGTATTCAGCACTCTAGTCATGGGGCCATAGACGTTCAGAAATATGACATAGATGGATATGTGGTTTCTCCATATAAAATGTTTTCTCGACATGGGTATGGCGTAGCATGGGCTTCTGACAGATTATGCACTTTGAATAAGGAACAATTGACAGGTGGTCCGTTCCAAAACTGGGAATTAGGTACCAGAGATGCTGGCAGTTACGCAACTTTTTCAGATGTAGTAGATTATCTGGACTGGCTTGGCAGTAATTTTACAGAAAGCGAAAATACTCGAGAAAGGCTAGAGGCTTCTTCTATAGCTATAAAATCGCATGAACAAGAGTTAGTAGATTTAGTAATAAATGGTGCTGAAGATATTGTTGGGTTGAGAAACAATAAGAAAATTCAGATTATTGGCACCTCAGATTCTAAGTTTCGAGAGGGAGTAGTTTCCTTTTTCCAAAAAAACAAGCCTTCAAGCATAATAGTTGAAGAACTTAGACAGCGTAAAATACGCGTACACATTAGAAAAGACGATCATTACTGTGGGAATATACTTGGGCCTTTAAATCAGAAAGACTGCATTAGATTTTCAATATGTCATTATAATTCAAAAGCTGAGGTGGTAGCATTCTTGAGGGCTATCAATGAAATTAGTACCAACTAAAGAATTCTTTTTATCTTACTCTCCATATTTTTCTTAAAAATAAGCTTTTCTTTTTCATAAGCTTCCACTCTTGCCTTAAGATAAAAATATGACCTGTCTGATGTCATGCTTGAGAAAGTGTCTGTTCTAATAGACCACCCTTCTCTAGAGCGTTCTTCTGTCCAATGGGTCTCTCCCTTGGCGGATAGAGGATCATTCGGATGTATAGACCATTTTTCTCGCGCCGAGCTGCTTATGACTAACTTATTCTGAAGATCCATGTAACTACCAAAGTCATCTTCAATATCCAAGACCACCTCTTCGGTAGCTTCATCAAATAGTATTTGCCTTTTATTATGTGGTTTTCTAATTTCTTTGCCTCGCCACGGTTTGGAAGCCACAGCCTTAGGAAAGGCCCATTCGTCTGATTTTTTTCCCTGTCTTAAAGGCAAAGATAAATAACCTTCCTTTACAACTAGTTTAGCAGGATTATACACTGGCCAAACCAAAGGCCAGTAAGCATTTGCTAGGGAAAGGCGAAGTTTATTTCCTTTAGGTAATTTATATGCAATGTGATCTAGCGTTATCTTTACCGTAAAATTCTTTGCTAATCGTATATTTCTTGGGCGTTCAAAAGAGTCACGGAACCTCAGGTTTAAAATACCATATGTTATTCTACTCGACTTACCATCGGGGTAAACATCGCATAATCGGACAGCCAGTTGTGCGTTAGGTGAGTTTGCTTCGAGTGTTACTGTTAACTCAGGAGACCCAACTATATCCTCTTCAAGGTTTAAGGCCTTTGTATCAAAGCAAAGTGAAAAAGCGTCGTCTGAACGCTGGTCCCCCGGAAGCTCTGGGCCTAACCAAATAGCACAATATTCGCCACCTTTTAGCCCACAATGCTGAGGACTATCAATTACTCCCAAATGAGATTTATTTTTTCTGTTGCTTAAAGAAAGTATATTATTATGTCTCAAAAAAAGCTTTTTATTTTTGCTTGATTTACTTGGCCAAACATCCTCTTTAATCCAATATCCGTCTCTAAAATTATAACTACTTTTAGGGGGCTCACCTTTCATAACATATACTCTATAGTCAGGATCTGTTTCACATCCATTATCAATTTCTTTGAGCCATTTATCCCACCATCGGATGGCTTCTTGTAAAAAGCCTATCTGGGGTTTTGGTACAGCAAAGTGAGGATATTTATGTACCCAAGGCCCGATGATCCCCTTAGCTTTTGCATTTTTCACAAGTTCTGGGACTGCATTTTTATAAGCGTCTCCCCATCCTCCAATAGCTAAGATTGGAGTTTCAAGCTTAGAATAATCTTCACACACAGATCCATGTTTCCAATACTTATCTCTCTTCTGATGCTTCAACCAAATCTCTGAAAGATGG
>CACBAO010000026.1 GCA_902537235.1 uncultured Alphaproteobacteria bacterium
AGAGACGCTTGAAATCATTTTTGATAGTTTAAATAAAAACGCTGCAAGAGCCACTGATATTCTGTCGAAGGGAGAGGCATCCAATGAGTCTCTAAGCTATTTGAGAGCTGACTTATTCGAAGATAGAAATAAAGCTCTTCTTTTACAAAAAGAGATTAATAACACGTATCTAATTCAAAGAGAAGAGTTAAAGCTAATTGATGATTTAGTTACAGAGAGTTCTATACAAGGGACATATATTTCGTTGAAGCGGCAAAAACTTATAAGTACTCTTGAAAAAACAACGTTTCAATTGGCTAATACAAAACTTTCTCTTAGAAGAGCAGAAAGACTGATCAAGGAAATTGATGCTCTAAAGAAAGTGAGATTCAATGAAAGGTTTTTTTCATTTAATCAACTTGTTTTGTTACCCACTACGTATGCTCAGGGAGCATCTGATTTCTCAAATTTAATTGGAAAATTTGCAGTTGATTTGTATAAAAACTTCAATACTCAAGGAAGGTGGATTAGGATGTTTTCAGTTTCACTTCTTCCAGTAATAACTTTTTTCATTGGCCTAATTATACTTGTTTTCCAAAAAAATATAATTGTATTAGGCAACAGAGTCATTTCATCGAAAATAAAAAATAACAATACGCTTATTTTTTTAAATCCTTTTCTTAAATTGGTTATTCAAGTGATTGGTACTACGTTGATAATCAATTTTCTGCAAAGTCTGAGTGGAAATTATGGGCTACCAATATTAATTGACGCTTTGCCCATGGCAGCTTTAATTTTCCTACTAGGGAATTTTCTCAGAACAGTTGTTGCAGAAGCAAAATTCCGTTTATCAAGTGATAATTTTGGCTACACCGTAGATCTTTCACGATTGCAGGGAGCAATATTTTGTATAGCTATTGCCTTGGGGTTTTTTACAGTAATTAGCTACTTGACCGAGAGGTCGTATCTTTCCCTTGAAGCTGAGGTAACCTTAAATGCTATAGGTTTAGTAATAATTGCGGGTGTTTTTAATTATGGTCTGAGAAGTGTACAAACTCTTATTTTTTCATTAACTAGCCTTCTGCCAGATAGAGAAAGGGGTCTAAGTTTTTTGTCAGTCGATTTTATTGCCAAAGGAGCCATTGCTCTGACTTGGGTTTTTTTAATAGGAGGTATTTTTGGCTACCTCCTAATTGCCTTTGAAATAATCAAAGCAATGAGTTATGTAACTGGTGTAATCATCCTTGCAGTTTTGATCGACTTTTTATTACGCGTACTGTTTTTGTCGGAAAAGAGAAGGAAGAATGATGTCGCCAATCCATATTTTTTGGGTTTTAGCTTGCTAAATTTTATAGGGACTCTCTTGCTTTTGGGTCTAGCTCTAGGGGTTGAGTTTTCACAGTATGTAGAGCTATGGGTGAGATTTAACGAAGGTTTAACACTAGGAGATGTTAATTTAACGCCTACTTCTATTCTGAATTTTGGTGTAATATTCGGTCTAGGTTATTTTGCAACAACGGTCATCCAGAGAATTGTAAAGAGTACCGTGTTACCCAAAACAAAAATGGATAAAGGAAGTCAAAATGCATTGGTTTCTGGTGTTGGGTATATTGGTTATACATTGGCAGCTGTGGTTGCCTTATCCTCAATTGGATTCAATTTGTCGAGTATCGCTATTGTTGCTGGAGCTCTTAGCGTAGGGATTGGTTTTGGTCTGCAAACTATTGTATCAAATTTTGTTTCTGGAATCATTTTGCTTGTCGAGAGGCCAATAAAAGAAGGTGATTGGATAGAAGCTTCAGGGTTTTCAGGCACTGTTAAAAAGATATCCGTTCGTTCAACGCAAATCGAAACATTCGATCGAGCAATGGTTGTTATTCCAAACTCGGAATTAATCGCGGGGTCCGTTCTAAATTGGACCCATAGTAACGAGACCGGCAGGGTTCGGGTATCGGTAGGTGTTTCCTATGATACTGACCCAAAAAGGGTAGAGAGATTATTACTGAAAGTTGGAAAAAGTCATGAGATGGCTCTTAAAAGCCCAGAGCCATTTGTAAGATTTCAGCGATTTGGTGATAGCTCATTGGATTTTGATTTAATTATTTATGTAAAAGATAAAAATTATATGTTTCAAGTAAGATCTGAACTTCATTATTCCATTTTTAAATTATTTAAAAAGGAAGGGATCGAAATTCCATTCCCTCAAAGAGACCTACACATTAAAGGAAACTCAAATTTAAAGATTGATAATAGAGTGGCGGTGAAGAAAGTTGGTAAGAATGAGTGAACAAAAATTTCTGTACAACGAAAATCCATATAAAAAAGAACATACAGGCAGAATTATTGGTAAATCTAATGAGCTTGGTATCAAAGTTGATGAGCTAATTTTTTATCCTAGAGGAGGAGGCCAGCCTGGGGATACGGGAAAACTTTTACTTAATGGACAATGTTTGAAAATAATTGATACAGTCAAAGACGCAGAAGGTCAGGTTTACCTTCAAACTGAAGAAATGAGTGCTATCGGCAACCCTATAAATGAAACTATGGCAACTCAAATTTTGGATTGGGATATTAGGTATAAGTATATGAGAACACATACAGCACTTCATTTGTTGTCTGTATGTCTCCCCTTTCCTGTAACTGGAGGACAAATTACCTGTGAAAAAGGTCGAGTGGATTTTGATATGCCGGAGTCACCAGATAAGGACGAGCTCACAGATAGATTGAATGATATGGTGAAGGCGGATTACGCTGTGTCTTATGAGCAAATCTCACAAAAAGAGCTTAGAGAGAGGCCACAACTTATAAAAACAATGTCAGTCAAACCTCCTCAAAATGTCGACTTTGTGCGATTAGTCAGAATAGGAACTGCTAATAGTGTTATCGATTTACAACCCTGTGGAGGTACGCATGTTAAATCAACTGCAGAGATAGGTAAGCTAAGCGTCTCAAAAATAGAAAAAAAAGGTAGAATGAACAGACGCGTTTCAGTTGTCTTGCAAGATTGATAAAAATACGTAGAATGCTCAAAATTGTAGGAGAGGTGGCCGAGTGGTCGAAGGCGCACGCCTGGAAAGTGTGTAGGCGGGAAACCGTCTCCAGGGTTCGAATCCCTGTCTCTCCGCCAACCCCTTTAAAATATATAAGTTATTGATTTTATTGAAAAAATATTGATGAGGTCATTACACAGGTCATTACTTGGGTCACTACTTTGATTTTTACAGACGTTAGTTATCTTAAATGTGAATTTTAGTCAGTAGCAATATCACACTAACTGCTTTCTTTGTTGGTTAAACAAGTCTGATTTTTAGCCGTACCTAGATTTAGGTTAAAGGTTTATATTGTGGACTTCTTAAGTGATTAATGTAAGTGGACATAAATATAGCTCTATGGCTATGGCTGGGTCTTCCATCCAGAACAAAGTAGATACGTCTATTCAACGTCTGTCATCTGGGCATAGGATCAATGCAGCCAAAGATGATACAGGTGGGGTGCAAATTAGCTCTCGCCTTAACGCTGAAATCAAGGGGTTAGAACAGGCTTCTAAGAATGCGGCTGACGCACAGTCTTTGATCAATACCGCTTCTGTCGCAATAAAAGAAGCGAAGCAAAATGTACTACGAATTAGAGAATTGGCAGTACAAGCTGCGAACGGAACACTGTCATCTGCTGAAAGAGCTGCAATAAACTTAGAGGTTAAACAAAATATTTATTCAATTGATAGTATAGCTTCAAATACTGCTTGGAGTGGAAAAACATTATTGGATGGTAGTTTTTCAAATATGCAGATCCAAACTGGCTCAAAAGCTAATGATATCCTTAATGTGAGCATAAATTTCATAAGCTCAACTGAGTTGGAGTTTTCAACAACAGCTACGACAACGTCAAGTTCAAGTACTTCAACTCATCCAGGGGCAAACAACAGCACAGATGTAAGTATAATCGCTAATCACCCAACAAATTCATCGCATCCCTACTTTATAAAATTTACAGATGACACAACTGCGGGGATGATACACTGGTACTCTAATGGAGGTGGTACTGACCTTACTGATGATCCTAATTCAAAGGTAGAGATTCTTGGAAAGGAATATACTATACCCCAGGGAACGATAGCAGCAAAAACCAACAATCTTCAAACACAATTAGCCGCTGATGGCATTAGCGCGACTGTAAGAGATGTCGGAATTTGGGAGATATTTCTTGAAGTAGATGCCGCCACTCTTGATGACTACATTACTGCTTATGGTACGACGAGTTTTGTATTTTATGCAGATCCACTAAATGTAGTTGATGGAGACTCAAATGATGGTGATTTAACTAGCGGTGGCTTTGTGCAACTTGTGGCTGGATACAGTTCTTCAACTTCTAATACCACCACTACTATAACACCCTCTTCCTTATTGACAGCTGATGATGCTGAAACATTCCTTTCTAAGGCAGACACAGCACTTGCTAAATTAAATATTGAAGAAGGAAAAATGGGGGCTTTAAGTAATAGGATTGATAATATCTTTTCTGCCAACCATTCCCTCTCAACAAATTTAAACCGAGCACTTGGTAGGATTGTGGATGCCGATTATGCAAGAGAGACCGCAGAATTAGCAAAAAACAATATTCTTCAACAAGCGACTATTCAAATGAGTGCGTTAGCAAGAAATTCGGGCGAAAGTTTAAGGATTTTATTAAAAGGTGATAGCTTTGTACATAAACAAAATTTTCTTTATTAGTGTCAAAATGACTAGCTTTGTAGAAAAGTAGGGAACACTTCTTCTACCACACATGCAAATAGCATAATACAAGCATACCCTTCAGTGCCCAAATCTTTATTTAAGCTTGCCTAGGTCCTTACTTTGGGTCATTAATTCACAGTTTCTTGGACCTTGACATTTGGTCAAAGCACAAGTTAGCGTATTGATAAATAATATTTTTTAGGAGTTAAAAATGAAGAAGAAAGACACTCGTCTTATTTTCCCTGTCTCTCCGCCAATAACCTAACTTCCTTATGCCACCCTGTGTCATCAATTTCTTCATATTTGCTGTATGCTTATTCTGGCCATTTTTTGTAGGCTATGCTGATATTCAACAAAATACTAAAATACAAAGTTATTTGAATGCGCTTGGTTATAATGTAGGGCAGATAGATGGTATTATCGGCAAAAATTCTAGAAAACAATTAATTACCGTCTTAAAAGAGCATGGTCTTGAATTTGATGGTGTTGCTGATAGCAATGAGCTGCAAATTCTTAGAAAAATAGCAACCGATAAAAATATCGACTTAACAGAGCGTCATTTAGGTATCTCTTATGAAAATCTTTTACAAATAATGGATGAACAAACAGCTAAACTATTTGTGCCCAATAGTAGAAACATCAAAAAGGTAGATGGGTTTGAGATAGTCGATTTCAAAGGACGTAAAGCCGCTAGAATGTCCATAAGCATGAATGACAAAGGCCATCCAGATGATTGGAGCCGATTTGGTGTAGCCGGGACTGCGCAACGCATACAGATACAAGAAAAACCAAGGGTACACGAGATGAGAGATGGTGAAATATACTGGTATAAATTTTCGATTTTCATACCTAATCATGTTGGAAGCGACTATCATACAATCTCACCATTTGATTTAAAAGATAGAAAAAATGGTCGTCAAAGAGACCCGGCAATAGCATTTACCATCACGAATAATCAAGTGACCTTTCAGTTAAAAACTATAGGTGAAGAGTGTCGCAAAATTAAAAATATGCAGGGAGAGGCATCAGATTTTTGTGAACGCCCCGGGTTAATAGCCAACATGGAGACTAGTAATTATTTCAAAAACCGATGGCTTGATTTCGTATTTCAAATGGACATGCGTAAAGGCAAAGAGATTACTAGATTTTGGGTTAATGAGCGGCTTATTGGTGTTATAAAAGGTGACCTCAGCCCCCAAGGCAAATTTCTGGGTTTTAAGTTTGGTCCTTACCGAAACTCAATAAAAAAGCTACCGCAAGATGAAGTAATCTACTATGCAGATATAATGCGCAGAGCTTCATGTGAAGATTTAGAGATACTTAAATGTGAACAGTTTAATAGAGCACCATCTAACAACAGTATTTACGGAGTAAGAGAGCTGTTACGCTGTTTTAGGGAACCAGAGCAAGGAATGCCTTGTCCGCTGATTTGTGTTGGTCGCGCATGTGAAAGCCTATGATGTGAAGATTAAGCAGAGAGTAATGTTTGAAAGAGCATAAATTTTCCAGTGTTATTTTTAAAAGCATAAAAGTAGTTGCTTCCTCAATAAGAGAACCATCGCCTCTTCGCCCTATAACATTGCGGATTACAGCATGAGATTCTTGTCGGAAACGGCCACAATATCTGTTGGGCATATTAGGTGATAGCGATTTGCTTAAAATATGCTTAAGCCAAATTTATTCTATGTCAACGGCTGAAGCAATCTGTAAAAAGCGAGTGATTTTTTCATTAGAATTTAGGTAAGGCTTTTTTATTGATCAGAGGGATAAATCTTTACCCAGAGCAGCAGCATCAGCGTTGTAGTTGGCGTAAGAATCCTTAAGCATTGCAGAATTTAGTATCACCTCTGCCTTCAATTTCTTAGAATCAGCACATAAAACTCTTGTAAGAGTCCAATTAGATTCCGTTCTACGGCTTTCACTGAGGGCAATAATCTCTCTTTCGAGGAGGTAGTCTTTCCCTATCATCAGAGGTCCATCGATCATTTTGACTTGTTGACTTGCAAACAACCCAATTGCCGGGCCTCTACTTCTAAAACCAGAAAGGCTACTTGTGTAATTTGTCAGAACACTAATCATTTCCAGAGGAATAACCGGTCCTCCCCATGGAGTTTCACCCTCGTAAAACTCGTGGGTTTCCGTAATCTTCTCCAACTTTTGTTTGTTTGAAAAAGGGTACATATCACCCATATGTTGATCCATATCCATTCGCACACACTCAGGATTACCAGCTCCCTTCTGCCCCACTTTTAAATCGCTTAAAATGACCAACTGAGATGAAGTTCGGAGCTTGGTCATTCTTTTATCTAATTCAGTTTCACCATAATCTGGACCTAAAGATGCTGTTCCAGTCAGAACTGGAGTGCCGTCCCGCTTCTGTGCAGAAATTGCTACAATGCCTAAGGAGTCGGGAGCTTTTTCTATCATCGTCTGGACTTCTTCTCCTTCCACCACCATGTTTTGATAGTGGACACTAATGCAGCCTTTTGAAAACCAATCATTTCCAAAGACTTTATGAAGCAAAGGCACAAATTGGCTGAAATGCGTAGGTCCCTCAATCGGGGCACCTGAGAACCCAAGGTCTTCGGCCATCTTATCGTTATGTATAGACAAATGACCGTCATACTCCTGGTCGCCAAGCATTTGCCGAGGTTGTCTAAACTCACTTATCAATAAATCTTCACGCATCATACTTCCCAATAATTTCCTAAGTCAGTAATTAAAAATTCTCACATTGTTGCACCAATTTGCCATGGTACAAACTCTAGGTCGCCAAGACCTTGAGCCTCAGATTTTGATTGTTTTCCTGAAGCTACTCTAATTATCGAGTCAAATATCTCTTGTCCAACGTCTTCAATGCTTTTGTTATCAGAAATTACCTTTCCTGCATTTACATCCATGTCTTCAACCATCTTATTATACATTTCTGTATTAGAGGCAATCTTTATTGATGGAGATGGCTTACAGCCAAAGCATGAGCCTCGACCTGTTGTAAAAGTGACGATGTTACATCCACTAGCGACTTGTCCTGTCACAGAAGTAGGATCGTAACCAGGACTATCCATAAAAAGAAAACCCTTTTTGTTAGCTTGTTGAGCATATAAAAGCACATCGTTCAGAGGTGTGGTACCACCTTTTGCGGCAGCTCCGAGCGATTTTTCTAAAATTGTTGTTAATCCACCTGCTTTGTTTCCAGGTGAAGGATTATTATTTAAACTAGCCCTGTTTCTTTCAGTGTAGTCCTCCCACCAATGTATTCTATCAATAAGTTTTTTACCAACCTCTGGTGAAATTGCTCGTCTAGTTAACATATGTTCTGCACCATAAATTTCTGGCGTTTCAGCTAATATCGCAGTTCCTCCATTCTTAACTATGAGGTCTGCTGCATAACCAAGTGATGGATTCGAGGTAATTCCTGACCAAGCATCTGAACCGCCACATTGTAAAGCCACATTTAAATATTCAACTGATTGATCGGTTCTTTTCATATTGTTTATCTCAGGAAGCATAGCTTCAACGCAATGAATACCCTCTGTAATTGTTTTTCTTAACCCACCCATATCCTGTAATGTCATTGTTTTGAAAAATGGATTTTCTTTCAAATTATAAGCATCCAGTAAAAATTTTATTTGATTAGCCTCACAACCAAGGCCAATCAATAAAATACCAGCTAAATTAGGATGCTGAATATATCCCAATAGAACCCGTTGTAATGCTTCAAAGCCATCACCTGAAAAATTTGAGCCACATCCAGAACCGTGTGTAAAGGAGACGACACCGTCTACATTAGGATAAGGTTTTAACTTATCTGTTGTAAATGCCTCTGCTATATTCTTAGCGGCCGTTGCTGAACAATTTACAGATGTAAGCACACCGATGTAGTTTCTTGTTCCGACCTTACCGTTTGATCTTTTATAACCTTTAAACAATGCTCTGTTTTCGGGCTCTATCATGTTAGGTAATCTTACTGATGTCGAAAATTCATACTCATGTTCTGTTGATTTAAAATCTGTATTATCAACGTGAACATGCTGTCCCGCAAAAATATCTTTTCTAGCAATACCTATTAGTTGATCATACTTAATGATTTTCTCACCTTTCAATATATTCTTTAGAGCAATCTTATGACCTTTAGGAATTTCATTAACACTCTTTAAATTTTGTGTTAGCTCACCAACATCTAATTTTCTTAGGGCTGTAGCAACATTATCATTTCTATTAAGTTTTACAGTTAGTTTATCTGTATTTGACATTTCAACACGCCTTTCTGAACACCGTATATCAAAAATGAAGAAAAATTTTTAGAGCTCTCCCTCTTTTTGCATAGATCAATTATCAATCTCCTTTAAAATAATTTCTCCAATCATGCACTGGGTTGAACCCGAGAACGTCTCTAATTTTCTTTGAAGATAATATTGATTCATACTCTTCCATTTCCCTTCTTATTTTTACATTAGGGTAAAATTTATTTATTATATCTTCAGTGGTTAAGCGAACAGAATTAATATTGTGAGTAACATTAAAAACTTCATAACCAAGCCCATCTTTTTTTATGCATAGTTCAATCGCTTGAGCTAAATCTCGAGCGTCAATGTAATTAAAAAGGTTTCTTAATCTTACACTTGGATTTTTACAAAATTCTTCAAACCTATGATATTCATTAGGTTCAATAATATTTCCTATTCGTAATGCGTAGATATCAAACCCAGTACGTTTTTGAAAAGCTTTACCAGTTTGTTCGTTTAAAACTTTTGAAAGCCCATAGCTATCGGTAGGACTGGTTTCATAGTCTTCTTCGATTGGGAGCCATTTGGGAATTGGATTACCTTGAGCGAAACAAAAACCATATGTCGTTTCTGAAGATGCAAAGATAATTTTTTTAATACCTAGTTTTGTTGCTGCTTCAATTACATTATAAGTACCTAGTGTATTGATGCGAAACGTTTCATTGTCCGGCTTGAGCAAAATTCTTGGTATAGCTGCCAAATGAATTACTGCTTTGAAACTTTTTATATCTTCGCCTAATTTTAGCTCCGGTATATTTGAATAGCTCGATAAAGCATTAAAAATTTGACCGGAGTCTGATATATCTAAATTGATATTATCAACTCCATCCATCAAAAGCGGAACAAGGTCAGCATTTACGACCGAGTAACCTTTTTCTAACAAGTATGGTATTAAATGCTTGCCAGCTTTCCCACTTCCGCCAGTCACAAATATTTTAGATTTTGTCATTTATTCCCCAAAAAATAATTTACTAACAATATTGTTGTAGACTAAATTATAGACTGAATAAATATTACATTAAAAAATTATATAAAACAGATGGTTAAAGTGAAATGGTGAGGAGGGTCTCAAAGCCAAACCCTTTAAAATATATAAGTTACTGATTTTTATTAAAAAAAGTGATTAGCTCATTACATAAGTAACTACTCTGAAGCCGGTCAGATCTTAATATGAAGTTAGTGTGCCAGTGACCATATAAATAGAAAATTTTCTAAGGGCTTTAAAAGTGGACAGATAAAGTATCTAAAGGCTTTTCTGATGGAGGTTTAAATTTTGTAAGATCAATGTCTTTAACCGAGTCCTTGTATTCCTGCAGAGTAGGTGTCCTTCCTAATATTGCAGATAGTACCACAACCGGTGTTGAAGCAAGAAGTGACTCTCCCTTTTTTTCAGTTGAATCCTCTACTACCCTACCTTTAAAGAGGCGCGTTGATGTTGCAAGAACCGTATCACCTTTCTCGGCCTTCTCTTGGTTTCCCATGCAAAGGTTGCACCCTGGTCTCTCAAGGTACAAGATATTTTCATATTCAACTCTTGCCACTTGCTTGGGATTTTTATCATCAAATTGGAAGCCAGCATATTTTTCTAGAATTTCCCAATCGCCTTCATCTTTTAGTTCATCAATAATGTTGTATGTCGGTGCGGCAACCACTAAAGGCGCTTTAAACTTTACCTCACCTGATTCTTTTTCAAGATTACGCAACATTTGAGCAACGATTTTCATATCTCCCTTATGAACCATACATGAACCAACAAACCCCAAGTCTATAGATTTTTCTGCTCGATAATAAGATATTGGTCTTATAGTATCGTGGGTATATCTCTTAGAAACATCCACGTTACTAACATCTGGATCTGCAATCATCGGCTCGTTAATTTCATTCAAATCCACTACAACCTCAGCAAAATACTTTGCGTTTTTGTCTGGCCTCAAAGCAGGGTTCTCTCCAGATTTTATTTCGTGTATTCTTGAAGTAGCTTTTTCCATCAATCCTTTCAAAGTTTGGTTTTTGTTATCCATTCCTTTTTCAATCATTGTTTGTATTCGTTTTTTTGATACTTTTAATGACTCAACTAATATGTCATCATTAGAAATACAAACAGAGGCCTTCGCTTTCATTTCGGCAGTCCAATCGGTAAAGGTAAATGCCTGATCCGACATTAAAGTACCAATATGTACTTCAATAACCCTTCCTTGAAATACATTTTCACCAAATTGTTTTAACATTTGGGCTTGAGTGGAATGAACAACGTCTCTGAAATCAACATGGCTGTGCAAGTCTCCCTTGAAAATGACCTTTACAGTTTCGGGAATTGGCATTGTTGCTTCGCCAGTCGCGAGAGCGAGGGCAACGGTACCGGAGTCTGCTCCAAACGCGATACCTTTTGACATTCTAGTATGAGAGTCTCCTCCAATAATAATAGCCCAATCATCTATTGTTAGGTCGTTGAGCACTTTATGTATTACATCTGTCATCGAGTGATAAATACCTTTTGGGTCTCGGGCAGTTATGAGACCAAAATCATGCATAAAATGCATTAATCTAGGAATATTATCTTGAGCCTTTATGTCCCAGACAGAAGCCGTATGACATCCAGATTGATATGCGCCATCAAGTGATGGAGATATAACAGTAGCAGCCATCGCTTCTAATTCTTGTGAAGTCATAAGTCCAGTGGTGTCCTGCGAACCTACAATATTTACTTTAACTCGTACATCGGAGCCTGCGACAAGCTTTTTGTCGCTTGTAAGACCAATAGCATTTTTATTAAATATTTTTTCAACTGCGGTGAGTCCTTGATCCTCAGCATGAATTTCTCTCGGTGAAGCGAATACAGGTGCAGGATCTTTGGATAATACATAAGCTGCAAAATTTTGAAGTTTTTTTCCGAAGACTACAGAATAGGACCCTCCAGCTTTCATAAATTCTACCTTTTGCCTGGTGAATGACGAGCTCACATCTACTAATTCCTTAGTTTCTTCTTTATTGTATAGCTTCTTTGTTTTGGTGTTTATGGTGAGTTCCGTTCCTGTTTCGACAGAATATAATTGCTCTAAAATAGGCTCACCATCATTATTTAAAATAATATTTCCATCAGAATCTTTCTTTTTAACCCAATTTTTCAAATCTATTCCAATACCCCCTGTCACTCCAACAGTAGTTAAAAAAATCGGTGATATACCATTAGTTCCAGCAACAATCGGAGCTACGTTTACATAAGGAATGTAGGGGCTAGCCTTCTTACCTGTCCAAAGCGCCACATTATTTACACCAGACATTCTAGATGATCCAACTCCCATTGTGCCTTTTTCAGCAACAAGCATAATGCTTTTGTCAGGATGAGCTATCTTAAGCTGAGAGATTTCATCCTGAGCTTTTTTAGATATAAAACACTGTCCATGAAGTTCTCTATCTGAACGAGAATGCGCCTGATTACCAGGTGATAGTAGGTCAGTAGAAATGTCGCCTTCTGCAGCAACGTAGGTAACGACCTTTATCTTTTCTGGAATTGCATTTAACTTTGTGAAAAACTCCGCCTCAGAATAACTTTCTAATATATCTTCAGCTAATTTGTTGCCAGCATTATATTTTTCCTCAAGCCTGTTTGTATCTGCTTCATAAAGAAAAACCTGCGTTTTTAGCACGTTAGCAGCTTGTTCTGCAATTTTGATATCTTCATGAAAGGCTAGGTCTAAAAGAACCTTTACAGATGGCCCACCTTTCATGTGTGATAGTAAGTCAAAAGCATGTTTTTGATCAATTTCATCGACGCTATCCTCCTTTAGAATAAGTCTCTTTAAAAACTTTGCTTTGACTGAAGCAGCACTGGTGGTACCGGGCAATACGTTGTATATTAAATGCTTTACAGCATCATCTCTACGGGAAGACTTCGTCTCCAAAACTATATCTATAATTTCTTCTAATAAATTTCCTTGATCAATAGGCTTCGGGCCAAGCCCTAGTTTTGCACGCTCTTTTATTTCTTGCAAATAAGCTTGATATAACTTCAAAACCACCCCCTCGCACTATGTTTGAAATCTAAATTAAAGTAGAGCTTTAAAAAAGAGATCATATAATTTTTATTACCAATATGCAAGGTCTCGTGAGAAAAAGTACACAGAAAATTAGGTCTTCAGGTTGGGTAAAAACTAATTTTAAATGGTATAAATCTAAGTTTATTAAAAGTCATTGAGGGAACTACCAAATTTTTTAATAACATTAATTGCCACTTTTTATTTATTAAAAGTACAGCTAGTAAATATTCAAAATCTAGTAAATATGAGATTCAGTGAGAAATTTTTGTATACTTTTAGGTGTTGTATGCGACAATTAGAACTCAACTCGGAGTAGGAGACATTATATGAATGAGAACTTACCACCAACCGTAAAAAATGGATCTATGACAACAGAGGAATGGTACACTCGAGTAGATCTGGCAGCTTGCTACAGGCTAATGGCACACTTTGGCATGGATGACTTAATTTACAACCATATTTCTGCTAGAGTCCCGGGGCCTAATGAACACTTTCTTCTGAATCCATTTGGATTACTTTATGAGGAAATAACTGCCTCAAATCTCGTAAAAGTTGATTTAAATGGAAATATAATTTCTGAGACGGAGGATAAAATAAATCCAGCGGGTTTTGTTATACATTCATGTATCCACAGAGAAAGGCCAGATATGCATTGTGTTATTCATACACACACATCTGCTGGCGTTGGTGTGTCATGTCAAGAAGAAGGGCTTTTGCCACTAAGCCAAACAGGGCTTTTGTATAAAGATTTGATCGGTTATCACGAATATGAAGGACTAGCTTTAAATCTAGACGAGCAAAAAAGGTTGGTTGAAGATCTAGGAAAAGATAAACAATTACTCATTTTAAAAAATCACGGCTTGCTCACATGTGGGCGAACAATACCTGAAGCCTTCATTATGATGTATTATTTAGAGCAGGCCTGTAAAATACAGATTGCTGCACAGGCAGGGAGTAAGGTCAGTTTACCCAAGCCTGAAGTTCAAGACTTGGTACATCAGCAGGCAATGAAAGGTTTTGGATCGAAACTCGGAGAAATGGAATTTACAGCGCTAAAACGAAGACTCGCACGAATAGGGTCTGATTATGCGTCATAGATAAGACATTCAATAAATTTAATTAAGAAAGGTTGTAAAGTCATCTAAAGGCGCACGTTCGCTCACCAAGGTATTTTCAGGTGCTTCTGCAGCATATCCCATGGACATTCCTGAAATTATTATTTCATCATCAGGGATATCAAGTACTTTGTGAACAATAGGTCCAAACTCACACCATGCTTGTTGAGGGCAAGTTTCTAGACCTTTACCTCTTGCAAGTATCATAATATTTTGCATAAACATCCCAACATCTAGCCAGGAACCGTATAAAAGCTCTCGATCCATCCGGAAGAACAGTCCAACTGGCGCTCCAAAAAATTTGAAGTTACGTAAACCAGCAGCTTTCCTTGCAGGATAATCATCTCTTTTCACTCCATAAAGTTCATAGAGTGCGTATCCAACTGCTCTTTTTCTTGAAATGTAAGGATCTTTCAGCTTTGAAGGCATATATTCATATTCAAGCTTAGAATTACCTGACTCTGCAGCCTCTAAAACTGCATTCGTTAATTTCTTCTTTGTTTCCCCTGTTACACATGTAACCTTCCAAGGTTGTGTGTTCGTACCAGAAGGAGCTCTTGACGCGTCTCTAATTATTTCCTTAACAATATCAATGCTTACAAGATCTGGAAGAAAATTCCTTTTTGAGGATCTCTCCCTTACAATCTTACTAATCATTTTATCTAAAGAATTTATATCATTAATCTTATCCATTTTTCTATTCCTTTAATATTTCACTTTTGCGGTGTTCTCTAAGCACAAAGCGTTGTATTTTTCCACTAGGCGTCTTTGGTAATTCTTCAACGTAAGTTATATGTCTAGGATAAGCGTGAGCCGCAAAATTTGTTTTCACCCACTTTTGAAGTTCTTCAGTAAGTTGTTCACTTTTGCTTGCTTCAGGCATTAAAACAACAAAAGCCTCAATTACTTCACCTCTAACTTTGTCTGGCGTCGCAATCACAGCGCACTCCGCCACTGCTTCATGAGTACTTAAAGCAGACTCAACTTCGAACGGCCCAATTCTATAGCCAGCCATAATAATTACATCATCGTCTCTCGTGGAAAAGTAGAAGTAACCATCTTTATCAATTGATCCGGTATCACCAGTTAAATAATATTTTCCGTCTTTGGAAAACTTTTCAGCACTTTTTTTTGGATTTCCGATATAACCGGCAAACCAAGAAAAAGGGCTCTCGTTTATGATGAAGGCAACACGACCGGGAATTCCCGGCTTCTCTGGCACATCATCATCATTTTTCAAGACAGTAGCAGACCACCCTGGCATCACTTTACCCATTGAGCCATTACGCAAATTTGTTTTAAGCGCTGGATGATGGTGATTATTAATAACCATACTGGTTTCAGTCTGCCCATAATGGTCATGGACAGAAAGGCCAAAGAAAGACTGTGCCCATTCGTTGATTTCCGGGGTCAAAGGTTCTCCGGCGCTTGAAAGACATCGTAGTTTATGTCCAACAGAAAGTTCCACCCCATCAGCACGGAGTGATCTATAAACTGTTGGCGCGGCTGCAAAATTTGTAACTCTGTGCTTTTCTATTATATCAATGGTCGCTCTGGCGCTGAAGCCACCTTCAAATAAAATTGCAGGTGTCCCAGTAGTTAAGGTCGCAAGAATACCGCAGTATAATCCATAGGCCCAACCAGGATCAGCAGCATTCCAAAATATATCAGTTTGTCTTAGATCATAGGCAAATTCCGCATACGCTTCTATACATGCAAGAGCTTTCACAGGAAGACTAACGCCTTTTGGTTCTCCAGTCGTGCCAGACGTAAATATGTGAATAATAGCAGCGTCTGGATCTAAGTTCACCTTTTCCCTAATAGGAGCATCTGTAGCTAATAAATCCTCCCATCTTTCTGCCCAATTTGGTGTTTGATCAAAGCTTGCTGTAGTAATAATATCTGGTTTGATATGAGGCACGAAGTCATCTGATGGTTCGAGTTTCGACTGCTGTTTCTGGTCACAGAAGACTATTTTAGCATTGCTTCCATTTACTCTAAGCGTAATTGCTGGTGTAGAGAACGCAGTAAATAATGGAACATGGACAGCACCTATTCTCCAAATCGCTAATAGAGTTATGAGATACTCTTTACTTTTTCCCATTAAAGTAGCAATTCTATCTCCTTTTCCAATACCTCTTTTTATTAATCCATTCGCTATCAAAGAAGACTGCGTTTTCAACTCGCCATATGAAAGATCATAGTCCTCCATCTTTTCATTTATTATTTTATAGGCTAATTTATTAGGTGCAAATTGGTCGCATAGAAGGTGCTCAACACTATTTGAAGGATTCGAATATTTGTCAATCAATTCCCCAACTCTTAGGTTGATTTTTTCATTAGCAGCCATTTGTTTATCCTATCTATGATTAATAAAAATTGTAATATATGATATATAAAAAAATTTTGTAATGAAAGAAAAACGCAGACTAACCATGATCTGCACGAGCTTATTAAGGAGCTAACCTTTTGACGTAAGAGAAAATAAGTTCTATTAACTTTTTATAGAGAGCAAAAATCGTGCTTAACTCAGATTGTAAAGATTAATTTCTAAATGAAGGTGATAAGTAAATATTTATATAGCGAGCTACTAAGACCATTTCTGATATTCTCTTTCACCTTTATCGGCATACTATGGTTGGTTCAAATTCTTCCAAAGCTTGAAACTTTGGTTTTAAATAAACAGCCCTTAGCCATATTTTTTAATGTTGCAATGCATACAATCCCTCAGGTAGCCTATTTTGTGATACCTATTGCTGCTTTTTTTTCAACTATTTATGCAATAAATAAACTTGTGACAGAAACGGAAATTGTAGCAATTTCAAGCTCAGGCTTTTCATTTCTTTCTTTTGCAAAAATAATATTTTTATTTGGAGTAACTATCAGTTTCATTCTATTTTTGATCACTTTTTTTGTATTGCCTAAAAGCGCATTTAAACTTCAGTCTATCTTTTTTGATATTGAACAAAATTTTGCCATAAAGTTTATTGATAGTGGGAAGTTTTTGCATCCAATAGCTGGCGTTACTATTTATGTCAGAGATAAATTGGAAGAAAATCAAATGACGGGAATATTTGTATTTGATGACCGAAATGACAGTTACTCCCTATTATATTCTGCCAAAGAGGCAGCTATTAGAGATAAAGAAAACATTAGAGATTTAATTATGCAAGATGGTGAGTTGCAGATTATGTCAAAAGATGAAAAGAGTATTGTGTCTGTGAAATTTGAAAGATTTGGTATTAACTTAAATTCATTTATTCCTGAAACGCAGTATTACTTGGCGTCGCCTTCTGATGTTTCACCAATTACTGGATTTTTAAAATCAAAAGAGCTAGCTCAATTAAGTGACTATTCCTCATCTGAATATTTGGCGGAGAGTCATATGAAAATGGCATCGATATTATCTCCGATAGCGTTATGCATGCTTGGAGGATTAGCACTAATAGTTTTTACTAGTGAAAAATATCGAACTACTGTAGTGGTTCTTTTACTGTCAGTAGTAGCCTTAGTTATGCAGGCTGCTATTATTTCTTTGAAATCACTTCTGGTTCTCCATCCAGACACATTTTTACTTATTTATCTTCCACCTTTAGTGGTTCTTGTAGGCATGTTGTTACTTATTAATTTAAAAGATAGGTTTGCTTGATTGTGGAAATTTCTAAGTGGAAACCAGAGTTTGAAAGTAAAAAGATGAAAGACATGTTTATGCAATTTTTTTGGATTGATCAATTATTGTAATTTTAACAAAATTCAAATAGGTTTTACCGATGCTATTGAAAGAAGTTAGGTCAGCTGGACTAATCGTCGCATACGTAGGGTTATTTTTTTCCTTTTTAATGTTAATCCCATGGGTCACTTCTGTGCTCACGGGTTGGGAGGGAGGCAAGTCTTTTCTTTGGTCAGGTTTATTGGCTGCTATTTTTTGTATTTTGGTTATAGTCGCATGCTTGGGTGACCAACCAAAAATCACTCCAAGATTTGGAATATTAGTAGTTAATATGTTATGGTTTTTGCTCCCAATTTTATGCGCAATCCCCTTAGCTAATTCTTCAGCTAATTTAAGTTTCGTAGACGCTTTATTTGAAGCAACTTCTGGACTCACTACTACGGGTTCAACAATAATGACAGAGATATTAAGCTTTGATCGCCCAATTCTTTTGTGGAGGGCTTTGATTCAATGGGTCGGAGGTCTTGGTATACTTTCATTAGGGCTAATCTTACTTCCATTTTTGAGAATTGGTGGAATGCAATTGTTTAAAATGGAGAGTTCGGATAGGTCCGATAAACCTTTGCCAAGGTTGGTAGAAATATCAAGATCCATAATTATCATTTACGTAATCTTATCTTTGGGATGTATCGTTTCTTACTTATCTGTTGGATTGACACCATTTGATGCGCTAACGCATGGTATGACAACCGTCGCTACTGGTGGATTTTCGACACATGACGAGTCTCTCGGCTATTACAATAGTGCTCCTGTTTTATGGGTCGCTATTTTATTTATGATAATAGGTGGGTTACCGTTTAGTGTATTTGTTGCGATTTTTTTTACTCGAAATATCCCCAAGTTGGACCCACAGGTATTGACCTTTCTATTAATAATAATTTTTTCTTGTGCTTTATTGATCCTATACCAAAATGGTGAGCATACAAAATCAGTGTATGTGAACACTGAGTATATTTTTAATGTAGTTTCCGTAGTAACTACTACAGGATTCACTAGTGGGGACTTTATGAATTATGGTTCCTTAGGGCCTGTAATGTTTTTCTTTCTAATATTTATCGGAGGTTGTGCGGGTTCAACTGCTGGCGGAATAAAAGTCTATAGATTTATCGTTCTGGGACAAGTAATCAAAACATCCTTAAGACAATTAATTTATTCTAAGGGGGTCTTTCTTTTAAGGTATGGTAGTAAGCTTGTTGATCAAGATATTTATCGCTCAACTGTTACAATGATCTGTTGTTTTTTTGCATGCCTTATTTTAGTAACATTAAGTCTTGCTTTCTGTGGGTTAGACTTTGTTACTGCACTATCTGGAGCAACAACTGCTTTAGCAAATGTTGGCCCTGGGATAGGGGAAATAATTGGTCCCTCCGGAAGTTTCAAAAGCTTAGATGATGTTGAAAAATATATTTTAATATTGGCAATGATTTTAGGAAGGTTAGAACTTCTAGTTGCAATGGCATTTTTCCTGCCTATTTTTTGGAAGCAATAAGTAATTAATCTGTACTTAAGTCGGGTATGTTGGCAAAATGGGTGAGGGCCTCAGGGTTAGCCAAAGCTTCTTTATTTTTAATTTCTTTTCCATGTACAATGTCCCTGACCGCTAGCTCGGTTATTTTCCCAGAACGAGTTCGAGGAATATCTGGAACAGAAATTAATTTTGCTGGTACATGTCTTGGGGTAAGATTTACTCTTATCTGATTAACTACTTTTTCTTTAAGGTTTTCAGTAAGCTCATGATTATTTTGTAACTTTAGAAATAAAACTATTCTAACATCATTATTCCAATTTTGTGCTATTACGATGCACTCAACAACTTCGTTGAGTTTCTCGACCGTATTATATATCTCAGCAGTTCCTATCCTCACTCCACCAGGATTGAGGGTTGCATCTGATCTACCGTAAATTACTATTGTGCCGCGTTCTGTTATTTTGGCCCAATCTCCGTGACGCCAAATTCCTGGGAATTTGTCAAAATATGCTTCTTTATATTTTTTATCATTTAGATCACTCCAAAACTTTATTGGCATTGATGGAAATGGAGACTTGCATACAAGTTCACCCTCTTTGTTAACCAAACTCTCTCCATGCTCATTAAATATATCCACGTCCATTGCTAGCGCTCTGCATTGAATTTCACCTTTAACCACAGGACTTAAAGGGTTACTTAAAACAAAACAGCTTAGAAGATCTGTTCCACCAGAAATCGATGCAATCTGCACCTCTGACTTTATATTGTTCAAAATGTAATCATAACTTTCTGGGCTGAGTGGAGAGCCAGTCGAACAAATAGTTCGTAGATTGCTCAACGAGAAGTATTTCTTGGGAACTACATTAGATTTTGAAAGTGCATCGATATACTTTGCTGATGTGCCGAAGATGCCCACCTCTGATTTTTCAGCTATTTTCCAAAGGTGTTCGGGATTTGGATAAAATGGACTTCCTTCATAGAGGACTATAGAGCTTTTGCAGAATAAGGAGCCGACCAACCAGTTCCACATCATCCAACCACAAGTAGTAAAATAAAACATTTTTTGGTTTTCACTTAAATTTATATGAAGCAAGTGTTCTTTTGCATGTTGAATTAGAACGCCGCCTATGCTGTGTGTTATGCATTTAGGTTTGCCAGTGGTACCTGATGAAAAGACAATATATAAAGGGTCGTTAAATTTACATAAAACATAGTTCTCTAATTTGTCTGACTGAAAAACAAGGTTAAAATTTTGAAACTTTTCAATGTCTTTAGTAGAACTTATATATTCAACAACAAGAATATGTTCCAGAGAAGGTAGTCGTTTAGATATCGTTTTAATTTCCTCTGATCTATCAATCACCTTTCCGTTATACAGGTAGCCATCCGCGGCAATCATAATTTTAGGCTCTATTTGTTCAAAGCGGTCTATAACCCCCTCAACACCGAAGTCGCTCGAACAAGAGGAAAAAATAGCTCCTAAAGCAGAAGTGGCAAGCATCGTAATAACTGTTTCAGAACTGTTGGGCATGTAAGTGCAGACCCGATCCCCCTTTTTGACCCCTTTTCTTTTCATCCAGCCCGCCATTGCGAGAACTTTACTTTTAAGTTCTTTCCTAGTTAACTTGTTGGAGAAACCATCTTCTCTAAATTCCTCTATAGCGAGCGCGTCATCTGGTGTCCGGAGTAGGTTTTCTGCATAATTAAGTTTAGCTTCTGGAAAAAATTTAGCCCCAGGCATCTCATCAAGGTTTTCAGATATTTTAGCACCCTTGCTTCCTTTTATTTCAGAAAAATCCCATATTAAAGACCAAAAACTTTCAACATTATTAACTGACCAGTTCCAAATATCTTGATACTCTGTTTTTATTGATTGTGAGTATTTTTGATTAGCAAATTCAATAAACCGAGATAGGTTGCTTGACTTTTTACTTTCAATACTTGGTTGCCAAATAATTTCAAGATTATCCATTTAGAGCTCTCCCAATATTTTAACCATTTCATCTTGGTCATTTAATATGTAGTCCGCACTTGCTTGCTGCAGTTCTTCTTTGTCATTATATCGCAACATAATTGCAATTATAAACGCTTTTGAGTTTTTTACTTTAAGCATTTTCAGGGAGCTTCACGCTAAGATTGATAGTTAAAAATAATAAGGAAGCAAACACCGAAAAGGCAGCAAAAAATTTGAACTGATGATCAATGAGATAGCCTAAGTCTATAAAATAACCACTTAAAACAGGTCCTATAGCAGAACTGAAAACCATAATGGTTACTCCAACCGTACGCACTGACCCCAGATATAAAGATCCGAAGAATTCTGGGAAAAAAGTTCCATATACTACGATATATGCCCCCGCGCTTAAACCCAACAGCACAAAGATAAGGAGCAATTCCAAGTAACTTGTGGCGATCGACAAGAGTAATAACCCTGAGATGAGAGGAAAAAGAAAAACAGGTAGAATAATTTTTGTGGAAAGCTTATCCACCAAATATCCGATTAAATACAAAGAAAAAAGAGTTGCGCCTGAATAGGCTGGAATAAATAGTACATATGTTGAAAGATCCCAGCTTTTTATTTCCACTAAATGAACCTGGTGGAAGAAAAGAGTAGTTGTAATCATGGGAGAAGTCATTAGTCCTGGCACTGCCGCCCAAAAAACCCAACTTCTTAACATCTCCGATCGCTTCCATGATTTTTTCAACATACCTACCTGCTGATTTTCTTTCTGTGGCCTGGTGCCCTTGTTTCGCTCTGTTTTTGCAAGAAACCTAACTGAGGTCAATATTAGTATACTCATTATTATCGATACATACCAGCTGACCTGCCAACTAAGAAGGCCTATTAAAGCAACAAATATTGTAGGCATTAAAGCTTCAGCAAGAGTGTAACCAGAGTTTGCAACAGCGACTGCCTTACCCTTATTTTTAAAAAACCATTTGCCACAAAAGACCATTGATATATGCCCAAGCATTCCCTGACCAAAAAAACGGAGGCCTAGAATGATAATAACTAGCCCCCATGTTGAAGTATTGTTTGCCATTAAAAATACAAAAACTATCAATCCAAAAATGACCAACGTGCTGAGACTTTTAGCTGAAATTCTGTCTGCATAACCACCCACAAAGAGGATTAGAATTGCTGAAGATAAAGTCGCGCAAGAGTAGATCAGTCCCCATTGACCATGTGTTAACTCGAAAGCAGCTCTAATTTCTCCTGAGTATAATGAAATGAAGAAAGTCTGACCAAAAGCAGAACAAAAAGTAAGAATAAATACTATATAGAGCCAGCGTAAATTTTTTATATAAAAATCTATATTGATCATTGAACTTGTCAGTTAAAAGCATGTATTCTTTAACAACAATAATCGTTTACGTGAAACTATAATAGGAAAGAATTAAATGTCAGAGATTGTGAAAGTAGAGCATATAATGAACCACATAGCCGAGGTTTTAATTAATAGGCCAGAAAATTATAACACATTTAATACAGAACTCAGGTTAAGTCTTGCTGAAAACTTAAGAAAAATTGATCAAAATAAAGATACGAGAATAGTGATATTGAGAGGAGAAGGTCCTGGTTTTTGTGCTGGCGCCGATTTAAATGACGGAGGGCAAATGCCTCCTTCAAAACAGCTTTTAGATGAATATTTTCCCATATTTGAAATAATCTCAAAAAGTCAAAAACTTTTCATAGCTGCCGTACATGGATCAGCAGCTGGAATAGGAACTGCTTTAGCTATGAATTGTGATTTTACCGTGATGGCGGCTTCTTCTCGTATTTCAATGGTGTTTTCTAATATTGGCTTGGTACCTGATGGAGGAGCAACGTATCTTCTCCAAAAATCTCTAGGCTATAGAAAAGCTTTAGAAGTAATTGTTTCGGGTAGCCATCTTTCTTCAGATGAATGTCTAAAGTATGGATTGGCAAACAAAATATTTCAGGATGGTAGCTTTATTGATGACGTGAGAGGCTGGGCTGAAGAGTTATCGCAAAGATCGCCTTTAGCGGCATCTGCTGCAAAGCAAGTAATGCGTGAAGATACTTTTAAAGATTACTGTGATAGATTCAATCATGAAGCGAGAGAACAAGATAATTTGATGCTTAGCAACGATTTTAAATCTGCTGTAGAGTCATTTTTTAAAAAAGAAAAACCAAATTTTACAGGGACTTAGTGTGACTTCGGTTTCAAAGAGAATTAATCTCTTTGGCAATTTTTGCACTTGAAACTTCGTGGATCAAATGGCCCTCATTTTCAAAAAGCTTTATTTTAGCGTTAAATGCTTTTTTGTGAGCTCTTACAGATGTTTTATAATTTACAATCCCATCGCGCGTGCCTGCTAAAAAAAGGGTCGGAACACTGACTTTTTTTATTTTTTTTTCAATATCGCCGATATTCCAATTAGAAATGAATGCCAGAGTGCCGGTAACATGGTCCTCATCAGTCATGAGTTTCATATAATAGTCAATATTTTTACTATTAAGATTGCTCCCAGATATTGAAAGAAATTTTCTAAGACTTGTTTCGGCACTGTTAAAAAGCCTTATCCAATATTTAGTTAAAGGGCTTGCATAAAACACTCGTGCCATTAACGGGAAAATCGTTCCAGCTGGTCCTTCAAATCTCTCCAGAGCACCATTTATAAGAACTATGGATGACAGGGGTCCCTCGTAGATAACGGATAAGGACAAAACGATTACTGCACCGATAGAGTGACCTACAAAGACGTTTGGTTTAATCTTTAATGACTCAAAAAGAATTATCAAATCCCTCACAATAGTATCGTGTTGAGGTCGTATTCCTTTTTTTATCTTTGAGAATCTGTGTCCAGGCAGGTCAACCGCCAAAACCTGAAACTCATTAAGTTTTGGTATTAGATTGACCCAAGAATGAGAAGAAGCTCCAGCTCCATGGATAAGGAGTATAATAGGGTTGCCTGGTTTCCCGATTAATTGATAATGCCAAACAAAATTATCGGTCTCAAGGAACTTACTATATTCAGAGTATGGCCAAAAATTATTTGAAGCGTCATTAACCATCTCTATGCACTATATCGATCGCTGAACTGCTTTTGAAATGCTGCTGGAATTAGCCATTGGCAATTGGAAATAATGACCGTTTAGCTCTCTTGCGAGCTCATTAGCCATTGGTGTTTTTCTTCTAGACGTATCAATAAAGATATTATTGATGGCGTTTCGTTTTATTAATGATGCTATGTAGGTTGTATCCTTAGTAGCTTTAACACGAT
>CACBAO010000027.1 GCA_902537235.1 uncultured Alphaproteobacteria bacterium
CTTTTTTATCTTTCTTCAAACAGACATGTATAACCTCATCATATCTCTTACCTGCCGTATATGCTCCCCAATCACCTTTCATTGAATGAGAGAAGATTAATATATCTTCACTGTCAAATATCTCTTTTGCATCGATAAGTTCGAAACCTCTAGTTTTATCATCGATTGAACGTTGCTTCATTTCTTCTTTGTTAAGTACGGCAAGCTCATCAATGCACATATAGTCTTCATGCATAACCTCATCCATCAAGTCCCAGTCCCGTGTTTCACAATATTTTACAAAAATCTCATAGCCTCTCATTTTGCCGTATTTTGTTTCAAACAACAGTTCTTTATTAGACATAACTTAACCTCTTAATCATGCAAGAACAGAAATGTGAATAATAATCTTTTCATTAAACAATTTCTCTTTCATCGCTCACTTCTCTCCAGATTTTATCACCTCTCCATATTTGAACTTGAGTCATTAAATACTTTTTGCCTTCAGTTATCGTTTTATGTTCTAGAGCCATTATATTTTCATTTTCATATAGGAGCGTAGTTTGGGTTGGATATAAATTGAGAGCAAGTAATTCTCTAACCATCTCACAACACATTTATAAAGTCCAGCTACTGAGCATCTACTAAAGACTAGACATAAGGAATTCTCTGTGAGATTTTTATTTTATGCTACTCCAAACCAACCGACTAATCATCGAACACTTCAAAGATAGTGATATTCCGGATTGGGCTAAAATAGAGAGTGATGCTGACGTCAGACGCTTTGTTGATGGGAAAGTACTCTCTTTAAAAGAGGCTAGTGAATATGTAGAAATGAATATTCGACAATATCAAACACATGGCTACGGAAGATATGCAGTTCGATTGAAAGAAAACAGAAAACTTATTGGTATGTGCGGCTTTCTAAATGAACTGTATGGAATTGATTTTGGCTATCGCTACTCTAAAGATAGCTGGGGGAAAGGCTTGGGGTTCGAAGCGGCAAAAGAAGTACTTGAATATGGCTATATAGAATTAGGATTAGGGAGGGTACTTGGACTGACTGCTGAACAGAACTATGGTTCTATCAAAATTCTAGAAAAATTGGGTTTTAAGTTTGAAGAGAAATTATTATTCAATAATACAAAAGCCCTAAAGTACTATTTTACAAGAAACAAATTTCTATGAAAAATTTAACAATCTATTTTTAGAGTTTAGTGTTAGACGGTGACTAATTCCATGCTTGTTTACTTGTGCACCGACATAAAAATTTGAAAATTAAACTCAAAAAGAAATTACGTCAGAGTATCAAATCGGGAAACATGCGAACAAATTTACTACTCGTCTATTTCTTCTGTTTCTTTCTTCTTACGCATCTCTTTTGCTATAGTAGTAGCTCCTACGTCAGCTCCAAAAGCACCGAGTATTGTCAGTTTTAAAATCTTTAGTTTAGCTAATGTATGTATCATAAAAGAGAAATAGTTTGAAAAAACATATGTTCAATTTTTAAGTTTCTTTTCGTTCCGTAGCTCTATTTTGCTCCATTCTTCTTCCTTGTTTTATGTGTAATGCTACTGAAGTAATAGAGCGTGCTCATGACTTACTTAGTATTTATAAGTGCATGAATTGAACTCTTCAAATATTTGCTGTACACTTTTCCAATCAATTTATCTTTTAAGGAGCGTTAGCTATGGAAAATATTTTAGTTTCCTTTGATGCTGGAGTAGCAAAAGTTTCAATAAATCGTCCGGATAAGAAAAACTCTTTAACAGGACATATGTATAGTACTATGGATGATGCTTTTAAGGAAGCACGGAAGAGAGAGGACATAAAAGTAGTTCATTTATGTGGTGAGGGTGGTATTTTTTCTGCAGGTAACGATATAACTTCTTTCGCAAACGCAAATCCCAATACAGTTAGTGATGAGACAGAAGTTATGGGGTTTTTGTATGAAATTAGTTCTTTTCCGAAGCCAATTATTGCCGAAGTATCTGGGCTAGCAGTCGGAGTAGGGGTGACATGTTTACTGCATTGTGATTTTGTATATGCTGAAAAGGAAACAAAATTTAGCCTGCCTTTTGTGAAATTGGGATTATGCCCAGAGGCTGCTTCAACTCTTATTCTACCAAGAATATCAGGTTATCTTAAGGCAGCTGAAAAGCTTTTTCTAGGAGACAACTTCAACGCAATGGATGCCTTAGATATGGGCATTGTTACCAGAATTTTCAAAGCGGCTGAATTATCGGACGCAGTGAAGTCAACTTGTGATAAACTGATTTCTTTACCTCCAAATTCATTAAGGATATCAAAAAAATTTCTTAAGTCTGAAATCAAAGAGGGAATGAAGGAGAGAATGAAGGAGGAAGGTGATATGCTATGGAAGCTCTTAAATTCAGATGAAGCTAAAGATGCTTTTGCAAGTTTTCTGAGTAAAAAATCTGCATAATTTTTAAAAAAGAAAACTCAAAAAATATTAGAAAATATTTTACTTGCTCTCCTTCAACAGTCGCAAGCCACTCTGTAGGTAATATCCTTATTATATTCAAAATATACTTTTTTAATTTCCTCTGAATGAAACGTATACATGAAATAAAATGTTTCATTCTACTACCTTGTATATGTTTACTAATATTATGATAATTTCGCATTTTTATTAGAGCGATAAAGGTAGTCATTTCTAACAAATAAACAGTAATTTTATAGTAAAGGTTTGTTGGCAATGGCTGGAAATGTCACTAACCAACAAACCCTTCCGATGACAGTAGGAGTTACCTACCTCTACTTAAATAGTTTCTTAACTAAGATATCATTGAGACTAATTATCGCACTCTTCACTAAAACTGATTTTTTTATTTCAAATTAGATATTTAATTTGAAACTTCGTTCTGAAGGTTAGTTTGAGGCATTGCCTTAAAGACTCGACATAGTTTAGGTCATATAAAATGTTTTTTTATGCTACTCTAAACTAACCGACTAAACATCGAACACTTAATAGATAGTGATATTTCCGATGGGCTAAAATAAAGAGTGGTGCTGAAGTCAGACGCTTTGTTGATGGAAAAGTGCTTTTCTTTGAGGAAGCAAAGAAATATATAGAGTTAAATATTCGACAATATAAGAAAGTTGGCTACGGGAGATATGGAGTTCGATTAAAAGAAAAAACGTATCTCATTGGTATGTGTGGCTTTTTAAATGAAAATTATGGTATTGATTTTGGTTATCGCTATTCGAAGATCAGTTGGGGTAAAGGGTTTGGATTTGAGGCTGCAAAAACAGTGCTAAATCATGGTTTTTCAGAATTAGGTTTAGAGAAAGTAGTTGCACTAACTGCAGAGGAGAATTATGGCTCTATCAGAATTCTCGAAAAATTAGTTTTCAAGTATCAAGAGAAATTTCTATTCCATAATACAAAAGCATTTAAATATCACTGCGCTAGAGGTTCTAAAATATGATTAAGCTGGAATCACAAATGAGTTGTAAAATTTAGTATTTTAAAAAAATATTAAATTAATAACTAGCAGTCTTTTCACTTTTCTAAGGGCTAACTTTGTTACTTAAGATTTAATATTTTTTTAAAAACCTTTACTTATCGTGCAATATTCTGAATTACTTAAGTTAAAGGGAGGAAAAATATGTCAGTGAGAGTAGAAAAAAGCAAAGGAGTGTGGACAATTATTCATTCTCGTCCTGAAAGCAGAAACGCAATGGATCCAGTTAGCGCTGACCAGTTAAGAGATGCTTTTTTAGAATTTAACGAAAATGATGACGGAAAAGTTGCAGTTTTTTGGGGTGAAGGAGGGGCCTTTTGTGCGGGTTGGGATTTAAAGTTTGCCTCTACTCTAAATACAGATGATCCACTGAAGGACTTGGATATTCAATTAAATGATAAGGTTTTAAAAGATAACAATTTGATGCCAAGAGGACCTATGGGTCCGAGTAGGCTTAACCTCAAAAAACCAGTGATTGGAGCCATAGCTGGACCAGCTGTAGCGGGTGGGATGGAGCTAGCTCTATGGTGCGATTTTAGAGTTATGGAGGTCTCCTCTTATCTGGGCGTTTATTGTAGGAGGTGGGGCATCCCCTTAATAGATGGAGGAACAATTAGGCTGCCAAGAATCGTCGGTCGAGGCCGTGCGTTGGAAATTATATTGACAGGAAGACAAGTGAAAGCGGATGAATGCTTGGCTTTGGGTCTATGTGAGTACATTTCAGAAAATGGTCAATCTAGAAAAAAGGCTGAGGAATTAGCTCATCAAATTGCCAAGTTCCCTCAAATATGTGTTCAGGCAGATAGGAGGTCTGTGTATGATCAAGAGGGTCTTTCAATGGCTAAGGCATTAAAACAGGAATGGATTAATGGGAAACGAGCATTATCGGAAGAGGGATTAAATGGAGCCAATAATTTTAAAAAAGGTTTTGGTAGACATGGAGATTTTGATAAACTCGGCTAAGTAAATAAACCTGAAAATTTTCTTATTTGCTTGAGATAAAAGTTTTCTGATATAAATCTAATATAGAATAAAAAGAGAGAGAAAAAAAATGGCGCTTTTACAGAATGTAGACCCTGACGGCTTATTCGAGTACTCTGTGGTTTTCACAGATAGATCTTTAAATCATATGTCCCAAAATTTCCAGTCAGTGATGAGAAGTCTTTCTACAAATCTCAAAAAAGTTTATTGCTCAGAGGGAATCGCTCTAATTCCAGGCGGAGGCACATTTGGAATGGAAGCGATTGCAAGACAGTTTGCTAACGATCAAAATGTTTTAGTTATAAGAAATGGTTGGTTCAGTTTTAGGTGGAGTCAGATTTTTTCCAAAGGAAACATCACCTCTGATGTCAAGATTTTTAGTGCCTCGCCAACATTTGACAATTTTCAAGCTCCTTATAAGCCAGTATCTATAAATGAAATTACACTGTACATAAATGAAAACAAGCCAACTGTCGTTTTTGCGCCGCATGTTGAAACTTCAGCAGGGATAATGTTACCTGATGAATACTTAAAAGCAATATCAAATGCTGTACATTCTCACGGAGGTATTTTTGTCCTAGATTGCGTTGCATCGGGCGCAGCGTGGGTAGATATGAAAGCTACAGGCGTCGATGTTTTGTTAACTGCTCCTCAAAAGGGTTGGTCTTCATCTCCTTGTGCAGGTGTTGTAATGCTTAGCCAGCATGCAATTAACGTGATGGAGAAAACTGAGAGCTCAAGCTTTAGTTGCGATTTAAAGAAATGGTTTAGCATCATGAATGCATATGAAAATAATGGGCACGCGTATCATGCTACAATGCCAACTGACTCGCTTGTAAAATTTGAAAAGACAGTAAAAGAGACTGAAGAGTTTGGTTTTGAGAATGCTAGAGATAAACAAAATTATATCGGTAACCACATTAGAAATTTACTTGAAAACAAAGGTTTTAAGAGTGTAGCTGCAGATGGTTTCAAGGCAACTAGTGTTATCGTAAGTTACACGGAAAATGACTCATTTCAAAATGGAAAAATATTTGCAGAAAATGGGATGCAAATAGCTGCTGGTGTCCCATTAGAATGTGGTGAGGGAATAGATTTTAAGACTTTTAGGTTGGGTCTTTTTGGTTTAGACAAGCTTAAAAACCCAGATAGAACTATTTCAAACTTTAAAGATGTATTAGAAAAAATTTGCTAGCCAAATGTTATTCGTCTTTTTGGTTTTCCTTAGAAGAAAATGCCTCTCTCATTGATTTCATTATATTGTCCATTCTTGGGTTTTGATTGCAGTCTGAAACCATAACCATTTCTTCTTGCGCTCTTTGTATCTCACCATCATATCTGAATTGAGGGAAATTTGGAGACATCCACAATCTTAGAGGAGCATTTCTTTCAGTACGTAAAATGGCAATTTTGCCGTAAAACGGGGTCTTAATTTTTGTGCTATCATCTAGCACCACAAATGCATCATCAGTTATAGTGCATCTGTTTTCAAGAGTGACTCTCACTCTAATGACTTCTTCACCTTTGAACTCTTTAAAAACCTTGGGGAGCAGAAAAAAACCACCAAGAATTAAGATTACAATACACGCAAAAATAAATGAAGCTTCTTTAGTTCTCATCTTTTTCCAACCAATCCTGATTGATCTAGGTTTTTAGATCAGCCCAACAAGAAAGTAGGTCTCCTTTTTTTTTACTTGCTGCTTTAATCGCATTGCCAACTGCCTGAGTGATACATAAAGCGCTTAGCTGACACACTAACATAAGATCTGTTTCCTTTCTATCAATAGGTTGTGTTCCTGATGTAGTTGCAAAAATAATATCCCCATCAAAGGGAGTATGGCTTGGTTCAATTGCTCTCGCTATTCCTGTATGGGCAGATGTTGCTATGCGGCTCAAGTCATTTTTGTTGAAATCTAAGTTTGTACAAACTATCCCTAACGTTGTTGCTTCCCCAGTAAGAAGCTTAGTAGGGTTAATCAATGAACTTTTCTTGGGTATTTCAAAATGCATCTCTTTGTCTTCATAATAAAAATCTGAAAAAAGAATGTTTGTTCCAGGAAAACAGGGTGACCCAACCGAATTAACCGCTACGAGTGCACCCACTTTTATTTTATCTCGATAAAAAATTGAACTAGTTCCCAAACCGCCCTTTACAATGCTTGTAGTTGCTCCACACCCAGCCCCTACAGAGCCAATTTCAAGATTTTCTGAGACGTTTAAAAAAGCATCACGACCAAAATCACTATAGGGGTTTACTTTCCAGTCTTTGAAGCCACCATTTTTAAGGTCAAAAAGAATTGCACTTGGCACTAAAGGAACTTTAATAGTACCAGTATCAAAACCGCGGTTTTGGTTTCTAAGGCAATCCATAACCCCACTTGAAGCATCTAAACCAAATGCAGATCCACCAGCAAGGACAATTGCATCGATATTTTCAACAACTTTATCTGGTGAAAGTAAATCTGTTTCCCTTGTACCTGGTGCTCCTCCTAAAATACTTACGCTGGCCTTAAAAGCGGTTGATCGCGTTAAAACAGTTACTCCAGATTTAATATGATCATCCTGAGCGTTACCAACCAGAAAACCGTCGATGTCTGTAATCGAGTTCTTAGGGCCATTAACAAGCTTTATCATTTGAAATATTTATATTGTTCTTCCGCCATCAACCTCTAAATTGGCGCCTGTAATCATACTAGCTGAGTCTGAACACAGGAATAGAGCGGCGGTAGCAATATCTTCAGGCATAGAAAATCGACCTAACGGTATGGTAGATAAAAACTTTGCTCTCATCTCGGGAGTATCTTCTCCCAGAAAAGATTTCAGCAACGGCGTTTCTCCAGCAACGGGATTCACGACATTTACCCTTATTCCGAATGGTGCAAGTTCAACCGCCATAGTTTTTGATGCGAGAATCATCCAACCTTTTGATGAGTTGTACCAATTTAAATTTGGTCTCGGAGAGACGCCGGCAGTACTCGCTATATTAAGTATTATACCGCTCTTGTTTTCTTTGAAATGTGGCACAAAATGTTTAGCCGTGAGGTAAACTGATTTACAGTTTACGTTGAACACTCGATCAAACTCATCTTCCTCTATAGTCTCCATAGGAGCGGGTAGATGGGTGGTGCCAGCATTATTAATTAGGATATCAACCTTTTGATGCTCGTTAAAAACTTTTCCTTTCATCTGTTCAACGCTTCGTGCGTTTGATACGTCTACCTCAACTGGATATCCTCCTATATGTTCAGCTACTTTTTTAGCACTATCGAAATGTATATCTGCGATAATTACCTTTGCTCCATTTTTTGCAAATAAGTCGGCCATTGAAGCTCCAAATCCAGAACCTCCACCTGTTATAATTGCAGTCTTATCTTTTAGTTGCATGCTTAGCCCCTTATTTTTTTAATAAATGCAAATATTGTAATTTACTTTTTACTAAAAATAAAATTGAGATTTAAAGTATATGTGTTTCATAATTTATTTACAAAAATCGAAATATAGTTATTGGTTTATTTATGAAAAACGATGTTGCTCGAGATATATCCTATGCTACTTCCACAGACGGTTTAATAGGCCAGCTATTTATTCGCTCTATAGAAAATATAACTGGACGGATAGGCTTAATAAAAAGAGCAAAAGATTATGAAAAAGAGGTCGCCAATGGTCGAAACTTTTGGGAAGTCATAGTTGAGAGATATAATATACGAATGAATATATTTAATGGGTCTCTGGATGATATACCGAAAGAAGGGCCTGTAGTTCTTGTCTCTAACCACCCATTTGGTATTTTAGATGGATTGCTTCTTGGTTACATTTTATCTAAGACAAGAAAAGATTTCAAAATAATCGCAAATAGAGTGTTTAGGAAAGCAAAAGATCTTGACCATGTTGTTCTACCTATAAGTTTTGAGGAAAACAGAGAAGGAAACATTCAGAATATAAACACCAGAAATGAAGCAATTCGTTTCTTAAAAGCGGGTGGTATCGTCGGAATTTTTCCTGGGGGCACAGTTGCAACTTCAGCAAAACTGTTTAGTCGTCCTCTTGATCCCTTCTGGAAAAGATTCACATCAAAACTCATTTTGAAGTCCAATGCTACTGTTGTACCAATTTTTTTTGGTGGCACAAACAGTAGGTTGTTTCAGATCGCGAGCCATATGAGTTACAACCTAAGAATGGCATTATTAATTAGAGAGTTTGGTTTGAAAGTTGATAGAAAAATCGATATTGCTATAGGAAAAAGAATAAGTTCAAGATACTTGAAGAGATACTCTAAAGATCTCGATAGTATGATGGCATATTTAAGGATCCAGTCATATTCACTTTCAAATGATCCAAACCAAACATTTGAAAATGGTTTGTTTTTAGGATAATTTGACGTTATGACAGAATGTATTAGAAAGCCAGTAAAAGTTTCAATCATTGGGGGTAGCGGTTATACTGGGGCAGAGCTTATTCGTCTATTATCAAAGCACCCTTATTTTAAATTGTTTCAAGTTGTAGCTAATAGAAACGTAGGCAGAAAAATTCAAAGCGTGTTCCCCCACCTTAGACATTTAGACTTACCAGACTTTATAAGCTTTGAGGAAATGAATTTCGAAGAAGTTGATATAATTTTTTGTGCTTTACCACATGCTACAAGTCAGGAGATCATAGTAAAGATTCCACAAGGAAAAAAAATTATTGATCTATCAGCAGATTTTAGATTGGAACGGCTTGAAGAGTATGAAAGATGGTATGGAAAAAAACATATCGCTCCCGCTCTACAAGAAAAAGCAGTTTATGGATTGACTGAAATTTACAAGAAAAAAATTAGAGAAGGATCTTTGATTGCCTGTACCGGATGTAATTCTGCAGCTACACTTTATCCGATAATACCACTCTTAAGTGAGGAAGTTATAAAGGTCAATAATTTAACGATTAACCTTGGAGCGGGTGTATCTGGTGCAGGACGAGACGCAAAGCAAAATATTATTCACTCAGAGGTTTCTGAGGGTGTAAAGCCCTATAATATTGGCAAACATAGGCATATAGCTGAATTGGAGCAAGAATTTAAAAAGATTACAAATGATAAAATCGATATAACATTTATCCCACATTTATTGCCTCAAAATAGAGGAGTTATTGTATCCATACCTATATCATCACCCTCTACACTCGTGCATAAAACATTAGAAAACTATTACAAAGCCGCACCTTTCATGATAATTTTACCGATTGAAGATATTCCAGCCACACAACATGTAAGGGGCTCAAATTTTTGCCATATTGGCGTCGTTTCTGATCGTTCCAAAGACAGAAGTGTTGTGATTTCAGTTCTAGATAATTTGATTAAAGGTTCAGCCGGTCAAGCTATTCAGAATGCCAATATTATGTTCGACTTTGATGAAACAACTGGTTTATTGGAAAGCCCAATTTTCCCTTGATATGAATACTTCATATAAAAAAAGAATGCGAATAATGTTTATTTCGTTTGGAATGTTTGCTTTGTTAGTAACAACTATCATATTATTGTTTGCCTTTAGATCAGGCATTGAATTTTATAAATCTCCTACCCAGCTTCGTGAAGTAAGTGATGAAACAATCAGATTGCGCGTTGGTGGTTTGGTGATGCGAAATAGTGTTAGAAGTTCAGGTATTAACAATTCGTTCATAATAACAGATGGTGCAAACGAAGTTAAGGTTGAATTTATTGGAGTGTTACCGGATCTTTTTGCTGAAGGTCGAGGAGTTATCGTCAGAGGTCAACTTAAAGATAGTATTTTTGTCGCATCTCAAGTGTTAGCTAAACATGATGAAAAATATATGCCTAGAGAACTCGAGAAAACAATGAAAAGTGATTAATTACATTACAACTTAATTCTTTATGAAAAACGATGACGCAAGCGTAGTAACGCCTACAAGAATAAGCATGCTCACTAAGGTCAATATGGGATCACTATTTTCTATATTCCAACCCAAAACGCCACTTGAGATTGCTGATATCGTTACCATTAACGCAGAACTTATGCCAGAAGCACTTCCTGCTAAACTCGGCACCGCCTGAACAATCGCTGTGTTCGCGACAGGCCATATTACCCCAGTTCCAAAAGCCATTATTATCATTGGCACAAAAAAAGACAACTGATGAGTATATAAATTTGTTGTGAGGAGTGATAGGACTGGTCCGATTATTAATAGCACCGAACCCAAAATCAAAAGGAGCCTAATAGAAAATCTGGATACTAGTCTGCCAACAATTATGTTTCCCGGCACAAAGCCCAGAGGCATCAAAGCCAAAAGCAGCCCAATTTGTGATGGAGATAGATTATATATTTTTGCGGCGACGAACGGAGCTCCGACAAAAAATATACCAAATATTGAAAAACTAAATGCAGAGACCAAAGTTGGAGGCCAAAACTTCATGGATGAAAGTAGAAGCGGGTAAGATCTAATTTGATTAAGCATACTTTTGGATCTGTGGAAATTAGTTTCTTTAAGATCAACGATAATAAGAACAAATAGAAAAAAACCTAGAGCTGTCAGAAAATTAAAGATTTGCATGGATCCAAAATAATCTGAGATCAATCCCCCTAATAAAGGTCCAACCAAAGGACCTATGGCCATTATGGTTGAAATATATCCGAACATTATTGTTGCTTTATTACCCTTATAAATATCTCCTACTATAACTCTAGCAAGGACCATTCCTGCTGCAGAAGTCGCTTGCAGAAATCTGAAGAAAAGAAAGACGTATATATTTTCAGAAAAAAATGATCCTAAAGAGGATAGAATAAATATAATGAAAAAACTTATAGCAATAGGGCGCCTTCCAAATCTATCTGATAATGGACCAGCAATTAAATTAACTATAGCTGCGCCGATTGAAAACGCAGAGACACTGAGCTGAATCGTTCTGTAATCACTAGAAAAAATTGTTCCTAAATCTGGCAAGGCCGGAACGATAATTACTTGTGCTAAAATATATATGCCGGCGATAGCCGATAAAGTAATATTCGAGGGGGTAGATCTGGACATTTACAAAAGTTCTTATTTTAAACTATTTAACTCGATAACAGAAAATAAATGGAAGTAAAGCTTTGAATGACTACAGACAGCCAATAAGTTTAGCTTTTTGGAGCGTCAGGCTAAGTATTGTATTAATAAAGGGGATAGGAGAGTTTGTTAAATCGCCTAACTCTTTTACTGCTACCATAATTGAGTCTATCTCAATTGGTTTATGAGCTTCTATATCTTGGAGCATAGAAGTTTTATGAGCCCCTACTTTCCTTGCCCCATCAATTCTTTTTTCAATAGACATATTTATTTTTGCTCCCAATTCTTCCGCAATTGTTTTTGCTTCAAACATCATTTCTCTAACAATTGCTTCCGTTCCTTTGTCATTACAAATTTGTTCCAGGGTTCCCCCGGTAAGTGCAGATATTGGATTGAAACTGAGATTTCCTATTAACTTTAGCCAAATTTCGTCACGAATATTTTTTTGTATGGGTGCTCTAAACCCTGCTTTCTTTAATGTTTCAGAGATGAATTTTAATCGATCGCTTTCACCACCGTCAGGTTCGCCAAGACTAAATCTGTTTCCAGCAATATGCTTGATTTTCCCAGGTTCGACTATCTCACATGCAGGGTAGACAACTGATCCCACGATGTTATCTGGAGGTAAAATATTATCGATAAGCAAATCTGGGTCTAAGCACTTTATTTTATAATTTGCATATTTACTATCTAACTTATGAAAATACCAGTGAGGAATGCCATTCATACAAGTGATTATTGTCGTATTTTTTCCAACAAGAGGCTTTATAGTTCCAAGACTAGGTAAAAGTGCAGGTGATTTTATTGTCAGAAAAAGATAATCCTGTGCACCTAAAGAACTAGAATCATCGGTGCAATTGACAATCGCTTTTGTTTCGTCTCCTAGCGGATTAATAAGAGTAAGGCCATTTTTTTTCATGACTTCTAAGTGGTGCCCTCTTGCAATAACGCTTACTTTTATTCCAATTTTTTCTAAGTTTACTGCTAAAAGACCTCCGATTGACCCACCGCCAAAAATACAAATTTTCATCATTCAAGTCCTAATTTTTTGGCAAGACCAATTCTTTGTATCTTTCCCGTATTACCCTTCGGGATTTCATTAATAATTAAGATCTGTCTTGGTATTTTAAATGTTGCTATAGATTTCGAAAGGTGTGTCTTCAATTCTTTCTCATCAACGGTTAGGCCTTCCTTTAAAACGACAGCAGAAGCAATATCTTCTCCCAATTTTTCATGTTTTACCGAAAAACAGACTGCTTGAAAGACCGCGTAATGCTTCATCAGAGCCTCATCAACTTCTTGGGGCGAGATCTTTTCTCCTCCTTTATTTATAATTTCTTTAATTCTACCAGAAATAAATAAAAATCCATCTTCATCGAATTTTCCTAAATCGCCAGTTTTAAACCAGCCATTGAAAAAATTTTCTTTATTCGCTTTTTCATTGTTTTTGTATCCTTTTGTTACGTTTGTACCCTTAATAACTATTTCACCAACAGTATTCGCCAAGGTTGCTAACTTATCATCTTTAAAAATCGCGATTTCTGGGCCAGCAGATTTACCAACAGATCCGGCTTTTCTAATACTGTTCAGAAAATTTGAGGCCATTTGATGCGATGCCTCTGTCATTCCGTAAGCCTCGATTACTGGACATTGAAAAACTTTTTCTAACGCCTCAATTGTTGCAACGGGCATGGCTGCTGAAGATGATCTAAGTAACCTCAAATTAGTGTCTTTGATTATTCCTTTATTTCTTGAAGCTCGTGACAAGATAGCTTGGTACATTGTGGGCACAGCTGTTATCCATGTAGGCTTAAAATTTTTTATATTTCGATAAAAAGTAAGAGCATTAAATCCGTTAGTACATACTAGGCTCGCACCTGTAATGATAGAGGACAATAGGGAAGCTATCAAACCATGTATATGAAATAGTGGCATAATATTAAACCCCTTGTCAGATTGCTCTAATTTGAGTACGGAAGAGATATTAAATGCAGACGATATGATGTTTGCGCAAGAGAGCTGCACCTGTTTAGGCCTAGATGTTGTTCCTGATGTATGTAAAATCAAACAGATATCATCGCCTTTATTTTCATTAACAGAACATGTAGAAGAGAGAGGTAGAAATTTAATTAAAAGTCCATTTTTTTGTGTAACGTTATCTATACGGAATAGTTTTATTTCCAGTTGTTTTGCGGCTTCTATGAGAGCATTTGAGGCATTGTTGTCAGTAACAATATACTCACAATCCAGATCTTCTAAGAAGAATAAAAACTCATCCATAGTATAATTTGGGTTAAGTGGTGAGACTGTTACATAATTAGCTAGCGCCAAAAAACTAATGGCCATATCAATCCCATTAGGAAGTACTAGCGCACAAATATTGTTATATTTGATTTCTATTGATGAAAGTTGTCTGCCAATACTTTCGATATTTTTTGTCAAGTTTTGATAATCTAACTCAAACCCATCTTCATTGAAAAGACATGGGCCTGTATGAGCTCTTACAATTTCAATTATTGAATTATTACTTAAATCTTTCTCCAATGCTCCGCTCCAAAATTAAAAGTGTGAGTTAAATCAGACCTATATTATTATAAATTTATTTGCTACTAATATATTAAATAAAGAATACTCTAAACTACCCCAGCTTTATGAAACCAAAAAAAATATCCGCACTTGTTCTGTTAGCCACTTTAATTTTTTGGCCTGTCAGCGTACATTCGGCAGATTTCATATTTTATTGTGCTCCCTGGAAAGAGATAAACAATAAAAAATCCTTACAAAATAATTTTACTATTAAAATTAATGATTCCTCTTTATCTATTTTGGGAGGAGATTTGGATGCAAAATTTTTTGAATTAATTTATTCTCATCCTTCTTTTTATTTGTTTTCGTCTCCGTCGGGGGTATTGTTGAATATAAGTAGAGACTCCGACCAAAGAAATGTGACGCTTTGGCAGAATATTCGAAAAGAGCAGTTGTTTTACGGTTCAACGTGTAATAAATAATATCGATGTTACGGCTTATCTATTTAAATTTAGTTATCGGTTTCTTTGCATACTCTTCCTTTGCGGATGAGCAGACGTATAATGTTCTAGTAAAACGAGTGATTAAAGAAAAAATAATTAGAGCTAACGAGGTGATTAAAAAGAAAAAGCTTGATAAATATCGAACATTTTCAATAAAAGTGGATAATCAACTTGTGTATTGTCACTATGGACAGCAGAACGAAAACAGTTTGCCATTGATTATTTGTTATTAACCTTTAAAAAGTAAGAAATACCCGGGAGATAAATTATGAACGGATTAGAAAGTTTTATTCCTATAATACTAATATTTGTGATCATGTACTTTTTGCTGATTAGGCCCCAGCAGAAAAAAATAAAAGAGCATAAAAATATGGTCGATAATCTTCGAAGGGGGGATCAAGTTTTAACACAGGGCGGAATTATAGGTAAGATAACAAAGGTTAAAGAAGGTGAAGAGATCGAGGTAGAGTTAGCAAAGGACGTTAAAGTATCTGTTATAAGATCTACTATTGTAAACGTATTGAGCAAAACTGAGCCTGCAAAAAAATAAATGCCAAAACTTAGTTATTTTAGGATAGCATTAATTGCGCTTATTTGTCTGTCTGCACTTTGGTTTGCATCACCAAACTTCTTTTACAGTTCAGTTGATAAAAAGTTAAATGATCCTAACCAGACATCTTTATGGCCTGACTTCATGCCTTCCACTCTGATAAAGTTGGGTTTAGACCTCAGAGGTGGTGTATACATGTTACTGGAGGTGAAAACGAACGACGTAATGCGAGAAAAGTTTGACTTCCTTTGGGCTGATATACGAAGATCTTTAGTTAAAAAAAGGAAGGAAATTGGTTCAATAAGAAGAATTGACTCCTCTGGAGATCAATTAGAAATTCAAATTGGTAAACAGGAAAATATTGATTTTGCGATAAAGGAAATAGAAAAATTTAACTCTTCAACGGAATTGTTTTCGTCGCGTTGGTCAGGATCTGTTACTAGAGAAATATTAGAAATTAGTTCATTTGAAAATATTATATCAATCACATTTTCAGATGAACAGAGAACAGCACTTGAAAAGCAAGTTATCGATCAATCACTAGAGATTATTAGACGAAGGGTCGATGAAACCGGAACAAGAGAACCTACAATCCAAAAGCAAGGTAGAAAAAGGGTTTTGGTTCAGGTGCCCGGTTTAGGTTCAAGTGAAGAATTGATAGCTCTTCTAGGAAAAACTGCAAAACTTACCTTCAATGAGGTTATCTCCATAGATACCAGCTCAAACTTTCCTGCGAAGATAGATGAAGTAGTCGTTGGTTCTGAAGAAAACAAAGACTTGTTTTTTCTTCTTAAAAAACGCCCTGTTGTTTCTGGAAATAATTTGACTAACGCTCAGCCATCTTTTGATGAAAATGGATTGCCGGCGGTATCATTTAACTTCAATCCTTCTGCTGCGCTCAAATTTGGAAACTATACTAGGGACAATATAGGTTCACCATTTGCAATTGTTTTAGATGATGTTGTAATTTCGGCACCTACAATTCGAAGTCATATACCTGGAGGTTCAGGTATTATAACAGGAAACTTTTCGGTAGAGGAAAGTAATAGGCTTGCTATCCTCCTTAGAAGTGGAGCGTTGCCTGCAGAAATTGAGGTTTTAGAATTAAGAACTATTGGTCCAGAGTTGGGACGAGATAGTATTAATGCTGGAAAATTTGCAGCCATAGTCGGTGGCATACTTGTTCTTGTTTTTATGTGGTTGAGCTATGGTCTATTCGGAATATTTGCAAATGTTGCCCTGATTTTAAATATCATATTAGTTATGGCATTGCTCTCAATAATAGGCGCTACCTTGACACTACCAGGCATAGCGGGAATTGTTTTAACAATCGGTATGGCAGTAGACGCAAATGTACTAGTTTTCGAACGTATAAAGGAAGAGATTAAAAATAATAGTTCCATTTATAACGCTATAAAAGTTGGGTATGAAAAAGCGTTATCCTCTATTGTCGATGCAAATGTAACAACTATGATAGCCGCCATAATTCTTTTTTTCTTTGGGTCAGGGCCAATAAAAGGTTTTTCAGTGACTCTAGGTTTGGGGATAATTACCTCTGTATTTACCGCGTTACTAATAACTAGACTTTTTATCGATCTATATATGCTATTTTATAAACCAAAGGTTTTGAGGGTATAATGTTATTTAGAGGGCTATTTAATCAATGGAATGAAATTGAGTTCTTCAGATTTTCTAACGTACTGTCTTTTGTTTCGCTCGGAGCTATAGCTATGTCAATTATTCTATTTCTAATTATAGGACTTAATTATGGAATAGACTTTCGTGGGGGTACTATGTTTATGGTGTCAACCCCTGAAAAAATTAAGGTTTCTGATATCAGAAATACGCTGGGTGGCTCCAATTTAGGGGATATTTCTATATCCGAGACAACGGATCCATTAGAGAAATTAAGCGCTGGAACTTTAGCAAATAACAACAGTATTTTTATAATAAAGGTTGAAAAAATAAAAGGATTTGATGTCGAAGCCATGGTTAAGAGCTTGTTACAAGATCGTGAGCCAAATATAAAGTTTTTACAGATTGAATCCGTAGGATCAAAGGTGTCATCTGAACTTGTAAGAAATGGTATGCTAGCCGTTTTTTTCGCAGTTATATCTGTTTTGGTATATATTTGGTTGCGCTTTGAGTGGCAATTTGCACTTGGCGCGATAGTTGCGCTGATCCATGATGTAATTTTGACCATAGGCGTTTTTTCCATACTTAGGTACGAATTTAATCTTTCAATAGTAGCGGCGCTCCTCACAATCATCGGATACTCACTAAACGATACTGTTGTTGTTTTTGATCGAGTTAGAGAGAATCTGAGACACTTTAAGTCGATGGCGCTTCCCAAAGTTTTGAATATGTCTATAAATAATACTTTTAGCAGGACAATTATGACTTCTGTCACAACCTTATTGGCTCTTTTCGCTCTATATTTAGTTGGAGGAGATGTCATTAGAGGGTTTACGTTTGCTATGATCTGGGGAGTTTTAGTTGGGACTTATTCATCAATATTTGTAGCAGCTAAAATCCTACTGATACTTGATGTAAAACGAAATTGGGAAGAAAAAGACTCAAAAGCGGGTACTCAGTTTTAATGTAATAGAACTATTGCTAAACAAGCAATTTATGCTAATAAAAAGGATACAATTTAAAGGAGACTAAAAATGGCATTTGAACTTAATGATTTGCCTTACAGCCATGATGCTCTTGAGGCAGCGGGTATGAGTAAAGAAACTTTGGAATTTCATCATGACATACATCATAAGGCGTACGTTGACAATGGTAACAAACTTATCGCTGGAACTGAATATGAAAATATGACACTGGAGGAAATCATTACAAAGTCATATAATCCGACTGCAGTTGCCCAGAGTGGTGTCTTCAATAATGCATCTCAGCATTGGAACCACATGCAGTTTTGGGAAATGATGAGTCCAAATTTGACAGGTTTGCCAAGTGAGCTAGAAGCAGCTATTAATGATAGCTTTGGTTCCTTTGAAAAGTTTAAGCAAGATTTTTGTGCTTCAGGGGTTGGACAATTTGGATCAGGCTGGGTTTGGCTTGTGAAATCAAATGATGGTGGTCTTAAAATTTCGAAAACTGAAAATGGTGTTAATCCACTATGCCATAATGAGACAGCTCTTCTAGGGTGTGATGTCTGGGAACATTCTTATTACATTGATTTCAGAAATAAAAGGCCCGTTTATTTAGAAAACTTCTTAGATAAGTTAGTTAATTGGGAAAATGTAGCATCAAGGATGTAATAGCATAAACTGAAAAAGTTGTTGTTGTATATTGCATCTTAAATATCTTTTTTATTTGATCTTGGGGACTGTCATTTGGGGCCTGTCCCCCATCTTTTATTATTTTTTGTCTTCTGTATCATCAATCGAGATTGTAGCACATAGATCGTTTTGGTCTGCTGTATTCTTATTTTTTTATGTTTATCTTTTTTCAGGTATAGGTTACGAAATATTCCAAAAAGGAAGGGGAGAAATAGGACTTCTTTTCCTATCAGGGGTATTAATTGCAATTAATTGGTATGGGTTTATATATGCGGTTAATTCAGGAAATGCACTTCAGGCCTCTCTTGGTTATTATATATTCCCTTTGGTTGCTGTGTTTCTTGGAATTATTTTTAATCGAGAAAAATTTACCTTCTTACAATTTTTTTCTATTTTATTAGTGGTCATTGCTGTATCTTCGTTAGTCTACATGAATGGAGAATTTCCTGGCCTTGCTTTAATACTTGCGTTTAGTTTTGGCTTCTACGGACTTATAAAAAGTAACGTTAAATTGGACCCGATTTCATCCGTCACATACGAGACAGTTTTGATTACTCCTTTAGCTATAATAATAGTTATCTCCCTAAGTGAACCAACGATTCAAAAAGAAGTTTTATTCGCAGATAATACTTTGATTTTACTGATTTTCTCTGGACTTATCACTGCTGTTCCTCTAGTCTTATTTTCGACAGGGACTAAAGTTTTTTCTTACGCAACTGTGGGTTTAATACAGTACTTAAATCCAACGATACAATTTTTAATAGCAATCTTTTATTTCAAGGAAGCGTTTGAATTGGGGCACGCCATAGCATTTATACTTATTTGGGTTGCATTATTCATTTATTCTTTTGAGTCAATCTCTAAAGAACTTAATAAAGATGGTACTAACGTGTCGAGACTTTCAAAATAGTTGAAATAATTTAAAAGATTTTTACTAGCAAATTCTGTCGACACGATGTGTTCCAAAAGTATTCTGAAATTATCCCAATAACCGTTAATATTTAGAAAAAATATTGGTTTTCGGCTAATGTTGAGCTGAAACCAAGTTATTGTTTCTGACACCTCCTCAAGCGTACCAATCCCTCCAGGCAAGCATAAAAAAGCATCTGAATTATCATACATTGTTTTTTTTCTCGCATGCATGTCATCAGTAATTATTATCTCTCCGTGGTTTTTGTTTATGCCTTCTATCTGTAATAGATGTTTAGGGATTACTCCAAGTACATCTCCATTATTTCTGTTTACACTATTTGAGAGCTCTCCCATAAGTCCAAGTGATCCACCTCCATAAACTAACCTAATTTTATTTTTTGCTAGGTATGCTCCCAATTCTTTTGCGGCTTCTTTATAAATCAAACTATTTCCATTTTTTGACCCACAAAATACACACAGAGATTTTTTATGCTTCACTTTTTTCATAGCTTTAACCAAGTAATACTCCTAATTTTTTTGTGGTCTTTCGTGAGATTCCAGTTTACCTTAATGTTAGGGAGATCCAATGATTAACTTTGTATTAAAGTATACCGGTACTTATGGGTTGCTTGCTATTTTGGCAGTTGCAATAATTACTCCTACCTACCTTTTTTTTAGCAAACAGCAAGAAAAGCTTTCAGAGTCATCTTCAGAAAAGCAAGTTGTTACTAACGAAGAAAGGCTTTCAGAGACATCTTCAGAAAAGCAAGTTGTTACAAACGAAGAAAGGCTTTCAGAGTCATCTTCAGAAAAGCAAGTTGTTACTAACGAAGAAAAGGTTTTGGAGAAAACAGTGCCTACGAAAAAAATAGAAAAAGAAACTATTCAGAAATCAGAAAAAAAAGAAGTATCTAATGAAGCAAAAAAACCAAGTTTTGAAGAGGTTGAAAGCCTTTCGGTCGATGTCTTTCGAGTAGACGAGTTAGGTAACATAATATCAGCAGGTAAAGTTTCTAAAAGGGCAAAAATCGAAATTTTAGCTGATGATAATATAATAATTGGAACAGATGAGACAGAACAGGATGGTAGTTTTGTGGTATTTGGAAAAGTTCAAAGCACAGGATTAGTTCAAACTGTCAGAATTAGAGGACTGATCGAAGATGAAGGAAAAGAAAATATAGTAGACTCAGGTAACTTATATTTTGTGCTGCCTCACGTTGAAAAGAATAATGAAAAGAAAGATAATATAAAAGAAAAAAAACCACTAATCGTGAGAGATGACGGTAAAGACCTTAAGGTTCTTGCACCAATTGAGGTAAGCTCGGTAAATGGGATTACTCTGGATACAATTAGCTATACAGAGAATTCGAATACTGAGTTGGCGGGCCGAGCACGGCTTTATAATTTAATAAGGGTTTACCTAAATAACAAACTAGAGAGCGAGGTTAAAGTAAACAAAAGTGGTGCATGGAAGACTTCATTGCCAGACATCGAACCTGGTGTTTACACCTTGAGACTTGACGAAGTAAATGTCAATGGAACTGTGGAGGGTAGGCTGGAACTTCCTTTCAAGAGAGAAGAAGAAGCGATTATAAAAGCTATGGGAGAGGGAAGTATTACTGTGCAACCAGGGAACAGTTTATGGAGGATTGCAAGAAAATACTACGGAAAGGGAATTCAATATGTCGAAATATTTGATAGAAATTCCCATCTTATTAAGGATCCAGATTTAATTTATCCGGGCCAAGTTTTTTCACTACCAAACTAATTTCTAAAAAATAACGCGAAGCAAAAGATGAGGATTAGGTCTTATGAAAATGATGACTCTTTGGCAGCCAAAGAGAAGAAACATTATAAAACTATTTTCTTAACAACTCTTAATTATTTGTGGCCAGATGAATTAGTTCTTAAAATAAGAGTAATAGCTTCGCTTTTTTGCCTTGTATTTGCGAAAGTATTTACAGTTTTGACACCTTTATTCCTCATGACTTTGGTAGATGAATTAAGTTTCTTAGTCGATGATGCGAAAAAAACAAATTTTGTAATTTGGGGCGTGCTAGCCTTGGCTTTAGGCTATGGAGCAGCGCGGTTTTCATCTGTTGCATTCGTTCAGATTAGAGATTTTCTTTTTGTAAACGTTGCACAAAATGGACTTAAGAAACTTAGTATGCATGCCTTCGAACACATGCATCGTCTTCCTCTTGATTTTCACCTGTCAAGACAGACAGGTTCTTTGAATAAAGTTATTGATCGAGGAGTCCGAGGAATAGAGTTTCTTCTTAGGTTTGTGCTTTTTTCTATTGGGCCTTTAATCCTCGAGTTATTCTTTGTTTGTGTTTTAATGGTTTATAAGTTTGACGGAGTTTTTCTGCTTATAATTTTGGTTACAATATTTTTATACGTTATTTTTACTATTACCGTTACCAACTGGCGAGTTATAATACGAAGGAAAATGAATAAGTGGGATGCTGATCTCAGCCAAAAAACAATAGATAGTCTTTTAAACTATGAAACAGTTAAATATTTTTCTGCAGAAAATCATGAAAAAGACAAGTATCTGAAATCATTAAAATCTTATGAGTTTTTTGCTATTAAGACAGGGGTTTCTTTATCAATACTTAATTTTGGCCAGGCGCTTATTGTAACCTCAGGTTTACTGGTACTAATTATTATTGCAACTCAAAAGGTCATAGATGGCTCCTTAACCGTCGGTGGTTTAGTAGGATTGAACGCAATCATGATTCAATTAATTTTACCATTGAATTTTTTAGGCACCGTTTACCGCGAAATAAGGCAGGCTTTAGTGGACATGGGAGAACTATTTATTTTATTCAAGGAACGCGTAGAGGAGGATGAAACTGAAAAAGAAGAGATAATTTCTGTAAAAAAAGGGTTTGTATTTGAAAACGTTTCTTTTGCTTACGATGGAGCCAGAGAGGTTATTAAGAGAGTTAGTCTTTCAATCCCTATTGGCAAAACAACGGCGATCGTTGGTCCTTCGGGAAGTGGCAAGTCTACGCTTGGAAAACTAATTTTTGGTTTTTATAAGCCGTGTAAAGGAAAAATTCTTATCGATGGAAAGGAAAATACTATATTGAAAACTAAGTCTGTAAGAGCACACTTGGCAGTAACTCCCCAAGACATTGTTCTTTTTAACGATACGTTAGAATACAATCTTACCTATGGCTCTACCGACGTCTCTAAAGACAAATTAAATTACGTCATTGAAAAAGTAGACTTAACCAGTTTAGTCTTAAGCCTACCGGGTGGCTTATCCACTCAAGTTGGAGAAAGAGGTCTTAAGTTGTCTGGAGGAGAAAAGCAAAGAGTGGCCATTGCTAGAATGTTATTTAGAAACTGTTCTATTAACATTCTTGATGAAGCTACAAGTTCGTTGGATCCAAGGTCTGAAAAAAGAATTATTGAAAATTTATTAGAGAATAGGACAAGTAAGACTTTAATAATTATTTCTCATAGGTTATCTTCCATTTCAGGCGTTGACAATATTTTGGTGATGGAGCATGGTCGACTAATACAGCAAGGGAAGCACGATAGTCTGATAAAAGAAAGTGGCCTATACAAAGAAATGTGGAAAAAGCAGAAAAGGTACCAAAAGAGAGATACACAGGACGTATTTTAATGGTTGAGACAGAAAGTTTTATAAAAGAAGTCAGTGAAGAAGTAAAAAGAGATAAACTGTTTAAAGCACTGAATAAATTTAAGTGGCCTCTATTCGCCTTAATCTTATTGCTAGTTGGTATTGTTGGAGGGTACGAGTACTATAAATTCGATAAGAAGACTAGGGCACAAGAAAACGGAGAGTTTCTTGTTTCAGCAATCGAAAACTTAAAAAAAAACGGTGAAACTGTTTCCATTGATATTGAAAACGAATTTTTAGCGATTTTGATTAAATTGAATGAAGCCAAATATTTTGAAGAAACGGATGATATTAAAAGTGCAAAGAATGCTTATAGTCATGTAATTAACAAGTATAGTGACAATAGGTTTTTCAGCAATTATGCAAAATTTCAGCTG
>CACBAO010000028.1 GCA_902537235.1 uncultured Alphaproteobacteria bacterium
GTATATTACAGGAGTCTCCTCCGTTCTCTTTATCTGATCCGTAAAAACTGTATATTCTCTCTCCCCCCCTTTCCTCTTGTTTGAATACCTACGATCTTTTTCAGAGGAGGTAGTGAAAGAGGTCACGGTATATCCAAGGAACAATAGTATTAAACCAAAAAGTATAAAAAATATCGATGTTCTTTTAAAAAACTTCATTTGCCCTGAAAACTTTCACAAAGGTTTTTATTTAACATATTACTATTAAACTAATGTACAACTTAACATCGTCTTCAAAATTTCAAACGCAGCTTTTCGCAATTAGTGCCCACATTTAACTTTCATCTATGCCGTCTTTTAACAGCCGGGGCATAATCTCTACAAAGTTACATGGTAAATGTCTATAATCAAATTGCGGTCTTAGCAAATTTTCCCATGCATCTTTACAAGCCGAAGGAGATCCTGGTAAAGCAAATAAATAAGTTCCATTCCTTACCCCTGCACATGCTCGGCTTTGCAACGCTGATGTACCTATTTTTTCCATTGAAATCGATGCAAACATTGATGGAAACGCTGTTATCTCTTTTTCATACACTTGCGAATGGGCTTCTACAGAAACGTCTCTTTTGGTTAGACCGGTCCCGCCAGTGCTTATTATTACGTCAATATCTAAGTTCATACTCCATGCCTCTAAAACATCTTTTATTTCAGCCACCTCGTCCTTAACAATACGCTTATGAATCACCTTGTGACCAGCATCAATTACAGCATCGCATAAATAAGCGCCAGATTTGTCCGTTATTTCTGTTCTTGTATCCGAAACCGTGAGTATTGCTATATTTATTGATTTAAATTCTCGAGAGTTATTATAGGAAGAGGTCATTTTTAAAAGTCCTTCTTTTTTGTTTCCATTCTTCCCAAACAGTTTTTTTTACTTCTGGAACACTCATCATGTATTCGAGCTCAGGAATTGAAAAATAATGATTTTGTTTTATTGATTCATCCTCATTTTCTCCCAGTTTCGGTGATATAAGAGAGATTGCTTTGTCTCCGACTAAAATAGTGAGTGAAGGTTTTATTATATACTTCAACCTCATCAAGTACATTAAATGAAAAGATTGGAGGTTTTTAAATTCAATCGCATAATTCAAGGGAATTGGTAATATAGGGACAAAAATATTTTGCACTTCCCTTTCTCTCTCATCTGGTAAAATACTGAATATAATATTATTGATTAAATTTCTCTTTTTTCCATCCAAGAAAAAATACTTAGCAAAGTCACTTCTAGTAGGGGGTTCATGAATAATCAAGATGTTTAACTTATTTATATGATTTAGTTTATTAAATCCCCAAAACTTCTTGATATTAAAGTTATTTTCCAACGCATCTCGCCAATATGTCTCTAAAGAGCCTACATTCTCAATTGCATTTATATCCTTTTCGTATACTTCATTTAAAAGGCTTTCTCTATCAGGATCTCCATTTTCTTCACTCTTTATTGATGAAAGAACATCTTGATAAGAGGAATCATGGATTTTCTTCTCTAGTTGAACGTTGTAATAATTTTGTGGCTGGCGGGTTGCAACATCCTCAACACCCATTGAGTATAACCATAAAAGTTGTTCAAAATCACTTCTCATTTAGCTTTGAAAATTTATTATTGTTTTAGAAATTTTATCTGGTACTTAAATCTTTATCTAATCATTTTATTGTTAAGTGGAAAGATTTTTTGCAGACAAAGCATTTGATACAAATAGACGATGTAAAAAAAAGTGAGATAGAAGAAATTTTTGCTCTCGCAGAATATTACTTTCAAAAAAATAAAAAGAAAGTTGAGCAAAAACATCGTCTAAAACCTTTCACTCAAATTAATGTTTTTTTTGAAAACTCAACCAGAACGCTTGCAAGCTTTGAATTAGCTGGAAAAAAATTAGGTGGTATAGTTCAAGACATACGAATTGCGACTAGCTCTATACATAAAGGAGAGACGCTCATCGATACTGCTTTAACTTTGAATGCGATGAGACCTGATTTGCTAGTTGTAAGACATTCTTCTTCAGGAGCAGTGAACCTGTTGTCAGAAAAAGTAAATTGCTCTGTCCTTAATGCTGGAGATGGCAGTCATGAGCACCCAACACAAGCATTGCTAGATTTTTTGACTATACAGCACAGAAAGAAGGAAAAAGAAGGTTTAATAATTGCGATTTGCGGAGATATAAGCCATAGCCGTGTTGCTCGGTCAAATATAAATCTATTATGTAAATTTAATAACCAAGTCCGACTAATTGGTCCTAGCAACCTATTACCTTACTCATTTAAGGATATGGGGTTGGAAATATATAATAGTATGGAAGACGGGGTCAAAGATGCTGATGTAATCATGATGCTCAGGTTACAAAAAGAACGCATGAAGGGTGGTTTTATTCCGTCAAGACGCGAGTATTTCAATCGTTTTGGTCTTGATAACCAGAAACTTTCGCTAGCAAAAGACGATGCAATTGTTATGCATCCTGGTCCCATGAACAGAGGGGTAGAAATTGACGGAATTATTGCTGACGATCTAAATAGAAGCGTTATCCAAGAACAAGTAGAAATTGGTGTTGCCTTGAGAATGGCCGTCCTCCACTTGCTAGTGGATAGGAAAAATTAATATGGGAAAACAAATTACATTTATAAATGCTAGATTTATTGATCCGACAGTAGAAATGGAAACAACAGGGACTTTAACAATAAATGACGGCTTAATAGAAAAGAAAGATGATGGAATTAAAGGTAAGGTAATCGATTGTAAAGGAATGTGTTTAGCACCTGGGATCGTAGATATTGGGGTTAAGGTTTGCGAGCCTGGAGAAAAACATAAGGAAAGCTTTAGATCTGCTAGCAGTGCTGCTGCCGCTGGAGGTGTTACTAGTTTAGTCACCCGGCCGGACACCAAGCCATCTATAGATAATCCAGAACTTCTAGAATTTTTCAAAAATAGAGGTAAAGAAGCTAGTAAGGTTAAAATATTTCCTACTGCATCTTTAACAAAAAAAAATAATGGGAAAAAGATGACAGAAATTGGCTTCCTTCATGATGGTGGTGCTGTAGCATTTACTGATGGATTTAACTCGATCCCCAACACAAAAGTTTTTTACCAAATTTTGAAATATGCCTCTGATTTCAACACCCTTATAATAGGACATCCTCAAGACTATTTTTTAACAAAAAATACCTCAGCTACGAACGGAGTTTTTGCGTCAATCAAAGGACTTTCATCTAGCCCTGATTTCGCAGAGAAAATCGGAATAGAACGCGATACCGCACTTATCAGTAATTTAAATATCCGTTATCATGCAGACCAAGTTACAACAAAAATCGGTTTAGATGTACTTAGAGGTTTAAAAGCAACCAACAAACGTATAACGGCAGGAACTTCTATTCACCATCTGTTATTCAATGAACTTGATATAGGAAACTATAGAACGTTTTTTAAATTGAAACCTCCGCTTAGAAGCAGTACTGACAGAGAGGCTCTCACGGAAGCAATAAGAGAAGGACTGATTGATAATATTTGCTCAATGCATACACCTCAGGATGAGGAGAGCAAACGGCTACCGTTTGAAGAGGCCGCACCGGGTGCTGTAGGTCTTGAAACAATATTACCTGCATCCCTTTCGTTATATCACAATAAGGTATTAAGTCTAAATCAGCTTTTTCGATTATTGGCTTTAAACCCAGCAAATATAATTAAAAAGAATTTAGGTTCTCTAAACCAAGGTCAGCCAGCGGACATTATCATTTTTGACCCAGATAAACCGGTGAAAATCGATCGATTTCAATTTCAGTCAAAATCACAAAATACGCCTTTCGATGGGTTTAATTTACAAGGTCAAAACTTATTAACAATGGTTGAAGGCGAAATTATTTTTAAAAATGATTCGTTTGAAGTATGATAAAGTGATGTCGGCCTTTCTAATAATTGCGGTAGCTTATCTTATAGGATCAATACCATTTGGTTTGGTTGGAAAGTTTTTTTTCACAATTCAAGATCCTCGAACCTTTGGATCAAAAAATATTGGTGCAACCAACGTTCTCCGGAGTGGAAACAAAAAAGCTGCAGCTTTTACGCTTTTCTTTGATATGTTTAAAGGGTTCTTCGCGGTTTTAGTTACAGCATACATCGAGACAGATCTTGTTTACCTCTCTATATTGTCAGTGGTCTTTGGACATATTTTTCCAATTTACCTTTTATTTAAAGGCGGGAAAGGGGTCGCAACTTTTTTGGGAGCATTATTATGTTATAGCTCCCTTGTTGGTGGCTTGACTTTATTAACATGGGTAACTGTATTTTATTTAACAAGAAAATCTTCAGTTGCAGGAATAAGCGCTATAGCTTTATCAAACTTTTTTCTGTTATTATTTTCTGATAATTTACTAGTGAAAATGTCAGCACTTCTATTAAGTATTTTTATTTTATTCAAACACTCAGAAAATATTAAGCGTCTTTTAAAGAAAGAGGAACTTAGTTTCGAAGGCCGTGATAAAAATTAAAATCATCATAAAAAGTAGAAAAATTGTTCTTCCATTTGCTGTCAAATTTATTCGCTAATTGACTTGAAAGAGATTGTTTTTTAGATACTCGTTCTAATAATGGCATTAAAAATAAAGTTTCATCCTTAATTCCGTAAGCAGAGCCTCGATTTTGTAATCCTCTTTGTGCTATTTTTAGAACTTCTTCACCAAATTCCCATAAAGTCTTATTATTAACAGTCGCGTTCATACCATATTTACAAACGTCAATGTTTAACTCATTGACTGACCGCCAATCAAGAGCTTTAACTAAATTAAACACATTATTTAGGGAGTCACTATCATATAAAAGCCCTACCCACATTGCAGCTAACGCTGTTACATTTTGGCTTGGCCCACCATCCGCACCTCTCATTTCGATGAAATTTTTTAGGCGAACGTCTGTGAAAATTGTCGTCAGATGATCAATCCAATCAGAATAGGTAGCTCTGTGATTTGGCAAGGATTTCAACTGACCTTCCATAAACATTCGAAAAGACTCGCCAGACAGATTCACATAATCTCTATCTCTCTTTATGAAATACATGGGTACGTCCAACGCATATTCAATCCAACTATCGAAACTCAGATCATCATCAAAAATAAATTTTGGAATGCCTGTTCTATCACTATCTGTATGCTTCCATATCTGTGCTCTCCAGCTCTGATAACCAGTATTTCTACCTTCAAACATAGGTGAAGATGCGAATAAAGCAGTTGCAAGGGGTTGTATGCATGCAGCGACTCTGAGCTTTTTTGCCATGTCCGCTTCCGAAGAATAATCAAGATTTACTTGTATGGTACAAGTTCTCAACATCATATCTAAACCCTGAGTTCCAACTGTTTTCATGTAGGGCATCATTATTTTTTTATATCTATTTTTTGGCATTATAGGCATATCATCCCTTTGCCAATTGGGGGCAGCACCAATTGAAAACAGTCTCAAGCCTAATTCTTCACAGACGACTTTCATATTTTGCATGAAAGATTTCATTTCCTGGTCAACTTCATGAATAGTTTTTTTTATAGCACCTGATAGCTCAAACTGTCCCCCAGGCTCCAAGCTTATATTTGCTTTGTCCTTCTCGAGACCAACAATTGTTGATTTCTCAAATACTGGTGCCCAGCCGAATTTTTTTATCAACAAATCAAAAACTTTTGAAATAGATTTGGGGCCCTCATATCCGATAGGTCTCTTTAAGTCTGTGTCGATAATAAAGTTTTCATACTCCGATCCTATTCCCCAGTCCAAACTTGGTTTACATCCTTGCTCGAAATAAATTCGTAGCTGTTCTCGGTCTAATGGGTCTATGCCTTCTTCAGCTTTCATGATTTTGATGATCCACTTTTTTGAGCCAGTCTCCAACCATACTATGCCACATTGTTAAGGCTACAACTGCCGCCGTTTCTGCTCTTAGTATTCTATTACCTAAAGATACTGGAAGTATATTTTTTTTTGCTCTTAATAGCTTTCTTTCACTATCGCTAAACCCCCCCTCAGGCCCAACTAATATCGCAACCTTTTCAGGCCTTTCCAACAATAGACACTCATTTATATTTCTACTTTCCAATGATTCATCGCAAAATATTAATATTCTGTCTTCGGGCAGTTCTTCAATCACTTCAGCTAAAGAGCTTATTGGTAATATTTCAGGGATAAAAGTTCCTCCACACTGCTCTACTGCTTCAACAATATTTTTTCTAGAACGACTTAGTGATACTATTTTTGTTTGTGTCTTTTTACTAAATGCTGGCAAAAATTTTCTTAAACCTATTTCAGAACTTTTTTCTATTAAGAAGTCTGTCCTTGTTTTTTTTAGTGGACAAAATATTAACCAAACGTCTCCGGGTACAGATCTAGGTTTAGTTTTTTCCAAAATTTCAATATTAATGGAACGTTTGTGAATATTAACAATCTCTGCAGTGTATTCACCAGTATTATTGTCAAAAACGAGAATTTTTTCATTAATCTTACAACGCATAACGTTCTTCAAGTAATGAGATTGCTCCGTCTCTAGATTAATCTTCTTACCAACTGTTAAAGAGACTTCACAGAATAGCCTTATACTAATATTCTTATTCATGGAACTTAATTATCATGAATGACCTTAAATGCATAAATTTTTTAACGATAGGCTGATAGATGCCCAATCAAACAATTGGGTAGATTTATATATTCCTAGGGGTCTTCGTCCTTTTTTCAAGTTAAGTCGGTTGGATAGGCCAATAGGATCTTGGTTGCTAATAATTCCTTGCTGGTGGGGAGTTTTTTTGTCAACTAATGTTGACCCAAATCAATTAAATGGCAACTCATTATATTTATTGATCGCATGTTCTATAGGCGGTCTTCTTATGCGTGGTGCAGGGTGTACTTGGAACGATATAACAGATGCGAAGCTTGATGCAAAAGTGTTACGGACAAAGAATAGACCCATTCCTGCTGGGCACGTTTCCAAGTCTCAGGCATTTCTATGGCTGATACTACAATGTGGCTTAGCATTGGGAATATTGGTAACTTTTAATCGTTTAGCAATAATTTTAGGATTTCTTTCTCTAATCACAGTTGTTATATATCCATTTGCGAAAAGGTTTACATACTGGCCACAATTTTTCTTAGGCCTTTCATTTAACTGGGGAATTTTGCTTGCTTACGCTGCAAATAGTGGAACGTTAGATTACTTCTGTATTGGCTTATATATCTCTGCAATAGCATGGACAATTTTTTATGACACAATTTACTCATTTCAGGATTTAGATGATGATAAAGAAGTAGGCATAAGATCTACTGGTATCTTATTTGAAGCCAATCCTAAGCAATACCTGTCAATGTTCATTGCTTTTATAATTATGACAATCGGACCTGTTTTTTATTTTTTATCGAATGGCGATCTAATTCAAATTTTTATTCTCAGTTCTGGTATTTTTTTCTTCTCTCTACATTTAATGTTTCAACTATTAAAATTAGATATAAGAAACCGTGAAGGTTGTCTTGAAACTTTCAAGTCAAATAGAACAGCTGGTCTTATACTTACAGTCTTTATGATGTTAGCTACTTTAATTGAGTTTTTTAGATAATCAAAAATCTAAGAATTCTCTACCCACCTTTGAGTTTTGTCTGCTACTTCTTTTTTCCAAAATGGTACATTGCTTTTAAGATATTCCATAATAAACTCAGAGGCTTCATATGCTTTCTTTCGATGCTTGGAAGATGTAATAACGAGGACGATATTATCGTTTATTTTTAATCTTCCAAATCGATGCTTTACAAGAATGTATTCTAAATCCCATTTATTTGCTGCGTCATCACAAATTTCTTTTATTTGACTTTTTGCAAGCTCCTCAAAAGATTCTATTTCTAGATATTTCAACTTATCGTCTTCAAGGTCTCTAACCTTCCCAACAAAGATCACAACAGCTCCTGCTTTTTCAGTCTTCAACTTCAGAGTTTCCATTTCAGAATTTAGATCAAAATCACTTTTTTGAACTGCTACGATTATCTTATTAAGCATATATTTATCCCCCAGTCATAGGAGGGAAAAAAGCAATCTCTGTGGCACCTTCGATTGATGTTTTAACGTCTGTAACTATATTTTGGTCTATCGCTGAATAAACAGCAAAGTCTCTACCTTTTAGAACTGAGTATTGTTCACCCATTGCCTGTAGCTCTTCTATTAAATCTTGGATGTTCGTTGATTTTATTTCAACTAGCTCTGACGTCTTACCAATTGTCTCCCGAATTCTTGAAAAATATTTTAGCTTTACCTTACCCATTTTTTGCAGTGTCAAAAGCTTTAAAAATGTACTGCATACCAGTATACCATGTTAGAAGACATGTAACCAAGCAAAATAAATCTATTGACCAATTTATCACTGTGCTTTGAAAAAGATATATGTAATCAAAAAACAAGAAGATTAGTAGTAAGGTTTGAAAAAATGTTTTCCATCTAGCGAGTTGCGTAACACTCAGATCTGCTTTTTTCGCACTTACAAATTCTCGTAAACCTGAGATCATAATCTCCCTAGTAATTAATAGTATCAGCATCAGTGACATAAATAATTTTTCTGGATTGTCTAAGTTAATGCCAAGGAAAAAAGCAAAAAGTAAAATAACCATGGTCTTATCAGCTATTGGGTCGAAGACTTTTCCAATATTACTCTCTGTATTAAACTTTCTAGCCAAATAGCCATCAAAAAAATCTGTCAAAATAATAAAGAAAAATATTATTAGACCAAAATACTTACCAGAAAAAGATTGGTCTATGATTAAGTATAATATTAGTACTGGGGCAGCAAATAGCCTGAGGAAAGTGAGAAAATTAGGAATATAGCTATACATGACCTTTCGGTAATATCATGAATTAAAGTGATTGAAAATAATTTCTGCTGAATTTTTCGATATTCCTTTTACACCCAAAAGATCCTTTAAACTTGCCTTCCCAACCTCCTTTGCTGATCCAAAATGTTGCAGTAATTCCTTTTTTTTCTTGGGCCCTATTCCATAAACTTCATCAAGTTCACTTTTGTTGATACCAGAAGATCTTTTCTGCCTATGAGCGCCAATAGCAAAGCGGTGTACTTCGTCACGAATTCTTTGAAAAAAGAAAAGAACATTACTACTTGTAGGAAAACTAAAAATTCTATCTCTAAAATAGAAGTCTTCTCTTCCTTCATTTCTCTTCTCTCCCTTAGCAATACCTAATATCGGAATTTCAAGTTTGTGTTTCTTGAGAACGACGGAAGCAACATTCATTTGATTGCGTCCACCATCAATAACGATTAGATCGGGAAGGTTTTTCTTAAAATCTTCTAAATTTTCGCTTTTTACCTTTCCAAACCTTCGCTCAAAAACATGACCCATGATTGCCAAATCGTCTTTAGGATTTATGGAACTGTCCTTTATGTTGTATTTTCTATAATCTGACTTAGAAAAGCCCTCTAAATTTATAGCCACAAGGCACCCAATGGGGAAACTCCCCTGTATGTGGGAGTTATCGTAGACCTCGATTTTTCTTATTTTCTCTTCTAATTTCAGCCAAGTCTCAACTTCTTCAAAAAGTGATTGCTGAGAAGCCTTTAGAGCTATCTTTCTTTCTAATGCTTCTTTAGCATTTTTTTCAGCAGTTTTTATCAGATCTTTTACTCTTCCTTTAGAAGGTGATCTAACTACAACTTTTTGGTTCCTTCTTTCAGCGAGAAACCTTTCTAATACTTCGTTATTTCTCAAAGAGGAAGATATGAGTATTTCTCTAGCAGGAATTTTTGTGGAATAAAACTGAGCGATGAAATTTTCTATAATTTCTATATCGTCTGCTCCGCCCCCAGTCTTTGGAAAAAACGCATGATTTCCTCTATTCTCATATGATCGGATAAAGAATACCTGAATACAGACTTCATTCCCCAATTTAAAAAGACCTATAATATCAGCATCCTTAACGTTCAAATTATTGATATTTTGACTCGATTGAATTTTTGCTATTAATTCAATCCGATCTCGGTAGAAAGCCGCTCTTTCAAAATCCAAGTTTTTACTTGCCTGCAGCATATTGCTTTGCAAGTTATCTTTGATCTCAGTATGTTTACCGAGCAGAAAATTTTCTGCTTCATCTACCGTTTTTGAATATTCTTCCTCAGAAATTTTTCCAACACAAGGAGCCGAGCATTTATTTATGTAATACAAAAGGCAAGCTCGACTTCTTCCATAAAAATTGCTATCTCGACAATTTCTTAATTGAAAGATTTTCTGGATGTAATTAATAGCATTGTTAACTGCAATGGCAGAGGCATAAGGACCAAAATATTTTACGTCATCTACCTTTTTTCCTCGGTACTTCGTTACTTGAGGGAACTGTTTGTTTCTTGTAATTGCAATCTGAGGAAAACTCTTATCATCCTTTAAAAGCACATTGTATCTGGGACTATACTTCTTTATCATGTTCTGTTCTAACAGTAGAGCCTCTAGCTCAGTTTCTGTTATAAAAAAATTCATATCTCTAGTTGCAGAAATCATTCTGCCTATTCTAAGAGAATGTCCTGTCACCCTCGAATAACTTGAGACTCTATTCTTTAGATTTTTTGCTTTTCCTACGTACAAAACGCTACCAGTATCATCGAGCATTCGATATACACCTGGTTTATTAGGCAATGTTTTTACTATAGAGGAAACTACCTTTTCTCCCTGAGAGAATTTGTTCAGATCACTTTGTGTCATTTGCAAAAATTACCTAATTTATTGATCGATTTCCTCAGTTTTTTTTATTTGCTGCAAATTCTGTCCACCATCAACACATATCAATTGCCCACTGACACTTGGAGTATCAACAAAGTATTTAATCGTTGCACATATTTCAGACGTACTTGAACCTCTTTGTAGCGGTGTAGAAAGCCTTTGTTTTTTATAATTCGAAACACTTTGAAACTCTGCTTTCAAAGTTGGGCCTGGCCCTATAGCATTCACCCTTATTTTTGGGGCCAGCGCCTTAGCTGAAATTCGTGTTAATGTCCACAATGCGGATTTGGCTAGTGTATAGGTTGTAAAATCGGTTGTCAGATTCTGAACTCGTTGATCAATTATATTTATGATACACGACCTACTTTCCAACTCACCGTTCTCTAGCTTCTCAGGCTCCGGTGCTTGCTCAGCAAATTTTTGTATTAAAAAAAATGGCACCTGCAGATTTGACTTTTGATGACGATTCCAACTTTCTAAAGTTGCAGTTTTTATATTGTCATATTCGAAGATCGATGCATTATTTATAAGTAAATTCACAGGCCTTTTTATCAGCTTTTTACACTTGTCGAATAGCGAAAGTGTTTCGTTGTCATTTAATAGGTCAGCCTGGAGAAGAGAAACGTCGACACCGAATTCTAGTAACTCCTCTCTGAGGCTTAGCGCATCATTCTCTGAACTGTTATAATGTATAATAACGTTATAGCCGGCTCTTGCCAGATCCTTTGAGATAGAACGCCCTAGTCGTTTGGCGCCCCCTGTGATTAGTGCTGTTTTTTCTTCTTTCAATTAGCCTCCCATCGATAGCTTATAGCCCAAATTTCGAAAAGTAGTATTTTTCGACTATCTTCGAGTTTATATCATTTATCAATGAACTACTAAAGCGAGACAAAAACGATTTCTTTTTGTTTATATATTTAAGTTTTATATCTGTTCCGAACTTTGCCTCCAAAATATCTTCCATCATTCCTATGCCATCGATGAGACCAAGATCTTTTGCTCTTGGTGCATCCCATACTTCTCCGTTAAATATTTTTTTTCCTTTTATTTTTTTACCTCTGCGCTCGCTCACAAAAGATTTAAAGTTTTCAAAAATGGCTTTTTGGATCGATTTTAGCCGTTTTACGTCACTAGCTTTTTCTGGCTGGAAAGGATCCAGCATACTCTTTTCTTCTCCAGCCGTGTATACTCTTCTCTCTATACCATATCTGGATATAAGCTCTGAAAAACCAAAACTTGCAGAGATTACACCTATAGAACCAATAATCGAATTTATATCTGAGTAAATTTCTTCACCAGCACAAGCTAACCAATAGCCTCCAGATGCTGCAACATCTTCACAGAAGCATAAAACTGGTATTTTTTTTTCTTCCGATAATTTTAAAATTCTCGATGCAATAAGAGATGATTGTGTAGGGGAACCACCAGGAGAATTTATCTTTATTGCAATTGCTTTAGCTTTTTCGAACTCAAAGGCCTTTTCTAATAGTTTTTGGGTATTGGAGTCGTCTAGACCTCCTGACCCAAATCTACTCACTGCACCTATGACCCCATCTAGCCGTATAACAACAACCAATGGTTTTCTTCTAAAAAATCTCCTTATACCGCTAATCATACCCATTGCTCACCCCATCAAGAAATTTATTGTTAACATTTTACAAATAATTGTTTATGCACTAATAGTCAAAGCTTATAGGCCATTTCTTAAATCCTAAAAAATGCTAATGCGCAAATAATCTTGTGAAGGAGCTTAAAATTGAAATTTGAAAACTTAGGAAATACAGAACTTAAAGTATCAGACTTTTGCTTAGGAACGATGACTTGGGGCGAGCAAACTGATGAAGTGGATGCCCATAAACAAATAGAAATGAGTTTAGATGCGGGAATTAACTTCATAGATACTGCCGAAATGTATCCTGTCTGTCCTTTGAGAGCAGAAACCACGGGTGATACTGAAAGAATTCTGGGCAACTGGCTAGGTAAAAATTCTCAAAAAAGAAAAGAATTAGTAATTGCTACAAAAATCAGTGGCAAGGGCTATAAAAACGTTAGGAATGGTAAAGGGATTTTTCCGAAAGAAATCCGATTAGCAATAGAAGGTAGTCTAAAAAATTTACAGACAGACTACATTGACCTTTATCAATTACATTGGCCAAACAGAGGCAGTTATCATTTTAGACAATATTGGAACTACGACCCTACCAGCCAGGAAAGTAGTGTAGAGCGAGAAAATATTGAGCTAGTCGTTAAGGAATTATATGATCTCAAAAAAGAGGGAAAAATTAGATATATTGGATTATCTAATGAGACAGCCTGGGGAACAGTGCAGTTTGCCAACGAAGCGAAAAAATATAAGGACTTCTCAATTGCATCAATACAGAATGAATATAGTTTGCTTTGTCGAATATTTGATACGGACTTGGCTGAAACATGTTATCACGAAAATGTTAAGTTGCTAGCCTATTCACCGTTGGTTGGCGGAATGATCACAGGAAAGTATCTCAATAGTCAAGTACCCGAAAACTCAAGGCTATCTAGGGTTCCCGATATGTTTGGAAGGGTCACGCCAAATTCTACCAGAGCTATAAAAGAATATATCGAATTATCTAAGAGTTTTGAATTAGATCCCGTTCACTTAGCACTAAGCTTTTGTAGATCGAGACCATTTATGGGATCTGTTATATTTGGTGCATCAAACGTAGATCAACTAGAGTTGATTTTAAAAGGTAAAGACACATACCTCAAAGACGATGTGTTGGCAGAAGTTAACAAGCTCTATAAAAAAATTCCAATGCCTATGTAAGTTATGAAAAGTCAGATTTCAATTGAGAATGTCTCAAAAGTTTTTGGAAGGCATAAAGCTTTAAATAATGTTTCCCTTGAAATCAAAGAAGGTGAAATCTTCGCTTTATTGGGGCCAAATGGTGCTGGAAAGACAACGTTGATATCAGCTATATGTGGATTGTGTAGGCAATCCAGTGGGAATATCAAAGTTAATGATTTCGATACTTTATCTCAATACAAAGAGACCAGAAATCAAATTGGTTTAGTTCCTCAAGAGTTACCTTTGGATGGGTTTGAAAGTGTTTATAACTCATGTCAATTTTCGAGAGGGCTCTTTGGATTAAAAGACGGCCGTGATCATATTGATGAAATTTTAAAAACCCTGTCACTCTTTGATAAAAGAGATGAACAGATTTTTGGACTGTCGGGGGGAATGAAAAGACGTCTCCTTATAGCTAAAGCTTTGGCACATGAACCCAAAATCCTATTTCTGGATGAGCCTACCGCAGGTGTTGATGTATCATTAAGAAGAGATATCTGGAAGCTCATAGAAGATCAAAAAAAAATGGGCGTTACTATCATTCTTACAACACACTATATCGAGGAAGCAGAACAGTTGGCTGACAGAGTTGGAATAATTAACTCAGGCGAAATTATTCTCGTTAAAGAAAAAACCGCTCTTATGAGTGAATTTAGTAAAAAAACAACTTTTATAAGATTGAGTAAAAAGCTTAAGGACACTTCTTTTATGGAAAAAAATAATAAGATTTCACTTACAGATAATGGTATGACGCTTAAGCTCGTTGGCATCAACAATACGTCTAATGAATTACAATCTATCGTGAATTTGCTTTCACGGAATGGTATCGCATTCAATGAAATTAATACAGTAGACAACTCATTAGAGGATATATTTTTAGATTTGGTTGAAACGCAATGAACATTCAAGCCGCAATTACGATTTACATATTTGAGATGGCTCGCTTTAGGCGAACTATATTTCAGAGCTTGGTAGCTCCGATAATCACTACTTCCCTTTATTTTGTGGTCTTTGGTGCAGCGATTGGATCAAAAATTGAAACAATTAATGGCGTCTCATATGGCTCATTCATAGTTCCCGGATTAATAATGCTTTATCTGATGACTGAAAGCATCAACAATGCCGCCTTCGGAATTTATTTTCCAAAATTTGTTGGCTCGATTTTCGAAGTCCTATCAGCACCTGTTTCTTCTTTGGAAGCCACTGTTGGTTATGTTGGTGCCGCTGCTTCAAAGTCGACGATAATTGGCTTGATGATCTTTCTTACGTCTAATCTATTTGTTACCCATGATATAAAATATCCCTTAGTGATGGCTATTTTTATAATTTTGACGGCAATTACCTTTTCTCTTTTCGGATTTATAATTGGTATTTGGGCACAAAACTGGGAGAAATTGAGCATTATACCCACTCTACTTGTAACCCCATTAGTATTTCTTGGAGGAAGCTTTTACTCTATTGATATGTTGCCTGAGTTTTGGCAAAAGGTATCACTACTTAACCCTGTTTTTTATCTTATAAGCGGTTTTAGATGGAGTTTTTTTGGTACATCTGAAATACCTATAGCCCTCTCTATAGTAGCTATATTGTCATTTATGGCGATCTGTTTAGCAGTTATTGCCATAATTTTTAAAACTGGCTATAGGCTTCGAACCTAATTAGAAAAAAGCTTGAATACCCGTTTGAGCTCTACCCAGAATGAGTGCATGTATATCGTGTGTGCCCTCGTAAGTGTTAACCGTCTCTAGATTTTGAGCGTGGCGCATCACACCGTACTCAGAGGATATGCCGTTCCCACCATGCATATCTCTTGCTTGACGAGCGATATCCAGCGCTTTACCGCAGTTGTTTCTTTTCATCAGGCTTATTGCTTCTGATGCACCGCGACCGTCATCTATCAGTCTGCCTAGCCTGAGCGCTCCTTGTAGACCTAACGTAATCTCGGTTTGCATATCAGCCAATTTTTTTTGAAATAATTGAGTCCCGGCTAAAGGCTTATTAAACTGCTTCCTCGACAGACCGTAATCTCTAGCTGCATGCCAGCAAAATTCGGCAGCGCCCATGGCTCCCCAGGCTATGCCATATCTCGCCATGTTTAAACAACTGAAGGGTCCTTTCAAACCTTCAACATCCTCTAAAATATTTTCCTCAGGAACAAAGACATTACTAAAACTTATTTCACCAGTAATGGAGGCACGCAAGCTCAGTTTCCCAGGGATTTTCTTCGTTTCCAGTCCACCAAAATTCTTTTCTAATATAAAGCCTTTAATTTTATTTTCATGAAATTCTGACTTTGCCCAAATGACGAAAACATCTGCTATAGGAGCATTTGAGATCCACATTTTTGAACCATTCAGCTCAAATCCACCGGCTACTTTTTTTGCTTTTGTTGTCATAGAAGCTGGGTCAGAACCAGAGTTTGCTTCTGTGAGCCCAAAGCAGCCGACACTTTCACCAGATGCCAATTTTGGTAGGTATTTTTCTTTCTGTGATTGGGATCCAAATTTAGATATTGGATACATTACAAGAGATGATTGAACTGACATCATAGACCTGTAGCCTGAGTCCACTTTCTCTATTTCTCTCGTTATTAATCCATACGAAACGTAATTAGCTCCTAACCCCCCAAACTCCTCCGGTATTGTACACCCTAACAATCCGGTGTCGCCCATGAGTTTGAACATGCCCTCGTCTATAATTTCTTCGTTATAAGCTTTTTCGACTCGCACGCTAAGCTCCTTATTAGCAAAGGAGGCAGCTGTTTCGCTAATCATTCTTTCCTCTTCTGAAAGTTGATCGGATATCAGAAATGGGTCGGCCCAATTAAAAAAAGCGTCCCTGTCTTTTTTTTCTTTTACTTCGATAGTGTCTTTCATAGAGATTCCCTTTTGACTTTTTAGGATTTTGATACTTTAATTATAGTATTGTGTTTGGAAAAATACAGTATTTTGGGGGAAGTTTTTCATTGCCACCATTTTTTAACGTCAAAAAATAGGATTTAGACAAATGGCCAATAACATTATTAAGAATTCATTAGAAAATCATTGGATGCCGTTTACCGATAACAGAGGCTTTAAGATAGACCCAAGACTTATTACAGAAGCCTCAGGTGTATATATGACTAGCCATAAGAATACAAAAATCATTGATGGTTCTTCTGGCTTATTTTGTTCTCCGGCTGGACACTGTCATCCAAAAATTATTGAAGCAGTTCATAATCAGCTGAAGAAGAACACCTACACATCTCCTTTTGGTATGGGCCATCCAGCCAGTTTCGAATTAGCAGATAAAGTCTCAGAACTTACTCCAGAAGAAATGAACCATGTATTTTTTGTAAATTCAGGTTCTGAAGCTATAGATACAGCACTAAAAATAATAATGTCCTATAATTCTGCTACCGGTCAAAATAGGCATCGTTTTGTAAGTAGAGAAAGAGCTTATCATGGGGTCAATATTGGCGGAGTATCTTTATCTGGAATGGTTAATAATCGAAGAACCTTTCCCGTAGTTATGCCGAACGTTGTGTTAATGCGACATACATGGACCGGAGAAGAGCTTAAAGTTAAAGGGCAACCTAAAAATGGTGTTGAACTAGCTAATGACCTAGAAAGGTTTGCACAAGCTTATGGGGGCAATACTATCGCCGCTTGTTTCGTTGAGCCAGTTGCAGGGTCGACAGGAACTTTAGTGCCTCCCAAAGGTTACCTTGAAAGACTAAGAGAAATATGTGACGAACATGGAATTTTACTTGTTTTTGACGAAGTAATAACTGGCTTTGGTCGAATGGGAACTCCTTTTGCTTCACAAAAATTTGATGTAACGCCAGATATTATGACAATGGCAAAAGCAATTACAAACGGCTCGATGCCAATGGGGGCAGTATGTGTCAAAGACCATATTTATGAAACTGTTACAGATAACTCTAACCCAGATACTATTGAGTTTTTTCACGGATATACTTATTCAGGTCACCCCGGTTCATGTGCAGCAGGTTTGGCATCTCTGGAAATATATGAGGAGGAAGATTTATTTAATAGAGCTAATGAAATGTCTGATTATTTTCTTAATTCACTTTTTTCTCTCTGCGATCATCCGTTAGTAAAAGATGTGAGAGGAATTGGGATGATGGGCGGAGTAGAGCTTCATGCTGACGGGCACCCAGGAAAAAGAGGAACAAAATTTCAAAAAGAGTTGTTTTGGGAGGGTCTACATGTCAAATTTACTGGCGACTCGGGAATTGTAGCTCCAATGTTTATTTCCGAGCATAAACATATTGATGAGATCATTGAAAAGTTTAGAAGTACCTTAAACAAACACGGGAATTAACCGAACGAAGATTTTATGATGAATTCCATTAATTTGGAGAATACATACACATCTCTGCCTCAAGAATTTTTCAGGTATACCGAGGCAGAGACTATGCCAGATGTTAACCTGATTAAGATAAACGAACAATTAGCAGACTTGCTTAACATCGATATTGATTTTTTAAAAAGTCAATCTGGCCTTAGATTTTTAAGTGGAAAAAATTCCACAACACTTCCTAATTCTATTTCTCTAGCATACGCAGGGCATCAATTCGGGCATTTGGTACCACAATTAGGAGATGGCCGCGCAGTTCTACTGGGAGACAAAATTTGTCAAGATGGTGTGAGACGAGACATACAACTAAAAGGAAGTGGAAAAACATACTTCTCTCGAGGAGGAGATGGTAGAGCGGGAATAGGACCTGTAATTAGAGAGTACCTGATTTCAGAGAGTATGCATCATTTGGGAGTTCCTACCACCAGGTCTTTAGCTGTTTTATTAACCGGGGAAAAGGTTGTTAGAGCAGAGGTTTCTCCTGGAGCGATGCTTGCAAGGGTTGCAAAAAGCCATGTTAGAGTTGGTACATTTGAGTTTTTTGCAATAAGAAATCAGAAGGACCATATAAGAAAATTGGCCGATTTTATGATTGAAAGAAGCCATCCAGACCTGTCTGACAAAAAGGAAAAATATGAATTATTTTTTGAGAGAATAGTTAAAGGTCAAGCTAGCTTAGTGGCTCAATGGAACTCAGTTGGTTTTATTCACGGCGTAATGAATACAGATAATACATCCATATCTTGCGAGACAATCGATTATGGGCCATGTGCGTTTATGGACTCTTATGAAGCAAATAAAGTTTTTAGCTCAATAGACCATTATGGAAGATACGCTTTCTCTAACCAATCACGCGTAGCTCCATGGAACCTAAGCAGGTTGGCAGAAACCATTTTATTTTTAATTTCAAAGAATACGTCAGACGCAATAAAAGTAGTTGAAGAAATTCTTTTTGATTTTGATAAAAATTTTAACATTTCTTTATATATTTTATCATCACGCAAATTGGGGTTTAAAAATAACTCAAAAAAAACAAGCTCGCTTTATTTCGAGTTACTGAATTTAATGGAGGCTGGTAAAGCAGATTTTAACGGGACTTTCAAGTCACTCAAAGCAACGCTAATTAAAGAAGACGACACTATTTTCTTAAATAATTTTAGAAATCCAGATGAGGAGAACCAGCACGCTGTTAGTCAATGGTTAGGCAATTGGAGAAAATTATTACAGGAAAATAGCAAGAGTAAAACCGAGGCAATTGAATTGCTAAGTTCAAGCAACCCTGAGTTTATTATGAGAAACCATCTTGTAGAACAGGCTATTGGGAAAGCAACAAAGGGTGATTTTTCCGATTTTGAGATTCTATGTGATCTTTTAATAACTCCTTTCGAAGTAAAGGAAAATCATGAAACGTTTTATAATGCACCAAGAGATAGCGAAGTCGTGCATCAAACTTTCTGTGGGACATAATGTCTGCAAATAAAAGTTTAAATATACCAACTCATTATAATAAATTTCACATCCTTATCCACTGGCTAGTAGTTGTCATCATCTTGTTCCAAATGATCACTGGCGATAAAATTGCCTTAGAGTTTTTAGCAATTCGTAATGAGGCCATCACCAACAATGGAAATACAAGCAATAGTCAAATTCATATATTAGGAGGCGTATTTATATTTTTACTTATGGCTGTTAGAATTTTTCTAAAAATAAAATTTGGTATTCCTATTCCCACAAAGAAAACAAATGCTTTATTGAAATTTTTATCAACTTTTGTGCATTTGGGGATTTACTTTATTCTTTTTGCTATTCCTATTACCGGTCTATTGGCCTTTTCAACTGTCAACGTCGATCTGGCTATAGTTCACAAAATTCTAGTTAATATATTATACCTCTTTATAATGATTCATCTCATTGGGGTTGCTTATCATCAAATTTTTCTTGGGGATAATATTATGCAAAGGATAACCAGCTGGAAATCATAGCTTATTGTTTTCCAGAAACTCCTGCATCTTCAAAAGTGGCCATTTCTACATGACACTTAAAAGCCGCTTTAACTATGGAGGTAGCTAAGGCAGCACCAGACCCTTCCCCTAAGGCCATATCTAGACGCAAAATAGGCTTTTTGTTTAACATCTTTAGTAGCAACTGATGCCCTGGTTCTTTTGAGGAGTGCCCAATTAAACAATGATCAAGGATATCCTTCCTTTCGAAGAAAATCGGTAATACTGCTGCAGTACAAATAAAACCATCTAAAATTACTGGCACCGAATAATGCTTCGCAGCTACTACAGCTCCACAAATCGCTGCTTGTTCTCTACCGCCCAGCGATACCCCTGCATCGAGAGGTCTTACAATACTAGGCCGATTTGTCTTTACTGCTCTTTCAATTATTTTGCCCTTATGTATCACCTGATCTTGGTTAGAGCCAGTTCCTGGTCCTACCCATAAACTTACATCATTATTAAAAAAATAATAACATAATGCTGATGCAATTGTTGTATTACCAATCCCCATTTCTCCTAATGTTATTAGATCCATATTCTCTGAAACTGCGCGCAACCCTATGTTAAAGGACTCAATAAACTCCGTCTCATCCATGGCACGTCTAATGGATATATCAGCCGTCGGTTTTTCTAGATCGATCGGGATAACCTCGAGATTGATTTCGTTTAACTCACATATCTTATTTATTGCTGCTTTTCCCAATTTAAACGTTTCTACCATCTGAAAAGTAACTTCTTGGGGAAATGGGTTTACTGATTGTCTACACACGCCATGATTACCAGCAAATACAATAGTGGATATTTTCTCCATGTCTTTCATAGTCTTTTTGCCCCAAGATGACAGAAAAACTGCTATGTCTTCAAGCTGACCTAGGGAATTAGTTGGCTTCAGCAAATTCTTTTGTCTTTCAACAGCTTTTTCTTTTAATTCTTTGGACCATGTTGGTGCGCTATCTACTAAATTAACGATATCACCTATAGAATGGACTAATTCTAATTTTTTCATAAAAACTCAATACGGATATGTTAAAACGACTTTAGTCTGGATATAAAAATTTAAAGGCAAAGACAACTGATTATTACAATGCACTCTGAAATTTATTTTATGATCCCCTTAATACTCTTAATAGCCCTAACTCTTGATATTGTAGTAGGGTGGCCAGAAAAAATTTACGAGAATATTGGGCACCCAGTTACGTGGATTGGTAAAGTAATATCATATTTTGATCACTCACTGAATAAGAGAAAATACTCGAAAAAATCACTTAAACTCCTTGGGGCTTTAACTTTTTTTCTAACCGTGTTTCCAATAACAGCGATAGCTTTTTTGATAGAGCAAATGCTTTTAAATTTTTATTATGGTTTTGTTATCCTAGCATTATTAATTTGGCCATTTTTAGCAACTAAATCTCTATACACACATGTTAAAGATGTCGCGGATGCACTTGACAAAAAAGACTTAATTGCTTCTCGGGCAGCGCTCTCAAAAATAGTCGGTAGAGACTTAACAAATTCCGATGAAAATACTATATGTGGTGGCGCGATCGAAAGCTTATCTGAGAACACTTCTGATGGAATAATCGCTCCTTTATTTTGGGCATTTCTTTTTGGACTTCCTGGAATAGTTTTTTATAAAGCGATAAATACGTTGGACAGTATGGTAGGGTATAAGAACGATAAGTTCTTAGACTTTGGCTGGTTTAGTGCTAACGTTGATGACTTTGTAAATTGGGTGCCAGCGAGATTATCTTCTATTCTTTTTTGTGCCCTTACTCTTAAACCAATTAAAACATTTCTATTTTCTTTAAAGAATGCAAAAGCAAGCACTTCTCCAAATGCTGGATGGCCACAAGCAACATTCGCGTACATTCTTGGGATATCTCTTCTTGGACCAAAACGATCAAAAGGCATACTTATCGAACAGCCTACTATCAACGCGGGGCACCCTTTACCTAACAAAGAAAATCTCTCAACAGCTCTTAAATATTATATTTATATTATTATTGAAATATACGTAATACTATTTGCTCTCAGTTTTTGGTTCATGAATGGGTAATAAGGATCTTAATATACAACACGGAGGTGATATTGACCTTGCCATAAAAAAATATGGAGGGCAAAGAGCAGATTGGATAGACCTCTCTACTGGTATAAATAGAACCTCGTATCCATGGCAGGAAAGCGTAAAGGTCGAGTTAAGAGACTTACCAAGTAGTAAGCTTTTGATGGGTTTAGAGAAAGCTGCATCGAGAGCATATAAGGTTGCAGAAGGCACTGATACCGCAGCTGTTCAGGGGGCTCAACAAATTATTAGCCTCTTACCTATATGCTTAAAAAATTATAATTCAGTAGCTATACTTGGACCAACATATAATGAGTATGAAAAAGCTTTCAAAAGTTCCGGAATTAAAGCCGAGACAGTATCTGAGGTTTCAAAACTATCTTCTAGTGATATTGCTATTATAGTTAATCCTAATAATCCTACAGGTAAAGTGATTGCCGAAGAGATACTTGACGATTTGTCAAAAAAAGTAAAAATTTTGATTATTGATGAAAGCTTTAAAATGTTCTCTTCGAGAAGAATTCAAAAGTTCGATAATGTAATACAAATTAACTCACTGGGAAAATTCTTTGGCTTAGCAGGCGTAAGGCTTGGATTTGTATCAGGCCCCTCTGATTTTATTAAATCGGTAAGAGGAATGTTAGGACCTTGGCCAGTTTCTAGCGTAGCTGCCGAAATTGGCATAATTGCACTAAATGACAAAACTTGGATATCTGCAATGGAAAAAATATTGCTTGAAGGGAGTAATGTTTTGCATGAAGCTTGTAATACAAAAAATTGGAAATTAGTTGGAAAAACTAGTTTATTTCATACGTATGCCACTTCGAATTGTGTTGAAGTTGAAGAGCAATTTGCAGCCCATTATATTTGGATTAGAACTTTTGATTATTCTAAAAGCTGGGTAAGACTCGGCATTCCAACTTCAAAGTATGAGTGGGCAAGAGTTAGACAGGCGCTCAATCAATAATTAGATATTCCTGGCGACAGATAATATTGAATCAACATCAAGATTATCCTCTATTACTCTCACAAATTCCTCTAAAATAAATTCAATACTGTCATGGAAAGAGATGTCTTCTTTTTTCTCTTCTGAACTTAATTTAGCTACAAAGTTATTTCTAAATTCGTCAGAAAAAAATAAGCCATGAAGATAGGTGCCCATAACGAGCCCATTAGACGATATTGCACCATCTTTTCTGTTGCCTGAAATGGCGAAGGGCTTATTACAATCACTT
>CACBAO010000029.1 GCA_902537235.1 uncultured Alphaproteobacteria bacterium
ACTCGCATAATTTACTGTTGTTGTGTTCTGCAAAACTTTTGTGAGTACCAAAGGGATCGGTTACCTTTGACAGAGGTAAATCTAAATCCTGTTCCACTAATTTTTTATTTGGTATGTTATCGGGAACTTTTCTAAGACCATCTAAGTCATCTGAAAAACATAAAAGGTTGGTTTTCATATCATAGAGCTTCTCAAAGGCATGTCTCACCATGGAGGTTCTCATGACCTCGCCAAATGTTCCAATATGAGGCAATCCAGATGGACCATACCCAGTTTGAAAAGTAACGATACCTTTGTTCTCGTTTACATCTTGCAAATATTTTTTGAGGCCAGACGCTTCTTGCATAGGCCAAACTTTAATATCACGAGGCGTATTTTTCATTGAGTTCGCTGATCCATGTATAAGGAAATGAAAATATAAGTGTTGTTCACATTGATATAGGTTCATATAATATAAATGAGAATGGATTGCTAGCATTTAAATGGAAATTAACTCGAGCACAACAATATTAAGCCCCCAAGATGCATTGGTAGCTATTATGATAGCAGAGGGGACGTCACACAAAGGTGTAACAAAAATAGAATTTGCCTCGATAATTAAGATTATTGAGCATTTACCAATATTTAAAGATTATGATGTTTCCCGCGTAAAGACTATAGCGGAAACTGTATATGATATATTTGAAGAAGAAGATGGACTGGATGCTTTGTTTGGTTTGATAAAAGTCTCTCTTCCTGAGTATCTATTCGAGACAGCGTATGCATTAGCTTGTGATGTAGCTGCAGCAGATGGACGCCTTAAAGAAATTGAACTTCAGTTATTGAGAGAGATAAGATATGAGTTAAACATAGATCGACTTCATGGAGCGGCTATAGAACGCGGTGCAAGAGCTAGACATCTCACTATCTAAAATCAGATATCTAAACCTTATCTATTAGTTTTCGAATTATTTGTCTTTCTTGGATTATAGCTCTCGAAAGCCAAGATTTCGATCCTTTTGGTCTTTCGAAGTTATTACTTGAATTTTCTTTTCTTTTATCCAAATCTGCTGAGAAAATTGCAAATGCCATTACTGGAATATCTTCTTTACACACATATCCAGCTAAACCACGAATGTAATGCATAGTTCCTGATTTACCTCTAACGGTTATATTACCGATCGAGTTAACTTTACCTTTTGATGTATAGATTGATATTAGTTTTAAAACTGGCAGAAGGCTTTTTTGAACTTTATCTTTCATTAAAAATTTTCTAAAGTCCTCGGCAGTTGAAAAACTACCTTCGGACAATCCGCTATGATTCAAGAATAAAGAATTTTGCTTGCCGATTATCTTTCTAAACCATCTAGTCATGAGAATGGCTGATTGGTCAAGGTCATAAAGAGCTGGAGAAATCGTTCTACTCGCGAGAAGTCCGAATGACTCGGTCACCATATTTTTGGAGTATTTCAATGCGTTTTGCAAGATTTTCTCACTATTATCAGAAAAGTGTGTGCAGAGTATTTTACTTTTATTAGGTGCTTTCTTTCTTTTCGTATTCGCAATCTTAACACCTCTTTCATTAAAAAGTTGTCTTAACACTTCAGTGGTATAATAAGAACTCTCTCGAACTGGTAGCCATCGACTACCTTTTTTACCTAATATTCTTCTGTTTACTGACCACTTTTCCTCAAATTTATATTTATTAAGCTTATAATTATAAACTGGGCCTTTTTCGTTCTCTAAATCAATTATAATGTTTGAAACTTGCACATTATTTTTTAAGCCTGGCGCAATCAATGAAGTTTTATATTTCGCCTTTTCTAACCGTTGCCATTCAAATAGAATTCTATTCTCATTAAGGTTAATTGCTCCTATACCTGGGTTATAAGCATATTGAGGAAGTTGGTTTCTATTTATATAATTAATATCAGGTAGATAGCTGTTGTCATAAAACAGATCTCCGTCAACTTTGGTTAAACCCAATTTTTTTACAGCATCAGTGAAAAATAAGAGGTCATCCGTCTTTAGTGTAGGGTCTCCATAACCTTTGAGATATAAGTCCCCGTACAGCACTTTGTCTTTTATAACGCCATCTATCAACAGTTCAGTTTTAAATCGTCTGAATTGATTAATGTGAGTTAGATAATAAGATGCCGTCACCATTTTAGTAACAGAAGCAATTGGTAACCTGAGTTTTTCATTATGTCGGCCAATAAACTTATTTGATCTTAAATCTACTGCCATAAAACTCGTGTTGTTTTCAAATCCAGATTTTTTAATCAAATTTATGAAAATATTTTTTTGTTTTGCAAAAGCATTCAAGGGCATAATCCCTGTAAACGCCAAGAAAGCGCTAAACTTAATAAATTCTCTTTTTCTAACCATTTAATCTTAAATCGGTTGAAGATAAGTTGACTTTTTTTGAATCTACTATGCACCAAACTGGAGGTTTGAGAAACTGTAATTGGGCAGATTGGCTACTTTTAAGCCGGAAAGCTCTATACTTTTGAGCAAAGGTTGACGAGTTAACCAATGATCGATTTCTCCCTCTTGCTATCACGGCGATCCTGACATTACACGCTACCCATTGCCAGTTTTTCCAAAGATGAAACTGAATTATGTTGTCTTCTCCCATTACCCAGATAAATTTAACATGTCTGTTCCTTTGTTGGAGAAACTTCAAAACTTGAAAGCTGTAGTGAAAGTTATTCCTCAATTCAATTGAAGAGAGTTTTATCTTTGGGGATTTTACCAATTTCTTTGTTTTGGTGACCCTTTCCGCAAAATTTAATGGGTCAACTTTTTTTAGAGGGTTTTGTTTTGCATAAACCCAGTATATTTGTCCTAGTTCAAACATTTTTAAGGCTACTTCGCTAATATGAACGTGACCTAAGTGCGGAGGACTAAATGATCCTCCTAATAACCCCACAGGCCTTCTATAGCTTATGCTGCCAGGAAGAGGCTTCGGTACTAGTTGCAAATCTTTTTACTCCCGCAATAAAAAACATATGACAAAACATCAATACTATTATAGCAATTAGAACATGAGTTCATATCAATATATATTTACCTTAAAAGAATTGACCAAAACATTTTCAAATGGAAAAAAGTGCTTTGAAAATATAACCTTATCATTTCTACCGGGCGTAAAAATTGGGCTTGTAGGAGTGAACGGTGCAGGAAAATCCACTCTTTTAAAAATAATGGCGGGAATAGAAAAAGAGTTCAGTGGTGAGGCTTACCCTGCACAAGGAGTAAAGGTTGGCTACCTTCCACAAGAACCAAAGCTTGATCAAAGGAAGACGGTAAGAGAGAATATTTTGGAGTCAGTATCCGTCAAAAAATCTCTCCTCGACCAATTCAACAATATAGCAACATCCTTAGCAGATGACTACTCCGATGAAAAAATGGAAGAAATGACAAAACTACAAGACAAAATTGATTCACTGCAGATTTGGGATATAGACTCTAAAATTGATATGGCTATGGGGGCTCTAAGATGTCCTGATGACTCTGCGGTAGTTTCAACGTTATCTGGGGGAGAAATAAGAAGAGTTGCTTTATGCAAATTACTTCTGGAAGAGCCTGATTTACTTTTACTCGATGAACCTACCAATCACTTAGACGCCGAGACAGTGAGTTGGCTCCAACAACACTTAATAGCTTATAAGGGCACTATATTAATTGTGACTCATGATAGATATTTTTTAGATCAAATCACCGGATGGATACTAGAACTCGATAGAGGAAAAGGTTTACCCTTCGAAGGAAATTATTCTGATTGGTTAGAAAATAAAAGTACGAGGCTAGAATTAGAAGAAAAGACTGAGAAATCTAAAAATACTATTCTCAAAAAGGAATTAGATTGGATCAGACAAGGGACTAAAGCTAGGCAAGCTAAACAAAAAGCCAGAATCACCGCCTATTTGGATCTATTGAACGAAGATAAAAAAGAAAAAATATCGACCTCACAAATTATTATTCCTAACGGCCAGCGCTTGGGCACAAAAGTAATTGACGCTGAAAAAATTACAAAAACGTTTGATAATAAAATGTTGTTTGAAGATTTTAGTTTTTCTATACCCCCAGGTGCAATTGTCGGGGTGGTGGGTGCAAATGGTGCTGGAAAATCAACTCTTTTAAAAATTCTTACAGGAGACGAGGCTCTTACCACCGGTCAAATTAGTATTGGAGATACTGTAGAGTTGAGCTACGTCGATCAAAGTAGAGATAAGCTAGACGACAAAAAAAACGTATGGGAGGAAATTTCAGACAGCCTAGATGTTATTAAATTGGGCGATTTAGAAGTAAACTCCAGGGCATACGTTGGAGCATTTAATTTTAAGGGTCCTGACCAACAGAAGCGTGTTGGGCAATTGTCAGGTGGAGAGCGTAACAGAGTGCATCTAGCAAAGTTACTCAAATCAGGAGGAAACGTATTGTTATTAGATGAACCCACTAACGATCTCGACATTGAAACATTGCGTGCTCTTGAAGATGCTGTTCTTGAATTTGCCGGCTGTGTAATAGTTGTATCACATGATAGGTTTTTTATGGATAGGCTTTGCACTCACATCCTAAGCTTTGAGGGAGAAAGCAATATGACGTTTTTTGAAGGTAACTTTAACGATTATGAAGAAGATAAAAAAAGAAGATTGGGTGAGGCTACTGTAATTCCACAGAGAGTAAAATATAGAAAATTCTCAACTTGATTGAAAATTTTGAATTTTTTGTATTAAGGGGAAAAGCTTTTTCATGTCTGGTCCGTCGCTCTTCCCAGTAAGAAAATTGCGCAAAGGCATAAATAGATTTTTACCTTTCCTTCCAGTTAATTTTTTTAACTCTTCAGTTAATATTTGCCAACTATCGCTTTTACGAGGATATTCTCCAATCAGTCCGATAGCTACTTCAATAAATTGTCTATCTTCTGGGGCAATTATAGGATTTTTAGCACCTTCTTTACATAGACGCCAAATATCCACTAATTCTTCTTTAGTGTTAATATTTTCTTTCGCCATTATCCAAAAATCTTCTCTTATTTCATTAGGAACGCCAATGAACCCCAGATATTCAGAAATCTGACCCATATCCAAAGTCGATAGGATTTTGCGAGAAATGACTCCTAATGCTTCTTTATCAAATCTTACTGGAGCTGTGCTAAACTTACTTAATTCAAAATTTTGAGCTAATTCATCAATATTTTTATCTACATCCACTCTATCTCCAGTTCCCAAAGAAACTAATTTTGAAACAATTGCTCTAGGTTCTATCCCTAATTCTTTTAAACTTTTTATCGACAAACCACCAGCTCTCTTAGAAAAGTTTTCTCCAGAGCTATCTACTATTAGAGAATGATGACCAAAAATTGGGGCATTTGAGGATAGATTTTTAAAAATTTCTATTTGAACTGCCGTATTGGTCAAATGATCGATACCTCTTACTACATTAGTAACACCAAAATCTGCATCATCTATTACTGATGCCAACGTGTAGAGGAACTGGCCATTTCCTTTAACCAAAATAGGGTCTGATACAACAGAAGTTCGTACTTTTATTTCGCCAGCGATTTCATCTTCCCACGTTACGGTTTCACCACTTAATAAGAAACGCCAATGACTTTCAGTTTTGTCTCTCAAAAGATTTCTTTCTTCTGGCTCTAATTTTAAAGCAGATCTATCGTAGACTGGGGGGAGCCCCTGGTTTTGCTGTTTTTTCCTTTTTAACTCTAACTCAAGGGCAGTTTCAAAACATTCATAAACTAAGCTTTTATTTTTTAATTCAATCAAGACCTCCCTATATCTATCTATTCGAAGAGACTGTTGTTCAACTTTGTCCCAATGAATACCCAACCATTCGAGATCTCTCTTTATCTGATCAATGAACTGTTGAGTAGACCTTTCCTTGTCCGTATCATCCAATCTTAAGATGAATTCCCCCCCCACTTTTTTAGCCTGCAAATAATTAAAAAGAGCAGTTCTGATATTTCCTACGTGTAGATATCCAGTTGGAGAGGGTGCAAATCTTAGAACTCTTTTTGTCAAATCTAGTCTCTCCAATGGTTGACTATAGGGATACGCCTACCGAGAGAGAATGGTCTCCTTGATATTTTAGGCCCTGGACAAGCTTGATATCTTTTGTATTCACTCAGATGTAGAAGATCTTTAACTTTTAAAACTATTTTTTCTGAAAACCCTTTTTCAATAACTTCTTTAACGGAGAGATCCTCCTCAACAAGGGACTCTAAAATGGAGTCGAGTTCATCATAGCTCGGTAGGGAGTCTGTATCTTTTTGATCGAAGGCCAACTCAGCAGATGGCTCTTTCAATAAAATATTATCGGGTATAGGTTTTTTCACTGAGAAGTTATTTGTTTTAGAAGCAGTATTTCTCCATTTACTAAGTTCATATACTTTTGTCTTGTAAACATCTTTAAGTGGATTGTAAGCTCCCGCCATATCTCCATAAATAGTTGAATAACCAACCGCTATCTCGGACTTATTTCCAGTAGACAAAAGTAAGTGCTTTTCTTTATTTGAAAAGGCCATCAATAAAACTGCCCTAATTCGAGATTGTATATTCTCTTCAGTAACATCTCTACTTTTACCTTGGAACAAGGGAGCTAAATGCTGATCCACTTTGTCTATTATCTCTTGAATAGTTATTAATTCAAAATTTATACCAAGATTTTTTGACAGCTGTTTTGCATCATCTAAAGACGATTTTGAATTAAATTTTGATGGCAAACCCAAACAAACTACGTTGCTAGAACCCAACGCATCCACTGCCATAGCTGCTACAAGAGCACTATCAATTCCTCCTGACAAGCCAATAACAACTTTTTGGAAATTAGATTTCAAAACATAATCTCTTAGGCCTAGCACGATCGCGTTGTAATCCTGACTTATACTAGAACCAATTTCTCCTAAAGAGTTTGGTAGTGGACTCCATCCGTCCATTCTATTTTCAAAAGTAACCTGCAGCGTTTTTTCTTGAAACTGTGGGAACTGGCAGACAGTAGTGCCATTTTTATCATATATAAACGAGCCCCCATCAAATACTAAATCATCTTGCCCTCCGATAAGATTCAAATAAATGATAGAAAGGTTGGACTCTTTACATCGCTCTTTAATTATTCTCTGTCTTTCACATAGCTTATTGGATTCATAAGGTGACCCATTTGGGATAATTATGATATCAGCTCCTAATTCTTTTAGTCTGTAAATAATATCTGGGTGCCAGGCGTCTTCACATATTGGAAATCCAATCTTTAAAGCTCCAATATCTAAGAGCTCTAATTCATGTCCAGAAACGAAAAATCTTTTCTCGTCAAAAACATCATAGTTTGGCAAGTGAGACTTTTTGCCGACTATTTTTATAGTTCCCCTATATATAGAGATAAATGCATTATAAATTTTTCCATCCAAAATCCATGGAGCTCCAACTAGAATTCTGACTTTAAGATTTATCGTTTTACGCGCTATATTCTGAACCTGCAAAGATATGTTTTCTAAAAAAGACCTCTTATTAACCAGATCAAGAGGTTGGTATCCACTAAGAAACATTTCAGGAAAAATAATTAGGTCTGATCTTTTTTTTTCAGCCTCGTTAGCTTTAACTACCACATATTCTGAGTTAGACTGTATTCCTCCAACTGTAGGGTTAGACTGGGCTAAAGAAATTTTAAGTCGAGCAAGACTCATCGAAAAACCGTCCAAAATAAATTTGCTGTTTTCTTAATTTTAGTTAAAATGTCACCCTAAGTCTATCTAGTTTTGATAATGTGCATCAGTATTGAATACTTTATTTCAGTTAAAAATCAAAACTTTAAAGTTAGAAATGTATTTGGAGGTTCTGTTGTGATTAGTATTAAAAAGTTATGGTTGATCTTTGCTCTTGTTTTAATTTGGCTAGACCCCTTTACATCTTTAGCTCAGGATCAGGTAAAACAATATGACGAGGGTAGTGTTTATGAAGGATCATTTAAAAATGGTCTTAGAAATGGTTTAGGCAAGTATACTATGCCAGACGGATTTACATATGAAGGGGAGTGGAAAGATGACCAAATACAGGGAAAGGGTGTAGCTAGATACCCAACAGGTCAAATTTTTGAAGGGTCTTTCAAGCAAGGTGTTCCTAATGGAGAAGGAACAATGACTTTTTCTGACGGAACGAAATATAAAGGAATCTGGCTAGACGGCAAAATGGAGGGAGATGGGATTCTTACCATGACTAATGGGTCAGTATTTAAGGGAAAATTTTCCAATAATAATCGCAACGGTTATGGAGAAATGACTTATTCTGATGGCTCAATTTTTAAAGGGAATTGGAAAAATAATGAAAAGCAGGGTAACGGAATATTAATTTATGCAGATGAAGCTACATATGAAGGCAACTGGGAAAATGGATTTCAGCAGGGATTTGGCAAGCTAACTACAGCGGATGGAGTAGTTCTAGAGGGTGAGTGGAAAAACGGTAAAATCAATGGAATCGGAAAACTTATACAGTCAAATGGCGATAGGTATGAAGGCACGTTAGTGGACTGGAAGAGAAATGGTAAAGGGGTATCAATTTATACTACAGGTGAAAAGTATGATGGCAGTTTTAAAAATGATCTAAGACATGGGCAAGGAATTCTAACTGGGCCAGATGGTTTTAGGTATGAAGGAAATTGGTCGCTTGGCAAAATGAACGGAAAGGGTAAAATTACTTATTCTTCAGGTTCGATGTACGAAGGAACTTTTAAGGACAATCAACCAAATGGGAAAGGTAAAATCATGTTCAGTGATGGTGGCTCCTATGAGGGATCATGGAATAATGGAGTTATTGAAGGAAATGGTATTGCTAAGTACGCTAATGGACTAATATATGAAGGTAATTTTTCTAGGGGTAAAAATAACGGTTTTGGAAAAATGACTTATTCGGATGGTTACATCTACAAAGGAAATTGGAAAAACGGGATACAAGAGGGTGAGGGTGAGGAAACATTTCCAGACGGAACAGTTTATAAGGGCACGTTCAAAAATAATCAAAGACATGGCAAGGGAACCATGAAAATGGATAATGGCTTCTCATATTCTGGAGACTGGAACTCCGGAGAGATGAGTGGGAAAGGGGTTGCGACTTACACCAACGGAGATAAATATGAAGGCTACTTTCTTAATGGTAGGCGAGAAGGTAAAGGTGTAATGATGTTTCAAGATGGAAAGATACTGGACACCATTTGGAAAGACGGTAAAGAGCTAAAAACGTCTACAGGCAATACTGATAGTAGTAACTAGTTTTCATTTGAAAGTTGATTATTTTTAATAAATCAATATAAGTTTAAAAAATTTGATAGGTGACGTTGATGTTTTCTTTTTTGAGTGGTTTTATTTCTTCTGACATGGCTATTGACCTGGGTACAGCAAATACACTTGTCTATGTAAAGTCGAGAGGCATAATCCTCAATGAACCATCTGTTGTTGCTTTCCATATGAGAGATGGAAAAAAGCAAGTATTGGCTGTGGGAGAAGATGCAAAACTGATGCTTGGAAGAACGCCTGGATCAATACAAGCAATAAGACCCATGCGTGATGGTGTAATTGCTGACTTCGATGTTGCAGAAGAAATGATCAAGCATTTCATAAAAAAAGTCCATAAACGGGGAATGTTTGCAAGACCTAAAATAATTGTTTGCGTTCCACATGGGGCTACTCCAGTTGAAAAAAGAGCTATCAGAGAGTCCGTTTTATCTGCAGGAGCAAGACAAGCTGGACTTATTGCTGAACCAATAGCAGCTGCGATAGGGGCTGGAATGCCAATAACTGATCCAACTGGATCCATGGTGGTTGACATCGGTGGTGGCACAACCGAGGTTGCAGTTTTAAGCTTGGGAGACATTGTTTATGCAAGATCGGTGAGAGTTGGGGGCGATAGAATGGACGAATCCATCATCTCGTATCTCAGAAGACAGCATAATTTACTAGTCGGTGAAGCAACCGCTGAAAGAATAAAAACCCAAATAGGTACCGCTCGAATGCCAGAAGATGGACGAGGAGCATCAATGGATATACGAGGAAGAGATCTTTTAAATGGTGTACCTAAAGAAACAGAAGTCACTCAAGTTCAAGTGGCAGAAGCGCTCTCTGAACCTGTGCAGCAGATTTGTGAAGCAGTGATGACCGCTCTCGAAAGTACGCCCCCTGACCTAGCTGCCGATATTGTTGATAGAGGAGTTATGCTTACTGGGGGAGGAGCACTTTTAGGCGACTTAGATTTAGCGTTACGAGAACAAACAGGGTTGGCAATTTCAGTAGCTGATGAGTCACTTAACTGTGTTGCTTTGGGCACTGGAAAATCTCTAGAGTTTGAAAAACAACTTGCTCATGTGATTGATTACGGTAGTTAAAACCTCAAGTACGAAAATAAATGGCTAAAAAGTCCAAACCCCATAGATCTAATTCGTGGAGCGTACTAGCAACCACATCGGTTTTTATATGTCTTACATTTATTTTTATTTTGTGGAGAATAGACAATACTAGAACAGAACTAATTAGAACACAAATTATTGAATTTGTTGCTCCGCTAACAATGCCGTTGAATTATCCAATTAAAGTTATAGGAGACCTTGTCACGTATTTTGAAATTTACTCTTCACTTTTAGAAGAGAATAAAGAATTGAAAAGAAATCTTCAGTATATGACAGGTTGGAAAGAAAAAGCCTTGCAATTAGAACAGAAAAATGCACAGCTCAGAGCCCTTAATAATGTAAAGCTGAGTGAAGATCTTATATGGGTAACGGGGGAACTAATGGCTGACAGTGGAAGCCCCTTTTATCAATCAGGAGTTATAAATATTGGATTAAAAGATGGAATAAAAAATGGTTCTGCTGCAGTCGATGGACTTGGACTTGTTGGTCGAATTGCAGGTGTTGGACAAAACGTTTCAAGAGTATTATTCCTGACAGATATTTCCTCTGCAATCCCGATAAAGATAAAAAGAGTCAACCAAAAAGGCCTTTTGATTGGAGACAACAGTCAATGGCCTCTATTAGAGTTTATCGAGGAAAAAGCGCTTATAAATGTTGGTGATAGAGTTTTTACATCAGGTGATGGTAATGTATTCCCGTCGGATATTCTTGTAGGAAATATTTTTATAGATAATAAAAAAAAATTAAGGGTAAAGCCAGTTGCTAATTTTCAGTCCTTGGAGTTTCTTCGAATTTTGAATACTAGAAAAATAGTTGCTGACTGGACAGAAACTGACTTGGTAGGAATGGAGAATTTTTAATATTTTAAAATGTATTTTTATCAATCGAGCTATTTAAATTATATCTTTGTTTTTGCGGTGGGGCTAATATTTGTTATAACCCCCACTGCACTAACAACTATGAGCATTAATAACACAAACTCCTTTTACCCAGATCTTTTTTTGTGCTTTATTTTCTCTTCAGCTTTAAATAAGCCAAAGTCAATTAACTTATATTTAATCTTGTTCCTTTTACTCTTTTCAGACATTTTACATATGAAGCCGATAGGCTTACTTACAATTCTTTTACTAACATCCATTATAGCTATACAGCGTTACCAGCTGCAGATAGAGAGTTCATCATTCTACATTCATTACTTAATATTTTTTATCGTCGTCTCTTGTGTTCAACTACTTAACCTGTTACTACACCATGTTTTCTTTATTCCAAAACCCAGCTTATTTACAATTCTCAATCAAACAATTTTTACTTTAATGTGTTATCCTCTATTTGATATACCGTATAAATTATTAAGAGCACAAAAAAGATAATGTCAAAATTCAGGGAAAATACTTTAAAATCAAAAATGGTCAATCGGATACACAGGAGAATAGTAGTTTCCGGTTTATTGAAAGCAAGCGCAGTAGCACTTTTAGGCTGGCATATTAGGAAACTTCAGATTGAGGACTCTGAGGATTATAAGCTATTAGCCGATGCCAACAGAGTTAACCTTAGACTTATTCCCCCTTCGAGAGGTCTTATTTTCGATAGATTAGGCAGACCAATAGCCTTGAACGAACAAAATTACAGGGTAGTTTTCATAAGAGAACAAACTAATAGTCCTCGAAACGTATTAGCGAGACTTTCCAATATCATAGATTTAGATTTAAAGATTCAAGACAAGATTTTGCAAGATATGAAAAAAAGAAGTTCTTTTATTCCAATAACCGTTGCCGAAAACCTTACTTGGGACGACTTTGCAAGGATATCAGTAAATTTGCCCAGCCTTCCTGGCATAATTCCGGAGGTTGGATTGACGCGACATTATAAGGAATACGAAACCTACGCCCATGTTGTTGGATATGTCGGTCCTATATCCGACAAAGATCTTAAATCTGAAAAAAAAGTTGACCCAGTTCTTCAAATTCCGAAGTTCCAAATAGGAAAAGTAGGGATAGAGAAAAAGCTAGAGAAGCATTTAAGGGGGAGAGCAGGAGTTAGTAAAGTAGAGGTTAATGCGTCGGGCCGAGTAATGAGGGAGCTAAATAGAACACAAGGTAAGTCTGGAGAAAATATACACTTAACCATTGAGACTAATCTTCAGAAGTTTACTTCAGAAAGATTGAAGGGAATGAGTGCGTCTGCAGTCCTAATAGATATAGAGAGTGGTGACATATTGTCATTAGTTTCGACGCCAAGCTATAACCCAAATAATTTTGTGCTAGGTATTTCACAATCTAATTGGAACGCTTTACTTAATGATGAGAGAAAACCTCTTCTGAATAAAGCAACTTCTGGAGCATACCCCCCAGGCTCGACATTTAAAATGATAGTAGCAGCGGCAGCACTGGAACTAGGCCTTATCGGACTTAATGATAAAATATTTTGTCCAGGATTCTATGAATTAGGCAGCAGAAAATTTCACTGTTGGCTAAAAGGTGGGCATGGGAAACTGACACTTCAAGAATCTATTCAGAAGTCTTGTGACGTTTATTTTTATGAACTTTCTCGTAAAGTTGGGGTAAAAAGAATAGGAGCGATGGCAAGGCTACTTGGCCTTGGTCAATCTTACGACCTACCATTGACTGGTCTAAGTAAGGGACTTATGCCCTCAAAAAAATGGAAAAAGGAGAGGTTGGGAACCAGTTGGCTGGTAGGAGACACTCTAAATGTAGGTATCGGGCAAGGATTTAGCTTAGCAACACCTATGCAGTTAGCTGTTATGACGGCAAGACTAGCTTCTGGGAGACAGATAACCCCAAACCTCATCAGAGCTCCCAATACTGCTCCAACTGAGCCCAAACCACTTTCCATAACAGAAAACACCTTAATTGCTATTAGAAAGGGAATGTTTGATGTTTTAAATGAAAAAGATGGTACGGCTTTTAACTTTAGATCGACTGATGAAAACTCATTAATTGCAGGTAAAACAGGTACATCTCAAGTTAGAAAAATAACACGAGAGGAGCGTGAGAAAGGTGTGATTAAGAACGAAGATTTACCTTGGAGAATGAGAGACCATGCTCTTTTCACGTGCTTTGCTCCATATAAAAAACCTAAATACGCGCTCAGTGTGGTAGTTGAGCATGGTGGGAGTGGTTCCAAGGTAGCCGCCCCGATCGCACGGGATATAATGCTCTTTCAACTGCATGGTGGAATTCCACCCTTAACAGCTTATCCAGAAACGCAAAAATTAGAAGTGCGTAATAGACTATTAGATATAGCAAAAAAAATAAATCTAAGTGCTAACATCAATCTAAATATTTAAGATGAGCTTTTTTATTAAACTAATATATATTAATTGGCCACTTCAAATCCTGATTCTGGCAACTGCCTTATTTGGCTTTTTAATGTTGTATTCTGTCGGTGGTGGGAGTTGGGATCCATGGACTAAACCCCAGATGTATCGATTTTTTATTAGCTTCCTTTTAATCTTCGTTATGTCCGCAATTAGTATTTCCTTTTGGCAGAAGATATCTCCTTTTAGCTATATTTTAGGTTTAGCATTATTAATTGCAGTTTATTTTTTTGGTGAAACAGGGATGGGTGCAAAAAGGTGGTTAGATTTAAGAGTAATAAAATTACAGCCATCAGAAGCGTTCAAAATATCAATAGTTATGGCTCTTGCTTATTATTATCATAAGCTTCCTGTCAGTAAGGTGTCACATCCCTTTTACGTTTTGGTCCCACTTTTATTAATTATAATTCCAGCTTTTATAGTTTTTCGGCAACCAGATCTCGGAACAGCCTTAGTTATTATTATGATAGGCATTTTTGTTATGTTTATTGCTGGGGTACACTTTGGATATTTTTTATTTGGAGGAATTAGCTTCTTCGCATTATTGTTAGTTTTATTTAAGAGTCGTGGCACAGAGTGGCAACTATTAAGAGACTATCATTTTAAAAGGATTGATACCTTTTTAGATCCATCAACAGATCCACTAGGGTCAGGTTATCATATAACACAGTCAAAAATCGCATTGGGTTCAGGAGGTCTTTTCGGGAAGGGTTATATGCAAGGATCACAAAGCCAGCTTAATTTCCTACCTGAAAAACATACTGATTTTATTTTCACTACACTGGCTGAGGAATTTGGGTTTTTTGGTACAATTGGTCTTCTAATAATTTATAGCCTCATAGTTTTTCTTTGTATTTATTCAGCACTAGCCACTACGAACAAATATTCTCGTTTACTGATAACCGGTCTATGTATGACTTTTTTTACCTATTTCTCGATAAACATTGCAATGGTTATGGGCCTATTACCTGTTGTAGGGATACCTCTACCACTAGTTTCCTACGGAGGATCTTCTATGATTGTAATCATGTTGAGCTTTGGGCTTATCCAAAGCGCTTATGTGCATAAAAATAATAGGTTTTGATTTGAATATTTTTGTTTCAACTGGGCCTAGAAATGGAGAATATAAGAAAGTTCTGTTAGATGAAATCAAAGCTCAATCTTTAGACTGCACACTTGTCGAAGATATTTCAGAGACTAGTGATATAAACGCAATAATATATTCCGATGATAGTGATATATCCGACTTTTCCATTTTTTCAGATAAAACTGTGATATTTTCTATATTTGCAGGAGTTGAAAAAACACTTTTAAATAAAACTATAAGGCAACCATTAGTAAGATTAATTGATGTTGAAATGACGGAGTGCATGGCCGAATGGTGTGTTGCTCACGTGTTAAGATATCATCTTGATCTTGATAAATTTATTAAGCCTGAAAAAAGGAAGTGGACAACCTACTACAAAGAAAGGTTACTTGCAAATCAAGTCAATATTGGAATCTTAGGTCTCGGAACATTAGGATCTGCAACTGCTAAAAAGTTTAAGAAACTCGATTTTAATGTAACAGGTTGGTCGTCAACAGAGAAAAAAATAAGTGGAGTAAATTCATTAGTAGGGCAAGTAGGTTTAAGAAAAATTTTATCGACCTCCGATTATTTAATTCTTCTATTACCACTTACAGAGCAAACAAAAACCATTATTAATTCAGCGTCACTCAAAATTGTTAGGAACGGAGCAGTATTGATCAATGCTGGTAGAGGTGGCCTAATTGAAGATAATGACCTTCTTAAAGCGCTAGATAGTGGAAGAATATCTGGGTGCACATTAGACGTGTTTAACGAAGAACCGTTGCCAAATGATCATCCTTTTTGGTTCCACGATAAAGTAACGGTTACCCCTCATATCTCTGCTCCAACTCGATTGGAAAGCTCTATTAAGTCTATCCTAGCAAACATCAGCAGGCTAAAAGAAGGGTTGCAACCCATTGGATTGGTGAAGAAAGAGCGTTTCTATTAAAAAAGAATAATTCCTAAAACTACTAATAGCACAATAGCAATGAAGAGAACCATAGTACCCGAGGTAAGTATTTTTGTCATAACACCTTCCGGCCCAGATACCCGATATACTTTATCTAAAAACAACTGAAAAGATTTGTTGAAAAGTTTTAATCCTTTTTGTTCTACTATCTCGAGAAATAATAAAAGCTTACGTATTAAAAAGGGTAGGAACATGCGATAGGTCCAATCAAAATCAAGATTTATTGAGCGTATCTCAGAAGGCAGTTGCCTAAGCTTACTCAAAATAATGAAAGCTAAAATAGCAAAACATAATAGTTGCAACTGCGTTAAAATGTGTTCAAACGTATATGGATTATATTTTACTTCAAAGGGCATAATTGCGTACAAATTATTTGGAAACACCCCTATATAAATACAAAGAATTGCTGTTAACCCCATTGCAAGTAACATATGTATAGGTGCTTCATTTGGTCTTTTGCCTGAGTCATGATGAAAAAAAGTAAAATAAGGAACCTTTATCCCAGAATGAGATAAAACACCAGCTGACGCAAAAACAAGAATTAACCAAATAAACTGATAGTGTTCTTTTCCTGCTCCACTCATAATTAGCGATTTACTTACAAATCCAGAAAATAGGGGGAAAGCCGATATCGATGCCGCTCCAATAAGGCAAAAGGTTGCTGTTAGAGGCATAGTCCTGTACAAACCTCCTAATTCCGATGCTCTTGAAGTACCTGTTCTAAAAAGAACGGCACCAACACTCATAAAGAGCAGAGCTTTATACAAAATATGAGAGAAGGCGTGCGCCGCAGTGCCATTTAGGGCTAACTCCGTTCCTATACCTACACCAACAACCATAAAACCAAGTTGATTATTGAGGCTGTATGCTAATACCTTTCTCAAATCATTCTCTACCTCTGCAAAGAAAATAGGAAATACGGTCATAGCAGCCCCAATATATATCAGAAGCTCTGTTCCTGGAAATCCTCGTGCCAAAGCGTAAACTGCAAGTTTTGTGGTAAAAGCAGAAAGTATTACAGTGCCCGTTACAGTCGCAGACGGATAGCTGTCTTGAAGCCAATTATGCAAAAATGGAAAAGCACACTTTATGCCGAAAGCAAAAAAAATAAAAGCTGTAGCTAGACTATTTAGTTCCATTTTTATAAAAGATATTGATCCAGTCTCAAAGTAAAGAAGAGCAACCCCAAAAAGCAAAACAACTCCCGACAAAACTTGAATAATAAGATATCGCATGCCAGAGTGGTAAGCGCCTTCAGTTTTTCGTGCCCAAATCAAGAAAACAGATGATATAGCTGTAAGCTCCCAATAAACAAAAAGCGTGATAAGGTCCCCAGCGAAAACAGCTCCTATGGCTGCTCCTGAATAAACAAGAGCTACAAAGGGCTGGGTACTTTCTCGAAGATGAAATGCGAACAAATTTCCTAAAAAAGCAGCTATACAAAAAATAATTCCAAATACGGTTGATAGTTTATCTACTCTCATAAAGTTCAGTTCAAGGTCCAAAAATTGCACCTTAAAGCCCTCATCCCAATTCCCATTAAGTAAAACTAATAGTGCTATCACAGGGACTATGCAGACGAATGAAGACTTAAAAACCCCTTTGGGCATAAAGATTGATACCAGTCCTCCTATTAAAAAGTAAAATGGGAGAGGAAGTGTTGCTAACATTTACTTTTCCTCCGTTCCTGGATAATCTTCACTGTCCACTGCTTTTTTGGCGTAGAAATTTTCTGGTCTACCCAAAAGCAACCTCAGTAATCGTGATCCAAATATTATTATTGAAAACATTATAAAACCGTAAATGCTATAAAAATTATAAGTGCTCTCAATTTCAAAATAGACATATCTCCTTACAAAAAAATCTGTCACGAATAAGCAAAAGCACAGAATTAAGAATGCAAACAGTAGAGCTCGAAGTCGGCTAGCTTTCTCAAAGAATATGAATGGATTAAATTTCATTTACTCACCTTAGCTCACTAAACCAAAATTAAGCATAAAATCTCTTATATAGCCTACGTAAAAAAACAAAAGGAATGAGATACTGGCTGTTATTGCAGGCGGTAGCCAAACAAGTGCGCTCGGTTCTTTAAAAATTATGATTTCTGTCTCTTCTTTAGGGTCAAGATAAAAGCCCTTTGCTACTAAAGGCAAAAGATAAGCAATATTTAAGAGGGAACTTACTAATAGGACTAAAACCACAAATTGTTTGTCTGCCTCAAGAGATGACAAAATTAAAAACCATTTTGCCCAAGACCCACCCATCGGAGGAAGCCCTATTATAGATATGGCACCTATAAGAAAACTTAAAAACGTTATTGGCATCACCCTTCCCAATCCTTGCATATCACTTATATTTGTTTTCTTGGTTGCTACATAAATAGAACCGGCACACATAAATAAAGTGATTTTCCCAAAAGCATGGGTGACTATTTGTAGAGCTCCACCTAAAACGCCCAGACTATTCGCAAGAGAGAAAGCAAGCACGACATAAGCCAATTGACTTATTGTAGAATAAGCTAGTCGAGCTTTTAAATTATCTTTAGTCATAGCTATCAGAGAAGCAAATAAAATTGAAAAACAAGCTAACCAGGTTAGCCAATCTGTTGCCCCAGATACTGACAAACTCTCTACCCCAAATGTGTAAACACCTACCTTAAGAACTGTGAAAACACCCGCTTTAACCACAGCAACAGCATGCAGCAAAGCGCTAACAGGTGTGGGAGCGACCATTGCAGCGGGTAGCCACCTATGGAACGGAAATAGAGCTGCTTTCCCAATCCCAAAAGCAAATAAACCAACAAGGATTATTAATTCCAATGATCCAAAGGAGCCATTTAATATTCCACCTTTTACAAAATCTAACGTACCAACAGAGAAGTAAATCCAAATTATTCCTAGCAACTGGAGGCCAATTGACGTTCCTAATAGTATTGATAGGTAAACTCTCGCCCCTCTCAATGCTTCAGTCGAACCCTTATGAGAAACTAATGGAAAAGTAATGAGAGTTAGTATTTCATAGAATAGAAATAAGGTGAAAAGATTACCTGAGAATGAGATCCCCATAACACTGGCTATTGACATAGAAAAAAAGAAAAAGAACCTCGAATGGTTTTTCTCCTTTGCTCCTCTCATATATCCAATCGCGTAAATATGAGTAAGTATCCAAAGCCCTGAGGCCAAGAATGCGAATATAATACCCAGAGGCTCAATATGAAAGGAAATATCAATCCCTGGCATTATGGTTGCTAGCTTATATTGAGTTGCCTGTCCATCAAAGCCGAGAAAAATGTTTGCACTAAAATAAAACGTTATCATTGCACCCAGTAAAGTAACGATATCCCTGACATTTGGTTTTTTATTAAAAATTAAATTTAACCCACCTACTAATGCCGGAGTAAAAACTGTTAAAAATATCAAAAACTCTATCGGCATAAAATACACCCTACTTAAAAAGAATTTCTGTGGCCATGTTAGCTACATCCACTGTTAAACTAGTATTAATACCTAGAAAAACACAAAATAAAGCAAGTATCCATATAGGTATCAATGTAAGAACGCTTACTTCACTGTAAGACTCTGAACATTCTGAAAAATATAAAACTTCAATTATCTTCCAAATATATATAACTGCGAAGAGCGATGATGCGATAATGAGAATTGCTACTAACCAATACCCGGTTTCAAGTGTTGCTTCTAAAAGCAGCCATTTACTAATAAAACCAGCCGTACCAGGCACCCCAATCAAGCTTAACCCCCCAATTACGAAAGCAGCTGAGGTAAATGGCATCGATTTTCCCAGACCTCTCAAACTCTTAATGTATACATTTTTTGTGTTAAGCATAAAAGCACCTAGCGACATAAATAGTGCTGCCTTAGTAAAGCCATGATTAACCATATGCACTAATGAAGATGCAAGACCTTTTTGACTCATTAACGATAATCCTAGGAGCATATATCCTATTTGTGCAAGGCTAGAATAAGCAAGTAGCTTCTTTAAGTTCTGTTTGAAAATGGCAATGACTGACGCCGCAATCATTGCGATTACTGCAAGAGGCATTAAAAGGAGAAAAAAGAGCTCATTGACAAAGTTGTCTTCGTAGTTGAATACAGAAAATACAAATCGGATTAAAACATAAAGTGCAACTTTGGTCGCTGTTGCTGCCAAAAAGCAGGTAACAACAGTAGGTGCAAAGGTATAAGCATTAGGCAACCAAATATGGAGAGGAACCATAGCAAGCTTAAGCCCCATCCCTACAACGATAAAAGCGAATCCCGCTTGAATAGTTCTGTTATCACCCAATTGACTAGCTCTTTCTGCGATGTCCATCATATTTAGAGATCCAGTTGCCATGTATATATACCCAATGCCAATTACAAAAAAAGTTGCACCAATAGTGCCCATTATTAGATAATTAAAGGACGCAGATAGGGCCCTTCTATCAAGATAGGCCCCCTGTGCTACCAAAACATAGGTGGATAAACTTGAAATCTCTAAAAAGACAAAAACGTTAAAAATATCTGCTGTTGCTACTACACCTAACAAACCGGTAAGGCATAAAAGAAAGCAGGAGTAGAACAAAGTGTGTTTTTCTTCAGGAATTTCTGCGTGAAGTGAAGAATATGAAAAGATCAGAACAATTACACTTATAATTGATATTAGAAATAATAATATAGCATTGGCTGCGTCTATTCTATATTCAATTCCGATTGGTGGCACCCATCCACCAAGGTAATACGTGAGAATGCTACCGTCACTAACACCTTGTATCAGTAAGATTGATATAAATAGACACGCTAAAGTGCCTAAAAAGCTTAGCAACCAAGACAATGTCTTATTGTTAAGTACAACCAATAGAGGTGCTATCAACATTGGAGTAATCACCTGTAAAATTGGTAAATGATTAACCAACTCTAAAGTGCCCTGTTTAATTTCTGAAGCCATTAACTATTGGTCTCCAAGACATTCTTTCTATTGTATTTCTTAAGGTCTTTTTGATCCATTTTTTGGATATCATCTTCTTCAACCGTATCATACTCTTCTCGAATTTTTATTATTAAAGCTAAACCTAAAGCGGTAGTGGCAATACCGACAACAATTGCGGTAAGAATAAGAACATGTGGAAGCGGGTTAGAATAGATAACTGCAGAACTATTAGCGGACTTATCAAGAAGAATTGGTGCCGTACCACCTTTCATTTTCCCTATTGATATATAAAACATAAAAACAGATGTTTGGAAAATATTTAATCCCACAATTTTCTTGATCAAATTTCCTCGTGAAACAACTATAAAGAGACCTGAGAGCATGAGTGTAATGAATAACCAGTAAGGCAAGTGCCCATATAAGAAGCTAAAATTACTGTCCATGGCTTACCACTCTTTATCGTCTAAACGCGGAGTGCGACCAGCAAAGCTATAATAGATAGCAATCATTACAAAAGTCACTGTTATCCCAACACCCAACTCAACCAATATGATACCATAATGTTGCCCATGTTTTGGGTGTTCGGGGCTAATTGCGTGATAGTTTAAAAATTCAAATCCAAAGATAATTGAGAAAAAACCCGTCAATGCATATACTAATACCCCCACCGCTGCAGCTTTCTGTGCAAACCAAATAGGCATTACTTTTTGTACATTCTCTAGCCCCATGACTATACCATAAAGGATAAATGCAGCCGCGATTATAACACCGGCTTGGAAACCTCCTCCAGGAGAGTAATCTCCATGAAATTGTACATACAGTCCGAACAAAACGATAACTCCGACCATAAATTTTGTAATAACTTTTAAAATTAAATGATGCTTCATAGTCTCATTCTTTATCTTTTCTTCCTTTGAGACCACTTAATAATAGGATAACTCCAAGACCTGCTGTCAGTACAACAACTGTTTCGCCTAGCGTATCATATCCTCTATAACTAGCCAATATACCTGTTACGACATTTGGTATTCCCATATCTTTATAAGTGATACTCAGATACGTTGATCCAAGATGTAATTGAGCTGGTGAATCAAAAGCTCCAAAGTTCGGCATATCAAGAGTTCCATAAATTAGCAAAACACCAACAAGGCAAACAACTACGAGCGGTAATATAATAGGTCTCTTTGTCTCTTTCTGAACTCTAACCGTGAGCGCCATTGTTGCAAGCATCAAAACAGTAGAAACTCCTGCCCCGACAGCGGCTTCTGTA
>CACBAO010000030.1 GCA_902537235.1 uncultured Alphaproteobacteria bacterium
GTAATTGATACTGCTCATGGACATTCTTCTCATGTTTTGAAATCAGTAGAGGAGCTTAGAAACAAATTTCCAGATATTGATATTGTAGCAGGAAATGTTGCAACTAAGGAAGCAACAAGAGCACTTATTAAAGTAGGGGCTGACGCAGTGAAGGTAGGCATTGGTCCTGGCTCAATCTGTACGACTAGAATCGTAGCGGGTGTAGGAGTTCCCCAATTTACCGCTCTCCTTGAGTGTGCTGAAGAAGCTGATAAGCATGGCAAGGTTATAATAGCTGACGGTGGAATTAAGTATTCAGGTGATTTTGCTAAGGCTATAGCTGCGGGTGCTTCATGTGTAATGGTGGGGTCACTATTAGCTGGCACTGATGAAGCACCGGGAGAAGTATTATATTACCAAGGAAGAAGCGTTAAAAACTATCGTGGCATGGGCTCTGTCGGAGCTATGGCAAGAGGATCGGCCGATCGATACTTTCAAAAGGAGGTTGAAGCCGACAAACTTATCCCGGAGGGAATAGAGGGTCACGTGCCGTATAAAGGACCAGTAGGAAAAGTTCTTCATCAGCTTCTTGGAGGCCTTAAGGCTGCAATGGGTTATACTGGAAATCAGACAATCGACTCTATGAGAAAAAATTGTTCATTTGTTAAGATAACAAATGCTGGGCTTCGAGAAAGTCATGTTCATGACGTGAATATAACGAGACAAGCCCCAAATTACTTTTCAAGTTGAAATGAGACAGGACGCTCGAGCTAATGCAGCTATCTCAATCTTAGATAACTTTTTAGTTGGTCAAAACCTAAACTCTATTCTTTTAAGATGGGCAAAAAATAATCGGTATGCGGGATCTAGTGACAGAGAGGCTATACGAAATATAGTTTTTGATATTCTCAGGGTGAAAAAGACATTAACATCTGTTTTAGAGAAAGAAAAACAACCGATAAATGGTAGAGCTCTTGTTTTTCTCCATTCAGTTTTTTATGCGCTAAATTTAAATGATATTTTTACTGGGCAAGAATATGGTCCCGAAAAACTTACTATTTTTGAAAAAGAGTTTTCAAAAATTTCAAAGGAAAATATTAATGAATGTTTTGGGATTACTGATAATATTCCTGGTTTTTTGATGGCTGAATTTAAGAGGTCTCTTGGAAAAAAGTTTGAAAAAGTCATGCGTTTATTGGAAAAGCGAGCCCCAATTTCAATACGTGTTAATCCTCTAAAGTCAGATATTTCATCATTATTGGAGTGTCTATCGTTAGAAGGAATAGAGGGAAAAAAATCTAAAAGAGTAAGGTATGGAATAGATATTATTGGTAACCCCCGTCGTCTTACGCAAATACAAGCTTTTAAAGATGGATGTTTTGAGGTGCAAGACCTCCACTCGCAGAAAATAATCGAAGACTTGCCGTTGAATGAGCATACAAAGATTTTAGATTATTGTGCAGGCGCAGGCGGAAAAATACTGAGCATTGCATGCTCATTAAAAGGAAATGGAAAATTTTATATCCACGATATCGATGAAAGAAAGTTAAAAGAGGCTAATTTAAGGGCTGAGAGAGCAGGGGTAAAATTTAAAAGGCTTGAAGCCAAAAATTTGCAAAAGTACTGCTGTAGCTTTGATTACATTATAGCCGATGTGCCCTGCAGTGGATCTGGGGCGTGGAGAAGAAATCCTCAGCAAAAATGGAGAATTACTCCCGAGTCGTTGAATGAGATTTTAACTAGGCAAACTGTGATTTTAGATGAGGCTAAAGATCTTTTAAAAAAAAATGGCTATATATACTATATAACTTGTTCTCTTTTAAAAATAGAAAATGAGGAAGTTATACAAAAGTTTTTAATCGATAATAAATATTTTAGGCTTGTTAACAAAAAAAACGTAACAATTGATAACTATGGAGATGGTTTTTTTTGCGCTGTATTGCAAAAGAAAAATTAAAGTTGATATTAAATTTCTTTATGTTAATTTGTAAGAACAAAATAAGAACACTTTAACAAATAAAGTAGCTGTTTAACACTATATATGATAGAAAAAGGGATTCTGTACATGGAAAATTTAATAAATATCTCAGAAAGAAAAAATATGGATAAAGATAAAGCCTTGGACACCGCATTAGCTCAAATTGAAAGAAGTTTTGGTAAAGGATCAATCATGAAACTTGGGCAAGACAATCCAGTTATGGATATAGAAGCGGTATCTACTGGTTCTATTGGGTTAGACGTGGCTTTGGGCATTGGCGGGCTTCCTAAAGGAAGAATTATTGAGGTTTATGGGCCAGAAAGTTCAGGAAAAACAACCTTAGCTCTCCACGTGATCGCTCAGGAACAAAAAAATGGTGGTATTTGTGCATTTGTTGATGCAGAGCACGCTCTTGATCCAAGTTACGCCAAAAAATTGGGCGTTAATTTGGATGATTTGCTCATCTCTCAACCCGATGCAGGTGAGCAAGCTTTAGAAATAACTGAAACACTTGTTAGATCTGGTGCTGTGTCTGTTGTCGTAGTAGATAGTGTTGCGGCGTTGACACCTAGATCTGAATTGGAAGGGGATATGGGGGATGCCCAAGTGGGTGCTCAAGCTAGGTTGATGAGTCAGGCAATGCGCAAGCTTACTGGGTCAATTAGTAGATCTAACTGCATGGTAATTTTTATAAATCAGATCAGAATGAAAATAGGCGTAATGTTTGGGAGTCCAGAAACAACAACAGGTGGAAATGCACTAAAATTCTATTCCTCAGTAAGGTTAGATATTCGTAGAATTGGTGCATTAAAAGATAGAGACGAAATCGTAGGAAATTCTACAAGAGTAAAGGTTGTTAAAAATAAAGTTGCACCACCTTTTAAACAAGTTGAATTTGATATTATGTATGGAGAAGGCATTTCAAAGACGGGCGAAATTATAGATCTTGGCGTAAAAGAGGGAATAATTGAAAAATCAGGCGCTTGGTTTTCTTACGGAGATGAACGTATAGGACAAGGTCGAGAAAACGCGAAAATGTATCTAAAGGAAAACGAAAATATCTGTAATGAAATAGAAGAAAAGATAAGAAAATCTTACAGTATTAATGATGACGAAATAGTAGACGAGGCACAAGATCAAGCCGAGTAAATTTTGTTATTATAGAGTTTAAAAAGTTTTAAAAAGCTGTATGTTAGGTTCAGTAAAAAAACTACTTTGGATTACTGATGCTTTTAAAAGATATAAGGGAAACATTTGTTAATTTTTTTAAGTCGAATGATCATAAAGTAATTAAAAGTTCATCACTCGTACCAGATAACGATCCAACCCTGATGTTTACAAATTCGGGAATGGTACAATTTAAGAATTATTTTACCGGTATTGAAAAATCTAAAGTTAAGACAGCGGTTACATCGCAAAAATGCGTGCGTGCAGGAGGAAAGCATAATGATTTAGATAATGTTGGTTATACGGCGAGGCACCATACTTTTTTCGAAATGCTTGGTAATTTTTCTTTCGGGGATTATTTCAAGGAAGAAGCAATAAGTTTGGCATGGCAGTTATTAACAAAAGAATTTAAGTTACCTAAAGATAAATTACTGGTGACAGTTTTTCATGAAGATCTCGAGGCAATAAATCTTTGGAAAAAATGTGCCAACCTCTCAGATGATAAAATCATTAAAATCGCTACGAGTGATAATTTTTGGAGTATGGGTCCTGTAGGGCCTTGCGGTCCTTGTTCAGAAATTTTTTATGATCATGGTCCATCTGTTTCAGGTGGTCCTCCTGGATCTCCTGATGAAGAGGGCGATCGTTTTGTAGAAATCTGGAATCTCGTTTTTATGCAATATGAGCAAATGCCTGATGGCACAAGGATCGATTTGCCAAAACCATCTATTGATACTGGAATGGGTTTGGAAAGAATTGCCGCAGTCCTACAAGGAAAGCATGATAACTACGATACTGACCTGTTTAAAAAGCTTATTGAGAAATCTGCTGATTTTTCTAATACAGATCCGTATGGGAATAAAAATATTCATCACAGGGTAATATCGGATCATTTGCGATCTGCGTCGTTTTTGATTGCTGATGGCGTTATGCCCTCTAATGAGGGTAGGGGGTATGTGCTTAGAAGGATTATGAGACGAGCCATGAGGCATTGCCACTTATTGGGTTGTGAAGAACCTCACCTTTATAAAATTTTTCCGTCTCTACTGCTGCAAATGGGCGATGCTTTCCCTGAACTTATTGAGAGAAAAAGCCTTATTGAAAATGCTCTGAAGGAAGAAGAGACACGTTTCAAACTTACTTTGGATAGGGGCTTGAAATTATTAAATGAGGAGCTGGCTATCCTTGAAGATAAAAAACTTTTTTCTGGCGAGGTAGCTTTTAAATTATATGACACTTATGGTTTCCCATTAGACTTAACAGAAGATGTTTTAAGAGAAAGTAATAAAAGAGTAGATATAGCAACATTTGAAAAGAGAATGAAAGACCAGCGTGACATGGCTCGCGCATCTTGGATTGGATCGGGAGATGAGTCGGAAGAAAAAATATGGGCTGATTTAAGATCGAAAGAAGACGCTACGGAATTTCTAGGTTATGAAAGGGAGAAGAGCCAGGGCCTGATCACCAAGATCATTAAAGACGGAAAATATACAGAAAAACTATCTCAAGATGAAGTTGGCGTAATAGTTATGAACCAGACTTGCTTTTATGGAGAGTCTGGAGGTCAGGTAGGAGATCAAGGTAAAATACGAGGTATTAGCGGATTAGGTAAAGTGACAGATACAAAGAGGGTAGGCCAAATTTTTGTACATTTTGTTAAGGTAAAGAAAGGTTATTTTGAAGTAGGAAATAATTTAGAACAGCTTGTAAATACAGATCTTAGGCATGATATTAAAAGAAATCATTCTGGAACCCACTTGGTACATGAAGCACTTAGAAGAATAGTAGGAGAACATGTTGCTCAAAGAGGCTCACTTAATAATTCTGATCGGCTTAGGTTTGATTTTAGTCATGATAAACCTCTAACAGAGGAACAGATCTTTCTAGTAGAGCAGTTGGTTAATAAGCACATTAGGAAAAACACCACAGTTATCACTGAGATAATGCAATTAGAGAGTGCAAAACAACAAGGAGCAAGGGCTCTCTTTGGTGAAAAGTATGGTGACGATGTAAGAGTTGTTAAAATGTCACCAGAAGATGAAAATCATTTCTCAATAGAATTATGTGGTGGTATTCATGTTGACTCAACTGGTGATATTGGATTTTTAAAAATTATAGGAGAGAGTGCTTCATCATCTGGAGTACGTAGGCTGGAAGCGGTTACAGGAAAAAAAGTCGTTGACTTCATTGAGAACATTCAGATTGTGAATAACAGAGTTTCGTCTCTTTTAAATGTAAGTGCAGAAAATTTAGTTGAAAGAGTTAATAGTCTTTTGGAGGAGAAAAAAAGGCTGGAGCAAAAAAATACTGAGCTAAATAGAGCACTGATAAGTGGCGAGGGGGAACAAAAAAATCAAAACCTTGAAAAGATAGGAAAAAATATAATTTTTTCAGGAAAGGTTGTTAAAGACATACCTAGCAAGGACTTAAGGACGTTTATAGATAATATTAAGAAACAAAATAAAAATGTAATTGCCGTACTTTTATCAAAAGTTGGTACCAAGGTACAGATAGCAGTAGGAATTTCTGATACTCTAGTTGAAAGGGTCTCAGCGGTTGATTTGGTTAAAATTCTATCCTCAAAAACAGGAGGTAGCGGTGGCGGAGGCAGGCCCGATTTTGCGCAAGGCGGAGGCACTCTTCCTGATCAGGCTGATCAAGCTTTGTTGCACTTGAAATCATATTTAAAAGGTGCTCTATCTGGTGATTAGATATTTATTTCAGATAATTTATTTTCAAGATTTTTGTTAACCTTTTCAAGGAACCCTTCTGTTGACAACCACTTTTGGTCTGCACCAGCAAGAATAGCAAGATCCTTAGTCATATCACCCTTTTCTACTGTCTCAATCACTACTTCTTCTAAAGCTTCCGCAAAAGTAGCTAATTGTGTGTTTTCGTCAAGCTTGGCTCTGTGTTTAAGACCACCGGTCCAAGCGTATATAGAAGCTATAGAGTTTGTTGATGTTTCTTCTCCCCTTTGATGAGCCCTAAAGTGTCTTGTAACAGTTCCATGAGCTGCTTCTGCCTCTACTATTTTTCCATCAGGTGTCATTAATTGGCTCGTCATAAGACCAAGAGATCCGAAACCCTGTGCAACGGTATCAGACTGGACATCTCCATCATAGTTTTTGCAAGCCCATACAAACCCTCCAGACCATTTCAGGGCGCACGCAACCATATCATCAATTAATCTATGCTCATAAATTATCCCGGCTTTTTTGAATTGAGTCTCGAATTCTTTTTCATATATTTCCTGAAAGAGGTCTTTAAATCTTCCGTCGTATGTTTTCATAATCGTGTTTTTTGTTGAAAGATAGACGTCCCAATTCATTTTCAAACCATAATTCATTGAAGCTCTAGCAAAATCAATAATGGATTGGTCCAAGTTATACATTCCCATCGCTATTCCAGATGATGGTGCATCGAACACTTCATGCTCAATTTGTTCTCCGTCTTCGCCAACAAACTTCATAATTAATTTTCCTTTTCCAGGGAACTTAAAATCGGTAGCTCTGTATTGGTCGCCATAAGCATGTCTCCCAACAATTATTGGCTTTGTCCAACCGGGTACTAAGCGGGGCACATTTTTACAAATTATTGGTGCTCTGAAGACTACACCTCCTAAAATATTTCTAATAGTCCCATTAGGCGATTTCCACATTTTCTTTAAACTAAACTCTTCAACTCTTGCTTCGTCTGGGGTAATGGTTGCACATTTTACAGCAACCCCGTGCTTTAGAGTTGCGTTGGCTGCTTGAATTGTAACATTGTCATCTGTTCGATCTCTTTCCTCTATACCAAGGTCATAATACTCCAAGGGAATGTCTAAGTAAGGAAGTATCAATTTATTTTTTATGAAATCCCATATAATCCTGGTCATTTCGTCGCCATCCATTTCGACAACAGTGTTTTCTACTTTTATTTTAGACATTGATCTACTCTTTTAATTTAAACTTTAGAATGCTACGTGTTTAAGGTTTATGGGAATCTTATTCGGTGTTCAACTGTTTTTTCTTCTATATTTAAGAAATATTCGTTAGTTTTAAACGTGGAAAATTCAATGCAAAAGCTAAATCCAGTCTTCATACTGGTTAATCCTCAAATGGCAGAAAACATCGGTGCAGCGGCGAGGGCGATGCTAAATTTTGGTTTCTTGAATTTGAGACTAGTTAGTCCTAAAGAAAACCATCTTTCTGATAGAGCATTAGCTATGGCCGCTGGTGCAGGTAAAGTTCTAGATCAAGCTAAAGTTTATGAAAATTTAGCAGATGCTTGCAAGGATCTTAACGAAGTTTTAGCAACCAGTGCTCGTGAAAGATATAAGTATAAGGATGTCATGGACCCAATAACAGGATGTGATACTATCTTTCAAAGCTGTGCCAATGGATTTAAGGTGGGAATTTTGTTTGGTGGTGAAAGGGCAGGATTATCTAACGAAGATTTATTTTTGGCTAAAAAACTAATTAGAGTACCATCAAATCCTGTGTTTAGTTCCTTAAACCTTGCTCAGAGTGTTCTCTTGATATCTTATCAACTCAATGTTTATTATACCAAAAAAAATATAGAATCTTCTCAGATCAATGTGTCAGTAACGAAAGCTAATTATGAGGAAATGCAAGCTTTCGTAACGAGATTAGAAAACGAATTAGATAACAAAAAGTTTTTTTATCCTGAAGGTAAAAAGAAACGTATGAAATCTAGGTTGAGAAAATTAATATATGGTCTTGAATTAAGCAAAGAAGACGTAAAGATTTTCCATGGCGTGTTAAAATCTCTTGTTAAAAAAAATTAGTTTTCATTGTGTTATTTTCTTTTCCGTGTTTTTGCTCTAACTTATATTCAAGGCAGTGCAGAAATTTAATATATGACTAAAAACAGAAAATTATTTGAAGAGGTTGACAATAGCTCAAAAAATACGCAGCCAGTTACAGTAGAAAACTCCTGGGATGAGAAAAAATCTTGGCTAAGTATTTGGCTTTGGACACTATTGGTGTCTCTAATAAGTTTAATACTCGTAGGAGGTTGGACACGTTTAACGGACTCCGGTCTATCTATCGTGGAGTGGAAGCCTATAACAGGTATGATTCCCCCTCTCGATGCTCAAGGATGGTTAAGCGAATTTGAGAAGTACAAAAGTATTCCAGAATTCGAATTAGTTAATTTCGCTATAACGATGCAAGAGTTTAAATTTATCTATTGGTGGGAGTGGGGACATAGACAGTTAGCCAGGTTTATCGGGTTCGTTTGGCTGGTTGGCTTTCTGACCTTATGGATAAGAAACCAAATTCCTGAGAGATGGACTTTTTATTTTTTAGCTATGGGATTACTTGGTGCTTTGCAAGCATTTTTGGGTTGGTGGATGGTGTCTTCTGGTTTGGATGGACAGGTGGTAGATGTCTTCTCTTATCGACTTGCTATCCATTTAACTATGGCGTTTATAATCCTTGCGCTGATATTTTGGGCTATTTTGTTTCACTCTGAAAACTCGGTAGCTTTATTTGAATCACGAAGATATAGGAATAAACTTTCCGTGAATATTTTGTTCGCGTTGGGTGTTTTGTGTTATTTGCAACTTGCTTTAGGTGCATTAGTGGCGGGAATAGACGCGGGAAGAGGATACAATGATTGGCCATTAATGAATGGAAATTGGGTGCCTGATGATTTACTAGATTATAAACCCTTTATAATTAACTTCTTTGAAAACCCAGGCCTGGTTCAATTTAATCATAGATTAACTGCCTATATACTTTTTGTCCTAGTATGTATTATCTGGTGGATAAACAGAAAAAGCTCTTACGTAAAAATAAGAGTAGCCTCAAATTATTTGATGATTATTGTGTTCGTACAAATGTTTATAGGTGTTGTTACAGTTTTATATAGCGCTCCCCTTCCGCTTGCCAGCTTACATCAATTTACAGCAATTCTGTTTATACTTGCGTTTATCAACTTATTTTTCAGAACTTATTACCCAGTTAGCCAGAAAATTTAATTTCGATGCTTATTTAGCAATAGCCTGTATCATTTCTTTTTATTTAAGAAATTATCTATTCCTTGATTGGTCTCTTTGTAAAGGATATTCTCAACCATTACCTTAGATGCATAGGAGTAGGCATCATCAATCTCCATTTCAGCTTGTTTGTAAAATGCCTTTTTCCCAATCTTTACCGCCAAAGAGAGCTTAGATGCTATCTTTTCAGCAATATCTAAGGAACACATGCTAAGGTTTTTACTGAGGGCTACCTTATTGATTAATCCTAATTCTTCGGCTTGGAATGGATCTAAAAAGTCTCCTGTAGTAAGCATCTCGAATGCTTTTTTTCTAGTGATGTTTCTGCTTAACGCCACCATCGGTGTTGAACAAAAAAGACCTATATTTACTCCATTAACACCAAAAGATGCCTCTTCAGAGGCAACAGCAATATCACAGGTCGCCACTAATTGACAGCCCGCAGCTGCTGCAACACCCTGTATTTCTGCTATAACTGGTTGTGGTAGTTCACGAATGAGCTTCATTACATACGTGCATCTTGACAATAAGTCCTCAAAGTAGGCTTTCCCACCATCATTTTCTAGATCCCTTTTCGCCTGCATTTCGCGAAGATCATGACCAGGGCAGAAAGCTTTTCCCGCTGCTCTAATGATAACCGCCTTAATTTTTTTAGATTGTTTAATTTCTTCTAAGTTTGTTTTTAGAGCATCCAGCATTGCCTCTGAAAGTGCATTCAGATTTTTAGGTGAGTTCAAAGTTAAAATAGCAATTTGTTTTTGATCTGATCTTAATAAAATGTTTTCCATTTTTACTCTTTCGGTATTAGATGGGTTTCATATTACTTTTTTAATACTATAGCCTTAATTATAAATGATGTGAAATAAAATGAAAAACGTAGAAGATTTAAAAACTTATTTCGAAAAGATTTTTTTCCAAAAATCCTCAAGATTTGAATTTCTAGAGATTGGAGATGGAACTTCAGTTGTAAAACTGAGTCCATCTTCAGAAGATTTAAGGCCAGGAAATACTGTTTCTGGACCTGTTATGTTTGAAATAGCAGACTGTGCTTTTTACGCTGCAATTCTATTTAAGGATCCCGATCCAATGTCCGTAACGGTCAACTGTTCAATAAATTTTTTCAAGAGACCTAGTAAGAACGATTTGTTTGCAAAAGCTTCTATATTGAAATTTGGGCAGAAATTGGTTGTTGGCGAAGTAACAATATTTTCTGAAAACATTGAAAATAAAGTTGCTCAGGCGATGATGACTTATGCTAGACCTATAAAAAAGTGAATTTCCGAAAAATATTGAGAAACCTAAACTTTGCTATTGACCTAAGCAATTAATCCGTTAAAAGATAAGGCGTTTTTAGGATAATTATTATGAAGACCTTTTCGATAAAGCCCTCCGAAATAGAGAAAAAGTGGATCTTGTTAGATGCTGAAGATGTCGTTTTGGGTAGACTAGCAGCAAGAATAGCGACTATTCTCAGAGGGAAAGATAAACCAACATTTACCCCACATATGGATATGGGCGATAACGTTATTGTAATAAATGCTGAAAAGGTACACCTTACTGGGAACAAAAGAGATACTAAAACTTATTACTGGCATACCGGGTATCCAGGGGGCATAAAGTCTCGAGTGGCTAGCGACATGTTGGAGGGGCAATTCCCTGAAAGAGTTATTGAAAAAGCAGTAAAACGCATGTTGCCAGGTGGTCCTCTATCACGAAAGCAAATGACTAATCTAAGAATTTATAAAGGTAGAAATCACCCACATGAAGGGCAAAGTCCTGAGAAAGTAGATATTAAAGATATAAATGACAAAAATACTAGGAGAGTTAGGTAATGGCTGAAGCAGAGGAAACGGTAAGTACGCAAACCGGAGAAGTTGATGATAAGCCAAGACTCGATAACCTGGGAAGAGCTTATTCTACTGGTAAAAGAAAAGACGCTGTGGCTAGAGTATGGATAAAAAAGGGTAGTGGTCAAATAACCGTGAATAAGAAGTCAGTGGAGAACTATTTTGCCCGTCCAACCTTGCAAATGATAATTCAACAGGCATTTTCGGTTACTAGCTCAGAAAATCAATTTGATGTTATGGCCACGGTTAAAGGTGGTGGCCTTTCTGGTCAAGCCGGTGCCGTAAGGCACGGGCTTTCAAAAGCTCTTACGATTTTTGATAGTGAATTACGCGGAGCTTTAAAGGCAGCTGGCTTTCTGACAAGAGACAGTAGGGTTGTTGAACGAAAAAAATACGGGAAGCCTAAAGCGCGAAGATCTTTTCAATTTTCTAAGCGCTGATTTTTTCACGCTACAGCTTTTAATAAAATATATATAAAACAAGCACTTAGTCGTTTTTAAGTGCTTTTTTTTGTGAGTCACATTTGAGTCACATTTTCGATAATCGCTTTATTTTATTGAAGGCGTTTGTTACGATGAGTCACAAAAGAGTCACAGAGTCGTTTCAGATTCACAAAAAATGCGATGGTAGAAAACACTAATCAATACTTAGAAAAGACAGAGATAGAAGGGTTTGGAGGTAATCTCTTTCTCTACAAGCGTCTTGAGAATGCGAATGCTGACTCAAAAGACATATGGCATTACAGAGCAAAGATAGTAGGTATGAAAGGCTATGTAAGAAGAAGTACTAAAGAAACTAACTTCGAACTAGCAAAACGTAAGGCTGAACAAGATTACATTGATAATACGTACAAATTTAAAAACAAATTAGAAGTAAATGTAACGTATGTTCGTACAGCTATTCAGAATTATCTAAAGCACATTTCTGAAAAGAAGTATTACATAGATAACTCTCAAAGATTTAGATACGTAAAGAATACTTGGTACAGATATATGCATGGCTACTTCGGTGACATGAAAGTATCAGAAATAACAGAAGCAGAACTTGAAGGCTACTGGGACTACAGAAGGGATTATTATATCAAAGGTGCTGGTAAAGAACTGATGGCTTCTAATAAGAATAGAGTTAATGCAAAGACACAAACTAGTAGAAATATTAAAGTTAGATTCAGTTATGGTACTGCTCGAGCAGAAGCCAGTGTCATCAATCAATTCTTTGCATGGTGTTACGATAGTAGGGTAGGGCTTACTTCGAAAGTATTAAAGACATCTGCTAAACATGCTTTTGAGTCAGTTGACGTTAATAAGAAAAATAGACGTCCTCATTTTGATGAAAAAGATTGGCGAATTGTCAGACAGAATTTAAAGAACTATGCAGATTGTAAAGGTAGATTTGAAGTAAGATACGATAGAGAGTGGGTGCCTAAATCAAGATTTATGATGCGTACTTTCATCTTATTTCTTGGTTCTACTGGTATGAGATTAGGTGAAGCAAAGCAGATTCGTTGGAAAGATGTACGTTTTGATAAGAAACAAAATGCAATAATCGTCAATGTTGATAAATCTACTAGTAAAGTTAGAAGAGGTAGAGATGTTGTTGCACATAGTACTTGGATTGGTTCTCTGCTTGATGAATGGAAAGAGATGTCAGATTTCACTAAAGATAGTGATTTAGTGTTCTATGCAGTTAAAGAAAATAATCCAGATACTCAAAATGTTTGTGACGTATCTGTAAGTTTTAAGAACTTTCTTAAAGAAATAGGAAAATTAGAGAATGAAAGAGGTAAAGTAAGAACTCTTTATAGTCTAAGACACACATATGCTACTTTGAGATTAGAAGCTGGTGTTGAAGTATATAATCTAGCAAAGAATATGGGTACAAGTGTTCAACAAATTGAATGGCACTATGGACACGTTAATACAAAAAAGATTGTTGGTGACTTAACAAAAGGTGGCAGTTTGAAAGATACTCAGAAAGCAAAAGACATTGAGTTGGCTGCTGAAATGATTACTCACTTACGAGATGGCACTCTTGATGAAAAAGCAGTTGCTTCTGCATTAAAGAATATAGCGATTAATAAATGAGAATAAAGTCAGAAGATATCATTTTTTATCTTACGAAATACGGAGATTTAATCTTCAAGAAGTATTGGGTTTACTCATATCTTTTCGGCTTCATAATATTCTTGAATGTAATATTAATGATTTTCCTAGATAATCTTTGAGATTGAAGGTTGGAGGGAAAGAAAAAGGTGATGATGGCTTACCTGAAATTCATTTTGAATGGAAAAGAAAATAGATTGAATAAATTCAAATTGCTCTGTTCCGAATGAATTAATTTTTTACCAGCAAAAGGTGGTTTCCTATGATATTTGTTGAAAGAGAAGAAGATGAAATTCTAAGAATTGTAGAGCCAATAATGGATAACTGCCTAAATGGTTCTAATCAAGATAATCACGCTAAGCATACTAGAGATTTTACTGAAAGAATGAGGAAAATTGTAACTCCTGAAAACCTGAGATTGCAGCTATCAAAAAAACCTCGTGTCTTTTTTACTGAAAGAAAATTCATAAAACTGTTTAGAAGGCAAGACTCCATTGGCATCATATGGAAACAATTCATCTCTACATCGAATGATGAGCTAATGAATCAAGCAATATTTATCGAAAGAAATGAGCAAATTCTCATTGATCATTGCATGATATGTTAAATTATTGATTTTTGGTTATAAAAAATTTTTTTTGCAAACACACTGTACTTAAAGCATACCTTATCTCTCTAATGAGAAAGTGTACTTTTTGTCGGCTTCAAAGAATTAAGACTCTATGGCTATTACAGTCTATATCGCGCGATTGTTGAATAAAAGTTCGCGTTCAATTCTGCTAAATTTGCCTTAGTTTCTTTATCCACTTCACCATAAACATCCAGAGTAACCAACTCAAACATACTTAAAAATTTATCAGCTACTTCCGCAGAGAAAAAATCTAAGTGTTTTTTATAAGCTTTTAGATTTTCAAAACGCTCATGCAAATGAATTAGCCCGTTTAATTCATAATACTCATACAAGAAAGCGTTACCTTTATCTTGATTTATTGAGACTAAATTTTCGATAAATTCTATCCATGTCTTGTCCTTATTAATAGGACGCATAGTAATGTTTATTCCAATAACTTCATTATTCATATTTTTTTACCTCCACTTTTGTGATTCTTTCAATGCTTCGCCAAATTTTTCCGTCACTGTTTTTCAAAACCATTCCAACAACACGATACATCTCACCATCTTCTTGCCTTTCAAGTCTTGTGTAATTCATACAGTCTTCATTCTCATACAAACATTTTTCTTCAAACATAAAATCGGAAGCTTTTTCACCTCTTGAAAAAAAATCTTTCATTCTTTCTAAGAATTCATCTCGAGTCCTCATCTGGCTCTCGAAAACAAAAAAATAATCATCCGCAACCCAATCCTCTAAAAGCTCAAAATCTTTATTGTGCAGTATGTGGATCATTTTTTCGTAAGAAGTCATTTTAACTACTTTCTTTAAGTTCAACGATATTCTCGCTGTCATAAAGTTTTCCGTCAATAAGTCTCTCACTTATTGCATTTGAGGCAAAGTTCTATAAGTTTAAATTGTGAACTAATTGGAAGGAGTTTGTTATGTATAGAGTACACTATATTTTTTCACCAAATAAAATAGATACAGCTATAGATGCTATGGAAGAAGCTGCTGTCATTTGGAAAAAACATGGATGCCTTGAAGTGTCTGCTTGGAGATTATCTGGATCAGCTATAGGGCAAATGTCATTTACTGTTGCTTTCGACAATGCAAGTGATTTTGGCGCTTGTTTTGACAAAGTGGATAAAGATGCTGACTTTCAGGCATGGAGGGCAAAATTCTTTGGTTTTGGTGACTGGGTAGCTAATACTCATGCGACGCTTCAAAAAAAGTGGTAAGTGGATTTCATAGGAGTTTATTATATGAATAAAGATTTTAAGACAGAAATTTTTCAAGTTCTAAAAAGATATCTTAATGGCTTCATAGAGTCTGACATCGATATGATAAACTCCTGCATTGCTTATACTCTGGCGCATGTAGGTAATGACAAAGTTACTATGCTAAAAGAATCTCCTATTGATTTGGAAAAATTAAAACAAGAAAAAGGTTGGGCTACTAGCGACAACTTCGAGATCGATATAGTCTCTGTGTCTGAACAAAAAGCTCATGCATTGATAAGAAATTGTAGGAGAATAAGAAAAGACGGCTCCTTAATCGAAGAAGCATCGGGTTTTTATGCTTTCCAGAAAACATCAGGCGGATGGAAAATATTTGCTTTTTCCGATATTACTATCCCTGCTTGAAATGAATCTTTTAAGCAAATAGCTTTGAATCACCATTGCAGTTAAAGTCATATGCAATTGGCTTTCTAAAATTCAACTGCATTGCTCATTTCTCTCCAAATTTTTCCGTCTTTCCACATCTGTACTTGTACAACTCTATAGTTTTTTCCACGTACATTGATGTTGTAACTATATGTCATCATATCCTTATCCTCATACAAAAACTCAGGGTTGATGACACTTATCTTCTTTCCAAATTGTGTTTTCATGAACTCTACATGTTCTTCTCTGTTTACCAGCGTATTATCTTTCAAATATAGATAATCTTGATGAAAAGTATCCTCAATGCCAGACGCATCTCCTGTTTCTAAATCAGATTTTAATTTCTCAAATTTTTCACCCATATCAAGCTACCTTCTTTATATTTCTATACACGCTATTCCTGCATATGTTCATTGCTTTAGCAACTTTAGAAACAGACTTTAGTTCTGCGTAGAGCTTGTTAATCTCTGCTCTATCAATAGTTGCTTGTCTACCTTTATACGCATTGCGTTCTCTAGCTCTAGCAATACCTTCTGCTTGTCTGCTTCTTATTATCTTTCTCTCGAACTCAGCAAACGCACCAAGAATTTGAAGTAACAATTTGTCTAAAGCATTATCGCTAGAGCCATCGAACTTTAGCTTCTCTGTGATGAATGAGATGCTTGCACCTTTCTCTTTAATATTAGTCACGATTGTTTCTAAGTCTCGCAAGTCTCTAGCAAGTCTATCGATGCTATAAACTATCACTTCATCTCCATCTCTAACGAAAGACAGCATCTCATTAAGTGCAGCCCTATCTGCATTCTTTCCGCTAATCTTTTCTTCAAATATCTTCTCTACTTTACCTAACTCTTGTCTATCGAAGTTCTGTTCAGTTGTGCTTACTCTTCTATATCCGACTTTCATTTCTCTCTCATGATTCGTTACATTTAAATCTAATATTAAATGGAACATGTTACATTTGCAAGATGTTCCAGTAAATGTAACACTTTTGAGAGTGATTAGATTTGTTCATTATGAGTAAACTTAATGTAACAGATGGTGATTGTCTCAAACTGGACTTTAGAAATGTGTTGTGAGATGGTAGGAAATAGAAACAGCTAAAGGTTTTTATATTATAAGGTTTACTATGTATTTCCTTAACTAAAGTTTAACCTAGTACTATTATATTGAGTGGAAAAGAAAGGACTTTGAAAATGAGTAAGCATACTGGTGGATGTCACTGTGGCAAAGTTACGATTAAAACTGACTTGGAACCTATGCTTGTTAATAGATGTAACTGTGCAAGATGTCGTAAGCTTTTAGGTGTTGTGGCTGTGGCTGCAATGTTTGGGGAAGATGAAGTTGAAATACAGGGTGAGGTGAGTGTTTATGAGTATACCGGTGGAAGTGGAATGCCAGTTAAGAGCCACTTTTGTTCGACATGTGGTTGTAGGATATATGGAAAAGCAGAATCTTTTCCTGGAATGATAGCAATAACAATTGGCGTTTTTGATAAATCTCTAGAATTAAAGCCCAAGAGTGAAATATTTAATAATTACAAATTATCATGGCTCGAAGATGATGGATGTATTAAAGAAAGATTTGATGAATCAGCTGTCGAGAAAAGACTAATGATGCTAATTGAAACACTCGAAAACCGTTGACTAATTACCATCGAACTCCTAATCAACGTATTTCATCAGTTCAATCAATTCAGTCAAAGTTTTACAAATTATAAATAACTTTAATAACGATAAACGTTTAAACCTCTTATTGAGTAGTGACTTCAAGTTGTATCAAACACTAAACTGAAAACTGATGTTGAAGAGATTGAAGTGTCATCGGCAAACCTGAGATGAGCAAACATCACATGGAATTTTATAATGAGATACCAAAGTCAGAATGGGTATAAAAATATTACTACACAGGACGAGAGAATAATTACTCTCAAGTGATATGAATGTAATGTTATCTGCTTCATATCGCTACCGAAGCTTAAGTAGAGAAAGTAATGCGGATATCGGGCTTCTCACTGCACTTTATGAATATAAAGTTTCTCTGATAACATGTGTCTTGCTGTCACTGTACTCAAGATAAACACACTTTGCCTTTGCTTAAGGTTAAGTGTGTCTGCACTATCACTACCTCAAGATTATTGTAGTCACGTAGTCACTGAAGTCATCGAGCGTAGCGAGACTTCTGACTGAAAGGAAGAAGAGTTTAAGGAGAAATTAAGATGACTTTAAACGAACAATTAGAACAAACAATACTTAGAAGAAGATTAAGATACATTCAAAAGAAGGATAGGTTATTCAGCAAAAAATTATCGTGAGAGCAACTAATTTAAAATCTATTTTTTTTGCTTTGAACCGTATCTTATCTTACTTCCTAAAGTTCCGCACTGTTTAAATTAAATAAATTTTTTTTTGGATAGATAGTACGCTAGCATATCGAACCAATTTTAATTAATCCCAACATCTAGGCTAAATATAAAAGATTAAATTTTTGATGTTACTATTGTCTTCTTCTATAAATCCTAACATAATCTGATGATGTCAAATGTTTTTACTAGTGTAGTTTTGGTAACCTTCCCCTCAGAGGTTCAGTATGATAATTGGCTAACAAAGTTCAGAACTTTCTACAATAAGAAAGCCATGGAATTTTTGCGTAACAGTGGGCAAATTTCGCAGCGTGCCACACGGGTGCAAGACGATGACGTAATAAGAGTAACTATCATTTGGACATATAATGATTATGATGCCTATGAAAAATGCCAAAAATTTCATAGCCAATGGGGAAAGGTAGGAGGCAAGTATGTAGCAAAATCTTCTGGATATAGGGGCTATGAAGTTTGGAGCGACTCTAACTAAAATTCTCAAGAATTATCGGAAGACGTTAGTGACATAAATAGTACCGTTAATACTTTGTTAACACTTGTAGAACCTTTTAATACAACTAAAGAGTACCAGCCGAATGAAATCACAAATTAAAAACGAACTAGTAGCATTTAAATGCCCAACACCTTTCAAGAATAAGCTTGTGAAGTATGCTAACTTAGAAATGGTATCTATATCAGACATCATGAGACGAGGGACAATAGCAGAAGTAGCTAATCTTGATGCGAAGTATAAGCAGAGTCGTAACAGCACATGGCTAAGCATTAAAGAAGCGTAAAAGCACGTTTAAGAGTGTAAAATCACACTTTCTGGAAATGAACAACGAGAAATAGCATTTAAAAGGGGTTGTCGATGCAAAGCTTTTCTGATTTTACTGAAAGACTAATTGAATTACCTGATGAAGAAGTTGAACAACTTGATGAAATCAATCTTAAACGAGCAGTAGCTCCAGCTGTTGCTTTAGCTTTCGCATTTCGAAAATCGAAACAAGTGCGTCAGAAATTACAGAATGCAAAATCTTCAGAAGAACTCGAAGACAAATTGAATGAACTTACTGATGCACTTGCGATTACTGATAGCAAGATGAATGCTATCTTCACTATGCTACTTTTTTTGAGCAAGAGAGTTTAGTTAATTTGAATTTCTTACTCAGGCTTTACACAATCTTATTGAGTCGGTAAGAAGGTAGTCGAAAAATGGGAATAATGTCAGATAAAGTTACCTGAGAGAAAGCGAAAAATAAATTGAGTATAACAAGAACCGATATTTTTAACTTTAAGTCCAAAACAGAATGTGACAAGTATATTGCAAGCCACAAAGAATTCATGCAAACACTAGAGATTGAAGGGATACAGGAGATTCATTGGGTACGTGCAACTCCAGAGTCTTTGTTGATTTTTTCTATTCTGAAATCAAAGGAGCATGCGGATGTTATAAAAGGAATAGCAAATAAGTGGAGAGAACAGCACGACTTTGATATTCATGATACTCTGGTGTTTGATGGTGAATTAATAGATTCATTTAGAAAATAGGTTAGGGGGCAAAGCTGAGTATTACAGTAACAAATATTTTTAACTTTAAGTCCCAAACAGAATGTGAGAAATATATTGCTAGTCACAGAGAGTTTATTAAATCTTTAAAGTTTGAAGTAGAAGGAATTCAAGAAATCCATTGGGTAAGAGCTACACATGTCTCCGTATTAACTTTTGCCATTGTGGATACAAAAGAAAATTTTGAGACAATTAGTACTAAAGCAAATCAATGGAGAGAAAAATTTGCATTTGATATTCACGATATGCTCGTATTCGATGGTGATCTCATTGAGTCGGTAAGAAGGTAGTCAAAAAAGGGAATAATGTCAGATAAAGTTAACTCATTTATTGTTCATATTCTTGGTAGGTACAATCAGTTTGTAGATATGATTAAAGAGTATTGTAACGTAGGCATTTAAGCACAAGTGGGGCATAAGCTCGCGTAACGAGCTCTTTTTCTAAAAAGTGAAATAAAAAGTTTAGCTCAAAATAGCTGTTGATAAACGAGTCACATTTGAGTGACATAATTCTTGTGTAATTAAAAATATAATAAAAACAATATACTACAGTCGTTTTAATTTTCTAAGCGCTGATTTTTTTTACGCTACAGTTTTTAATGAAATCGTTATAAAACAAACGCTTATTCGTTTTTAAGTGCTTTTTATTGAATGCACGCTTGATGCATGTCTACTATAATCGCTTTATTTTATTGAAGGGGTTTGCTACGATAATACATGTTAGATGTACGTTATCTTCACAGATTCACGAAAACTCGTTTCAAAAATATCTAGTTATATAAAACTTTCTTCTCACTTTTGCTATCTCTAGTGACTTCACCAATTATTTTTAACAGAGCTTGTACTCCTTGTGCAAAATCCTCAGCCGCATAAACTAATTCTGGAGCAAGATCAGCATCAGTAAGTAAGATGCCTATAAGAATTGCATCATTTTTATCTGTGTAAGTAGATCTGGTTACCAGTTGAGCAAAACAATTCTCATCAGCGCCAACACATTTACAATTCAAGTCGTGACTAACAAGACGTCGTCTTCCACCATTCTGCAATTTCGTAAAAAGAAATTGGAGCGCTCCGATAGTTTTATTTGCCGTTTCTGTACCTAAATAAAAACGAAACTCTTCATGAATCTCCAAGAGAGCCTCAGAGCCTATGAAGCAGCATCTAAAATAGTAAATTACCAAATGCTCTTCCCAGCTTAAATCTGACATTATAGCCACGGGTGAGCCTCCTTTAATTTGAGTGTTTGTTTCCCGAGTCGTTTTCATCGTTTTTTCCCCCATTTAAATACAAAAACTCCAAATAATTTTGAAAAAAATCACTATCAGAGCTCCAAAAAATCTTTTCCTCAAACAACTCATACTCAAGCATCAATTTTATCAATTCACCCTTTTCCATTCTTGAAAGCTTAAAATTTTGGGATACATTTATTTATGAGTAAAGTAGTCATGATTCATACTTGACTATTTTAGTCATATTTGTCAATATTTTAATTTAGGAGGAAATAACATGTCAGATTGGTACCTAATTCATGGTTTAGCAGTTGTGTCCATTGTTTTATTAAGTTTTGGTGCAGGGTATTATACTTGCCTGATACAGAACAAAAAAATTAGAAAATTGTTGAAAAACACTCATAAATTTTAAGGAAGTTATAATGTATATCGCTATGAATCGCTTCAAGATCAAATTAGGAAAAGAGGAGCAGTTTGAGAGTATTTGGAAAAACAGAGACTCTCATCTTGATAAAGTGGACGGATTTATAGAGTTTAATCTTCTTCGATCTAAGTCTAATGATACATTCACTCTATTCGCTTCTCATAGTGTTTGGAAAAGTCCTAAAGATTTTGAAAATTGGACAAAATCTGAGTCTTTTAGGCTAGCACATAAAAATTCAGGGATTGCGAAAGATATTTATCTAGGACATCCTGAGTTTGAGGGCTTTGAAGTTAGGATTTAATTTCTTTCGATGAATAAAAAAATAGATGCTATTCCAACTGTTGCTGTAGGAGATTACATGTAGTTACCTTTAGTCATTTTGATGCACGTTTTAAAACCGTTCTCAAAATATTCATGAAATCAATAACTTGCAGTCGTTTCAATTCTCTAGGCGCTGATTTTTCTCGCTACAGTTTTTCATAAAATTATTATAAAACGAGCGTTTAGTCGTTTTTAAGTGCTTTTTACTCGATTCAAAGAATTAAGATCTATAGCTGTTACAATCTATATCGGGCGATTGTTGAAAAAAAGTTCGCGTTCATTTCTGCTAAATTTTCCTTAGTTTCTTTATCCACTTCACCATAAACACCAAGAGTTACCAACTCAAAAATACTTAAAAATTTATCAGCTACTTCCGCAGAGAAAAAATCTAAGTGTTTTTTATAAGCTTTTAGATTTTCAAAACGCTCATGCAAATGAATTAGCCCGTTTAATTCATAATACTCATACAAGAAAGCATTACCTTTATCTTGATTTATTGAGACTAAATTTTCGATAAATTCTCTCCACTCCGTTGTCCTGTTGAATAGGACACATAGTAATATTTATTCCAATAACTTCATTATTAATCTTTTTCATATCAAGCTACCTTTTCTAAATTTCTGTAAATACTATTTCT
>CACBAO010000031.1 GCA_902537235.1 uncultured Alphaproteobacteria bacterium
CAAAAAATCAAAATCAGAATTAATCAAAGAAGTACCTTTTTCTAAATAGTCTTTATAGCCTAAAAATTTTGCATCCGGAAATACGTTTGAAAGAAAATAACTCTGAATTATGTTTACTTCCGGTAGGTCAAATAATATACATCTCCCATGGATAACATTCTTCTTTATCTTGCTTATAAGCCCTCCATAGCCAGAACCAATCTCACAAATCAAGGGTCTTTCGTCCAAAGGCCTATGAAATTCACTCAAAATCAGGCAAGAATGATAGACGTCATCTAGATCGTGCTGATTACAGAAAATGGACTTTGTTGTATCTTTGTGCGTTACATTCAGTTCCAAACCGACGGGGGAGCAGATGTTTTGCATGCAATTATCAATTAAATAATCATATGAGGTAAGCCTAGCGGTATCATGAAAAAAACTTAAGAGCTTATGAGTTTCAGCATCATTTTCTTCTGGATCAAATATTAAGTCTTCATAATTCCCTTTTCGAAGATTTTCCCAATAATCATAACTCTCATCAGAAAACCTTTTATTACTTATTTTTATAAGATTGTCATTCAATCCAATGGTTAGAGCATTTCGGAGCATTCGGGGCCATATCTCTTGTCTGTTTAATAGTTCTTTGAAGTTATCACCAAAAACCGCCCAGTGCTGGCTAATAAAATCCTTCTCACATACTCCCTCTAATAACGAATAATTTTCATACATAAAGCTGAATGGAAAATCTGTTTCCGATACATTCATAATTTCATCTTAATTTTTTTTTAATCTGTTATTATTTATAAAATATAAACGCAAAAATTATGCCAAGGATTAGTTGTAAAGAGGAAGAGGCTGACCCAGCTTAAAAATGTTTAATTCTTAAACATATATAAATAGACTATAAGCAATAAAGCTTTTTCTTTGAAACCGAGAATGTCTATGAAATTGGTGAATGATGTTAATTTCAATTAAAATTATTATAAAATATAATACATAGACTTAGTTAGTTGTATTAAACCGCTTTATTTGATTTTTTGGCTCAAGTCAGTTTGTCTTGAATGGTCAGTCTGACTTATCTTGTCGATACCTACTATTTTTCTATACATCCAAACTGAGTAACGATTATGAAAACAGAAAAAGTTACTCTTGGATTAGAAAAGAATAGCTATGACCATTTAACATTCGTGGCTCGAGATAAAAGGGTGGGTTGTAAAGTGCGTTATTTTATTGATAGGCTATTTTTTTCTAGCACAAATTTGGCGCATAATATATATTATGTTATTTTTTTACTTTAGATATAAATAGATATACGGTGAAATATCAATGATTTATAGACGGAAGAATTTTTTTATTTATCGGAAATTAATATCTCAACTTGTTTTTCTAATTTAACTAATCTTTCCTCTAAAGATACCCTGTCTTTATTTTTTAAATGTACCTCTTCCTCGGATTGACTATGCTCAAGAGGCTCTAATGTATTGAGAATAGAATATACTTTAATTTCTCTTTTAACTCCCTTCATCGTTATTGATTCTAGTTCCTCAACTTCCACGAGGTCTTTTGCGTGTGCATATGTTTCGTATGACATCAAAATACCGTTATCTGGAGCCGCAGATTCGAGTCTTTGAGCAATATTTACTTCGCCACCAATAATCGTATATGTTAATCTCTGATCACTTCCAAAATTCCCAACGTTGCAATATCCCGTATTTATACCCATCCTAATCTGAAAAGGATCATAAAATCCCTCATTTTTCCATTTGAGTTGGAGGCTTTTTATTTTTTCTTGCATCATCAAAGCCATTTTTACACAAGATCGTGCGTCTTCCCTTTCACCTTTAGTTTCAGGGTCTCCAAAGAATACCATCATTGAGTCGCCGATGTATTTGTCAATAGTTGCACCAAGACTTAGAGCTATATCTGTCATTTCTGAAAAATATTCATTGAGATATTTCGTTAAATCTTCAGGTTGAAGACCCTCTGATGTGGATGTGAAATTTGCAATGTCACTGAAAAATATTGTCAGCTTTTTTCTTTTTGTTTTAATTTCAGTATCAAATTTGCCAGAAAAAATTGCTTCATGCACTTGGGGAGGAAGGTATTTTGCTAAATTAATAGATAATCTTTCTGTTTCCTCCTTTTTCTTCTCAGCATCCTCTAAGACGGCTTTCATCAAACCCTCATGGGCTTGAAGTCTTATATTTGCTAATATTTCTTTCTGATCCCTTAAAGTGTCATTCAGCAAAAATTTAAGAATAAAAGCCCCACTAGACCAACCCTCTTCAATATCTGCACTTCTTTTATCAAGTATGTATTCAATATCAAACAAGTCACCAAAAAGATTTATGAGAAAAATATGATAATTTCCAATTCCAAATTTCCAATTTTTTACAGGGTGAGCGAGTACAAATGCCATTTCCCATGTGTCTTCTGATAAGCGTTTGAACCCTATATGACCTTTTAGCTTATTGCTACGAAATTGTCCCATATAATCATTTGTAATTTTCTGAAGCCCAGGCAAAGTTTCATCAATAAAGTTGAAATTTCTTAATCGATTATTCGATGATACTGATCTCATACGATATCTTTTGCGTGTATTATTAATATACTCACTGAAAGCTGGCACCATAGATAACATCAAAAGCCCCTGCTCAATACCAATTGTATATAAAGCATCAGTTCCAAACCTGCTTCTTACCTCCTCAAATATTTTTAATCGTATAGAACTTGGATAATTTTTTTTTGGATCAATCTCACTTATCCCATTTTGTTTTAAAACTTTCTCACCCAAAGGACCCAATCCAGCTAAAACCTTTATGGTAGAGGCCAAAGATGCACCTGGTATCATCGATTGAGATTTCTTATTCATATTTTTCTAGCACCTAAATTTTAATTTTTACACCGGTCGAAATATAAATTCAAAATTGGGTCATCTTTAAGAGTTTTCTCATATTCTTTCAATTGCTTATAGCAATTTTCTAAGTCATTTTTCCTATAAAGAACTAATGCTTTTTTGAATATTGGAGACAACTCTATTTTTTTATCTCTATATTTTTTTTGTTCCCAGTGGAATACTTCAAAAATCCTTACTTTGTTAATTTTTCCTTTTACTTCAATTTCATCAATTTCTCTTCTTAAAATTGATTTAGGAAGAGTTTCTTCTGTATCTGAACTTATTATAAGAGGCACCTTATAAAATTTAGTTAATTCTTCAAGCCTTGCCGAAAGATTGACTGTATCGCTAATTACAGAGCCCTCCATTCTGTCCGGAACTCCTAATGTTCCTAACATCACAGACCCAGTATTTATACCAATTCCAATAGAAATACTGGGCAAGCCCTCTTTTACTCGTTTATTATTCAGCTTTGCTAATTTAGACAGCATATCAATTGCACTATTTACTGCATCAGAACTCTTCTTTGTGAATAAAGCCATTATTGCATCTCCGATATATTTATCGACGTAACCATCATATTTTCTTATTGAAGGCACAACAGCAGCCAAATAGTCATTCACAAATTTAAAATTTTCAGCTGGTTCTAATTTTTCAGAAATATTCGTGAAAGATCTTATATCAGAAAATAATATAGTCATTTCTTTTTGAACTTGATTGCCTAACTGAACATCTAGTATTGATTTTTTATCTAGACTCTGGAGTAACTGTTCTGGCACAAATCGTTGATATGCCTCAGTCAGTTGAACTTGCTTTCTGAATAAAGATTTTATTTCCTTGGCTATACGACTAAATGCTATGGTAAGAATTACCATCGTTTGATTTTCATCGGTAGAAAATAGATTTTTCTCTGTATTTTTGTTATTACTGTTCAAATTTTGCATTGAAGATACATCTTTTCTCAATGCCTTCCTTTGCTCCGCTGGCAATAGTGATGCTAGTTTCAGCGTTTCCCCAATAATTTTTTCTTCCTGGTTCTGTCTATTTTTTATAGCAGTAGACCTTACATTTCTGTAATTGAGTAAAGTTTCTCGGAAAGATCTCACGGCACTAGCAATTTGACTGACTTCATCTTTACCCTTCACCTTTACATCTACATCCGTATTTCCATCGGATAAAAGGTTCAATGCATTTATTGCTCCATATAAAGGTTTAAAGCCCGACCTTAGTATTGCCGTGATTATTACACCTATAGCTAAGAGTGCAAAAATAATTAAAACAGCAGAAACTATGAAGGTTCTGTTATATTCAGTTATAGCCGAGGTAATATCTCTTATAAAATATTGAGGTAGTAGTTTTTCATTCAATAATTTCGCATTATGTCGATTGATGGAAAAAGTCTTATTAGTAGTAACTATAGTATTAATGTTTTCTACTAAATTATTTTCGAAGTCTGAAAATTTTATATATTTTTCGGTGTATATGGCAGTTGAGTCAGCGATAGCGACGTAATCCGCCTGAGCATTTTCAACAAAGTCGTTTATGAGTGGCAGGATTTTTTTTGCGTACACTACCTGTCCGACAACCCGTCCATTTGAAAAAATTTTAAAAATTATGACTGAACAAATCTCTTCATTTATTATACTTAGTCCAGATATTGTATCATGATTGGTTTCTCTACTCAGAGCTTTCATACTTATCTTTGTTAATTTAAATTTTGGGATGGTGTCTTTGGACAGATTGTGTATTGGGGTTCCTTGTTCGTCAAAAATAAAAAGATGATCAATAACACCCGTATCTACAAGACTGTTATAGAATTTACCAATAACCTTTGTAATAAGTTTTGGATTTTTCTTTTCGACAGCCGAAACTGCACTTCTCTTTCCCCTCAATGCCCATATAGACGGAGTTCCCGGACGAGCATCATAGGCGTAAAATTCCATTTGGTCATGACTACCTGTTAAAATCTTATCCCAAATTACATTCTGTCCAAGTGAAACCTCTTTAATTAATGCTTCCTGTATTTGATCTCTTGATAAAAAGTTTTGGTAAAGCATAATTAGCGTAACAGCGGAGAAAGCTCCTGCCAAAGCTAAAAGTATTCTTGTTCTTAATAACATTTCATCTTTAGGTTTATAAATTAAACTCTTTCACAATAGTACTGTTTACGATAGCATCTAAATAGATGATTCAAAAAATAAATTATCTGATGGGAAATAATTATAAATCAATATTGTTAGCATTGGTCTTAATAAGCTCTTTGTTTGTAGTTGCCAATGTTGAAGCCAACCCTGTTAGGAAATATATGGAAATAGATAGGGCTGATCTAAAACTTCTCATTGGAGAAAAGCTATATAACCAACCGGGTGACGGATGCTGGTCTTGTCATGGTGCTGAAGGAGTAAAGGCAGATGGTGTGAGCGATGAAATTGCAAAAAAACATCAAAATATTGCTGACCTACGCAATCCGGCAACTTGGACCTCTTTTAAAATAATAAAGAAATATGCTGGGGAAAGTGAAATGCTTTCCCAAAGGGATATCTCGCTCTCTTTGGTGAGGCTTGGTGCCGATGAATGGAATAAAGAGCTTGCGCCAAGGATAAGGGAATATACCGGTAGCAACATCATTTTTTTTGATGAACAGATGATCGGAATTCATTCAAAGCTACTTAAAAAAAATGCGCGTTCTATAAGTAGAAGGCTTAAAAGAGAGAAAGTAAAATTTAAGGGAAGAGACATAATGGATATTATGTCCACATCAGTATTTTATTATATTGAGAATAAATTTGTAGGGAATGAATGATTAGGGAAAGATAAAATGGCAAAACTTAAAATAAATGGAAAGAGCTATTTCGTTGGCAATGAACCTGATACACCTCTTTTATGGGTGCTTAGAGAAGACCTGAAACTGACGGGCACAAAGTTTGGGTGTGGTGGTGGATACTGTGGAGCGTGCACTGTTCATGTTAATGGAGAAGCAATGAGGTCATGTCGAATAAGAGTTGGTGATGTGGAGAATGCTATCATTACTACGATCGAGGGGTTAGATCCGGCTTCCAATCATCCAGTTCAGGAAGCCTGGCTTGAGTTGCAGGTTCCTCAGTGTGGATATTGTCAGTCCGGCCAAATTATGCAAGCTGCCGCATTGCTTGCTGAAAATAATGATCCTAGTGATGAAGATATCGAAATTTCTATGCGCGGAAATCTTTGTAGATGCATGACATATCACAGAATAAAAAACGCTATAAAAAAAGCTGGAAAAGAAATAAGAGAAAGGAGCGTATAGTGATAGATATAAATTTAAAAAGACGATCTTTTCTTATTAGTTCTGCTGCAGGTTTAAGTAGCCTTGTATTCGCAAGGTCTGGGATCGCGCAGGGAAAAGAAGCAGTGGATTTATTAAACCCATCGAGTCCTTTAGTTTTACCCCAAAACTTTTCTCCCTCTATTTGGTTTACAATGGAATCAAATGGAAGAACAACGGTTCATATTTTTAGAAATGAAATGGGGCAGCATGTTGGAACAGCCTTGGCGCAGATTGTTGCTGAAGAGTTAGGGCTAAGTTGGGAAGATGTAACTATCGATTATCCTCAAATGGATTACACAACTATAAATACCTATGGTCCGCAATTAACCGGTGGTAGCTGGAGTATTTTTGAGGAGTTCGATAAACTTTCTCGAGTTTCTGCGGCCGCACGACAAATCATCTTGGAAACAGGAGCAGACCTAATAGGGGCTGATATTGGAGATTGCCTAGTTGAGAAAAGCACGGTTAAAGATACGATAATGGGAGAAAAGATTTCTTTTTCTGAAATATTATCAGAAACAGTGATCGATTATGAAGTGTCTGAAGAAGATTTAAAAGAAGTAACTCTAAAAGCAAAGAATGACTACTCAATTATTGGAAGATCTGTCAAGTCGCTAGATATCCCTGAAAAGATTAATGGTTCTGCCAGGTATGCAATAGACGCCCATATTCCGAATATGCTTTATGCAAAAATTATTGCCCCTCCAAAAAGGATGGGCTCAAAAATAGTATCTGTAAATGATGATGAGGCAAAAAAACAAGTAAAAGGGTATATAACTACGCTTCCAATAAACTTGCCCGATCAGTTCTTGGTAGGAGGTTTTATGACCCATATGCCATTAGTAATTGCTTCAAGTTTTCCAGAGGCGATGAGGGCATCCAAACTTATTGATGTAAATTGGGATAACTCCGCATGTTCAACGCAATCATCACAAGAAGCGGAGACAGAAGCCTTTTCCTCTTTGAAACAAAAAGATAATGGAAAAATATTTTGGAAAGTTGGAGATTACGATACAGCTAAAAGCTCAGATAATGTTAGAGAGATCGAAAGGTTTTATAAAACATCAATGGTTGCGCATGCTCCAATGGAGCCTATGTCTGCATTGGTAAATTTTGTTGATGAAAAGCTTCATATTTATGCAGGTAGCCAGATGGGAACAATGTTGCCGTACTTATTTGCACAGTTCCTTCAAATGAAGCCTGAAGACATCATATATCATCCTCATTTGATCGGAGGAGGTTTTGGTAAGCGCTATGAAATTGAACACATAATTATGGCGTCCATGGCATCTATACAACTCAAAAAACCAGTAAAATTAATCTTCACCAGAGAGGATGATATGGCATTTGCTCATCCTCGAACACCTTCAGTACAAAGTTTAAAGAGTGTTTTAAGAGAGGATAAGTGTATTGGTATCATGCAGAGTATTGCTTGCGCTAACATGCAGCTCGAAGTGAACCCTTTCTTTGCTGATATGTTGCATTTACCGTTGGTTGATGGAAAGGTTTTAGAGGCTGATGATGCAGTAAAGCATGAAACTTACACTCTTACTGGCGCTGATAATTGGTATGATATAGAGAACCAGTCGGTTTATCATCATCGGCAAACGTCAATTGAAAAAACGATACCTTGTAGGGCTGTCAGAAGTGTATCAAATAACTATACAGTTTTCGCTCTTGAGTCTTTTATAGATGAAGTTGCTTATGAAATAGATGAAGATCCTCTTGCTTTACGGTTATTAAATTTAAGAGGGAAAGGTGTGAATAAAGGGGCAAAGAAATCAGATCCCTTACCTACCTCATTCGGAGGCGGAAAAAGACTTGCAAACGTTTTAAAGATTGCTAGCGGTTTAGCAAACTATGGAAGAAGCGATCTGCCAGAGGGTACGTCGTTAGGTATTGCAGCGTCAGGCGCCGAAACAAGATATAACCCCTCTTTTGTTGCATGCATAGCGCAGGTAGCAGTTGACAAAAGCTCAGCCGCAATCGACGTGCAAAAGCTGATATGTGCTATCGATGCGGGGATAATTATTAATCCTGATGGAGTTAAAGCGCAAGTGGAAGGAAGCTTGATGTGGGGGTTATCAGCTGCATTGTTAGAAAAGATGACGCTTGATAATGGTCATGTGGCAGAAAGAAACTTTGATACCTACAAATGGCAAAACATGACTAAAATACCGGAAATAGAAATTCATATTGTAGAAAATGGAATTCACCCAAGTGGGGTTGGAGAACCTGCAACATGTGTAGTAGCACCTGCAATAGGCAATGCAATATTTAATGCTACAGGAGTTAGGTTAAGGTCGCTTCCCTTTTCTCGACAAGAACTTTTTGAAGGCTTAGATAAAAAAGCCTGATAGCTTAATAATACTTATCAATAAAGCTCAAAAAAAGTGGTCTAATTTCAGTACGCCATGCTTTCCCACTAAAAATACCGTAGTGCCCTGCCCCATTTTGCAAATGTGAAAACTTCATATTTTTTGGTAGCTTATTTAAAATATTTAAAGCTGCTGAGCATTGGCCAGGTGCTGAAATATCATCGTTAGTGCCTTCAATGATAAATGTTGGAATGGATGTTATTTTTCTAAGATCAACAGGTTGTCCATCAATAGAAAACTCATTCTTAGCGATCTCACGCTTTTTAAAAATTCTATCTACTGTCGACAGATAAAACTCAGCCGTCATATCCATAACTGCTAGGTATTCGTCATAAAATTTATTGTGTCTATCATATTCTGACGCTTTACCTGCGGCTTCTTTTTCAATTTGATCTATAAAGGCTTTACTGTGGGTCTCTTGGTTCATTGCCATAAAAGACGCTAATTGGATTGCACCAGGATATACTTCACGCCCTACTCCTCTATAATTTAAGCCCACTGGCATGGTTACAGTGGTTTCAAGTGCCTCCATCGATGTTCTGTGACCAAAGTCCGTAACGTCTGTTGGATTTGCATCAGGATCAATTGGTCCACCTATTAAGGTAAGTGATTTTGGATTAAATTCAGGAAATTTTTCTGAAGTCAACGCTGCAGCTGCGAGCGCGAGAGGCGCTGGTTGGCAAACAGCCATAACATTGAGATCTGGGGATAAATCACGAAAAAAATCTACTAAATAATTTGTAAAGTCCTCAATATCAAACTTACCATCAGAAAAAGGAACATCTCGTGCATTTTTCCAGTCAGTTACATACACATCACAGTTGGGAAGAAGAGAAATAACAGTATTTCTAGTCAACGTTGCGTAATGTCCAGACATTGGAGCGATGATGAGCACTTTTCGGTTTATTTTCTTTCGACGTGTGCTCTTAAATTTAATCAGATTACAAAAAGGAAGTTCTTTAATTGTCTCTAACGCTACAAGATACTCAATCCCGTCCGAAATAACAGAGTCTATTCCCCAGTCAGGCTTAGACGTAATTCTTGATAAACTGTGCTCAGTTACCTTTCCCCACGCTGCAAGAGTTGAAGGAATAGGACTTGGGTACAAACCAAATAATGGATTTTCCCAAAATGCTCTTATTGTTGACGCGACCCACTTATTGTATTGTCTTAAATTTTCGAAATAGTCGTATGTAGGTAATAGCATAGTTTTTACTAGCTTTTTAAAATTAAGGTTTTATATCTACTCTATTAATAACGATAGCAATGAAAGTGCAAGAAGAAAACAAAAATCTGAAAGATGACGTTGCAGTAGGTCCGAAAGATTACAAGGAATTACTCAACAATTTTGACAAAATAGACACGCTTACAAAGCGACTCGTAATAGCTTTATCTTCTAAAACACCTGACCCTGAGGTTAAAACTCAACCTTCTCAAGAGTTATATTATAAAGCTTCTGCAAAATATTTTTCAGAGATTTTGTCTAATCCAACGAAGCTTATTGAAAATCAAGTTAAATATTATAAGTCGACTTTGGAAAATTGGACAACTATCCAAAATGACATTCTTAAAAGTGCTGGTTCCAAAAAAGATCAAAAAAAGGAGCCTGAAAAGACTGATCAGGGTTGGGATGAAAGCCTATACTTTAAACTAATAAAACAGCATTACACTATATCGTCAAAGATCATTGAAGAAACAATTGATGATTTAGATGGATTGAGCAAGTCTGATAAAAAGCAAATAAGTTTTTTTACCAAACAGATGATTGAGTTTTTTTCTCCTTCTAATTTTCTAGGAACCAATCCCGAAGCTCTGACACAAGCTCTTGAAACTAATGGAAAGTCTTTGGTTGACGGTCTCGAAAATCTTGTAACTGATGTAGAAAATAGCACTGGTGATCTAACAGTATCCCTGACAGACACACAGGCATTTGAAGTAGGAGAAAATCTTGCTATTACTGAAGGTCGGGTTATTTTCAGAAATGATTTATTTGAGTTAATACACTATAAGCCACTTACGGAGACGGTTTCAAAGACTCCCCTACTCATTGTTCCTCCTTGGATCAACAAGTTTTATAATTTAGACCTTCAACCTAGAAATAGTTTCGTTAAATTCGCAGTAGAACAAGGCATTTCAACGTTCATTATCTCCTGGGTAAATCCTGGCAAGGAGCATACTGGGGTTAATTTCACAGATTATATTAAAAAAGGCTTTTTTGAAGCCTCAAAAGTAGTTAAAGCTATTACAGAGCAGGAAAAAATAAATTGCATAGGATACTGCATAGGAGGAACACTTTTAGCTACGGCCTTATCTTACCTTTGCAAAAAGGGTGAAAACTTCGTTAATTCTGCAACTTTTTTTACTACGCTAACCGATTTTGAAGACCCCGGAGATTTGTCATTATTTATTACAGACGAATATCTAGATGAGATAAATCGACAAATCGAAAAGGTAGGGTATATGGAAGGGTCGTTTCTTGCTCAAACTTTCAGTTTTTTACGCTCAAATGATTTAGTTTATGGGCCCGCTGTTCGATCATATTTAATGGGGAAAAAGCCCCCTCGTTTTGATTTGCTCTATTGGAACGGAGATTCTACCAATTTACCTGGAAAAATGGCACTGGAATATTTGAATAATTTTTACAAAGAAAATCAACTGTCAAGAGGCGAATTAACATTAATAGGGGAAAGGCTTTCACTCAAATACATTGATATACCTATTTTCGTTGTAGCGACGCACACTGATCATATTGCTCCTTGGCGATCATCCTTTTATGGTTTAAATAAGTCCTCAGGTAACAAAAGGTTTGTCTTAGCTGGTAGTGGACATATTGCAGGTATAATTAATCCAGCATATAGTAAGAAATATGGCTATTGGACAAACTCGAAATCATTTTCGGATCCCGACGATTGGTTTAAGACTGCAGATCGACATGAGGGATCTTGGTGGCCATATTGGTCTACCTGGATCAAAGCTAGATCTAGCTCCCATGAAAAAGCATATGTGCCTGGTTCTCATAAAGACTATCCCTCTTTGGGGCTGGCACCCGGCAAATACGTTATGAAAAATTACAAGTAATTCTGCGATTGCAAAAAAATATATTGACATTTTATGCAAATGCAGCATATATTGTTGTATCCGCATAAAAAAAGGAGCAGAAAATGTTTAATTTTGAAGATTACACTAAGAATTTTGAAAAAATGATGTCACAAAGCCCTATTAAGATCGATGAAGCAATGAAATCCATAATGGATTATAACTCAAAGTTTGGGAAGATAGCTTTAGACACAGTAAAAAAGAATACTGAGCTGTCACAGACATGGGCAAAGGAAAGTTTATCGGCCTTAGACCCCTTTGTAAAAAGTACTGAAAAACCTGAAGATTTTATGAAGATCGCCACCGATTACGTGAGCTCACAAACCCAAAGCACACCAAAGCATATAGCAGAGTTTGCAGAGGTGGCTAAAAAGGCCCAGCTAGAAACAATAGATTTGATGATGAAGGCCGGTAAAGATGCCCAGGAAGAGCTTACCAATGTGACAAAGAAAGCTTCTTCTCCGAAAGAGTAGACTTTACGTAAAAATTTCCTCCTAAAAATGGTCGCTTAGCGACCATTTTTTTTAACTTATCAAAATATCATCTAGTTGATAAAATACAACATTATGGATAATGATTCAGATACAATAATCATCAATAAGTATAGCAGCAGACGATTATACAATACCAATTCTAGCGAATATGTAACATTAGATGATCTCTGTAGGCTTATAAACGAAGGGAAAAATTTTAAGATCATAGATAAGGACTCTGGAAAAGATATTACCAATCAATATTTGCTACAGATAATATCAGACCTTGAAAATAAGGAGGGTAATGTGTTTCCTCAAGATGTGTTAAAAGAGATAATTCTAAGTTATAACAATACAGCCCAAAAATTCATGCCTGATATATTATCAAAAACATTCGAAGTATTTCACCAGCAACAACAGAGTTTTTTAAAAGCATTCAACTCACCGGCAAAAGAGAATAAGTCTAGCGAAAACAGCGCCGTTTTTTTTGAAGAGTGGCAAAAAAGTCAGGCTGAAATAATGGAAAAGATGATGCAACCTTGGCTTAACAATCCCCTATTTAAAGAAAAGACATCTGAAGAGCCATCTAACTCTAGTGTGTCAAAAGATAATAGTAATGTGGAAGAAATGGACTCCTTAAGGCAACAAATTGAAGAATTAAGAGATATAATTACAAAGAAGAACCCGTAACTTTTATCTATATATTCTGTACAACCCGCCCTTCTTTTCATCAGAAATAATAAGAATACTGCCGTCATTAAGTTGTTCAATATCCCTAATTCTACCAAACCGCTTTTTAAATAACACTAGCTCTTTTTGAGGTAAATCATTTTCTAATTTAACTACATAAAGGCTTTTAAACTTAAGTGAAGATACTAACAAGTGCCCCTTGAATTCAGGAAACATATTTTTGTCATAAAATATCATGCCTGATGGTGCAATTGAAGGCACCCAATACCATATGGGATTCTCAAAACCATCTAATGAAGTTATCCCCTGCCCTATCTTTCCGCCCCAATATTCTTCGCCATAAGTCACGATTGGCCAACCGTAGTTTTTCCCTGGCTTCAACACATTGATTTCATCTCCACCTTTTGGACCATGTTCATTAACCCAAATTTCATTGCTCTTACTATTTATTGCCATTCCTTGAGGATTTCTATGCCCCTTTGTATACACTTCCGCAGGCCAGCTATTGTAGGCCTTCTGTTCCCTGGTAGAACCATCATATTTATTTACCCTGATGACTGAGCCAGCATGAGAGTTTGCATCTTGGGCTTCGTATCTATTTCCTCTATCTCCAATAGACATAAAAATCTCGTCATTTAGAATAGCCAGCCTGCAACCGAAATGAACCCCTGACTCCGAAATATTATTAGATTTAAATAGTATTTTTTTTGAGATGAGTTTATCTTCTTTTAAAGTACCGGCCATCAAAGTGGTAGAGGAGCCTCCAGAAACCTTAGATGAGTAACAAATATAAACCTTTCTCTCAGACACCGACTCTTTATCAACAAGTACGTCTAAAAGACCACCTTGCCTGACGTTAAAAACTTCTGGTAAGTTACTGATTTTTAATCTTGAACTATTTTTTATATTTACCTTAAACAGGTTTCCTCCTCTCTCAGTGATTAAAACTTCGTCATTATCAAAAACAGAAATACCCCAGGGATGAGAGAAAGCTTTTCCAACTTTCTTAACTTTGTAATCTTGTGTGAATGATGGAGCTGAAAAAGCAAATAATGCAATTGTCAGCAAGAAAATCATCAAAGAGTTGAGCAAAGTTATTTTTATAATTTTCATACTAATTCTTTCTCAAGCAGTATTTTCAATAAGATCATGCAGATACATATCTACCTTAACTTTTGCATTAACAACCTTATTTGAGTCAACTTTTTCAATAGTAGCGACTGGTTTTGCAATGATCACATCTGAAAAACCGTCTTTTAAAGTAAGAACGGCATTAACTCCAAGCTCCGTAGCCAGAACTCTGTCCACTGCAGACGGACTCCCACCTCTCTGCATATGACCCAGTGTTGTAATCCTTAAGTCAAAATTTCCCTTTTCTTTTAATGCATTAGCCAATGAAGTCCCTCCTTTAGAAAATCCACCCTCTGCTAATATAATAATACATCCTTTTTTGCCGGTATTTAATTGATGTTTGATTTTCTGAGCAAGCTTTGTAATGTTAGTTCTAACCTCAGGAATTATTGTAACTTCTGCTCCAGCACCAATTCCAGCTAGTATCCCAAGCCATCCACAATTTCTACCCATAACCTCGACTATATGTGTAACGTTAGCAGTAGTAGCAGTATCTCTAATTTTATCTATTGCCGTTAGTGCCGTATTTATTGCTGTGTCAAATCCTATGGTAGAACCTACAAAAGCCATATCTTTATCAATTGTTGCAGGAACTATAACACATTTTGTTTTAGATATTTTCGATAATTCAATAGCACCTTTAGTAGACCCTTCCCCACCTATTACGATTAGTCCGTCTATACATAGTGCTCGAAGATTATTTTCAGCAACTTGTCTATATTTCTTTTCTAAGAATCTTAAAGATCGAGAAGTATGAAGAATGCTGCCACCTCTTTGGATAATATTTCCTACCGAACGCTTGTCAAAAGTAACGTAGTCATTGTCAATAATACCTTCAAAGCCATTTCTAAAACCAATTATACCGATTTTGTGATTAAGAGATGTCCTTACTATCGCTCGGATGGCTGCATTCATTCCAGGAGCATCTCCTCCACTAGTTAGCACAGCTATTTTTTTCATTTTACAGAACCAAACAAGAAAGTGATAACTCCATCTTATATTGTATTTTTAAATTTATCTTTTCAGTAACAGCTACAAAATAGATTTTTAGAAATGTAGTCTGAAATTACTTCAAATAATATAAAAACTTACCTTGGGTCTCAAGCATATTGTTCAATAGTTTTTCAGCTTGATAAGAGTCATTTACAACAGGATCAGCAAGCAAAGCTAAGTATGCTGAGTGTTTTGAGGCATTAAGAACGGCGTCCGTGGTCATTTGAATAACACCCGATTGCGAATTTAGTAAAGATCCAAAGGCAGCAGGATAATTTTTAAAAGAAATTCCAGATATACCGGATTTATTAATAATTCCTGGAACCTCTACAACAATATCTTTAGGCAGAAATTCTATGTATCCATTATTGGGTATATTAATTGCCGGTTCTTCATACGCTGAATCGCTCAATATGCCCTCAATTATAGGTACTACTCTCTCATGAGTATCAAGGTTTTTGAGGTCAAAATAATGATCGTAAGAGGTTTTGTTATCATAAAACGCTAAACACTTTTCTTTATAATTATCATAAAAGTCCAAAATAGCGTCATGATCAGCAACGCTATAAGCCCATTGTATATATTCTCCTAAATGGCTATCTGTTGTTATTGGTAGATATCCATAGGTTTTAAATAGTTTCCGAAACACACCTCTTTCTGCACCTGGTTTTGAGGGTTTAGCATCGTGTTTATTTACTAAATCTGAAAAATAAGCATCAAAGTTTTGCTTAATTATAGGATAACCGTCTTTTCCAGTATGTTTATAGCGAGCTTCTAATAAAATACTTAAATGATTTAGTCCGGCAGCGCGGTATTCAATATTGTGCATCTCAGTTTCCATTAAATCTGGCAATTGTCTATTCATAGACTTAATTTCATGACATAAACCAATAAATTTTAAGTCAGGAAATTTTGTTGTAACTGCATGACAAATTCTTTGCATAGGATTTGAAAAGTTAAATACAACAGCATCAGGACAAATTAGATTTATATCCTCACAAATTTCAATAATAGGTGGTATTTGCCTAAGAGAATGAAATAACCCCCCCGGACCTCCATTTTCTCCATAGACTTGTCTGATACCATACTGTAATGGGATTTTCCAATCTTGATCCCACAGGTCGAATCTTTTGCCAACCTCAATAGAGATAATACAGAATGTTGCGCCTTCCAACGCTTCTTTGCGAGAAGTTGATGCTTTTATATCAATATTTACTCCAAGCTTCTGCTTATAGTCATTGGATATAATTTTTGTATTAGCAAGGGTTGTCTTATCGATATCATGCAGAAAAATCTCACAACCTTCCAAAGATTGCGATTTAAAAATATCACTAATTATTCCTAAGCCAAAATTTTGGCTACCAGCTCCAATTAAAACTATCTTTTCCATCTCTAGCTTGTAAAAATTGTGTTTGTTCTACTAAATTATCTTCATTAGTAAATAAATACAAATGTTACTCAACGATAAGCTGGAAAATACTTTCAGAGACACCGAAAAACTTAAACCAAATTGTATTATTTTGCTTCAATATCATATATCTAGGTTTATACCCTCTTGATCAAAAAAGTGGATTTTAGATAATTCAAATTTTAATCCGATCTTTAGGCCCTTCTCTAATTTGCTATTACTTTCACATCTTATACGCACTCCACCTAAGGTGTCTGCATTCACTATAACAAAAGTATCTGCCCCAAGATATTCTATAACATCTGTAGTTGCTTTAACATGTCCCTTACTATTCATTACAATTTTTATATGCTCTGGCCTTATGCCTATATTAGCCACCTGTTTTTTAGTAAGAAGAAAATCTCTCAATTCCTGATCAATATTTGAGCTATTATAGATATCCCTAAACTTTATAATATTCATTTTTGGGCTACCTATAAATTGAGCAACAAACAAATTTTGTGGCATTTCATAAAGATTTTTTGGTGTGCCAATCTGAGAAATTGAGCCAGAATCTAGTACTACTATTCTGTCCGCTAAGGTCATAGCTTCAACTTGATCATGAGTTACATATATCATAGTTGCCTTCAATTCTTGGTGTAATTTAGCTAATTCAAGCCGCATATCCACCCGTAAAGCAGCATCTAGGTTGGATTAAAAGGAGCAGCGGAAGCCTTTTATAATCCTTTCTTTAAGAACAAAACATTCTAAATTAAATTTATTCATCATATGAAAATTAAAATTCAGAAAAATCATTTCTAAATTCCAATATTCAAAAAAATAATTGCCGAAACCGGTTTCGTTAATGATAATATGATTCGTGGGGGACTGATGCGATTAGATAATTTTTTAGACGACATGGACACTAGTGGTGTAAATAGAATTACAATAAACCACTTGGCTGAGGCTCTAAATCTCACAAAGGGGACTGTTTCAAAGGCTTTAAATGAGTACTCCGATATCTCGGAGGCAACAAGATTGCGTGTGCAG
>CACBAO010000032.1 GCA_902537235.1 uncultured Alphaproteobacteria bacterium
GATATGCCTGCACATTTGAAAACCTTAGTGACAAATACCAACTTAACATTGTCAGTGATTTCAAACAAATTAGTGCTCGGAGTATGGCAAGGGATTTACCTATGTGAGTGGCGTACGCATTCTCATGATAGGTCGATCATTGTTCACTTGCTTGGCGAATAAGATCATATTAATAGTAAATATTAATAGTAAATATTAATAGTAAATACGCTAGAAAAAACTTGACAATACAGAAAGACATAATAGGAATATTACAAGATTTTTGAGAGTTAAGCATGTACGCAATAATTGAAACTGGCGGTAAACAGTATAGGGTCCAAAAAGACGACGTGTTGGCAGTAGAAAAGCTATCTGCGAATGGAGGAGATAAGGTGCAGTTTAACTCTGTACTTTTGACGAGTGGTAAGGAGATAAAAGTTGGTGACCCGTTAATCAAAGGGGCCGGAGTACTGGCCACTGTTATCGACCAACTAAAAGATAAGAAGGTTATTTCATTCGTTAAACGACGTAGAAAAAGCTCTTCAAAGAGAAAAAAAGGCCACCGACAGCAAATTACTTTAGTAAAAATAACAGATATATTGGAGGTAGGAGCCGATAAAACCAGTGTTAAAGAGGCTACGTCTGGTAAAGGTCTAAAAATTGATTATACTTCAAAAGTGAATGCCAAAAAAAAGTTGGAAAAAACTGCCGATACAAAAAACCCTAAATATCAGCCTTCAGAAAAAATTGTTGTAAAAAAAGAGGCTGAGCCAAAAAAAGGTTCAAAAGCAGTGAAAGCAAGTAATATTTCTATCGATAAGGAAAAAAAGAGCGCTAACACTAAGCCGACTAAAGTAAAAAAAGAAGCGAAAAAAAAATCATCTTAGCCTAAGGCTCGATGACCATTAGGAGAAAATCATGGCACATAAAAAAGCTGGCGGATCATCTAGAAATGGGCGGGATTCAGCTGGACGCAGACTAGGAGTAAAAAAATATGGTGGGGAGCTCGTGTCACCTGGTAACATAATTGTAAGACAACGAGGTACTCGTTGGTTTCCTGGAGAAAACGTTGGGATGGGGAAAGATCATACTTTATTTGCCTTGAAAGATGGAAAAGTAAAATTTTCTAAAGGATTTAAGAAGCGGAAGTTTATCTCAGTAGAGGAGACGGTCGCGGCGGCTGAATAGGTTTGGGTCTGAGTTGATTTCAGATTATCTCGGTTTAATCTTCTTTGTTGTGGCAATGGTTGCATCCCCGGGACCGGCAAACATAATTCTATTTGCTTTAGGCTGCACACAGCATTTTTCTAGATCTATTCCCTTTATTCTTAGCGTTGTTTTATCCAAACAGCTGATTATATGGCCAATAGGGTTTAGCTTAGTGTTAATAAATGAACTTTTAGCCAAGTATGAGACCATAATGATGGTTTTATCAATAATTTTTATTTCCTGGATAGGCTTTAAGATTATTTTCATGGAACTGTCAGTAAAAGACAAATCAAGTGCTTGGGCTCCAAGGTTTTATCATGGGTTGCTCGTTCATCCATTGAATCCTAAGGCATGGATGATGGTTGTTTTGGCGTGTACCGCATTTCAAAGTCAGGCGCTTTCTACTGATAAAATCCCTAACATAGCAATAATTTTTTTACTAATTCAGTTAATTTTCCATTCAGCGTGGTTTTGGTTCGGTTCTATCGTTAGAAGAGCCGAGTTATCAGAAAAAAATAGCAGAATTGTCAAGATAGGTCTATTGATAAGCCTTACAGCTAGTGTAGTATTCTCATACTACTAGTTTTAAGATGAAGATTTTTAAACAACTCATAAATTATTTTTCCCATGCAATTTATTGATTTGGCACTTATACACATTAGGTCCGGGACAGGGGGGTCAGGCTGCACAAGTTTCAGGCGTGAAAAATTTATAGAGTTTGGAGGACCAGATGGTGGTGACGGTGGGAAAGGAGGTGATGTAATAGTAAAAGCGATCTCTAACCTCAATACATTAGTAGATTTCAAATATAAGAGGCATTACTTTGCCAAGAATGGAAGACCTGGTATGGGACAAAATAAAACTGGAGCGGCTGGTGATGATATAACTATAAATGTTCCAGTAGGAACAGAAGTATTATTGGAGAATAAAAAAACCGTTTTAGTAGATTTAGTTGATGATGGGCAACGATATGTGATTGCTGAGGGTGGAAATGGTGGTTGGGGAAATAGTAGATTCAAATCATCAACTAATCAAGCTCCAAGACAATCTAACAACGGGCATTCAGGATCTGAATTGACTCTGTGGCTAAGACTAAAGTTACTTGCTGACGTTGGATTAGTCGGGTTACCAAACGTAGGAAAATCTTCCCTGCTCTCAGTTATGAGTAATGCTAAACCAAAGATTGGAAATTTTTCATTTACAACACTTACTCCAAACTTAGGTTTAGTAAGTCATAAACAGAGAGATTTTATTTTAGCTGATATCCCGGGTGTGATAGAGGGCGCTAATCTGGGCAAGGGCATTGGAATCCAGTTTCTTGGTCACATAGAAAGATGTAAAGTCTTGGTCCATGTTTTAGATATATCTTCAAATAACATTCTTGCTGATTTTGAAACTACCTTGAAGGAATTGAGTGATTACAAAAGTGACCTGGTACCTAAAATAAAGTGTGTTGTGCTTAATAAACTAGACATTATAAAAGGTTATAGATTAGATAAAATCATAGAAACTTTTTCTCAAAGAGGGATTATGGTGCTACCTGTTTCTACATTTTCAAGAATTGGTATAGATAAATTGAAAGATCAATTGCTAGAGTTGCTTGAAGAAAACAATATTGCGGAGGAGATGTCTGCTGGAAGGACTGTAAAATGGAGCCCGGTATAATAAAAACCGAACCTAACAGAGAAGAAATTTTTAATCAATCGGAGTCGATTGTTATAAAAGTTGGTTCATCTTTGATAGTTGAGGATGAACTTGGAGCAATCAGAAAAGAATGGTTCGCATCTTTTATCGAAGATGTTATTGACTTACGTAAACAAGGAAAAACCGTAATTATTGTGTCTTCAGGGGCTATAAATTTAGGAAGAAAGATCCTAAATCTAAAAAACAATGATTTAACTTTAGAACAAGAACAAGCAGCTGCTTCTGTTGGTCAGATTGAACTCTCGAAAGAATATCAAGAGCACTTTAAATTTAAGGGTTTTATTTGTTCACAGATTCTTATTACGTTAGATGATTTTACTAATCGTAGAAGATATTTAAATTGCAAATCAACGTTAAAAACATTACTGAAATTGGGAGTTATACCTATTGTTAATGAAAATGATACTGTTGCTACTGATGAGATACGATACGGGGATAACGACAGACTGGCTGCTCAGGTTGCATCTATATGTGACTCAGACCTTTTAATATTATTATCTGATATTGATGGTTTATATTCAGAGTCGCCTAAAAAGAGCAAGAATGCGGTACATATTCCGATGATCGCTGAAATCACAGACGAAATAGAAGTCATGGCAGAGGGACCAGAAAACAATTTCTCCCACGGAGGTATGAAGACCAAGATTGAAGCAGCTAAAGTTACTACATCAATAGGCTGCAATCTGATTATTGCTAACGGTCAAAAACGTAATCCAATAAATAATATTTATAAAAGTAAAGCAACATGGTTTCTAGCTTCCCAAAGCGTAAGGGCGGCAAGAAAAAAATGGATTTTAAACATGAAATCTCTAGGTGAGATAATAATAGATTTTAGGGCAGAGAAGGCTTTAAAATCTGGAAACTCGTTATTGCCGGTGGGTGCAACAAAATGTATAGGTCAATTTAGTAGAGGAGACGTTGTTACTATTAAGGGGCATGATGGGCAAATAATTGCTAAAGGGTTGGCTTCATTCAATCATACTGAGACAGAAAAAATACTGGGCCTAAAATCTGATGATATAGCCAGAGTTTTAGGGTACAATCGGAAGGCCGAGCTCATACACAGAGATAATATGGCATTCTTTAACTAAGAAAAATTTACAAAATGAATAGCAAATATAACATGGTAACCGTTGGAGAAAATGCACGTATTGCAGCTCAGGAAATCTCTGAAGTTTCAGACTCACTAATTACTAAAACATTAATCCTATATTCAACCCTAATAAAAGAAAACAAAGATAAGATCGTCAAAGCAAATCAAGAGGATATTCAACTAGCTCTACACAATAATGCAAGTAAAGCTTTTATAGATAGATTAACACTGAATGAAAATAGAATTAATTCTTTGCAAAACGTTATGATTGATATAGCTAATCAAAAATCACCCGTAGATCAAATATTAGAGACTAGTGTTCGCCCAAATGGTTTGGAAATAAGCAAGGTTACTACTCCAATTGGTGTTATTGGTGTAATTTTTGAGAGCAGACCAAATGTTTTTTGTGATGCAGCAGCCCTTTGTTTGAAATCAAAAAATGCTTCTATACTAAAACCAGGATCAGATGCGTTGAAAACCGTAAAAGTACTTTACGATCAGCTCGAATTAGCTATGTCAGATATGAAAATGCCAGAAAACTGCATTCAAATACTGGGATCTGGAAGTAGAGAAGAAGTGAAGGTATTAGTTAATATGGTCGATTATGTCGATGTAGTTATACCTCGGGGAGGAAAAAGTTTAGTTGAATTTATTAAAAATGAAGCAAAAGTCCCTGTATTTGCTCATCTTGAAGGCATAGTTCACATCTATGTTCATGAAAAAGCACAAATCGACGTGACTAAGTCAGTAGTCCTGAATTCCAAATCAAGAAGGCCAGGTATATGCGGAGCCGTGGAAACCCTATTAATTGATAAAGAATTCTATAATAGGTATGGTAACGAACTCATAGATTTCCTTATCACACAAGGAATAGAGATACGAGCGGATAAAGATCTATTTAATAATAAGTCTATCGTCAGTATCACTGAAAACGACTATGGATTTGAATTTCTAGAGAATATTTTAGCCGTAAAGGTCGTTGACGGTATTGAAAGTGCCATTTCGCATATTAGGAATTTTGGATCCAATCACACAGACTGTATATTAACCGAGGATAAAGATGCCTGTGATTTATTCTTCAAAAAGCTAGATAGCTCAATTCTTTTGAGCAATGCCTCTACCCAATTTGCTGATGGAGGAGAATTTGGTTTTGGAGCCGAAATTGGAATATCTACCAATAAACTTCATGCGCGAGGTCCAATAGGAGCCCAGCATTTGGTTTCATTTCAATACCATGTGAACGGGAATGGTACTTTAAGACCTTAACTGATACCTAAGAGGTCCAGGTTCTGAATGGACCGGAGTCAATGTGGACAAATCCAGATCGGGCGTATCTACCAACTCCACCAGTTTTAAAGCTCTTTGCTGCCTTGCTAATCTTATCGGTTGATCTTGTTCTCATTCGAATATCGGCTGCCATAGCTTTAACGTGGTAGGAATTTTGAGCTACTCCATCTGTCATTCTAGAAAGCATTTTATTAGTTTTCCTGGTCCTATATCCTGATAGCAAATAGAATGGCTCTGAACTATCAAGGAGTCCTTGTGTTGCCGATAAAATATCTATGTTGGCCGGGTCATATGGTCTGACCTTATTTTGTCTCCAATCCCTCATAAAATAGTCTATCTCTTTCATAGCGTCAGTAACGTAAGAGCCTTCTATCCAGTAAACCGAATTTATAAATTCTCCGGTATTAAAGTTTCTAAACCTAATCTTACGTATGTCTCCAGCGCCTTTTAAAAAACCAGGAGCTTTTGCTAACACAGGTGCAGCCACTACAATTGACGCAGTAGACACAAAGGAAGTTATCAAGGATCTTCTTGTTACCATACCTGTTTAGCCTCGATCTATATGTTTTATTTATACGACATAGTTATTGCATGATATAGAAAAAAATAAAAGATAAACTTTCGAATCAGTGGAATAATTTAAAAAAAAGCTTATCTTTGTTATTATCCTGTTACTCATCTTTGTTAAAAAACTGACGACCATTGTATAACCATTGTATAGTATGTCAAAATTTTAACACAACAAAACAATTTTATTTGGGGATTAAAAGAATGTTTAGTAGTGAATTAAAGCTGTCTATATTTAATGAACTAGTGTTTTTGTTAAAAAACCGCTTTTATTCAACAGTAACTTGCATCGTTGTTTTATTAAATTTTTCAGCAGCTTGTTCTTTTTCACAGGAAACCCAAAACAGAGACAATTTATTTAAAGTGTCACTAGAAGCAACAATTTCTGAATTTTACCCATCAAGTAATCCAATTGCTTCATTTTATATAGGTAGAAACTTTGAGCCTTTTTGGGTAACTGGAAATAGAAGATTAGAAAACTTGGTAAATTCCATAAGCGAAGCAAAGCTACACGGTCTACCCTTATCACGCTATCCTTTGGAAGAACTCAGGCACGCAATCTTCGAAAACGACCTTTCGCAAAAATCAAAGCTTGAATTAATGGCCACTGAAACGTTCTTATTGTTTGCTCAAGATATTTCGGCGGGTATCTTAAATCCAACCAAGATAGATGATAATATTAATGTAGTTCCAGAGAGGAAAGATACAAATTTACTTCTAGCATCTTTGACAGACAACGTGAATGTAAATTTATTTTTTCGAAATCTTTTTCCAAGTTCGAATGAATATAACAGCTTACTGAATGAATTTAAAAAGCTTAGAGAGATTTCGCTTAATGGATCTTGGGGAGACTTGGTTCCAACAGATGCAGTATTGGCAGTAGGAATGACACATAAGAATGTGCCTTTTCTTCGGAAAAGACTCAATAAGATGGGCTACCCTGTATACGAGACTGATTCTAGATTTTTTGACGAGCAATTAAATGAATCAGTTAAACGATTTCAGGAGTATCACGGATTGAATTCCGATGGAGTTTTTGGAAAGAGGAGTATTGAAGCAGTCAACGTTTCTCCAAAAACCAGATTAATTCAAGTTCTAGTTAATTTGGAGAGAATGAGATGGAACAATCAGGACCGCGGAACTGAGTATGTCTTAGTGAATCAACCAAATTTTCATGCATATTTCAAATCAGATAATGAGAAGGTTTGGGAATCGAGGGTAGTTATTGGCCTTCCAAGCAATCAAACAGCTGAATTTAACGACACCATGACCCATATGGTTGTGAACCCAACATGGCACGTGCCCAAGAGTATAGCAGTAGATGAATATCTTCCATTGATTCAGAGCGACCCAAATTTTTTGACTGATAACGAAATGGTTTTGATGGTTAGGGGTACGGACACTGTAATTGACTCAAATTTAATTGACATGCAGGCTTTTACACCTGATAACTTTCCCTTTCTAATTAAACAAATACCTAGCAACATTAACGCATTGGGTCTCGTAAAATTTATGTTTCCTAATAAGTTTAGCATATACATGCATGACACTCCAATGAAGGATTTATTTTTCAAGGACGAGAGAACATTTAGCCACGGTTGCATTAGGCTACAAGAACCTTTTCAATTTGCATATTCGCTACTGAGAGACCAAGAGATTGATCCAGAGAGCAAATTCCAAGAAGTTCTTCAAAAAGAAGAAGAAACTTACATTAATTTATCAAGGAAAATCCCAGTATATATTACCTATCGTACTGCTTTTTTTGATGATTTTGGTCAAATACACTACAGGGCTGATGTTTACGGAAGAGATGCTCTTGTATACATGGCTTTAGTTGAAGCAGGAGTATCACTTTATTGATCGTTTCTTTCAAAATTTTAGATTAGAAAAAAATGCTCACCCTAAAAGATATTTCTAATGGGATAGGTGGAACCTTAGAGGGAAACTCTCAATTAATAGTGTCCGGCCTTAATGAGCCTAAGTTTGCAAGTGAGGCACAGCTGGCATTGGCATTGAATGATCGATACATTAATGAAATTAGCTTAGGTAAGGCAAAAGCAGCATTATTTACCAAACCTGTTAATTGGAAAGACTTAAAGCTTGAGGGTGCTATTTTTCTTAATAGGGGCAAAACAACCTTACAAAAAATAAACAAGCTCTTTCATAATCCTACTAAGGGAGTAAAAGGTATAAGTTCATATTCAGTTATCGACGCATCAGCAAGAATAGGTAAAAATGTAAACATTGGTCCATTTACATACGTGGGAGCTAATTGCGTTATTGAAAACAATGTTACAATTTTCTCAAACGTTACAATAATGGATAATGTAACTATTGACCATGCAACTATTTTATATCCTGGGGTCAGGGTTTTAGAAAATGTTAAGATTGGCAAGAATGTTATATGTAATTCGAATGCAGTTATAGGAAGTGATGGCTTCTCTTTTGTCTCTGATACAGGAGAAGGAATTGAAAAATTTATGTTAGACAGATCGGATGAAGTAAGGATGAGCTTAAATGATTATCTTAAGGTGGAGAGTTTAGGCTCTGTAGAGATTCATGATAATGTTGAGATAGGTGCTAGTTGCTGCATAGATAAAGGTACAATTACCAACACAATTATCGGGAAGGGTACAAAAATAGATAATCTGGTTCACATAGCTCATAATGTACAAATCGGTAAGAACTGCCTAATCTGTGGACAAGTTGGTATAGCTGGATCTGCAAAAATAGGTGATAGGGTTGTTATGGGTGGACAGTCTGGCGTTGGTGATAACATTGAGGTAGGGTCGGACGTGATTCTTGCTGGAAAAACTGGTTTGTCAGTAAATGCAAAGTCTAATCAGTTTCTTATGGGTAACCCTGCTATGTTGAAAAGTAAAAATATCGCATCTTACATGGCATTTAGAAGGTTGCCAAAAATAATAAAAATGTTGAAAAAATAATTCAGTAATATAGCGTAATTTATATTTTTTACATTCCTTTGTTATGGGACCTCTATAATGGATAACATAGAAGAGAGAATTTTAGAGTTGGTAGGAGAACAAACGGGTGTAGATCCAAAACAAATTCCTCTAGATAGGGAGTTTGAAGATCTAAATCTAGATTCGGTGGCCATTGTTGAATTGGTTTTTTCATTGGAAGAAACATTCGATATTTCAATTCCGTTTGAGGGATTAGATGAAAGTGAGGTAAAAAAGCATTTTAATACCGTATCAAGCCTTGCTAACTACCTAAAAACTCTTTTGCAAAAAAATGCTTAGGCCCTTTTTATCAAAAAATTTTTATGACTAACAGAGTGGTAATAACAGGTATAGGTGGAGTGTCATCTATTGGAATGTCTGTTCCTGAAATATATAATAGCTTTAGGGAAGGAAAATCTGGTATTGGTCAGCTCGAATTCCCAGATGTAAATAGGCTAAAAGTAAAAACGGGTGGGCAAATAAAAAACTTCCGTCCAAGTGACCATTTCGAATTAAAATTGGTCGGAAGGATGGATCGATTCTCCCAGTTTGCTTTGTTAGCTGCTAATGAAGCAATTACTAAGTCGGGACTTGCTAATAGTAAGCAAGGTTGGTCAGAAAATGCAGGCGTAATTTTGGGTTCGTCAATTGGTGGTATTGAGACTATTAACAATAGCTACAAACAGGTTTTTGAAGAAGGACAAAATAGGTTGCACCCTCTTACAGTACCAAAAATTATGAATAACTCAGCAACTAGTTTGATTTCGATTGAATACCAAATAAAAGGACCAAGCTTCACAGTATCTTCTGCATGTTCCTCTGCAAATCATGCCATGGGCTTAGCATACGAGACCATTAAATATAAAAAAACAGACATAGTGATAACAGGTGGCGCTGAGAGTTTTCTAAATTTTGGAGGGATAAAACCCTGGGAAAGTTTAAGAGTTTTATCTCAGAGCAAGTGTCGTCCATTTTCTAAAGGAAGAGATGGACTTGTTCTTGGTGAAGGTGCTGGTATATTTGTATTTGAAAGCTTGGACTCTGCCAGAAAAAGAAAAGCAGAAATCATTGCAGAAGTCCTTGGGTTTTCAATGTCTTCTGATGCATCGGACCTTATCAAGCCTAATAATATTGGTCCTCAAAAAGCGCTGAATAGTGTTTTGAAAAATGGAATGATAAATAAGACAGATGTAAGCTATATAAATGCTCACGGCACTGGTACGATTTTGAATGATAAAATTGAAAGTGAATCCATCATTAAAGTGTTCGGTCCGCATTCTGGGTCTATCAAAGTTTCCTCTACAAAGGCTATGCATGGTCATCTTATAGGAGCCACTGCAGCTATTGAACTTTTAGCATGTACACTTGCTATAAGTGAAAATGTGATTCCACCAACCATTAACTATTCACAGTTGGATCCCTCCTGTGATCTAGATGTTGTTCCAAACAAATCTCAAGAGTTGCAAAGGGTGGATGTAGTTCTAAACAATTCTTTTGCATTTGGTGGTATGAACGCAGTATTGGCTCTAAAGAGATACACCGGTTAGGCGCTGAGCTTCTTTATTTTTATTTTTGTTATTCGGTTTCCTTTCCTTTTCAATATTTCATACCTAAATCCGTTAAAAATAAAAACTTGTCTTTCAGAAGGTATTGATTGTGCTTCATGAATCACAAGGCCCGCAACTGTATTCGCTTCTTCATCAGGAATATTCCAATCTCTATGTCTATTTAAATCTCTAATGGTCATATTACCCTCGACAATTATCGAATTATCATTAAGCTCTTGAACCTGTTGCTCAATTACATCATGCTCATCACTAATTTGACCAACTATTTCCTCTAAAATATCCTCTAATGTTATGAGGCCTCTAAGAGCACCGTATTCATCAACTACTAGTGCAAAGTGCGACTTTCTTTTCAAAAATTGTTTCATTTGTTGATCAAGAGTTGTAGTTTCTGGCACAAAATATGGTTTCATCGCAACATCAAGAATATTAATATCATTAACATTTAATTTTCTCACTGATTGTGAAAGGCCAAATTTTTTGAATGATCTCAAGACATCCTTAGCATGAAGTACTCCAATAACATTTTCTGGACTATCCTCATAGATTGGTAGCCTGGTATAAGGAGAATTTAAACACTTTTCAAAAATCTCAGAAGGAGAACTATTTGTACCTATCATTTCTATTTGGCTCCGGTGTAACATAATCTCTTCAACTTCCCTATTGCCAAGATCTAGCGCACCAAGAAGTATATCTCGAGCTTCTTTCTGAACCGCTCCTTCTGAGTGATGAAGAGATATAGCTCCTGCTATTTCTTCTGTTGCCATTTCTTCAATATTATCATCAGAATTAACCCCAAAAACGTTGAAAGTAAATCGCACGAAAAACCTTATCGCTTTAATAAAAGGAGTGAACGCAACGACAAAGAATTTGACTAAACCAGCAACTTTTATGGACACACCTTCTGGATTGGTTATAGCATAAGTTTTGGGCATAATTTCAGCAAAAACCAAAATTAAAAAGGTCATGGTAAATGTAGCAATAATAACACTGTTATCTTGGAAAAGAGTTGTGAGGAGAGAAGTTGCAAGAGAAGTCGCAAGAATATTTACTAAATTATTGCCTAATAACAAAGCACCAAGTAAGCTTTCACCGTTTTCTTTTAGAGATAAAGCTCTAGATGCCATTTTTGATCCCTTGGCTTTAAGAGCAGTTAGTTTGGCTTTACTTGCTCCAGTTAGCGCAGTTTCAGACCCTGAGAAAAAAGCTGAGATTATTAGTAACCCAGCTATAGTGAGAGATGTTAACCAAAAACTGGAGTCGATAAGCATAATTTATTCCTTTCCTGCATTCTTAATTATATGTTTTTAAATTTTTTAAACCTTTTTTTGCAAAAGGGTGGTTTTCTTGAACACTCTTTATCATTTTTTCATCTAAGACATGTGTGTAAATCTCCGTGGTGCTCAGATTCTTGTGGCCGAGTAATGTTTGTATTACTCTCAGATCTGCACCATTTGACAGTAAATGAGAGGCAAAAGCATGTCGGATTTTGTGAGGTGAAACATGCTGAGCATTTAATCCAGCAGAGTGAGCTATTTCTTTAATAATTAAAAACAATCGCTCTCTGTTCAAGTATCCAGTTTTAGAACGTGTAGGAAATAAAAAATCACTTTCATATAGTTTGGTATTGGTCTTTTTTAACGTAATCAAATATTTTTTAACCGCAGACAACGCTATCTTTGAGATGGGAACCATTCGTTCTTTATTTCCTTTACCTTTTATCAAAATTAACTCTGGAGTTCCAATAAAAAGCGATTTTCGTAATGAAACTAGTTCACTAACTCTCATACCACTTGCGTAAAGAATTTCAATTAAAGCTTTATTCCTGGCTCTCTCGACATCATTTTTCCCTACATGACTCGCAGAGTCCAAAATGCTTAGCACCTCTTTTTCAGACAAAAAACCTGGTATTTTTTTTGTTTGTTTGAAACTTTTTATTTCTTCACAAGGATTACCATCCACAAAGCCCTCAAGCACTAAAAATTTAAAAAACTGTTTTATTGTTGATAGCCTTCGGGAAACGGTATTATTTGAAAAACCTCTTTCTCTTTGTCTTTGGAAGAAATTACTTAAATCTTTTTTCTTTAAGGTCTTAATATTTAAGCTTTGCTGCTCAATAAATGAAATGAAAATCTTTAGATCCGTTTTGTAAGATGACGCTGTATTAAGGCTCATATTTTTTTCGGTTACAAGCCTTAATAGGAAGTCAGATGATAAATTATCCAAACCTTTCATTATTTATAAAGCCATTTTTTTTAAAGCGTTTAAAGCGATTAACTCTATTGAAATTTCGTTGACTAAATCGATTAGCCCAATTTGCGTTAATAGATTTAAACTGAGTTTTAGTTCTTCAAAATCAGTTGAAAAGCCATTTTGTATTAGATTTAAACCTTCCAATAAAATTAATCCTTTTTCCATTTGATCATCATATTTTTTATTTTTTGGGAAAGTTTTTTTAATTGTTTCAATATTTAATTTTTTAACTAGACTACAAAGGTCAGAGTCCCGTTCATTATAAACAAATAAAGATTTTTTTATATTGATCAAGCAATTGATATCAGCATTATCTGATTCAAACATTAATAACTCATTACCCATATCATCTGTGAGACTAAGTAGTGCGATGGCAAGATCAATGAGTTTTTCACTACTAGAATGATGTAAGTTTTTTAATTCTTTTTTGTATTCACTAGAGAACTGCGGCAATAACTCTTTTTCTAAGAATATTTTCGCGGCTTTTTTTAAAACAAATAGCTTTTTTCGTTCGCTTGCGCTATTAAAAGCTTTATCTAGTTCAGTCACGGCCTTTGATGCGTTATTAGCTCCCTCTTTATCCCTATTTGGGTTTGATCTATATAAATTAAACAAGGTGTTTGCATTAACAACATAGTTTGATGCCAACTGTTCTAAATATTTAAGTCGTATATTGGATGGCATTCCTGATCGACTAAAAGCGTACGCGTATTTGTTTGGTAGTATTTCTGAAGGTACTAGTTCCTTCTTGCCATGCATTAGATAAAAGTTTGTCGGACTTAGTTTGTTGATGTCTATATCTATTTGGTAATCTGTCTCAATATCAGGATCTAAATAATTTGATAATAATTGCTTTTCTTTTTCATCAAAATGTTTCAGAGATGAACCTATCGTGAAAGCTAATGCAGCAGCTTGCCAGTCATTCTTTCTGACGAAGCATATTATTTTAAACTGGAGCATCCCCTTGAAGTTTGGGTATTTATTTGCCAAGTTACAAGCCCTCGATAGCCTCCCATTTAGTAATGCGACTTCAATTTTTCTTTTCATTATTTCAATCGAGGGTTCCGATATATAATTAAGAATTTCTTCCGCTTCATCTATAGCACCTAGCTTTATTAGTTGGTCAATACGCGATAATAGGAACAAATACCCCATGTTTTTGAAACCTATTGAGTTTAGAGGAGGCTTAGCATCGACTAAAAGTAGTCTTTTGAAGATTTTATTTGTGGTGGACAAAGAAAGTTTAGAGGTGCTGTTAAGCTTTTCTGAAAGCACCTTTTCGTTGGAGTTACTCCATAAATCACCTGGAAACTTAGTCTTTTCAATTGAAAGTAATCCGATCCCGTTTAAGTTTATTTCACCCAAGAAGGTTTCTTCCACATTCCTTTTATCTAAAATGTTGGTTGACGAAATAGGTATCAGCGAAGGTCTTACTATATCTCGATAAATTTTTTTAGCATTTTGTAGTTCAGGCTCATTTGAATGCACTACGGAGGAAATATTTGTCAAGACTATAAAAAATAAGAAAAAAGAACTAATTTTTTGGCTTATCATCGATACTGACTTCAATAATTACTTCACCTCTGGGTGGATCTTGCTCTATTAACAGGTATAAAAAAAAACAGGTAATAAATAATATTATTGAACCTATGATGTAGTATTTAAGCAACTTTATTAGTCCCTACTAAAGCTCATTTCTTTGTAATGTTTAAGTTTTTGCACAAATTTTTAAATTTATTGCTATATAACACTTTTGACGACTATCTAAACATAGTAAATGAATTTACGTAATGACACAAATTTTATCTAAATCGATTGTATTGACAGGCATAATGGGTTGTGGAAAAACTACTATCGGTAAACTTCTGTCTGGAAGGTTAGGCACCGCATTTTCAGACACTGATAAAGTAATTGAAGAAGAAGTTGGTAAGTCTGTTTTTGAAATTTTCAATGATTATGGCGAACAATACTTTAGGCAAGTTGAAGAAAAAGTTGTGGGAAAGATATTGGATAAAACCGCACACATAATTTCGACAGGCGGTGGGTCAATATTATCCTCCAAAACAAGAAACGCGATTAAATTGAAATCTTTTTCTATCTGGGTTAAGTGTGATATCCATATTATATCAAATCGTATTCTCAATCAGGGAAAACGGCCTCTTTTGAAAAACGGAAAAATAATAGAGACTTTGATCAAGAAAAATGAAGAAAGAATTAGGTTTTATAGACAAGCAGATAGTCATATTGTCAACAACAATCCTAATGTAGAAATGACAATAGAGAATATAGTCAAAAATTTGTCGTCGAAAGAGGTCTTGCTGAAATAATGATACGAAGAAAAGCTATAAGCATTTTGTCAAAAAAAACCAGTTACGATATATGGATAGGAACTAACCTTTTAAAAGAGAATAGTAATTTTCTTCAATTAAATTTAGCACATAAAAAAATCGCAATAATAACTGATGAAAATATTCATACATGCCAATATTCTAATTTCTCAAATCAAATAAGCGATTTAAAGATCAATCCTCACTTACTTTTAATACCACCAGGTGAAGTATCCAAGAGCTGGAATAGACTGAAAGAAATTCTCGACTGGTTAACTGAATTAAATTTCGACAGAACAGATTATGTTATAGCTTTCGGTGGAGGAGTTGTAGGAGATTTAGTATCTTTAGCTGCGAGCTTGTTTCGCAGAGGAATTAATTTAATTCAAGTTCCGACAACCTTTTTATCTCAAGTTGATAGTTCGGTGGGAGGCAAAACAGCCATAAATAGTGGGCCAGCAAAAAACTCTATTGGATCGTTTTACCATCCTAAAGTCGTTTTTTGTGATACGTCTTTTCTTAGCACCTTGCCAGATAGAGCATTTCTTGCCGGATATGCTGAGGTTTTGAAAATGGCTCTTGTTTTTGACAAAGATTTTTACAAATTCTTGATAGAAAACCAGAAGCTTATATCCTCGAGAGATGAGTCTGTTTTACAGCATATCATCGATAAGTCTCTTGAACTAAAAAGCAAAGTTGTCGAAATCGATGAAAAAGAGCAGGGAGATAGGGCTCTTCTGAATTTTGGTCATACGTTCGGTCATGCTCTAGAAAGTTATTTTGATTACTCAGAAAAATTACTACACGGAGAAGCAATTTCACTGGGAATAGTACTTGCCGCTCGTTTTTCTATGGAAGAAGGTTATTTAAGTGAAAGTAAGGTTGATGATATTAACGTCCACTTGAACGCTATGAAATTACCTACGTTAATCACGCAGATTCATAATGATAAATTAGACTTAGTTAAAATTTTAAGATTTATGAAACAAGACAAAAAAGTAGTTGGTAATAATATTAACTTGATTTTATTGAAAGATATAGGTAATGGCTTTATTAAAAAAGATGTGTCTTTTGAAAAACTCGAAAAATTTTTACAATCCCAACTAAGTTGAATAATGGTTTCTAAGCTCCATATCGATTTTAACAAACCACTAAAGCAAAAGGATAGATTATTATCAATCTTTTTATCTAGAAAAG
>CACBAO010000033.1 GCA_902537235.1 uncultured Alphaproteobacteria bacterium
CCCGAGACACTGAAAATTTCAGGAGCTGATGAAATATATGATGCTTATCAAGCTACAGGTATTGGTGTTACAAAAATTTTTCTAAAGGACTAAATTTATTCTAAGAGATAAAGGAATAACGAAATTTAATTTTAATAGGTGAATTGATGGGGAAAAAGTTATTAACTATATTTGGAGCAAGCGGATTAGTTGGCTCTAGCATTTTAAGAGAAGCACTAGATACAGGTTATCATGTTAACGGCACACTTAGAGATGTCGATAATCAAGATAGAATTAATAGACTAAAAAGCCTTCCGTTTGGAAATAATGCCAATTTTTTTTCGGCAAACATGGGAGACATTTCGTCGTTGGATAGTCCTCTCATAAATGCCGACGCAGTTTTTGTCTGTTGCCTTATACCGACATATAAAGGCTTTGACGGAACACCTGCAAAAGAGCTTGATAATGAAAGAGGCTATAATGAAATTATCAAACCTACTGTGGATGGGTGCCTCAATATCCTTAAGACAGCAAAAAGAAATAATGTTAAGAATATTCTAATTTGTTCTTCCACTTCTAGTACAAACCCCATTCCCCCAGTTTCAATAAAAAATGAGTTGGATCATTGGTCTGATGAAAAAGAGCAATGCATTTCGAAAAAGTATACATCAGCTGCTAAAACATATATGGAGAAAGCCGCATTTAAATTTTGTAATGAAAATAATTTGCGCCTGTCCGTTTTTTTACCAACTGGATTGTACGGACCTGCTATATTACCAGAACATTTAAAACACAATCCATTTTTATGGATTAAAAGTGTTCTTGAAGGGGGACCCCCAAGACATCAAAAAGTGCCAAATGACTCCGCTTCGTTAATACACCTCCAAGACTTAGCAAAGCTATTTTTAGCAGCGTATGAAAACCCATCAGCTTCTGGTCGATACTTTGGGGTCTTGGAGAGTTTTCATTGGAATGACATTTATAACGAGTGTCAGAAGTTAATACCAGACATGCGAATGCCTGAACCGATGTCAGAAGATCCCGTAATACCAACACAATTTGATTTTAAACGAAGAGATAGTCTTGAGATTAAGATAAGGGATTTTCCCACAATAATGCGTGAAACTGTTGAATGGATAAAAAGCAAGCCTTTCTAAAGCCCATTTAAGTAGGCTTAATAGCATCAATTTTTCTTTTATTCAAGTTAGTCGCTAGTGAGCAAATACCGAGAACTGCTATTGAGACTGCTATAAACCAATTCAATGGATTTGAAATTGAAAATATAATCCAAAGGAATATAAATTCAGTTTTTTCTTGGTGATGCAAGATCGTATTAACGCACTCAATTAACCATGTAACTGATAATACCGTGACCATCGCAGGCATTATAGTTTTAAGATAATGGTATAGAACCTCTAGCTTACTTTTCGATTTAACAAAATCTCTTTGATCAATAAAAAAGCCAGCTATACCTCTGGGAAAGTAAAGAACAAAAATCATTAGTATAACTCCTTGGTATAAGGGCCAAATTTCCGTGCTATTACTTAATAAGATACTACATAAAGAAAAAATAGAAGCACCAATAATTGGCCCTAAAAAGAAGCCAATGCCGCCAATGAAAGTTGCTGATAAAATATTAAAGGCCTCTCGGAGGCTGAACACTTCTGGGGAAAATAATTCATAGTTGATTACAAACAAGGTTCCAGCAATTCCTGCTATAAATCCGGAATAACAAAAAGAAAGATATCTAACCATATAGCTCGAATAACCTATATATTCTGCTCTTGATACATTTTCTCTCACCGCATTGCACATTTTGCCAAGTGGAGTTTGTAAAAAACAGTAGGAAACAAATACAGCTATGAATAACCAAGCCATCACGATAAAGCATACTGAATCCTTTCCACCATAATCAAAATTAAAGAAATCGGTATTGAGAGTCCGATCTACTATGATCCCGCCCAAAACGCTTGGGAATGAGGTACTAAATGCGTTAACAAATTCAACTATTGCTAAAGTCAACATAGCGAAAATCATTCCAGATCGTTTTACGGAGAAATATCCAGATACCCCTGCCACAAGGAACCCCGCGAGACCACCAAATAGGGGTAAAATTGGTAGAGGAATAAATAATGCACCACTGTTAATCTGTAATAAAATTAAACTTGTAAAATAACTTCCGGCTCCCATAAATATGGAATGACCTAAATTTAATAGTCCCGTTTGCCCAAGAAGTTGGTTAAAACTTATTGCGAAAATTATCGTTATGCCAAGTTGACTTAAAACCATAAAATGCCAATCTCTAGTGATCCACACGGGCATAGTAATTAGAAATAAAAAAATCGAACCCCACATAATTATATGTAAGCGTTTAGTGCACAACATGATTGAAAGTATACTATTTGAACTCTAGAGATATTTTTTTCATTGCAAATTCGACCGCATCAAGTGTTATATCTACATCTTTGGCGGTATGAGCCAAAGACAGAAACATATTATGCCAAGGATGAAAATAAATTCCCCTTCCTAGTAGATATTGGACAAACTTTTTACCTTTTGAGAAATCCTTATCGTCTTTGAACAGAATCAAGGGCATCTGAGGGGGACCTGATTGAGATATCTCAACTCCTAAATTATTTGCTATTTGGTCTATTCCAGCTCTGAGCTTATCACCCAATAAAGAAATATGGCCTACCACGTCTATTTCTTCGATTATTGATAATGTCTTTAAGCTCGCAGCCATGGAGGTAGCGTTACACCAGAAAGAGCCTGTTACATAAATTTCACTTGCTGCTTGTCTTAATTTGTCAACGCCTACGACTGCAGAAAGAGGATATCCATTTCCAATAGCTTTTGAAAACGCAGTTAAGTCAGGCTTTACCCCATAATCAAACCAGCTCCCACTTTTGTTCAATCTGAAGCCCGCTCTTACATCATCTAAAATAAGAACAGCATTTTTATTATCACAAATCTCTCTTGCTTTCTTCAAAAAAGCCTTTTTTGGTAAATCCTGGTCTCTTCGAACATCATGGCGGAAAGCAGTCAATATTATTCCAGCTAGGTCACTACCGGCGTCCTGAACGGCAACCTCAAGACTCTCGTTATCATTGTATTCAAAGAAAATTAAGTTGGAAGTGTCTTCTTCCACAACACCGGTTGCTACAGGGGTACACCATGGCGCAGATCCATGATAAGATCCTCTTGCAACCAATATCTTTTTTTTACCAGTTGCCGCTCTCGATATGGTTAAACAGGTTGTTGTGGCATCAGTACCATTCTTTGCAAATAAAGCCCAATCTGCACTATCAACAAGCGTTATCATTTTTTCTGCCAAATCCACTACTAACGCAGATGGGCCATTACATAGGTCTATTTTTTTTCGTTGCTCATTTACTGCGTGATCGACTTCTACATTATTGTAACCAAGGAGATTCGGTCCATAACCACACATAAAGTCGATATAACAGTTCCCATCTAAATCCCATATTCTTGCGTCCTTTGCTTTAGAAAAAAACTGTGGGTAACCATAGGGTAGCTTTTTAACACTCATATGACCCCACATTCCACCAGGAATAAAAGTCTCTGCTCTTTTTCTAAGCGAGAGGTCCTTGTCTAATTTAATATTATGCTGTTTGTTCAATTACATACCTTTTTAGATAAAGCTTTAAATTAATCTAAAATTTAGTTTAATAAAAGAAAGTCCTCTTTGGAAGGTGCTAATGACAAAAAATAATGTAATTGATTTAAAAAAAAAAATTGAACCTCATTATGATGGTCGTGAACTTTTATGCTTTGAGAATAGACCGAACGACTTTCTCGAAATTTTTAAAGACATAGTTAAAAAGCATCCAGATAGGGTGGCTCTATGCTTTCAAGAACGGTATGTTTCATACAAACAACTAGATGAGCTGTCCGATAGCTTGGCCGGAGGCTTGTTGAAATCTGGGCTAAAAGAGAAAAATATCCTTGTTATCAATCTTGCAAATAGCATTGAGTTTGTAGTCGCTCTATTTGCTTCATTCAAAACTGGTCTTATTGCTATGCCGGTTGGCCATAGACATAAAAAAGACGAGCTTATTTCTCTTTATGATGACGCAGGGATACACGCAGTTTTATTTGATAAAGAAACCGAGAAAGAACAACCTCTCAGCAAAGATGGCAATTCTGTTCTTTTTATAACTATGCAAGCTGAAACTCAAACTGATTGTTTGAAATTTAATGAATTACTTGAAAAAGGCGTTGAGGAAAACATCACTTTAAAAACAATCGATGAGGAAGACCCAGCCATACTATTATATACCTCTGGTACTACCGGTCGCCCAAAAGGAGCTATATTGACACATCTTGGGCTAGTCCATTCTTTTCTTCATTTCCAGATGGAGCTAGGAATTAAAGATGGTGAATGCACTATTCTTGCTGTACCTGCAAGCCATGTTACTGGGCTAGTAGCTCAAATTCTGACCTTAATTGGATGTGCAGGGAAAACTGTCATAATGGAGCATTTTGAAGTACAAGAGTTTGCAATTCTTGCTAAGAAGCATGGATTAACATATTCGATACTTGTTCCAGCAATGTACGCATTACTACTTCATCGCAATGCGTACATTGCTGAAGATCTACAATCGTGGAGAATAGGGGCGTTTGGGGGCGCTCCAATGCCTGATGCTGTTAGGAAGGAATTAGCCTCAAAGTTGCCGTTTTTAAGTTTAAATAATGCCTATGGGGCAACTGAAACCACGTCCCCTACAACAATCATTCCAATTAATTGCAATGACCCAGGTGATAGCGTCGGTCTTGTCGTACCTTGTGGTGAAATTAAGATTGTTAACGAAAATAATGAAGAAATAAATCAAGGTGAGACTGGCGAGCTTTGGATTAAAGGTCCTATGGTTATACCGGGATATTGGAAAAACGAAGAGGCTACCAAAAGCTCTTTCGAAGATGGTTACTGGAAGTCTGGTGATATCGCCAGTCAAGATAAAAACGGCTTTATACGTATCCATGATAGAAAGAAAGACATGATAAATCGTGGAGGATATAAAATTTTTAGCGCCGAAATAGAAAACATTATGATGTTAATGGATCAAGTCCAAGAGGCTGCTTTAGTTCCCTACCCTTGCCCCATACTCGGCGAAAGATCACATGCTTTTGTTTTTCCTTCATCAGCCTCGCTTGAGCCTAATGACATTCGGCTCCAACTTTCTGAAAAAGTTGCCGATTACAAGGTTCCCGATAAAATTACAATCATCAGAGAACCACTTCCAAGGAATGTAAATGGTAAAATCACCAAGGCTCCTCTTAGAGAGAGGGCACACAAAGAATTATAATTTTCAAATATTAATTTTTAAGTTTTTAAAACTAAGATTATGTATTGATTTGAAAATTTTTATTAAAACTTATTTTAATTGTTAAGGAGATGTTTTGAACGATAACTACGAAAATTTATTATATAATGTAAATGAGCCCCTCGTCTGCGAAGCCTGCCTCAAAGAATATAAAAATTTAGATAACCCAGACATAGCTCTTAGAGATTATGTAAAAGTAGATGTCGGGTTTACCCAAATTGGCATTCAAATTTGGTGCCAACGTCATGAGAAAAATATCTGTCATATTGATTTTGAGGGAAATAGACCCCCAGCTGACTTCAGATGCTTAGAGAAGAGCTAAAAATGCAAAACTTTATATATAACCAACCTGAAGCAAAGTGTGATTTTTGTAAGGCAACAGAAAATCCTCATCCTGATTATAATGAAACAATTCCAATAACCAGAATAGATATTGGGAAAAAAAGAAAATTAACCCTATGTATAAATTGCTTTTTTATGCATAAAGAATGTTCTGAAAAAAAAGGTCACCCCCTCATTGCCTATTTATCAAAATTGAATAATTTGTCTCTTATTTTGGATAAATCTAACAAAAAAAAACCTCAAACTTTATTGTGATTTATATATGAATGCGAAGAAAATTGTAGTGATTGGCGCTGGAATCTCTGGATTACTATGTGGCAAAAGATTGGCCGAAGGTGGTCATTCAGTTCTAATACTTGATAAAGGCAGGAATATAGGTGGAAGGCTGAGTACACGGCGAACTGATGGAGCTGTATTCCATCATGGTGCAAGTTCCTTACCTGACTTTTACAGTCATACAGAATTGCCAGAATTTGGGTTAGAAATATTCAAAAGAGCAGAGCAAGAAAAAATAATCCAGCGTAAAGGAAATTTATTTGAGCCCATAAATTCAGTTGCCGACTTTATAAATTATTGCGGGACGAATTTAAATATACGGAAGAGCTCTGAGGCTATCTCGTTAAATTTATACAATAAGACAATTGTTGTGAAATGTAGGGGGGGAGTTCATGAAAAAACGCCTTATGATGTCGTGGTCCTTTCAATACCTCCAAATCAAGCTAAAACTCTAATCAATGAACAAATTAATAAGTTTGACAGTCTAATAGAGAAAGTCCAAATGAGGAGCTCTGCAGCAGCTCTCTTTTCCTTTGACATAAATCCAGAACCTGTAAAAGAAAAACATTTCTCGAACAAAAAAGTTAATATTCAGGTAGAAAATAATCGATTCAAATGTGAGCAGCAGTTATTCTGCTTAACCGTTCACACTAAAGAACATTTTGCCAAGAAAGTCGTTAAAAACGACAAAAATAAAATTAAAGAGCTGTTGCTTAAAGAGATAATAGATGCCGTCCCCTTTTCCTTGCCTAGACCAACTTACGAAGCTGGCCACCGTTGGCTTTATGGGTTCACCGAACGAGCTTTGGGAAAATCTTTTCTATTTTATGACGAAGAAAATGTGGGCATTTGCGGCGATTGGTGTTTAGGTGGAACGATTTTAGATGCCGCCTCGAGTGGAATAAAGTTAGCGGAACATATATTAACTCGTTAGTATCTTTTTAGACATGTTTATTTAAGCCTTTAAAAAAGACTATCAGCAAACTCTATAAGCGACTCTTTTGCTCCTTCATTATTAAGCCGAAAGCTATCAACTTCAGCTGCCCAATCTTTATCCTTAAACTCTTCTTTTCCGCGTTTATACCAATCTTCTTCTGTTATATTGTGTTCCTCATCACGACAAAGCTTTGCAGTTAAAAGCCATGATTTAGAGTCTATATCTTCTAATTTTTTTACTAACTCGAGACAATTATCTTTATTTCTAGCCAAATACTCTCCGAATAAAACCGGAGCTGTTCTGGAGTCTGAGTTTGTTTTTCCTTGTGCAATTGGGTCGATCTCTAATGCTAGCTTCAGCGCATCTAGGCCTTGATCGATTTTTCCTAATCGCAGTGATACTTCCCCATAAACTGATAAAACACGCGGATCATTGGGAACCATTTTGTAGGCCTTAGAGGCATGTCTTTCTGCTACTCTAAAATTTCTACCTGATAAATTAACTTCGGCCATCAAACGATGAACCTCAAAATCATTGTCATTAAGTTCATGTGCCTTTTTAAGGCATCCTTCCGCTTTACTCCATATTTCAGCCATATCACCCTCAATGAACCCCCTACTCATACCTTGGCCAAGGGCACAGGCTTTCCAAGCATACGCTTGGCCGTTAGTCTCATCAGCTTTAATAGCTTCATCGAAGGTCGTTAAGGCGTTTTGTAACGCATCCTTTTGTATTTTGTGGTGTAAAACTTTACCCTTCAAAAGTAATTCGTAAGAAGACAAATTTTCAGTGGGTTTTCTTTGCGCTCTTTCTAAGCTTGATAATTCAATCTCTCCCAGAAGTTTTCCAGAAATTTGTCTAACTATTTCATCTTGTACATCAAAGATATCTTCGATGATTTTATCAAACTTTTGGCTCCATATCTGGTTATCATCTTTCGCGTCAGACAATTCAACTGAGATTCTTACCCTTTTTCCAGATGAACGAATACTACCAACAACAACATAATCAACGCCAAACTTCTCACAGAATGCTTTCAGATCCATATCCTTGTCTCTAAAATCGAAACATGATTGTCGAGAGACTAGCTCTAATTCTCTTATCATTGAAAATTCAGTTATTAAGTCTTCTACTATTCCATCCACTAAATACCCACTATCTTCGTCGTTGCTAGCATTCGAGAACGGCATTACAGCGAGCTTTGGCTTATAGTTTTTCTCGGACTCCTTTTTAGCGTAGCTTTTACCATCAGTTTTCTCGACTTTCCCACCTGTTGGAGAAATCCCAAAAGTCTGATAACTATCAGAAATATTTTTTAATGCCTTAGTGCCTGCATCTTCAACTTTTAACCCTATTTTGTTATCAACTTGATCTTTTACCGTTGAAGAAATTAGTATTTGCCCAGGAGTGCAAGCAGCCTCCAACCGTGCAGCTATGTTAACACCACTACCATAAATGTTATCCTTTTCAACAATCACGTCATCCATATGCACTCCCACTCGCCATGTCATGATTGAGCTATCTTCAGTTACTTTATTTCTTTCATCAATAGCTTTTTGAAAGTTTATCGCAGCGTTGACACAGGAAACAGGACTCGCAAATTCAGCTATTACTGAGTCTCCAGCTGTATAAAATATTTTTCCACCAAATTCTTCAATATAGGGATCTATGATTGAGCGACAGGCCTTTAAATTATCAAGTGTTTTTTCTTCATCTTTTTCCATTAGACTACTAAAACCAACACAGTCGGTTGCCAAAATAGATGTTAGTCTTCTGTTTACACTAGCCATTTTTACCTTTCTTTTTTACCTTTTGAACTTTTTGCATCGACCCGGAATACCCATTAGCGTCTATGATGTTTGATCCATTATTCTGGCTAACATAGATACTTCATTATCTCTGCAACAAGATAGTATTATTTTTCAACTTATCTTCAATAAATTTTTATCTTTTTAAAAAAATCTTTTTATATTCTGGTCTTGCTAAAAAATGGGAGAATAAGGCGGCCACTAGAAATAAACCGAGCGTCGCATACTCTCTGTATTCAGTTATTCCCTGCTGATAATAAATAACCAGGCCCGAGCCTCCAACGAACTTTAAATATATATCAAGAAATTGAATGGGGAACATTTTTTCTTTACCAAACACAAAGTGTCGTATAGCGAGATAACCAAAAGTAAGAAAAACACTCACTCGTACGATTTGCCATCGATGAAAGGGAATTTCCTCAATTGATTGATTAAATTCAAAGGGGAAAGAAAAAGAATAGCCAAACAATGCAACTATACCTGCAAAGAGCGCCCAGACCCCTAGTAGAAAGATCATTATTTGTGCTATTAATCTCAGTTACTTCCCTCAATTGCTTAGAACATAATAAAAAAAAGTTGGTGAAATGCTTACACGGCCTAACAGTATCACATTTTTCAAATTTTTTCAATTTAGGGAAATTTTCATCTAAATATAACAACCAATTCAGATAAAAATTTTGGTTACTAATTCCTTACAACAGACGCACCTTCAATTTTAATATCTGTTGCGACTGCTTCTTTTTCATAGGTAAAGGCAAAGACACCAGACACCTTATTTTCTTTAAAAACAAAGCTATTCCTCAAATCACCTAGTAGTTTTTCTGAGTCATCTTCGAACTTTTTCAAGGCTTTAGCATCCTCAAATTTCACGTGAATATTTAAATCACCATCTTTACTTATGAGTATATTCAGTCCTAAAAAATCATATTGTGCTATTTTTCCTCCCAAGGATTCTGAGCAAAATCCGGCTGCTACTTTTGCCTCACTAACACCAGGAAACTTAAACTGATAGATCACTGCAAACATCTAAATATCTCCCAGTTCAGAGAGCATATTATCGAGACTGTCTTGAGCTTGTTCTTTATTAATTGATATTCTCTTAAATATTCCCTGATCAAGATCTAGTTCTCTTTGGAACACTCTAGCTTTCTTAGTCATCACTCCAGATGCGTCGAGCAAGTCGAACTTTATTAAACTATGTTTTGCAGCTTCATCTATAGGTCTACCTTCAATTACCGTCAAAAAATTAATTGTGTCTTTAATAGTCATATTTGGATTTTGTTTAACAACCACATTAAGCATATCAATTGCTCGAGATGCAGTAATTTCTCTCTGGTTACCTTGCGTTTCAAGTTGATGTGCTAGTCTTGCCGCAAGCTTTTGTATTAACGTAATTTGATTTTCGTCGAGTTTTTTTCCCAACTCCGTATCGACAACGCAAAGCGTTCCCAATATTAAACCACCCTGAGTAACTAAAGGAAACCCTCCATAAAATTTCACATATGGATCTCCAGTAACAACAGGATGATTTTTGAACCTCTCGTCTTTACTACAATCTTCTACTATTATTGGATCAGTACTGTTTAGAGCGAATTGACAAAATGTTCTCTCTCTAGGGCTTTCAGGACGGTCCTCCGGCAATCCAATGTGACATAACATGTACTGTCTTTTTTCGTCAATTAGGCCAGTATAGCTAACAGGCATATTCGATATTTCTTTTGCTAGCTCTGTATAGATTAAAAACAGCTCCTCATTGGCGACATCCATTACCCCCGTCTTTCTAACTGCCTCAAGTCTTCGGCTTTCGTTTCTGGGTATGGGAGCCGGTGAAAAATCACTATAATCTTCCAAAAAATCCTCCTTCTAAAAGTTTAGTTTATAAACTCTTTCGATATAATATTATGTTTCTTACAAGTTTTTCAACTCTTTCATTACATCTATTACCATATCGAACTATCACATGCGTCGAAAAATAGATGGCATATAATAAGGCACTTTTTGTTG
>CACBAO010000034.1 GCA_902537235.1 uncultured Alphaproteobacteria bacterium
GGTTTGGTACTCTGATAGTAGCTCAAGAACCTCCTTAGGCTCTAATCCTTCAGAAAGCTTTGTAAAATTAGAAATATCAGTAAACATGACTGCGATATTTTGTTCTTTTTCTGAACTTTTATTTAAGTCAAATTTGTTTTTTTCTATTTCATGTCTTACCTCTGGAGAAAAGTACCGTCCCAATAGATTATTAGATCTTTCTTGTATAGTAGCTTCTTTTAAATTGCTGTCGATAACCCAAGCCAAGGTAATGACACCTACAGCAACAACAATTAAGTAGGTAATATTCAAACCTAGAATTCCTCCATTAATAGCATTAATATTTGTCGCTACAATATTGTTATTAAATGAAATAAACGTATTAGGTATGGAAATTGCTGAAAAAACTTGGAAGCTAACCAAAACACAATTATAAATTACAAAAAAAATAGATAAATAGAATCTTGCAAAAAGAATAGAAACTACCATCGGGCCAGCTGCAGCCACGAAGGCATAGTCCATCATTCGACCACTAAATAATTCAAACCCATTTATCATTAAGAACTCATAGTTAAAAAGCGCACTGAACGCTAATGGAAATGCTACTTGCATCGCAATAGCGAAATACAAGCACAAATCATAGTTTTTTTCTGATACTGAAGTTCCAATAGCTCCAAATGTTATTACACCTGTTACCATCAAAGTGGTAAATAACTGTTTAACTATTTCAGTTTCAATCCCCGGTAGGAAAATAATGTTAGCTAACCCTATTAAATATAGCCCAAACAAAATTATAGATGCTAGTTTTAGACCCTTTACATACCTTTTTTTTATTAATATTTCGTTATCCATAGCTTATCTTAGTTACGTATACATTTTAAACTTTTATCACACATATCAATTTGGCAGGCAGAATCCAATGATAATATTCCCATAATTAATTTTAAGATTGTATTCCTGCCTTCTCGAGAGTACCAGCTAACTTTTTCATAAAAGATCTATCCGTAATTATGAAGGTTTTCATGGCTCTTCTTAATTTTTTAAAATTAATACTACCATCAATTTCTAATATCCTTTCCGCTACTTTCTTAGCATCATTTGACCTGCCCTTTTCCATATCTATAAAGGCTCTGATCCCAAGAGCCCCGATTTGTGAACCTCCAAAGTATTGTTCGTTTTCTGATAATTCAGACGCCAACTTATAGGCTTTCTCATACTCTTTCAAATATGTAAGTGCTAAAGCATAGTTTAACTTTACATTTCCAGGTGGATGAGGAGCTACTTTTAAAGCTTTTTCATAATTTTCAACCGCCTGATCATACAGGCCTACGATAAAAAGAGAATTTGCTGCGGATAAGATACTTATGATGCCGGTCGGATTTAAATCCGATGAATTAATCGCATATTTTCTAGCGGCTTCAAGCAATTCTTCTTCTGAATATTCAGGGAATTCCTTAGGATTTTTAGCCATTAAAGTTGCTAGAAGGCTATTGGCATCTGATAAATCCGGGCCATATTTAACTGCTCGCTTGGCAGTTTCTATCATATCTTTTCCAATATTCCAATCGCGTAGCCCTACATTTGCCTCAGCTGTGAAATACCAGGCATACATAGAAAGAACAACAGGGTTATTTGGTTCTGTCTCAAAAATAGTCTCGAACAATTTCCCAGCTTCCTTGACACCCTCTAATGACATAGAAAGGAAAAGAGGGTTAGCTTTTAGAAACCTATGCCAATTTTCAGGTTCCTTAAAATATTTTCTATCATCATCAAAGGACGCTCCTAAAGTTAGTTTTATTTGAAGTTTTTCCAGTACTTTTTCTGAAATTGTATCTTGAGTTTCAAATATATCATTCAATTTAAAGTCAAACTTGTCTGTCCAAACTATCTTATTCTTTACAACATCTGAAAGCTCTACCGTAGTTCTAATTTTTTCACCTGAAACTTGGTTGTAACCTCTCAAGATATAGTTAACATAATATTCATTCTTTATTTCTTGATCAGACATACCTTTTTTCTTTATGAAATAACTAGTACTGCTTGATTGCACTAAAAGTCTTGGATGACTGGCTAATGAAGAGATAATAATGTCAGTCATCCCACTGCTGAGCTGGTCGTCTGATTTATTTCCTGATCTATTTTCAAATGGCATTACTAAAACCATTGGCCTATCGGACTCGGCAATAATTTGTTCAGCATTCTTTATTCCCGTACCATCATTTAAATAAAAGGAAAACACACCTATAACTAATACTAAAATGCCTACAGCTAGAATTGTTATGAGACCTTTCGACTGCTTAGGCTTCAGAGATCTTCTTTGGGAAGGATCTAACACAATATCAAAAGCATGGAATTCGTTTTGTTTTACTTTTTGAATGCCAAGATCATTGAATTGATGTTTTGTTTTACCTTTCACATAATCAAAAATACTTTTAGATACAGAGATACCTCCTGCCAATGCTAATGCTTCTAGTCGGGCTGCTATATTAACCCCTTCACCTAATAAATTTCCCTTTTCTTTAATTACGTCTCCCGTATTGATACCAATACGAAATTCCAGCGTAACCTTTGTAGATGATGATGCATTACTAGTTTTTATCTTTTTTTGAAACTCGACAGCGCACTCTACCGCATCCACAGCGCTAACAAATTCCGCCATAAAAGAGTCGCCCCCCGAATTAAATAAATTGCCATTATATTTTTTAAATAACCCTTTAAGTATCTTTTCATAAAACCTTAGACTTTTTACAGTCTCACTTTCATTTATTTCCATATGTTTACTGTAATTCACCACGTCAGTAGCAAATATTACAGCAATCTTTCGATCAATTTCCTTAGTAGGCATTTATTAATACTAAATTTGATAAATGAAATAAGTAGTCAGCTTATTTTTACTGATAATTTATAAGTTTTAAATAGAAACTTACCACTATTTTTTTATTTATGTTAAAATTAAGCATGAATACAGAAAGTCTTCCGTCATTAAATGATAAAACGCTTGGCTGGTTAACTTTTTTACACCGGAAAGTTTCAATTAATGATGACTGGTCTGAAGACGGCGAACCCTTAGATTGGTGGGATAAAACATCAAACCCTCCTGTATTAAATTTTGCTAGATTTGACCTTTCTGAGTCTAGCTATGCACTTGGGTTAATGGCTGATGTTACACCAGCATGGCGAGAAGTTTATGCTTATATTTTAAAAGGTTTGAGCGAACGACATCTTACTTTTTGGGCTGCTTACGATTGGTTAACCCAAATTGGACCTGATCCTAATCGAGGCAAATATCCTCAAGAATGGATAGATCTTTGGATACCTGATCACTTAGTAGGAGAATATGACACTCCTGGCTGGGTTGCAAACGGCATTGAGCCTTGGGGATTGCAGAAAGATCCGATTGGTGCAGATGGGAATTTATTTTTTAAAGGTTGGCTAAATTTAATTCAAAGCTTACACGTCTACACAACTGGCGAAGACACATGGGGATCGAGTTTCGAAGTAGCTGGTGTCGATAGATCGAAGTTTGATTGGACACAACATAGATTAGTTGAACATTTATCTTCACAATGGACAAAAAACAGAATGGGCCCACATTGTGAAAATACGAAAATATGGCCATATTGCTTGTCGGCAGCAGGATTAGGTCTTCAACTTTATGATGCAATTTTTCAAAAAAATACGCACTCTGTTTATCCAGAATGGGTAGAACATACGAAAGATAAGTATTACGGCTTTGATAGTTCAGGAGCACTAGAATGGACACCAATCTATTATGACCCATTAATAGATCATATTCATGCAGCTGGACCATCTAATGGAATGACAATAGCTTTTTATATGATGCCTCAAGATCCAGTTTTTGCAGAGTTTTTATATCGAACAGCGGTTAAAAAACTTGGTTGGGACAATATCAACAAAGAAATAAAAATGAAGCCTGAACCACGCTTTATGGCTCTAGGGTTAGCCTGTGCAAAGGAATTTGGGGATACAACAGTAGAAATGCGTTTAAGAGCATTTGCTGAAGAACACTTTGAGCCGCGATGGTTTGGGGAGAATAATATAAACTTTGGTTATTGGTTTAATTTGAATGAAAAATGGCCAAGAGGACAGTGGGCTGCACTAGCTATGATGGCAGAAGTTGGGAAATCAGGTGCATGGTCAAACTTATTTAGAAACCCAAATCTAGAAAAATTCGATGCTCCCTCGCTTGAAGGCGTCGACTTTCCAAATATTTTGGTCGAGCAGGCATTCAACGGTCCAAACAGCCAAACATTGTATATAAAACTTAAAGTAGCAAATAAAATCAAGGAGAATAGTCCTTCCAAGATATATATAAAAAAGATACCTGACTTATCTGCTGTTAAGGTCAAAAGGGATGGATATATATACGATATGTGGAGAGCAACTGGAAAAAGCTCAATTGAAATTGATATTTCTTACTCTGATATGAAACTTGAAATCTATACTGGATGGTCCGGTGCGAAGAAAAGAGGTGAATTCAACAAGGTTATTAAAAAAAATAATTTAACAAGCATTGGAACAGGAATAATGCAAAGACCACAATCTCTTAAAATAATAAATACGTCATCATGTCCGTGTTGTTCTTCTATCGGCAATTAACGGTTTGAATAAAGAGATATTATTTTTTTAAACTCAGCTTATAAATTTTTTCTTTTGCTAAAGGAAAAATTTCGTATTGGGCATTAAATAACTCTTGTATTTGTGCGCTCTTAATAGAGAGGCCCCCCGTATAATAACCATATGATGGCATCAATATTTTTTCTTTATTTAATACAAAGCATGCAACCCAAATTCCTCTAGCATTAATTATAAGCTTAACTTTTGGATGATAGTGACCAAAAACAGAAAACCTGTGATCAATTGATGGGTAATGACTGAAACTAATGCCATCAATAACAACCTTGTCAGTAAAGGTTAATCCAATATCTTTTAGAAAACTAATATCATCATGGTTACCAACAGTTAAGGTACATTCTATATTTTCAAGGATTTTAAAAAAAAGTTTTTTTGATTTTGCAGGCATCCTTTGAAAAGCTAATTTGTCATGGATCAAATCGCCTAGAAAAATTATCTTTTCGACAGGATGGTTGTTTATAAAATTTGAAAGCTGTCTAAGCGTCTCAATAGTATCAAAAGGTGGAATGTACTGATTTGAATTATTGAAAAAAGAACCTTTTTCAAAGTGTAGATCAGAAATAATCAAAGTCTTTTTACTTGGCCAATAAAGTTCGCCATTTGCAAAAAAGGAGAACTTTTTATCAGCAAAATTAACGTCCTTATAGTGCATTGACTTCTTCGAGCAATTCGTTCTCGAGCTTCTCTAAATAAAAATTATCTAGTTCATTTTTTTCTGGTGTCTCTTTATGATATTCAAAGAGTAAAGAGAAGGCTAAAGCAGATGCCCTATTGAGTTTGTTTATCTTAATTTTATTTTTAATTCTAAATAGAAACGTTGAAAGCCTATCAAGATCAACGAGGTCTTTCTTAGCATTTTCTGTAGTGATTTTTAATAATATATGGTGAGGCTCATGCTTTCTTAATACTTCATAAATCAAGTCAGTATTAAAGGTCACCTGTTTACCCGTTTTTTGGTTGCCTGGAAGATTTTTATAAATTAATCCGGAGATTATAGCGATTTCTCTAAATACTCTTTTTATTAATGGAGTTTCTTCTAACCACTCATATAAATCTTCAATTAAAATATCTTGAGAAAAAAGGAAGTCTATGTCTTCAATTTCTTTAGAAAATGAAAATAAAATAGAATAATCATTCGCAACAAATCCAAACGGTTGCACGCCAAGCTTTTTAATTCGTCTTAAAATGAGAAATCCTAGAGTTTGGTGCGTGTTTCTTCCTTCAAATGGGTGAACTGCCATATAATATTTTTCCTGCTTGCCATTTTTCCTCTTAAAGGTTTCGACTAGGAATTCATTCTCTTTTGGGAAGGAAGAAAACTTTGTCTGCAGGTCTGACCATTTTTTTAAACTATCAGGAAGATCTACTGCATCAAGTCGTTTGGAAAAAATCTTTCTTACAGTTTTTGAGAGATGGGTCGACAGCGGTAAATTCCCTCCTTTGAAAGATGGTATTTTTTGATGCTCAAGGGCGGTTATTTTAGCATATGCAATATTACCAATAACTTTCTCAAACATCAGCCTCTTTCCACCAAATATGAACGTGTCCCCTGCTGATAAACCACTGATGAACCACTCCTCAATATTTCCTAAATATCTATTGCCTACCCTTAAACGCAACATTTCGGCTTCAACAATAGTTCCAATATTCATTTTGTATTTTGTGACTAGTGATTTATCCCTAATTTCATAATATTCCCCTTCCCTCCTCAACCGTGAATACTCTTCGTAAGCCTGAAGGGAATAACCTCCATTTTCAACAAATGAAAGAGTTTTTTCAAAATCCTCAATATTAAGATTTCTGTACGGCCATGCTTCTTTAATTTGTTTGTATAAATCTTCTTTTTTAAATTTTTGAGAAATTGCAACACCAACAATATGCTGCGCAAGCACATCAAGAGAGCCTTCAGAGTATATTTCATCTTCTAAAAAATTTAACTCCACACACTCTTTTGCAGCAATACATTCTACATACTCGAAACAATTAGTTGGAACTAGAATAGCTCTTGAAGGAGTATTGATCGTGTGATTTGCTCTACCAATTCTTTGGACTAACCTTGCGACTCCTTTAGGAGCTCCTATCTGCATAACCAAGTCAATATTACCCCAGTCAAGACCTAAATCTAAAGAACTGGTAGCAACTACACACTCTACATGCCCTTCTACTATTTCCTTTTCTACTTTTTTCCTAAGCTCTTTTTCTAGACTTCCATGATGAATCGCTATTTTTTTATTTTTATTGTTAATTGCCCAGAGGCTTTCAAATAATATTTCTGCCTGAGCTCGCGTGTTTACAAAAAGAATAGATGACTTAAATTTGAGTATTTCAGAATATATTTCTGAAAGAGCGTATCTTGGGGAATGACCCGACCAGGGAATTCTATTTCCTGAATTTAATATCGTAATTTTGGGTGCGACCTTTGAATAAGTGCTGACGAGCTTTGTATTTTTATTATTTGAAAGATATTTTTTAGCAAGATTGGTATTCTTTAGAGTAGCTGAGAGCCCGATTAATTGAAACGGTTTTATAGATCGTAGCCTTGCTACATTTAAGCTTAATAAGTGCCCTCTTTTTGAGTCAAAAAATGTATGTAGCTCATCAATAATAACAAATTTTAATTTCTTAAACAAATTAATGACATCCGTCCGAGCCATCAGAAGTGCGAATGACTCAGGAGTTGTCATCAGAAAATTAGGAGGCTTTTTAATTTGCTTAGCTTTATTGTATGTTGACGTATCACTCGTTCTGACTTCTACTTTAATATTAATTTCTAAATCATTGATAGGATTAAGTAAATTTCTCTGAACGTCAGTTGTTAAGGCTTTTAAAGGTGATATATATAAAGTATGGAATTCCTGGCTTTTGTAATTATTATTTATAAAATCATCGATCGATGGCATGAAACCACCAATTGTTTTACCTCCGCCCGTTGGGGCGTGTAAAATTACATCAAACCCCTTCTTTATCAAGCTTAAGGTTTCAATTTGATGGTCATATAAAGACCAACCTTTTTTCTTGAGCCAAATGTCAATTGGATTATGTTTAAAACTTAAAGCAATAACTAACCTTTCTAGATATGATATCTATTGATAACAAACTTTATATTAGAGACATCGATACATATATAGACCCTTTTTTTCCTGTAGAAAGGGCAATAATAACCCATGGGCACGCCGATCACGCAAGAGCAGGTCACAAACATGTACTCTGCACTCCTGAAACCTCTGAAATTATGAAAATTAGATATGGCGAGAACTGTGCAAGCAGTTTTCAAATAATTAAATATGGGCATTCAGTAAAAATAGGAAAGATAAGCGTTACGCTTTACCCTGCGGCACATATATTGGGAAGCGCACAAGTTTTACTAGAGACACCAAAGCATAGAATTGTGGTCACTGGGGACTATAAAACAATATTAGATAGACATTTAGATCCCTTTGAGGTCGTTCCATGTGATTTGCTTATTACCGAGGCTACCTTCGGATTGCCAATATTTAAATTTAATAAACCAGAAATGGAAATAGTGCGATTGTTGGACAATATTTCCAAAAATAGAGAAAATACATTCTTAATTGGAGCTTATTCACTTGGTAAAGCACAGAGGGTTATCTGGCTTCTTCGGGAGGCAGGTTTTTCAGACGATATTTTTGTTCATGGATCTATGGATAAATTGTGTGACTTTTATCAAAGCAAGGGAATTAGGCTTGGTAATCTAAGAAAGGCTACTTTAGACAACAAAAAAGACTTTAAAGGGAAAATCGTTGTAGCGCCCCCTTCTGCACTCAAGGATAGATGGTCTCGACGGTTTGAAAATATCACTAGATGTTATGCTTCAGGCTGGATGCAAGTCAAACAGCGGGCTAAGCAGAGCCAAATTGAAATTCCTCTTGTTATATCTGACCATTCCGATTGGAATGAGCTTACTAATACTATTAAACAGACTGGTGCAGAAAAAGTTTGGATAACACACGGAAGAGAAGATGCTCTAACATATTGGTGCGAAAAAAACGGAATTCAAGCTGAGCCGCTTTCTCTTCAACATAGAGATGAAACAGGCGAACTATAATGAAAGCTTTTTCGAATTTACTTTCGGATCTTATTTTGACGAGCTCGAGGAACAGAAAACTATCACTGTTAGAACAGTATTTTAGCTCAACACCTGACCCTGACCGAGGGTATGCTTTGGCAGCACTTACCGGCTCACTTAGCTTTAAAAACATAAAAGCTTCATTCTTTAAGGATTTAATCAAAGAAAAGCAAGACGAACACTTATTTGACTTATCTTACGACTATGTAGGTGATTTAGCTGAAACTATATCCTTGTTATGGGACCAAGAAAAAGGTGGCAAAATGCCTAGACTTTCTTTCTTATTTGAAAATCTAAAAAAGGCTAAAAATCACGAGCTTAAGAACCATATAATTAATATTCTAAATATTAGTACGGCTGATCAGAGATGGGCATTTATTAAACTTTTTACAGGAGGCTTGCGCATTGGGGTATCAAGCAGGCTTGTAAAGCAGGCACTAGCAAATTATGGCAACGTTGATCTTGAAGAAATTGAAAAGATATGGCATGGTTTGTATTTTCCTTATACTGATATGTTTTCGTGGCTCGAGAATAAGAGTAGCAAACCGAAAATTTCGATCTATGACATATTTCATCCAATGATGCTTGCTCATCCGCTTGTGATAGAAAAAGATCTGGCAGCAGCAAATCCAAAAGATTTCGTTGCTGAATATAAATGGGACGGAATTAGAGTTCAAATTGTAAGTCATAGTGAAGGATGTCGCCTTTATTCAAGGACAGGCGATGAAGTTTCTAAGTCTTTTCCAGAAATCATTGAGACAATACAAGGTAATTTTGTACTAGATGGAGAATTACTCGCAGGAATTAATAATGAACCAAAAACATTTAACGATCTTCAGCAAAGGCTAAACAAAAAAGCTCCCTCAGAAAAGTTAATTAAAAAAAATCCATGTTTTATAAAGGTATATGATGTTTTGTTTTTCAACGGCGATGATTTAAGAGATAAAACGCTTATTGAAAGGAAAAAAGTTCTGAATTCGTATTTTAGTACAAATAGATCTCCAATGTTTTTATCGGAAACAATTGAGTTTAAAGACTGGAGATTTTTAGACAAAATAAGAGATATTTCTGACAAGCAAATACATGAAGGTGTA
>CACBAO010000035.1 GCA_902537235.1 uncultured Alphaproteobacteria bacterium
GTATTGATACGAACTTCTGGGAGAGTCCTACCAGACCGTGGTTTCTAGTCTTACCACTTTCTGGAACTCCTATAGCTATAATACCTGATATAGGTGAAAATATTTTCAAAAAAACGTTTGTCAAAGATATTCATACATGGGCATCTCCCAATTTCAACGGAGATGACATTTCTCCCTTAAAATCACTCTTAGAGTCTCTTCCAAGTCGTTTTGGAGCAATTGGTGCGGAATTAGGAAAAGAGATGAGTATCAGAATGCCGGTATTAGATTTTGGTCTTCTCCAATATAACTTTAAGTTTAATATTGTTGATGGAACCTCTTTGATCTGGGCACTTCGAACGGTTAAGTCTGTTAATGAAATAAAAAAAATAGAAAAAGCAGCGCAAATCGTTAGTGAAGTGTTTGAAATATTACCCACGATCATATCCGTGAACGACAGCGAGCGGAGTGTATCAATTAAAGTGAAGAGAGAAATCCTAAAGAGGGGAGCGGATAATATTCCCTATTTGCCGGTTGTGTCGGGGAAAGGAGGTGTCTCTCAGATTATAGGAAATCCAACACATAAACTAATTTCTTCAGGAGACTTCCTTTTTATAGATACAGGTACGACCTATGATGGTTATTTTTGTGATTTTGACAGAAACTTTACAATTGGAACAGTATCCGACGAACTCAAAAGAACAAATGAAATTTTATGGCATGCGACAGAGGAGGGCATTAAAAATTTAGTACCAGGTGTAAAGACACAAGATGTATGGAAAAAAATAAACAAAAAAATTGAAGACTTTGGTTTTATGGTTAAAGGTGAAGGTAGGTATGGTCATGGAGTTGGGCTACAACTAACCGAGCCACCATCAATCTCATCTTTTGATAACTCTATTATTCAGGAAAATATGGTTCTCACTATCGAGCCGTCGATGGAGTATAAACCTGGAAAAATTATAGTTCATGAAGAAAATATTTTTGTTTCAAAGGATGGACCAGTTCTATTAACAAAACGAGCAACAAAAGAGTTGCCGTTAATAAGTTAGTTTCAAGCGATTTCTATTTGTTTAGCCTTTATTCGTAAGTGAAATTGCCAGAGAATTAAAAGATTAACAGACCCCATAAGCGATGCAAACTGGAATGACCAAGTATAATCGCCTTTTATATCAAAAAGTAATCCTCCAAAATACCCACCTAAGCCCATACCTACCCAACCAAAAAAAGAACCTAGGGCCATTGCTCTGCCAGCTAACTTTGCCGATACCATCATTCTTGCACAGACTAATATTGCCGACATTACACCGGAATATGTAAAACCAAAAGCCGCAGCAAGAATAAATAAACCAAGTTTTAAATCTATGTATGGGAAGCCAAGAACTGTAATTGTTTGGCCGATAGACATTAGAATATATGTAGGTAGGGCACCAATAATATCTCCAAGTTTTCCACTAATTATACGTCCAACTATTCCAAAGACCATTAGAACAAGGAAAACGCTTGCGGCAAAGTCCTCTGAGAATGAAGCGTCCGTAAGTAAGGGTATTAAATGAACGATAGGTACCGACATGCATATACAACAAAAAATCACAGCACACGAAATCCAGGTGATAACTTCTTTTTCACTAAGTGGAAAATCCCTAAACTCATTTTTTAAGGCAATACGAGCTCTTTCTCGCCATGGCGACTCTTTGATCAGGAAAGAAAAAGGAGCCATTATCAAAAGATATATGTAGGACAGGTACATATACGCATCTTGCCATCCGTATGCCTTGATTAGATATGTTGACAATAGAGGAATTAACCCTTGGCCAGCTGCCCCACCCGCAGCAGTTATTCCGATTGCTAAGCCAGGATTTCTCTTAAACCAAAAGCCCACATTGGCATAAAGAGGTGAGCCAACAACAGCATTCCCAAAAGCACCAAAACAAAAATATAATGTATAAAAATGGAGAATACTACTCTGCTTGCCCAATAAAAATAAGCAAGAGACCATAAAAAAGGTAGCAAAAAAGCCAAAAAGCCTTGTTCCATATTTATCGGCGATATAACCCCAAATTATGCCAAAAAATGCAGATCCTAAAGACGCAACAGTGTAGCCAAAAGCTGTATTTGCGCGTGTCCACCCAAATTCATTCGATAAAGGTTTTAAAAAAACAGATATCGAACCCATTGTGCCAAATGAAAGAGCGGTTAGAGTAAAGACAGAAATGACCATTACCCATCCATAAAGGGGATCTCTAGCTACACTATTTTCGCTGCTCAATTTCTATCCTTTAAAACAGTCTTATCTGCACAATTTATAGATGCTCAAGACACTGGATGCCCATTGATAGGCAGGCACCATGGTCAAATTTTAAGTGCTTAATGTAAAAGTTACAACTTAAGATTCTGCGCATTTATCCAAGCCTTGTATTTAGCGCTAACAATCTGATCACTCTCTGATATCATTTTCCCAGAAAATTCATTGGCGTTACTTGAAGCACACCATAAAGCAAATAAGCCTGTTTTTTTTGAGTTTATTAGGTCTTCTTTTTTTACTTTTGAGACTTTATTTATCCCACTAGCTCTAATTTTACCTTGCATATCGGTGTCAACCATCCCAGGGCTTAGTCCAATTGATGAGATTCCATACTGGTTACCTTCAAGATGTGTCTGCTGATTAATCATATGAAGTGCGGCTTTTGTTGAGCAATAGGCTGTCCAACCCTCTATTGCGTTTATTGATGCGCCTGATAGTACATTTATGACTTTTCCTTTATTTTTCATAAGGTTGTTCCAACAATATGATATTAATAATGACGGAGCTAAATAATTCACCCTAACGGCTTTCTCAAAGTCTTGTAATTCTATTTTTTGTAACGAAGTAATAGGTTCAATTATCGCACCATTATTGATTAAAATATCAACAGTTCCCCAAATTGATAAGGCCATCTCCGTCTGCTGTTTCAAAGAAGAAAGGTTTGATAAATTTATTGGAGATTCAACTGCATGAAAGCCGTCTGTCACAAGCTGATTTACGGTGTCTTTACAATCATCTAGCTTCCGACCAGAAAATATTACTCTATAACCATTTTGGGCTAATGTTTGCCCTATAGATAGTCCAATTCCTTTACGAGCCCCAGTAATTAGGCATATTTTCTTTTTAAAATTCTCTGACACTTCTTTTATTTTTTAAATTCAACTAAAATTTTTCAACCCAAGGTCGCAACTCAATTTCCCAAGACCAGGAGCTTTTATGTTGTTGATAAAAATGCAAATAGCTTTTTGCGATTTCGTCAGGATCTAAAAATTTGTATGAGCCGTCTTCTCGTCTCTCTTCACGATGGGCTGCACTTATGCCCCCATCAATAACAAAATGGCCTATGTGTATGTTTTGGGGATGCAGTTCTCGTGCTAATGATTGTGCTAAGCCTCTCAATCCAAACTTTCCCATTGCAAACACTGAAGAAAGGGGGAAGCCCTTAACTGCTGCTGATGCACTGGTTAAGAAGATATTTCCTTCTCCTTTTTTTAACATTCTTTTTGCAGCTTGCTGCGCAACTAGAAAGCCTCCGTAGCACGTTATTTCAATAGCTTTTTTAGTTTCACGAGGGTCCAAGTCTACAATAGACCCTCTAACCCGAGCCGAAGGGTTGTAGATTACGATTTCCGGAGTTCCTATTACCTTGTCAGTTTTTTTGAATAACTCCTCTACATGAATTGGGTCAGAAGCATCACAGATATAAACATGAGCATTTGTTTCCTCTTTAAGCGATGCTAATTTTTCTGTATTTCTTGATGCTAAACAAATAGTTTTCTTTTCAGAATGAAACAGCCGCGCTAACGAAGCGCTTAGGCCTAAACCAACGCCCACAATCAATACTGACCCCGCCATAAAAGCTCCCTTAGTAATTATAATTTATCTAATGATACCTATTAATTAGCGCTTAGGTAATCTTTATTTCAGCTTAATTTTATTTTTTCTCGTATCTTAACCGCAGGACAGTTTATATCAAGGTCGACATCCGACCAACATACTGGTGCATCTTTTTCAACGTTCCTCTTTAATTTTACATTATTAGCGAGACCTATCGGTAGCCCATTTATTTGTTTTGCAAAATCTGCTTGGTAAAGTTTTCCCCAAACAGTAAACCCTCCTTCACCATCCAATAATTGCCCTTTTTTTAGTTTTTGTTTTGCAGTCGCAATTACATCTCCAGAAAATTCTTTCGTGCATCCAGTAGCTTTCTTTAAAATAGCAGCGGAGAAGATTGATGTGTTCAATTCCATGCCTATAAGATGAAATGGCTTGTACATTGAGGAATATCGTCCTGTATCATCTGTATTCATTCCGTATTGAGTAAAACATTTTGCAGCATATTCATTTGCTGCTTCAAGCACTACATAAACTCCCCACCTAAGGTCTTTAGAAACTGGTCTTCCATCTCTTTCTAAAGAAGATACGACTTCAACTGTGCCAGATGACTCTAAAATACCTCCATCAACTTGAGGTCTCAAAACATGAGAGAGGTGATCCATTCCAGCTGGAGGAAACTGTAGGCCATTGGAAGGTGGTTTTAATAACGTAGCGTTGCTTATTGCAGCCATTTCCAAAGCAGATTTTGTTCCATCCAAAAAAGAATTAAACATTCTACTATTCATTCCAGCAGACAAAGCCTCTTCTCTATTTAGCCCATAGTAATCCCAAACGGTATCGGGCGTACTATAATGATATTGAGGTAGATATTTTGTTCCTTTGCCTGCTGCGACCACGTTAAACCCTGACGCACGCGCCCATTCAACGAGTTCCGTAGTAAGAGCAGGTTGATCGCCATAAGCCATAGAGTAAACAATACCTGCCCTGTCCGCTTCTTTTGCAAGATATGGTCCGCTCAATACATCAGCCTCAACATTGACCATAACTATATCCAACCCTTCCTCTATCGCAATAAGAGCGTGTCTTGTTCCCTCTATAGGATCTCCGGTAGCTTCTACCAAAACATCTATTTTGGTCTGAGAGACCATCTTTTTCAAATTATCAAAAAATAATACTGACTCTATCTGTTCTCTAGTCCAGCCTACATCTCTGCAATTTTTTTTAGCATTTTCTACGCAGATATCGACAATTGAAATAACTTCTAAACCAATGGTGAAGGGTACTTGAGATAAAAACATGGATCCAAATTTACCAGCACCAATTAGGCCAACCCTTACCCGTTCTTGATTGGCTTCTCGTTTTTGTACTTCATTATATAAAAACATCTTTTAATAATTCTCTGATTTAATACTCTTATATTTGAGAGCTTTATATACTTTAAATTAATACCACCCTGAAAGGAATATTATATGAAAAAATACATAGTAATTGGGCGTCCGAGGGCAGGATCATTGATCGCTGAATTTTTATTAACTGCTGCAAATGTTGAGTATGAGTTTAAAAATATATCTATCGAAGAGGCTCAGCAGGATCAATTTAAAAGTATAAGTCCTTTTTCAAAAATACCAGTTTTAGTCTGTCCAGACGGGCAGACTATATTTGAAACAGTGGCAATTGTGACCCATTTGATAGAAAAGTTTCCTCAATTGGCTCCTCACTACTCCTCGTCTGAACGTAACCTTTTATGGCAGTATTTGGCGATGATAGCGACGTCAATATATGCAGGATATCATAGGCAGTTTTACTCGCACCGTTATGCGCCTAAAGATGTTGCAGAGGATGTTGGAAAACTAGCTGCTCAAGACCGTGAAACCGCTTACAAATATATAAATACGAAACTTAATCCCTATTTATTAGGAGAAAACAAATCAGCGGTGGATTATTATTTGTATATGGTAACGAGATGGGACCCTAGTATAGATAATTTACTTAATGATAAAGATAATTTAGGTAAATTTATTGCACAAATGAAAGAAGATTACGCGGTAAAAAAAGTGTTATTGTCTCACAAACTCTGAACTTTAGTTAGCAAGAAATACCACAAAAATTATATAAAAAGGAGGAAATTTATGTCTATTTTTACTGAGGACTTATTTGCAAAGGGTATAAAGCAAAGAGTATCAACGGTTGGAGAAGATTATGTAAAGAAAAACTTGGAAGAAGCGGACGAATTCTCTCGACCTTTTCAAGAAGCAATGACGGCTTGGTGTTGGGGCTTTGGTTGGGGTGATGAAGTAATTGACGCAAAAACACGATCAATGATGAATCTTTCGATGATCGGTGCTCTTGGAAAAATGACTGAGTGGGAAACACATTTTAAAGGAGCAATAAAAAACGGAGTTTCGAAGAATGAATTGCGGGCAATTATACACGTGATTGGTATTTATTGTGGCGTGCCACAAGCTGTAGAATGCTTTAGAGTAGCAAGAAAAGTCTTAAAAGAAGAGAACTTAATTTAAAGAGAGAGTGTTAACTAAAATGAATGATATAAAAGAAATGAAACTTTATTCTAATGCTCACAGAATATTCAATGATTTGAAGGCGCTTGGTTATGCGAAGGAGGATGAGCTTAAATTAGAGGATGTCAATCAATTCGACCAATTGCATTATCATGGCACACTAAGCGTTCAAAAGGCCATAGAGTCTATTAATATTCAGGAAAATGATAATGTCTTGGAGGTAGGAGCTGGCTGGGGAGGCCCATCTCGATACATTGCTTATAAAACAAGAGCAAATGTTTCCGCATTAGAACTACAGCAAGATTATTCAGAGGTCGGGAAGGAATTAACACTTAAAACTGGCCTTGAAAGCTTCGTTACACACATAAACGAAGATTTTCTAAATTATTCCCAAAAGGACACATGCTTTAATAAAATCGTTTCTTGGTTAGCCCTATACCATATTCCTTACAGGAAAAAATATACTGAAAAACTTTTTAACTTGTTGAATAAAAAGGGGATGCTATTTATTGAAGACCTTACTTTTGGGAGCGGTTTTGAGAGCTCTCATAAAGAAATGTTAGAAAAGAAACTCTTTGCAAATTCGTTGGAAAAATATTCTGATTATTTAGATACCTGTGCTAACGTAGGTTTCGAAATTGTTGAGCATAAGGATATGTCATCAGACTGGGAAAGTTTTACAAAAGAACGTTTGAAGTTGCTTCAAACAAATAGAAATAATCACGAAAAAATTCACGGTGTTGAGGGGTATTCTACAATCGAAGACTTTTATAAAACCGTTGCAGAGGGTTTTGCTGAAAATATTATTGGCGGTATAAGGTTAATTTGTAAGAAGAATTAGGTTCTTACCTCAAGAATTGAATGGAGACAAATAATGGATTTGAAGAATTACGCAAAAAAAGAAAAAATAAAATACTTTATGGTTACATATACTGATCTCTTTGGTGTGCAGAGAGCCAAGCTCGTTCCTGCATCAGCCATATCTGATATGCAAAGAGATGGAGCGGGCTTTGCGGGCTTTGCAAGTTGGCTAGATATGACCCCAGCGTACCCAGATATGCTGGCAGTGCCCGACCCTCTGAGCGTTATAAAACTTCCTTGGAAAAAGGATGTCGCTTGGCTTGCAAGTAACTGCATGATGGAGGGCAAATTGGTCGAGCAGGCACCAAGAAATGTTCTAAACAAAGCTATTGATAGAGCAAAAAAGAGTAACATGAGGGTGAAGACTGGCGTAGAGGCAGAGTTTTTTCTCTTAACGCCTGATGGATCAGCTATTTCTGACCCATACGATAATGCTGAAAAACCTTGTTATGATCAACAGGCTCTGATGCGCCGGTACGATGTGATAGCCGAAATTTGTGATTATCTCGGTGAATTGGGTTGGGGTCCCTATCAAAATGATCATGAAGATGCCAATGGTCAATTTGAAATGAATTTTGAATTTGATGACGCTTTACAAACCGCAGATAAGCATTCCTTCTTCAAGTTCATGGTTAAATCTGTTGCTGAGAAACATGGTCTTAGAGCGACTTTTATGCCTAAACCAATTGAAAGTTTAACAGGTAATGGTTGTCACGCACATATATCAGTTTGGGATTTAAAAGCTAAAAAAAATATTTTTGCAAGTAAGAAGTCAGATATTGGTTTGTCAAAAGAGGGTCTTCACTTTCTTGGAGGTATAATTAGCCATGCCAAGGCCATGGCTGCGATTACAAACCCAACTGTAAATTCCTATAAACGAATTAACGCTCCAAGGACTTTAAGTGGAGCAAGTTGGGCTCCAAATACTATTACTTGGACAGAAAATAATAGAACTCACATGGTAAGAGTACCCGATGCGGGAAGATTCGAACTCAGGCTTCCAGACGGTGCCACTAATCCCTATTTATTACAGGCAGCCATCATTACTGCTGGCTTAAATGGCGTTGAAAAAAAATTAGAGCCAGGCGAACGTTCAAATACAAATATGTATGAAGATGCAAAAGCAATTGCCAAGGCTGAAAAGTTGCCATTAAACCTACTTGATGCGTTGCGTGCCTTTGATAAAGATAAAAGCTTCAAAGAGGGACTAGGAAAAGACTTTTCTGATTCATTTATTAAGCTCAAAATGGAGGAATGGCATTCTTATACCGCACATTTTTCTGAATGGGAAAAAAGCAATACTTTGGATATTTAGAGTGCTATACGGCTTTTTAGCTCTCCGATAGTCCTTTAATTTTTTCTAGGAGCTCCTTATTTATTTTTCTAGGGCTGGTATCCAGTCTATTTTGATGTCGTCTCTCCCCAGGAAGCCGTATTCCTTTTAACTGTTTAATTTCCTTGAAGAATCCTTCGCTATGACTATCCCAGTCTGGTCCAGCTATAAGCTCAGGGTTAATAGCCAGGACTAGTTCGCCTCCCTTTGCAGGGCCCCCATCATTATTATCAGTTTTTGCAGCTTCAAAAGAAAAATTGTCTCCTGTTAATCCTGCAGAAAATAGTTCGATCATCATAGATATAGCTGATCCTTTATATCCTCCAAAAGGTAATAACACTCCCTTTAATATTTCTTTTGGATCATCAGATGGATTTCCATCAGGTCCAAGACCTGTTCCATGAGGAACAGAGTGTCCGTCTCTTGCTGCGATTTGAACATCGCCCATTGCAAGTGTTGAAGTGGCCATATCAAAAACTAAAGGGGTTGAATTCTTTCTTGGCCAAGCAAAGGAAAGCGGGTTTGTTCCAAAAAATGGTTCTGTTGCGCCAGCTGGTGCAACAGAAGGTTTGTAAACTGTACAAGCAATACCCGATAATCCTCTTTCGGCCAAGTACTCAGTTTCTGGCCAAAGAGCTGCAAAATGAAAACTATTTATAAGGCGCATTACAGCTATCCCACGCTTTAGAGCCGCTTCCGACAGTACTGGTAAGCTTTTTTCAAGCGAATAGGGGGCATAACCTAAATTTCCGTCAACGGTTATAACAGATGGCAGGCTAGAGGTTATTTTTGGCTCTGCCTTTCCATTTACTTTGCCTGATTTCAAGGATGCAACGTAGCCAGGAATTCTGAAGAGGCCATGTGACAATGACCCATCTCTTTCCGCTTTTGCGACAGTTGTTGC
>CACBAO010000036.1 GCA_902537235.1 uncultured Alphaproteobacteria bacterium
ATACCATTCTTTTCTAACTATTATCTAAACCTAACTTTAGCTTTTCATTTAAAAAATTTAAACTAACTTCCCCCTGCATGTGCCAAATATCTTTAAAAGTATCAGGAAAGCCTTCCAACATTTTTTTTCTATCAGCTAGAGTACTTTCGGCAGTTTTTTCATCTTTATAAATTGCAATAGACATTCCTGAAGTTTCAGAGGTTCTTACTAATATTAAGTTATTTGCGTCAGGGAGAGATTTAGGTGCTACTTCTGAGTACTTTAGTTCAAAATCATCACCAACTTCTTTTGAGAAATATTCACACATCGTTATTCTTGCTACTGTCATTTATAGTTCCCTTCTTATTATATAAAAAAATTTTAAGAGTATTTTCCACAAATCATAGAATAAATTTATCTGAATAATGTCTGCAATGCCGTTCTAGTCTCCTACTATACCCCTCAGTAGCAACACTCTCATTCACAGCATGCATACTATCTAAGTAATAATCTCTGTCTGGTCCTGTACTGTACTTTGCTTGGTTGACCTGACCAAGAGTGAGATTTTTATTAAACTTTACCTTTGTTTTGTTTTTATTCGTGACATACACAAAGGCTTCCTTCATCAGCTTTTCAAGTCGTTCTTCTTCTCCAAAAGGAACGATAAAACTATCATGTACGGTCAGGATAGGCGTATCTGTTTCAACAAAATCTTTGATCACATATTCAGCAATTTTACTATCTATATTCATTAATTCTAACCCTGCACCGGTATTAATCAGATCTTTAATCAATGGATGCTTATCCTTAATACACTGTAATATTTCAGATAGCTTTTCATCAGAAAATGAATAACGCACTGAATAGTTTTTATAGTCAAACTCTGATCTAAACGCTTTGAATAAACTGTTTTCATTAGACGCATTAAATGCAAGCAAAGTAAGTTGCTTTACGACATCTCGTGCATGATCAGGGTACTCTATGCCCTCTATTGGAATATTGTAGGGATCTTCATCTGTCATTCCCCAGTAGTCTACACCTACTTGTGTGTAGGCAAGAATGACATGTAGACCAGAGAAGTCTATCTCAACGGTTGGTTTGTCATTCATGTAGATACGGCTTCTAAGTATCCCATCTATCTGCTGCCAAAACCCTCCATAGAAACGTCCTCCTTGATCCCACGAATTATTATTAAAAACCCTATGGGTAAACTTACCGTGATGGGTAATGTTGACGTATCTAGTTCTGTCAGATTTCTTTTCTTTAATCTCTAACATAGGCTTATTCATGTCAGGTATATCTATGAATGTTTTCGCTAAGAGAGTGTTGTAAGCTCGTACAACTTCAGCCATCTCTTCTGTATGTTTTGTAGTTTCATATTCAACATCTTTTTTATTCTCATCACGTAGGATAATGACTTCTTTATTCTCAATGTAATTGATATCAAAATAACCAAATTGTGCAGTCTCAAATGCTTCTATAAGGCTCTCATAAGCCCATATACGTGATGTACGCCCTCCATAATCAGAACTACCCTCATAACCTTCTTTAAACCCTACAAGCCCTACATCTTTGAGCCTATGGATGACTTGAATGATAGTATCTTTAATATGCAGTTCGTTATATCTGCTCTTACCTTTAGAGAAGACTGTCCCATCACTATAGGCATTAGGGGACATATGAACACCTATGCATAAGTTAGGATCATCTATCCATGCTACATAGAGATCTAGTAGTACTACTTTAAGTAGTTTCTTACGTATAGTTTTATTGGCTTTATCAGTTAGGAAATGTTGCTCATATATAGAGTTCACGAATGTATTGGTTTCAGTATAACAACTCCACCTATGGACATCTAAAGGTCTTGAATAGTTATAGTCTCTAGTAACCATAACTTAATATAATAGGTCACTTAGATGCTATAAATACTTAATATTAATTACTTATATAATATTCATATCTATATATAATGTTCACTTCTGGTTACACTTCTTCCATTACCAATAGGTTTTTAAGATTATCCTTGTTTTTACGCTAAAGAAGTACTCAAAAGTGATTACCAATCACATCCCTTGAGCAGTTAATATCATTCTTTTTATTCAATTGATGTCTGAAATAGTACAATTTTTTTTGATACGAGTCATCTTATCTTCTCATATTTCTGCGTCGTGCTATTTTAGTTAAAATAAATATCGAGGAGATTTGGAATGGAAGGTGAGTGGAAAGTTAACGAAAATGAATTGGCAGAGATAAAGGCCATAGCTGATAGTAACTTGGATACCCCAGTTTTAATGATTAATATTAATAAATATAATGATGGGGAATACCCAAACGGTGAGACATATCAGGATTATTTGAAAATTTTACCTAAAATACTAAACGAAGTAGGCGCTAAAGTCCTTTGGCAATTACCTGCCCTAGGCCAGCCTGTTGGATCACAGGCCGCAGATGAAATTCTTGGTATATGGTACCCTTCTCATAAAAGTTTCCTATCTCTTCCAACGGCGCCATCTTCAATAGAAAACTTCCGAATAAAAAATGCGTGCGTCTCGAAGGCAGTAGTGCATAGATGTCCTGCTGATGTAATTCCAAAAAGTTAATCCTAGACACTGCAAAAGAAGGAAAAGCATAATTTTACATAGCCAGGCTTTGTTCAAAATTGAAAAGTGCATTAATTATTGCTTTTACAAAATTAGAAAATAACTTTATGTAGGTCCACTTTTTCCTTACGGCCTCTAATTGAGAAGTTCTTTATTACTTCTGATTTTGGCTTCTCACTTAAATGCCTCATAAATTCATCTGAGATTAAAAAGTTGCAACCAACTTCTTTGCAAGCTTCACAAATTCTACTAGCAAGATTTACAGCATCTCCTATCACGGTATATTCAACTCTCTTATCACTTCCTGCGTTTCCAGCAAAACAGTTCCCATAATGAATGCCAATCCTGTGTTTTATTTTTAAATTACTTGGAATCGACATGTCGCTATCCCAATCTTCCATTACGAGCTGCATTTGTTTTGCGCAACTCAACGCATTCTGAGCATCATTCCCTCTGGATATAGGTGTTCCAAAAGTAGCCATCACAGAGTCTCCAATGAATTTATCCACTGTTCCCCCATTCGCGAAAATAGCATCAACCATTTTTGTTTGATACTTTGAAAGCAACTCCAATACCTGATTGGGTTCCATGTTTTCAGAAAGCTTGGTAAAACCAACTATATCTGTAAAAAGTATAGCTACTTTTTTTTCTTTACCAGATTTTGTGTCGAGAGAACTTTCATTCTCTATTTCCTGTCTTATATCAGGCGAGAAATATCGCCCCAATGTGACTGAGGATCTCTCCTGACGGGCTGCGTCATCAGTTACTTTCTCTAATCTCCATGCAATCCAAATCGTAGCTAGCACGATAATTGCTGACACCTGAATATTCCCAATAAAGATATATTGGTTCATCGCCATTGGATCTGAAATAATGGTTTTGGGATCTGTGGTGAAATAAAAAGTAGGTATTGATAAAATTGTATAAAGAGTTGGAATAATGTTTAATAATGAAGCTATCACAAGGGCCAGAGTTGCATAGAAATTAGCAAAACATAACGCTATAACGCACCATAAACCTACGAACATAAAAACGTAGTCTAGGAATTTAGCTCCATAGATCGCATAAATATTCCATGCTTCATGATTTAATTCAAAGGCCTTAGCAGCAAAATAGAATGTATCAAAATAGAACCAAAATATTGTAAGCACTAGAAAAAATAAATACATCTTCCTGTTTAAAAAAATAATTATCAAGGAAAGAAATGCAATTGAGATAATGTGCCTAAAAATATTTATTCTGTAGGCATCTTCGCTTGGATTTAATTCAGGAAATACTACGTAACAACAAAGAAAAAACACTGAGCTTAAAATAAATAGCATACATCCTACCTTCAGACCAATAATGTATCGATTGATTTTTAAATCATTATTCTTCGGCGAATGACCCAATTTTTTAACTCTAGATTTATTATAATTAAACTTCACTTAAGCTTCTCCGTGGATAGTAAAAGGCCCGTGTGCAAAGCAGTTGCGATCAATTTATTATCTGTTGAAAACACCTGTCCCTTAATTGAGACTACCTTTTTTCCTAATTTTAATATCTCAGTTCTTGAGAAACATTGTCCAATTAGAAGAGGTCTATGAAAACTGACATGAATATCAGTACTATTTGGTATGAGTTTATCATTGGTAATAATATTAACATGATATGCAGTTGTTTCGTCCAATATACTTACAATCATACCCCCTTGGACGGTACCTAGCGGATTTAGGCATGTTTTTGGTATCTCAATTTCAAAGGTCATTAGACCATCAGAATTAGATAAAAATTTGATATCGAAAAAACCTCTTACGTTTCCCTTGTTTGCCCTTTGCAAACTTTTTTCTATATATTTGTCACTTACCAAGCTACCCACTTTCTTTTCATTTCAAACACCAAGGTGGCAATATGTTAAGTGTGTTTGAACTAAGCGATAACATCTAATCATAATAATATATTGCAATCTATCTATTACTATGAATACTTACTCAACGTCACGTTTACGTTAACGTCACGTAATATTTGCTTCTAAAAGTATTTAGTTTAATGTCAAACTATAGTCCTAATCGGACATTTCCTCCCCTAACTGGGCCATTTATAATGTGGCCCTTTTTTTTAGAAGGGGAACCGCCTGTTTTATATTTCTGATTATTTTTTGAAATCGTGTCTCTGTGGAATTTTCCTCCCCCAACTGGTACAACATTCTCACAGACTAGTCCCCGATCATAGTATTCATAAAAAACATTGAAATGTCAAATTCTTGATTAAACTTATGAAATAATGCGAGGAAACAAATTAATAAGATGATTTGATCTCGCCCACTTTGGTCTGTATCTCAGCAGTCTTTAACAAAAGAGAACAAAAATTGTATTTGTATTAGTTAATTAAACAGAAGACGATTTGAAAAGATTGATCTTCATAAAATTACTCTTTGGTTACCCCATCTGCTGCACACTTCAAGAACATACTACATGAGTACCCCCAGTGGTCTGGCATAGGGGTAGACAAAAATTAAGCATGCTTAATGGAAATGTCTTGTCTAATAATTCTCATTATGCATGGGAGAAAAAAGGTTTTCTAAAATATTGACAAAATGGACATATTCAAATAAATAAGTTCATTTTTAATACTATTCCTTGTGAGAATTTTATGGAAACAATACTAATTGAGCCTGGGTATTATTCCCACCTATTTGATGATGACCCTGTAAGGCCTCACTTAACAGAAGAATTTAGGTTATCCAACAATAGACTGGGATTAGCTTTAATTGATAATCATAATTGTAAGGCAGCAGTCTGTATCGCAATTTCTAACGAAGTTCCAACAAATGAAATTGAATTAGATGAGTTCTCCTCGGACAAGACAAACATTGAAAAATCGATAGCAATATTTTACACAATTTGGAGTTACGATAAAGGGTGCGGTCGTAAGATGTTATTTAATGCTGTAGACTGGCTTCAAAAGAATAGACCTGAAATTAAGCGCTTCGTTACGCTGAGCCCAAAGAACAATATGGCAAGAAATTTTCATCTGAAAAATGGAGCTAAAGAATTAAGTGTTAATTCAGATTCACTTAACTTCGAGTACTTTATATAGATTACGGTCGTGTTCAATTATTACTACATTATAACTTGCAGTCCACGAACATACTACCTGTAAAGCCCCACTTTACCATGCGTGGGAGGGGTCACTTAAACTGTAAAACAAACCGTGAAACAAATCGTGCCTATTGACAAATTTACTGGGATAATGTAGCTGAAGGAATGGCTTGTCTGTAATTATTTTTTAGAAGGATTAACAAATGTTCGTATCTTTTACTGATTGGGAATTTGACGGGAATGTCGACAATGCAGTTGAATCTGCTAAAGGTTTTTGGCCTGAAATGCAAAAGTATGGAGCAGTTAACATGCGTGCCACAGTCACTGGAGAAAATACACTTAGAACCATGACTCTTTGGAGCGACCAAAAAATGTTGGAAGAAAACATTGATAAGATTAGAGCCGCCGCTGGTTCTGCTGTAGGCATGACTGTGACAGGCGGTATGACTGGTCCTCTCGCAGTCGAACTTGATTAATTTAAAACATTTTAACCAAGTAGAATGATTAGAGGATACTACATCAATAAATTGTCATCAGACTTGATTTAAGATTCACTGAGTCCTCAACTCTAACTATTCTGTAGTTCTTTATCAGCTGTAAGAAGAGGCTCTGTATGACTCTTAAAACGGCTTTCAAACACCCCATCTGCTGCGCACCCCAAGAACATACTACGTTAGTACCCCCACTGTCCCATGCGTGGGTGGGGTAGACCAAATGGTAGACCAAAAGTGGTTAATTTATGTTAAGTCTGTGATAAGCTGAGATAACAGTAGCCAAGAAAAGCTAAACCTTGTGAAGGTATATTCATAAGGCTTTGCTTTATTCACTAAAATATATACATAAAAAAGGGTAGAGACATTAAGCTTCTAGCACTTCTTCCATTACCAATAGGTTTTTTAGATTATCCTTGTTTTAGTGTAAAGGAAGTACCCAAAAGTGGTTACCAAAGTTTATTTACTACTTGAGTAAAGCTGAACTGGTGAACTTGCTCAAATCAGGTTCTGTGTAAGACGACAAGCATATATAAGCTATACCCCCCTGTGGCTCATGCACTACCCCCTTACCAAGTGTATTGGTCATATAATTATTAATTATTCCAAACTCTTAACCAACCGCCTCTTGTAAAGGTAGTACAAGTTGACCCCTGTTCATTACAGATAGCAATCTTTTGAACACCGCTTGATTGTGCAGTTGCTGTTGGTATTATTCCTGTTCCTTTGAGAGCGATGACTACTAACGCTCCTGCAATTACTGTCATTATAAATTTTGTGTAGTTGTCTATATGCATTTTTTACTCCGTATTTTTTCTTATTCCATGGGTGTAGGATGCTATTTCATTCACCATTGACTCAATGCTCTCAAGTCGTTTGCTTGGGCTATTCCAAGCCATGATTATGCAACACAACATAACCACAAACAGCATTGCTTTATCTAGTCCATCTAAACCTTGCATTGCATACCTCCTTGTGTGACTTTAGACTCTAAGATGCTCAATATTATAAAGTATAAAGACATTAGAAATTATACCACTCTATTGTCATAGCCATCAGCAACATCTACGGAGCGACATCAAGTAAACTCTAATGTCGCTTAGCAACCTAGATTTTAAGAACGTTTTCTTTTCAGGTAATAGTCAATTTATTATCTTTTCAAAACTATAAAAATCCATACAGTATAAAATATTATGTAATGTAGCAGTAGGAGTAAAAATGGCTATCTTTGAGAAATTTAACGAAGCTTGGGAAAGTAGAAATATAGATAAATTAGCTGAATTCTTCCATCCAGATTGGGAGTTTCAATTTCACTCAACAGGTAAAGTCATAAAACTTGAGGAATGGAAAGAGTTCTTTGGAAAAATATTACAAAATCCTGATGTAAAACGTGAAAATGTTAGATGCATTTATGAGAATGAGGATATAATAGTTATCCATAGCAATACAACATTTCCGAGTGGTAGCAGAGATGCCGTGATGTATGTTGGACTAAAAAGAGACGGTAAGATTTATCGTTCTGAAACTGGCTCTACACCTCTTCCAGATTAAACATATTGATAAATTAGATGAGTTTTTCAGCATGGAGTGCGTTTGGGTATACTTAAGACTGCACAGGCATAAACTCTCTGTAACCACATTAAGTGGTTCACACTCATGCACAGTATCCATATAAATAGAGAGTAAGAGAGCTTTAGAGCTACATGTACCTCTATGTTATTGCTCAAGGTAGAGAGTTATTGAGATAGCTCTTGGATATCGGTTGGCAGATTGCGTTTATCTTTAAGGTATTAATATTAATTTGGTGTAGTTTTATCTATTTATCATCTCTCCTCTTAAAGCACTATCATTGATGGCTTTACAATCGTTGTAGTAGCTTTCCGTTTGTATTAGCTCTGGGTCTTTCCCCATATAGCAAAGCTGTTCTTGCCAGTAACAGCCGGTTAGTAAAAATAAAGAGCTAATACAGATAAATAGTTTCATCTAAACGTATAAGCTATTTGTCTGATGGAATGTTATTGATCCATGCTTCTAAGGAAAAAAAGATTTAAAGGTCAATCGATACGTTCTAAGTCTTAGGATAAGATATCTATGTGCGTTTAACGTCTTCGAACTGCTTTAACAACGCAAACTTTTGTAAAAATAAATATGTTTATTTTTTGAACTTTGGATATATTTTAGAGAAAATTAAAGGAAAGTAAAATGAGAGAAATATTTAAGTTTCATGATCATAGCTCTGCTCCATCAGAAAGCAAACAATTACTAGAGACAATTGAGGCTTCTTCTGGCATGATACCCGGGCTTTATGCGGTTCTCGCAGAGTCTCCTGAAGCTCTAAAAGCATATGTAGAGTTAGGAAAAATTTTTAGTCAATCAAGTTTATCTGATGAAGAAAAGACTGTTGTATGGCAAACAATAAATGTTGAACACGAGTGTAAGTTTTGTGTTCCTGCACATACTTTGGTTGCGAAGCTTATGAGAGTTGATGAAACGATAACAAACGCTCTGCGAGATAAAACTCCCCTCCCAAATGAGAAGCTTGAGAATCTAAGAGAATTTACTCTTATTTTGGTGCGTAATCGAGGGAAAGCTTCTGAAGAAGAAGTATCGGCATTTATAGAAGCTGGTTTCACAAGAAAGAATATTCTGGAGGTTATTGTTGGGATATCGCAAAAAGTTCTTAGTAACTACACAAACTATATTGCTAAAACTCCATTAAACAAAGAATTTCAACCTTTTGCTTGGTAGATTATT
>CACBAO010000037.1 GCA_902537235.1 uncultured Alphaproteobacteria bacterium
GTCATCAAGCCAACCAATTCATTGTGTTTATTTATGATTAAAAGTTTTTCTATTCTGCGTTCAGACAAAATTGATCGTGCTTTTTTGTTATTCACAGGCTCATTAACGATTGCCAAATTAGTGTCAGTCATCATTTCACTAACCGGGGTATCTAAATTTTCCACAAACCTCATATCCCTATTTGTTAGAATACCTTTTAAAATGTTTTTTTCATTCACTACCGGAAAACCAGTAATGTTCAATTTCTTTTGTAGATCCTTAGCGTCACTCAATTTTTGATTTTCTCTCAACGTTATGGGGTTATAGACAACAGCACTTTCAAATCTCTTAACGTCATTAACACAAGCAACCTGTTCTTTTATCTTTAAATTCCTATGAATAACTCCTATTCCCCCATATTGAGCCAGAGCGATTGCCATTCTTGACTCAGTTACAGTATCCATAGCTGATGACATAATTGGGCTATTAAGAGAGATGCTACTCGTTATCAGGGTCTGAGTATCTGCCTCATTTGGCAAGATATTTGACTTATTAGGTACTAACAATATGTCGTCGAACGTTAAGGCCTCCTTTATTTGCATTTCATTTATCCTTATTGTTTATATCCAATAGCGACTAAGTATCTCTCTGAAGAGTCGGATCTACTGGCTTTGGGCTTAAAATTAATTACTTTTTCAAATTTTTTGTTAACCAATCTTTGAATATCTGGACCTGGACCAGCATCTAATACCTTCGCTACAAAACACCCATCTTGTTTCAAATATTTCATAGCAAAGTCTGATGCGGCCTCAACAAGTGCCATAATCTGAAGGTTGTCGGTTTTTTTATGACCTGTAGAATTTGGAGCCATATCAGAGAGGATAACATTAAATTTTGTATCTAAGGAATTTTCAAACTCCAAAAATTGCGTTTCATCCAAAAAATCTATTTCAACAAATTTAACTCCCACAATTGGTTCACATGACTTTAGGTCCAGTCCAACAACCAGCTCTCCAGAGGATTTCATACCTACCTTTTGAGCAGCAACTTGACACCATCCACCCGGAGCGCATCCCAAATCTAAAACATTATGTCCTTTTTTAAGTAAATTAAATTTATTATTAATTTCTATTAATTTAAAGGCTGAACGAGACCTAAATCCTTGCAATTTTGCCTCTTGTACAAAAGGATCATTAAGTTGTCTCTGAAGCCATTTTGTAGAGGAAACAGATCTTCCTTTAGCAGACTTTACTTTTACCTTCAAATTTCTCATCTTTTTTTAAAAACAAGTGGAAAAAAATAAACTTTTATAGCAACATGTAGTTGCTTATATGATTAGGCAACTTATAACTCAATAAAAACTTTTTACAGGAATAAAAATAGATGCCTTCTCAGCAAGTTGTTTATATTTTTTGGAGAGATATTCCTGCTCAATTTATTGTAGGCAAGGGGCGTAAGGCAAAAAAAGTAAAACTGCCTGATCGCTTCGAAAAAGCCATCGATAAATGCGCTATGAAACTAAATTTTACTGATACAGATTCTTATTTAAAGGAATGGAGAAAAACGACTCCCATATTATGTGAAGGATCGTTAGAAGATATAATTAGCAAAGAGAATAAAAAATTTGAAGTTGACTATGACAATAAGAAATTAAATGATCTTATTGAAAATGGGGGATTATCTTAATGGACACAAAAATCTTAACAAATGACCCCACGACTTTTTCAATAGAGGTTATGCCTAGAACAGCAAAAAAAATTGATGACTTCCGAAGAATACTGCCAAAGAAAACAACAGTTTATGTGGCGCATTTAGAAGACACACCGATCGAAGAAATGTTTTTTACCTGTAAAAGATTAATATCTGAGGGAATGGCCCCAATGCCTCATATCCCAGCAAGAATTATCCATAACACAGGTGAACTTGAAGATTGGGTTAAAGAGTATTCCTCTTTAGGCGTTAATCAAAGTTTATTGCTCGCAGGAAATGGGAAAAACCCAAAAGGAGAGCTATTTAATTCCATTCAAATGTTAGAAACGAGGATCTTTGAAAAACATGCATTTAAAAAAATTCAAATTGCAGGCCATCCAGAGGGGAATAAAGACATTGATAAAGATGGGACACTAGAAAAAACTATTAGCGCCCTTAAGGCAAAGCAAAAATTTGCACTAAAAACAGAATTGAAAATTGGAATAACCACTCAGTTTTGTTTTGATCTTCAGCCTGTCATAGAATGGTTAAAAGTACTTGACAGAGAACAAATTGATTTACCAATAAGCTTAGGGCTGGCTGGACCAACAAGACTGCAAACCCTAATTAAGTACGCGATTACGTGTGGTGTTGGACCCTCAATATCAGTCTTAAAAAATAGAGCTAAGGATTTGACTAAACTATTATTACCTTTTGAACCAACAGAGATCGTCGATACTTTAAATTCATACAAAAAAAACAAACTTTTTAGAAATGTACACTCGTTGCATTTTTTTCCTTTGGGAGGAATAGAAGCAAGTGCAGCTTTTGCAAGAAATATGGGTGTACCCGCTTAGGAGGAAAAATGAGCGTCACAATAATTGAGTCATTATCCAAAACAGTAAAAATTGGTTTTAATGAACCATTTTGTATTATTGGAGAAAGAATAAATCCTACAGGAAGGAAAAAGCTTTCACTAGAGCTACAAAACGAGGATTTTTCTACTGTAGAAAAAGACGCACTCAATCAAGTTAAGTGTGGTGCTCATATCCTCGATGTAAATGCTGGTGTTGTTTATAATGATAACCCTGATCCAAATATAACAGAACCACCGTTAATTAAAAAATTAATAAGCTTAGTTCAAAGTTTGACAGATGTTCCAATTTGTATAGATAGCTCCGTACCTGCTGCTTTAGAAGCTGGTCTAGAGGCGGCAAAGGGACGTCCTCTTCTTAATTCAGTTACAGGCGAAGAAGAGAGATTGGAGACAATTCTTCCACTAGTCAAAAAGTATAATGTACCCGTTGTTGCGATATCTAACGACGATACAGGAATATCAGAAAATCCAGAAGTACGTTTTCAAGTAGCAAAAAAAATAATTAATAGAGCTGCTGATTATGGAATACCCAAGAGCGATATTGTTGTAGATCCTTTGGTTATGCCTATTGGTGCTATGGCGACTGCTGGTTTGCAAGTTTTTGACTTAGTAAAAAAACTTCGTGAAATAGGTGTTAACTCAACTTGTGGAGCATCTAATATTTCTTTTGGACTGCCTAATAGACATGGAATTAATGCTTCTTATTTGTCAATGGCTATTTGTTCTGGCCTAACAAGTGCGATAATGAATCCTACTAATGAAAATGAAATTAATGCCATAAGGTCAGCAGACTTTTTGATGAACCATGATCCTAATGGGGCAAACTGGATCAGAAGTAATAGAGTTGTGGAAGACGGGGCCGCGGGAACGAGAACTTCAAGAAGACGTCGGCAAAGAGTATAAGATTATTAAATGGAAACTAGCAATTCTTTAGCGACTATTGTATTCACACCCTCAGGAATACGGGGGAGCGTAAAAAAAGGAACGACTATACTTGAGGCTGCCCAAAAACTTTCTGTAGACTTAAACAGCATCTGTGGTGCGCGGGGCAGGTGCTCAAAATGTCAGGTAGAGCTTACTTTTGGAGAATTTAACAAATTAAATATTCGTTCCAAAGAAACAAGCGTGTCAGAAAGAAACGAAACTGAGATAATCTATAGAAGTAAATTTCATTTATCTGAGGAGAGAAGGCTTGGATGCCAAACAAAAATTCTCGGTGATTTAGTGGTAGATGTTCCTGCGGATAGTCAAATTCATAAACAAATTATAAAAAAAGAAACTAGTTTGCGCGATTTTTCTCTTAATTCGTCGGTAAAAGCCTTTTATGTTCAGGTCTCTGAGCCACAACTTGACTCTCTTGAGAGCGACTTTGAACGCCTAAAAATTAGTTTGAAGGATGATTGGAGTATTCAAGGGGTTACATGCAGTGTTCGTGTTCTCAAAGATTTACAGGAGAAATTGAGGAGAGGTAATTGGGGAATTACGGTTTTACTATATTATAAAGAAAACACTGTTCCAGAAATTGTTGATATCCACTCCGGATATTCCGAGATACCAGCATTTGGGGTAGCAATTGATTTAGGTTCAACCTCAATTGCAGCCACGCTTTGTGATTTAAACTCAGGGAAGATTGTTGGCAGTATGGGTATAATGAACCCACAGATAAGGTATGGTGAAGACGTCATGAGCAGAGTTTCATATTGTATGATGGAAGAAAAAGGTTTAGCGACTTTAAATAATTCAGTCATACAGGGTATAAATGAGCTTACTAGAAAAATTGCAGAAAAACATGAGATCAAATTAGATAGCGTTTTTGAAATTGTTTTTGTTGCTAATCCCATTATGCACCATCTTCTTCTCGGGATTAATCCGAAGGAACTGGGCCAAGCCCCATTCCCTCTAGTGTTTTCAGACAGCCTCACTATAAAATCAAAAGATATAGGTATAATTCTAAATCCAGAAAGCTATGTTTATACAATGCCATGCATTGGAGGACACGTTGGTGCAGACGCCGCATCTGTTTTGATAGCAGAGCAGCCACAAAAGTTAAAAGATACCACTACTCTTTTAATTGACATTGGAACTAACGCCGAAATACTTCTAGCCAAAGGCGAAGAAATTTTTGCTTGTTCTTGCCCAACTGGTCCAGCACTTGAAGGGGCACAGATTTCAGCAGGTCAAAGAGCAGCACCTGGCGCTATTGAACGAGTTCGCATAGATCCAATTACCAAAGAACCACGTTTTAAAGTTATAGGTTGTGAGCAATGGTCTAATGAAAAAGAATTTTCAGAAAACATATCAGGGGTTGGAGTAACGGGTATTTGTGGATCTGGAATTATAGAAGCAGTCGCAGAAATGCGTTTAGCTGGGCTACTAGATGCTAATGGATTAATTGGTTCAGCGGCACAAACTGGTTCAAATAGGTGCACTAGTTCTGAAAGAACAAATTCCTATCTCTTATATAGTGATAACAGAGTTTCATTATCTATAACCAACATGGATGTAAGAGCAATTCAACTTGCTAAAGCAGCCCTCCATGCTAGCTGCAAAATTTTGTTAGAAAAAAGCAGAGTTAACAGAATAGATAGTATTTTTCTGGCAGGCGCTTTTGGCTCACAGATATCTGCCGAACACGCTTTAATTATTGGTCTAGTACCTGATACGCAAGTCAGCCAAATTGTGGCGAGCGGAAACTCGGCCGGAGCTGGAGCTATAATCGCTCTTTTAGATGTAGGCTCCAGGAGAGAAATCTCTTCGCTCGTAAGAAAAGTCCATAAAATTGAAACTGCTGTTGAGCCGAGTTTTCAAAAACACTTTGTAGAAGGCTCTTCTTTTCCTAACAACAGCTCTACCCATCCAGAGCTTTTTAAGTTTAAAGAACTACCAAACGTGAACTTTAATCAAAAAAGGCAGAGAAGGCATCGCTAAGTTGATACAGTTTTTGTACTAAGCTTTGTTTTTAAAAGGGACACTAATTTATCTTTTATTGAGAAAACTGATGCCCTTCCAATCACGAGCAAAGCTGGGGTGGCTATTAGCGTGAGGAACGTAGCAAAAGTCAGCCCTCCAGCAATTGTACTAGAGAGATCGACCCACCACTGAGAAGAAGGAGCTCCCACAAGTATATCTCGTTCAGAAAACCTTATCGTTAGACTGAAGACCATCGGAACTAGGCCTAATATCGTTGTAATAGCTGTCAGTATAACGGGTCTAAACCTGGTAAGTCCTGCCATGTAAGCAGCTTCTCTATGATTATGTCCTTTTCTTCTATATTCATTAAAGGTGTCAATCAAAACAATATTATTATTTACAACAATACCTGCAAGTGCAATCAGACCAAGCATGGACATAACGACACCAAAAGGTCTCTCTGTCAAGAAGAGTAACAAGAAAATACCGCCCGTTGATAGAATGATTGCGGACATCGTTACTATAGTTTGCCATGCTGAATTAAATTGGATCATTAAAACAATTGACATTAACACAAGAGAGAAAATTAGGGATTGTCCAAGAAAAGCTTGTGTTTCCTTGATATCTTCATCTTCACCTGCAAAGTTTACACTCACACTTTTTGGAAAAGTTACATTTTCTATTTCGCTCTTAAGTTTTTCAATTAAAAACGGCGCTTGCATTCCTTCCTTCACATTTGCTTCGATAGATCTAAGTCGGTTTCCATCTAGACGAGATATGGTACCCCCCTTTTTTTCTGGCGTAAGTTCAGCGAATACGGACAACGGTACATATCTCCCGTTGGATGTAGGAACTCTTAATTCCTGCAGTCTATCTAAATTTCGTTCAGACTTTATATATCTCAAAAACACCTCAAGCTCTTCGTCTGTATCGTCCGGCCTGTAATCTGAAACCTTTACTCCCTTGGTAAGTAACTTTACCATTGTGCCCAAACTAGCAACTGTAACGCCATGTCTAGCGGCTATTTCTCTATCGATATTTAAATTCCATTCTAAGCCTGGAGACGGCAAGTTATCTGAAATATCAATAAAACCATCTATTTTGCTCATTTTCTGTCTAATAACAAATAACGCTTTGTTCAATTGATCAAAGTCAGTGCCTGTAATTTCAATTCTTACTGGCTTTCCTTGACCTCCCGGGCCTTCCTTCTGCGCTACTATATTTATGTTAGCGCCTTCTAAAAATTTAACACTTCCTCTCATGCTCTCCATCAAATTAGCGGCTGTTTCACGTTCATTCCAATCAGAGAAAATGGTTCGCACCGAACCTACTAGATCTTTAGTCCTGCCGTCAGCTCCCGTTTTAGCAAAATTTATATCTACGCCATTTAAATTAGAAATTGAAGCCTCTGTATCTTTCACTAAAGAATTTTTTTCTGAAGCGGACAGGTCACCCCTTGAAAGAATTTGAACAACTGCTTGTTCTGGTTCAATATCTGGGAAAAACTGAACTCCCAATTTAGCGGAAAAATATGCCGAGTAAGATCCCACTATCAATAAACCCACCAAAAAAATCGAGAGTATCGGTCGACTTACTGAGATTTTAAGAATATCTTTGTAAAGTTTTGGGGGCGTTGTTTTTGTTCTTTTGTCAGTTGAAATTTTTCCGAGAAAGCTTCCTAATATTGGAATGAATATCAAGGCCATTAAAAGAGATGCTGACAAAACAACAATCATTGTTATTGGCAAATATTTCATAAATTGACCAACGATACCAGGCCAAACCAATAAAGGAAAAAAGACCATCAAAGTGGTTACTGTAGAGGCTATTATAGGCCACGACATTCTTACCGAACCCTCCAAGTAAGCAGTTCTTCTATCATGGCCCAAAGATATTTTTCGGTCAGCATACTCTGTTGTAACGATAACTCCATCTACCAGAATACCTGCTACGAGAATAAGAGAAAATAAGACGATTATATTCATAGTTACCCCAAAGTAGCTCAAAATGATAAAACCAAGAAGAAAACTGCTCGGTATCGCAAACCCAATTAAAAGAGCATTTTTTTATTCCTAATGCCAGCACTACTATAACCAAGACTATTAAAACTGCAGCGAAAACGTTGTTACCTAAATCATTAAGTAAATTTCTGACAGACTTAGATTCGTCGAACAAATAATCAACATTTATATTTCCTGGAATGTTAGACACTTCCTCAGAAATCACCTTTTTTGAGGCATCTACTACGTCAATTATATTCGATCCTACTCTCTTTTTTATATCTAAAACGACAGCAGGTTTACCATTGACTCTGGACCAACTTTTCTTATCTTCAAAAGTTCTTCTTATAATCGCAATATCACCAAAATTTATGGTGGTGCCGTCCGCAATTTTTATAGGCATTGCAAAAAGTTCATCTAATGTTTCAACAACCCCAGGTACTTTAACAACCAATCTACCATTTTCATTTTCAATAGCACCTGCGGTTACTAATTGATTATTAGCTGCCACCAATCCAATAACGTTTTGTGGGTTTATACCATAGGATTCTATAGAACTAGCATCAATAAGTATTTCGATGACCTCTTTTCTGTCACCACCCACTTCTACCTCTAAAACACCGGCTACACTTTCAACTTTCTCTTTAATATTATTTGCTATGTTTATCAGAGAAGACTCCGGAACGTTTCCAGACAAAGACACTGACAAGATTGGGAATAGTGCCAAACTTATTTCTGTTACCTTTGGTTCCTCTGCATTTTTTGGTAAATCTTTTTTTGCATCATCTACAGCTTGCCGTACGTCCTCTAGAACAAGGTCTATATCCTCACCTGCATCAAACTCAACCGTTATGGACGTATAACCTTCCGTCGCCGCTGACGTCATTTTTTTTAGTCCTGCAACTGTTTTGAGCTGTTTCTCAAGTGGCTTAGTTAACAACTTTTCTGCATCGGAGGGAGATATACCTTCGTATGCTACACTAACATATGCGACTGGAATTTCTACGTCTGGTGATGCTTCTTTAGGTATAGATAAGAATGCATTAATACCTGAAAAGAATATCAATAATAGGGCCAAAATTACGGCCCCAGGTCTTTTAAAGCAGCCTTCAATTATTAATTTCATGTTTTATTCTCAATTAATTTTATACTCTATTTCGTCTCCAGGGCTTACAAAAGCCTGACCATTTGTTAAAACGATATCATCATCTAGCAACCCAGAAACTAAAGCAAAATTACCTGAGGTTCTCACCAACAAAAC
>CACBAO010000038.1 GCA_902537235.1 uncultured Alphaproteobacteria bacterium
AATAGGCTTCAAGAAATTTTTCATTGCTTAAAAACTCTGAAATTTTAACGCGATGTTTTCCTTCTATGAGTATTTTTACAGCCCCATCGGGTAGCTTCAAAACCTGTAGTACATTTGCTATTACCCCTACTTTAAATATGTTGTTCTCTGCAGGATTATCATCACCCGCGTCCTTTTGTGCAACAAGTAGAATTTGCTGTTCTGTTTTCATCACTTCTTCCAGGGCAAGAACTGATTTTTCTCGACCTACAAAGAGCCTCACAATCATGTTTGGGAAAACGACTATATCTCTCAACGGCAATACGGGAATAGGTGATTTGAATGTACTCATAATGTCCTCCAGTCTCTCACACTGTTATATATGATACCAAAACAAAGAAATTCAAGCTTAACCTCTTAGAAATCTAATTCTTTTTTAACTGAACAATCACCCAATAAATTTTTTAGCAAAAGCTTTAAATTCTCCCCTCTTTATCAGCTCTCGTATTTTTTTCATCAAACTCATATAGAAATATACATTATGAATTGTTAGGAGCATCGATGCTAATATTTCGTTGCAGCGAACCAGATGACTAAGATACCCTTTTGAATAATTAGAGCAACAATAGCAACCGCAGGCTTCATCAATTGGATTTTTATCCAACTTGTATTGTGCATTCTTTAAATTAATCACTCCATTTTTAACAAAAGCCTGACCATTTCTGCCCGACCTTGTGGGAATTACGCAGTCGAACATATCAATACCTCTTAATACAGCACCTACAATATCACTAGGCTTACCTACTCCCATTAAATACCTAGGTTTATCTTTCGGAAAAAAATCCGTTGAATAATCTAAAACCTCAAACATTTTTTGTTGAGGCTCTCCAACTGCAAGCCCTCCTATAGCATAACCATCAAAACCAATATCATTTAGGTAACATGCACTCTCTTCTCGAAGATCTTCAAACATTCCCCCCTGTTGAATTCCAAATAGCATAGAGCCATTAGAACCTTTGAAAGATGACTTAGACCTCTCAGCCCATCTTGAAGATAATTTCATACTTTTCTCTGCAATTTTTTTTTCTACCGGGAACGGCGTACATTCATCAAAGGCCATTATTATGGTACTTTTTAATGTTTCCTGGATCATTATTGAGGTTTCTGGCGTAAGCAAAAATTTTTTACCATCCACATGAGAACGAAAGGTCACACCATTTTCATCAAGATGTCGAAGCTTTGAAAGACTCATCACTTGGAAACCACCGCTATCAGTAAGGATTGGACCTGGCCAATTCATAAATGTATTCAAACCTCCCAAATGATTTATCACTTCTTCTCCAGGTCTAATCATCAAGTGGTAGGTGTTGCACAGAAGGATTTGAGCTCCCACCGCTTCAAGGGTTTCAGGAAGCATTGCCTTCACAGTTGCACCGGTGCCAACAGGCATAAACACTGGAGTTTCAACGTAACCCCTAGAAGTTTTTAATAATCCAACTCTAGACTTTCCTTCAACTTGAGAAACAGAAAAATCATTCAGATCCATTATTTAATTCCCCTTGAATTTTTATAAGCTTGTAAATATATTAGAAAAAAAGGGCTATCAAACAATGTCACAGAACACAAAGAATGTCGAACCAGAATATAAAGACGAAGGGCAAATATTAAAACCATCAACTACAGAACACCCCCTCTATGGTAAAATTGTTGACGCATGTAAAACAGTGTATGATCCCGAAATTCCTGTAAATATCTATGATTTAGGTTTAATCTACACTGTTGAAATAAGTGATGAAAATGACGCCAAAATTCTGATGTCACTAACCGCACCAGGCTGTCCTGTAGCCGGTGAAATGCCAGGATGGGTCTCCGATGCAGTTAAACCTATAGAGGGGCTAAACTCAGTGCATGTCGAGATAGTATGGGAACCCCAATGGGGAATGGAAATGATGTCTGATGAGGCAAGGCTAGAATTAGGATTTATGTAATCTTCTAATGAATAATTTTCTTAAAATAAGTAAATCAGCAGCAAGCCATATCAGAAAGATAATGGAAGATGGTGCAGGAAAGGCATTGAGAATAGGCCTCAAAAAAGGAGGATGTGCTGGGATGGAGTATACGATGGAGTATGTTAATGAAATCTCAGAATCTGATGAAATCGTTGAAGTAGATGGGGCGAAGGTGGTAATTGCGCCAACTGCTCAAATGTTTCTTTTTGGAACCGAAATAGATTATGAGAGCGGGCTTTTAGAGTCTGGGTTTAAATTTATAAACCCTAACGTATCAGAAACATGTGGATGTGGAGAATCTATAAAGTTTGATATCACTTGAGCATATTAAACTATGAAAAATAATCACAAAATTATAGCAGCTAATTGGAAAATGAATGGATCTGAAGAACTTATTAAAGAGTTCTCAAAATTCGCGCCTGAAAAACATAACGATATAATCATATGCCCACCATTTACGCTTTTAGATTCAGCGAAAACACTCTTACCTAGTTTTATAAAAATTGGTGCTCAAAATTGTAGCGAGAAAAACAATGGGCCCTTTACAGGCGAAATATCAGCATCAATGTTGCAGGAGAAAAGCGTTACACACGTTCTGATAGGGCACTCTGAGCGTCGTACATTATTTAATGAAACGGATGATGTGATCTACAAGAAAGCTGAGGCGGCAATTTGTAGCAAACTTACCCCTATTATCTGTATTGGTGAAACACTGTTAGAAAAAAAAGCTAATAAAACATTACAAGTACTTGATTATCAGATTGATGGATCCGTTGCCAAGATTAACCCTCACGAAAAATTTATAGTTGCGTATGAACCCATATGGGCAATTGGAACTGGGTTAATACCCAATGAGAATGAAATCAAAGAAACTCATCTGCATATCAAAACAAAACTAAGCCAAAATTTTAATACTGACATCCCCATTTTATATGGTGGATCGGCTAACGCAGAAAACTGTAGTCAAATAACATCAATCAAAAATGTAGGTGGCTTACTTGTAGGTGGAGCCTCTCTAAATCAGCATGATTTTTTAGCTATTTGTAACTGTTAACTAAACAAAAGCGTCTGGCATAGAGCTTTTCTTTTTAAGAACATATTCTGAGAGCTCTTCTCTTTTTGATAAATCAAGTTCTGGAGGCTCATAGTTTTTCAAAAGTTCTTTAGCTTTTTTATTAGCCTCATAGGTCAAGTCTTTTTCACCTTCTTCTTGCCATGTTTCAAATGGCTTATAATTCAAAATATCTGAACGCCAAAAAGCCGATTTGAAATTTTTTTGTGTATGATCACATCCTAAAAAGTGACCTCCTGCACCAACATCTTTAATTGCCTCAAACGCCAAGTCTCTTTCTTCAACGTCAATACCTTTTGATAATGAGTTTAATACTCCTAATTGGTCAGCATCCATTATAAATTTTTCTATACTTGCGACTAATCCACCTTCTAACCATCCGCATGAATGCAACATGAAATTTACTCCGCCCATTAAACCCGCATGAAGGCTATTAGATGTTTCATATGCTGCCTGTGCATCAGTAATTTTAGAGCCACATAAGCCACCCCCTGACCTGTAGGGGATTTTCAAACGCCTTGCCAACTGCCCTGCTCCATATAAAACTTTTGATGACTCCGGCGTCCCAAATGTTGGTGCACCCGAATTCATATCAATAGATGTAACGAACGTACCAAAAATCACAGGCGCTCCTTTTCTTACTAATTGACTATATGCCACTCCCGCTAATACTTCTGCTAATACTTGCGAAAGTGTCCCGGCTACTGTTACAGGTGCCATTGCTCCTCCGACAATAAAAGGAGAAATAATACATGCTTGGTTAGCTCTAGCATATATTTCCAAGGCACCCATCATCGTTGCATCTAACACTAGTGGAGAATTTAGGTTTATCAAAGATGTCATAACAGCATTTTCGCTAACGAATTTTTTGCCAAAAATAATTTCACTCATTTCTACTGAGTCTTTTGCCCTTTCAGGCGCGGTAACCGAACCCATATAAGGTTTATCTGAAAGTGTCATATGCGCAAAAAGCATGTCCAAGTGTCGTTTATTTACAGGAATATCTGTTGGTTCACAAAGAGTTCCTCCTGAATGATGAACCCATTTTGACATATATGCTAATTTTACCAGTTTCTCAAAATCTGCTATTTCCGCGTAGCGTCTGCCGCCTTCAAGATCTCTAACAAAGGGAGGACCATATACAGGTGCACAAACCAAATTCTTCGCCCCTATTTCAACATTCTTTAACTTAGATCTTGCATGCTGTATGAAAGTATTTGGAGCAGTAGAACAAAGATTTCGTGCAAGACCTTTAGGTATTTTGACTAAATCTCCTTTTATATCAGCGCCTGCATCTTTCCATAAGCTTAGTGCAAAATCATTGTCAGGAAATTTAACTCCAATCTCTGAAAGAACTTCTTCAGCGCTATTTTCAATTACTTCTAAAGCCTCTTCATTGAGTATTTCAAAATTTGGAATTTTTCTCTCAATGTATTTGGAAAACTCTATTTGTTGAGTGGTTCTAGCTTCACGTCTAGTAGCCCTTCCACCTGAACGTCTTCTTGCTCTATTCAATATAAAACACCAATCGGAAATATCTTTTGTTTGCAACCATGTGTTATATTACCTAATGTTGTCAGCATTAACACCAATTTTATCGATTCAATAGCTTATAATTCGTCATGATCCTAATTATTGATTTTGGAAGCCAAGTAACTCAGCTTATTGCAAGACGTATAAGGGAGCTTAAAGTTTATTGCGAAATTATTCCTTGGGATAAAAATATTTTCAAAGCTAAATCACTAAGCAAGGCAAAAGCTATTATTTTATCCGGAGGCCCAGAGTCAACAAGAGTAAAGAAAAGCCCCACAGTTTCAAAAAGAATTTTTGACTTAAATATTCCAATATTAGGTATTTGTTATGGGCACCAACTAATCTGTAAGCTATTAGGTGGTAAAATTTCAAAGTCAGAAAAGAGGGAATTTGGAAAAACAATAATTCGTAAAAATAGCAAAAATCAGTCTCCATTACTAAAGGATTTATTCAAAAAAAAGATAGAAGAAGTTTGGATGAGCCATGGTGATGCAGTAACAAAATTACCAGAAGGATTTGTAGAGCTAGCAAGCTCGGACACTTCTTCATTTTCAATTATTGGAAATCCTGCTAGGAAAATTTTCGGAGTTCAGTTTCATCCCGAAGTGTTTCATACAGTGAACGGAAAAAAGTTTTTAGAAAACTTTGTAAAGCTCTCAAACATAAAAAGAAACTGGACACCTGTTAGGATCACCGAAAGCTTGATCGAGAAACTTAAAAACGAGATAGGAGATAAAAAGGTAATTTGTGGATTATCTGGTGGTGTAGACAGCACAGTCACAGCCCTTCTATTGCATAGGGCGATAAAAAAAAATCTTACATGTATTTTTGTCGATAATGGGCTTCTTCGAAAACATGAAGCTGATCAGATAGAGTTTCTTTTCAAAAAGCACTTCAGAATAAAGTTAAAAACAGTAAACGCAACAAGTCTTTTTTTACAAAACCTGAGCGGTGTCAGCGATCCTGAAAAGAAGAGAAAAATTATAGGAAAGCTTTTCATAAATGTTTTTGAAAAAGAGGCTGAAAAAATAAAGAATGTAAATTTTCTAGCACAAGGCACCCTCTATCCTGATGTTATTGAGTCAACTTCAGTACATGGAAAGTCAGCAGCAACTATCAAGAGTCATCATAACGTAGGTGGTTTGCCAAAGAAAATGAAGCTCAAGTTGGTAGAACCACTAAAAACACTTTTTAAAGATGAAGTAAGAAAAATTGGTTCTGAGTTAAAACTTGATAAAACATTTCTAGACAGGCATCCGTTTCCCGGACCAGGTTTAGCTATAAGATGCCCTGGTGAAATAACAGCGGGAAAACTAAGCCTTCTTAGAGAAGCAGACAGTATTTTCGTTGAACAACTAAAAAAGCATAAATTGTACAATAATGTATGGCAAGCATTAGTAATCTTACTGCCTGTTAAAAGCGTAGGAGTAATGGGTGATGCTCGGACGCATGAGTATAGCTGTATCTTAAGAGCTGTAAGTAGCACTGACGGGATGACCGCTGACTTCTTTTACTTCAAAAGAGAATTTCTTTCAGAAACAAGCAATAAAATTATTAACGAAGTTAAAGGAATTAATAGAGTATTGTTTGATATTACCTCTAAACCGCCCGGAACAATTGAGTGGGAGTGACTTAAGGAATTCATTATGTTGAATAATTGATTAAAACTAATATTTAAAATAAAATTCTTTTGCATGAGAGTGAATGAATAAAAAAGCAACAAATAGAACTCAAGAACAACTTAAAAGTATTTTTGAATATTATCGCAACGGAAGACTTAATGATGTCGAAAAGCTTGCAAGATCCATTACACAAGAAACCCCTTCAAATGCTTATGCATGGAAAGCGCTTTGGGCAATTCTTAAAAAAACAGGTAAAACTAAAGAGTCTCTGACTGCAATTCAAAAAGCTGTACAGATATCTCCTTCTGACGCCAAAGCCTGTTACAGCCTGGGTTTTACTTTACTAGAATTAGGGGAGCTTATAAAAGCTGAAGAAACCTTCCGAAAAGCTATTGTTTTGAAACCTAACTATGCTGAAGCCTATCACTACTTCGGAGTAACTATAGAAAAGCAAGGCAAATTAGAAGAGGCGGAAACAAGTTATAGAAAAGCACTGGCATTGAATCCTAACTATAGCAAAGCGTATCTTAATTTAGGCGAAACCTTGAAAAAATTGGGTAGATTAGACGAAGCAGCAGCAAGCTATAGAAAAGCACTAGCATTGAAGCCTGACTCCGCTGAATTTCACCATATCTTGGGTATCACCCTAAAAAGATTGGGCAGGTTAGACGAAGCAGAAGCATGCTTTAGAAGAGCAATAACGCTAAAGCCTAATATCACTAAATTCCACGACAGCTTGGCTACCACACTCAAGAGGATGGGAAGATTAGAAGAAGCAGAAGCAAGCTATAGAAAGGCGATAGCATTGGATCCTACCTACGCTCAAGCCCACAGCAACTTGGGCTTGATACTCCAGGAACTGGGAAGATTAGACGAATCCGTAGCATGCTATAAACAAACTATAGCGTTGAATCCTGACAATGCCGAGGCACATGCGATACTTGTGTCAATGAAAAAATTTTGTGCTAAGGATGAACAGTATTCCAAAATGCTTGAACTATATCTTGATAATAACATTTCTGATGAACAACGCTGCCATATTAACTTTGGCTTAGCCAAGGCTAATGAAGATTTAAAAGATTTTGAACAAGCTTTTTTTCACTATAAGGAGGGTAATGCACTCCGTAAAAAGCTATTGAACTACGATATCAATCAAGATGCAGAACTATTCAGACAAATTAAATTTGCCTACCAACATATAGAACAAAATTCGCTAAAGTCTGAAAAATTGTTAGAGGATGTGACGCCAATTTTTATTGTAGGTATGCCGCGTTCAGGGACAACTTTAGTTGAACAAATAATCTCGTCTCATTCATTAGTTGCAGGTGCAGGAGAATTATCTTATGCAGCTCAGTTTGGATCATCTATTGCAAAGGGCGTTTCTAAAGTGGATCGTGAAGTTTT
>CACBAO010000039.1 GCA_902537235.1 uncultured Alphaproteobacteria bacterium
TTTTGTTGCAAGTAGGGGTGCAGAAGATTAGTAGAGGAACAGCATATACTCTAGTTCTGATACATAATTTCGTAATATCTTATATCAGCATCACTGTCTGTAGACACATTTTCTAATTTGTAATTTTTTGAATCACAAAAATGCCTCAGATCTACTTCAGCTAAAGGATCATCAGCTATGATCAAGGCTAGCTCATTTTTTTTTAATAATGGAAGATTTTTTCGGACTTTTAAAACGGGAAGAGGGCATCTCATACCAGTGGTATCAATTATTATGCAATAGGTAGACTTTTTTTTCATTTAACAGCTCTGACTAAAAAATATACAATTTTATAGATATAATAAATGATTGAAATATGAAAATTAAAGAGAAAAAAAATCTAAAGATTTTTCCAGAAAGAAAAATGAGTGACCTAATTTTTCAGGAAAAGGTAGTTAATGAAAAAAATGAAATCCAGGAGATTTCTCTGATTGATGAAAAAATCTTGACAATTTATCTTAACAACATTGAAATTTTGACTGCAATGACCATTTGTGACTACCCTGAGTATTTAGCCGTTGGGTTTCTTTTCAACCAAAATATGATTACTTCTCTAAGTGACTTGCAAGAGGTAGAGTTTAACGAAGATCTTTCTGTTGTTGTTGTAAGAACAAATAAAATTACGACTTATGAAACTCAAAATAAAAAGAGAATTAAAACCAGTGGATGCGCTATGGGAACCATATTTGGCGAAATGTTCGATAAGCTTGTGCCGTTAGCATCAAAAAAATTTCAAACCTTTAGTCTAAGCGCTATCAGAGCTATAATTAAAGATATAAATCAAACAAAAAGCTTGTATTTAGAGGCGGGAGCTATCCATGGAAGTGTATTGTGTGATAGCGAAAGTATTTTAGTATATATGGAAGATGTAGGTCGACACAATGCAGTAGATAAAGTTAGTGGCTTTATAGTAATGGAAGGTATCAATCCTGCTGACAAATTTCTATACACCACGGGACGTTTAACCACAGAGATGGTCTTGAAGACAGTAAGTATGGGTATCCCCTTATTAGTTTCTAGATCTGGTTTTACTAAGTCTGCTGTGGAGTTAGCAAAAAAATTTAATCTTACGATGGTTGGTAGGTTTAAAGGATCGAGATTTATGTGTGTTAGCGGTTTTGAGAGAATAATAATAAACTAGAACTTATGAGTGAGCGTAATGTTTAAAAAAAAGGTTCCAGTCGTCATCTTATCTGGAGGAAAATCAAGAAGAATGAATGGGAATGATAAAGCATTTACATCAATTGGAGATCAAACTTTATTAGAAATGATTGTTAAAAGATTGGAACGTCAAACAACTGAGATTGCTATAAACACAAATTCAAATAGTCATAAATATGCTACTCTAGGTCTTCAGATATTGAATGATGAAATTAAGGGGTTTTTAGGCCCACTAGCGGGAGTATTTACCGCAATGAAATGGGCAAACAATATTGGTTATAAGGAGGTTGCTACGGTCGCTGTAGATACACCTATGTTTCCAGAAAATCTATTAAAAAAACTCTATCAAGAGATGAAGGTCAGCAATTCTGATGTTATTTTTGCTTCATCTACAACAAAAAAAAATGAAGATAGAAAAGTCTTACACCCGGTTTTCGGCTTGTGGAAAACTAATCTTCTTGATGATCTTAGAACTGAGATAGAGAGAGGAGTAAGAAAAGTCACGCAATGGAGCGCAAAACACAAAGCTTCTAGCGTATGTTTTCATCATGAGTTAATAGATCCATTTTTTAATGTTAATACGCCTGATGATGTTTTATTGTTAAAGGAGTATCTCGAAAACAAATGAAAATCATAGGTGTAGTAGGCTGGAAAGATACGGGAAAAACAACTTTGATTGAGAAATTGATCGGTGAGTTTAACAAAAGAAATTTAACTGTATCCACTATTAAACATTCGCATCACAAAATTTCAATTGACAAACGGGGTACTGACTCATTCAGGCACTTTAATGCAGGTGCAAAAGAAACAATACTTACTTCTGAAAAAAAATGGATTAAGTTTTCTAGGCAGATAAATGATAGTCAACCTAATTTAAGTCACTTGATCAAGCAGATTATACCTGTAGATATACTTATTGTTGAAGGTTTTAAAGACAGTGGTCATAAAAAAATCGAAGTTATAAATAGTATGAAAGGAAGAAAACCACTCTATGAAACCGACAAAACAATATGTGGTCTTATATTTGATCAAAATAAGATGCACAATATATTGTTACCACAATTTGAAAGAAATAATGTTCCAGAAATCTGTAATTTTATAAGCACAACTTTGGGAGTTGAATAAAGAGTGAGTTCTCCAAAGTTCAAATTAACGCCTCTCAATAAGCTATTTTCTATCTTGAAAGTTGAACTAAAAGCAGTGTCTGAGGAAAGTCTTGTTAGTGTGGAGAATTGTGTCAACGGGATATTGTCAAAAGATATTTTTGCAAAATATGATAATCCACCATTTGATAATTCAGCTATAGATGGTTTTGCTTTGAATGAAGATTTTAAAGCAACTAACAGATATTTCTTTCTTTTAAATGGGTTGTTAAAGCCAGGGGTTGACTCACATTTAATTCTTAAGAAAAACGAGGGGGTTAAAATTTTAACTGGAGCGCCTGTTCCAGTTGGTGCGACAAGAATTATTTTTAAGGAAAACACAACAGAGGATGGAGAAAAAGTATATTTTCTGCGGGATGATGAAAAAGAAAACAATATAAGAAAAAAAGGTGAGGACTTTAAAAAAGGTGACCTTTTATTGAAGAAGGGTAATAGAATAAAAATAACAGATTTAGCAACACTAATCGGTTCTGGTAATTCATTGTTATCCATTGTTAAGCCTCTTAATGTGGGAGTAATAACAACTGGAAATGAACTCAGTCAAAACCCGGAAAGGAAAAGCAGAAGCTTAATATTTGATACAAATTTAGTTCCATTAAGAACATTATTAAAAAGTTGGGGTCATTCTGTTTGTGAAATAGGATCTGTTGGAGATAATTTAGACCTACTAAGAAGCAAAATCTTTGACAATCTTGAAAATGTTGACGTTTTTGTTACAACTGGTGGCGTTTCAACAGGTCAGGAAGATTTTGTTTCTCAATTTCTTAATAGCGAGGGGCAAGTCATTAATTGGCGAATCGCAATTAAACCAGGCAGACCATTTATTTGTGCAAAGTTAGGAACCAAGTATGTTTTCGGTTTGCCAGGAAACCCCGTAGCGGCTTTTATTTGTGCACTAATTATCTTACGTCCTTCATTGGGTAGGGTAGGAGGAGAAAAAACTTGGTTCAAACCCTTCTCTTTCAAAGCAAAGGCAAACTTTGAGAAGCATAAAAGATCTGGCAGAACAGAGTATTTAAGAGCCAAATTGAATCAAGAGGACGGTGTCGTTTCAATTTATCCATTCGAGGGATCTGGTAGGCTCTCTAGTCTCTCATGGTCTAACGGTATTATCGAGCTCAACGAAAGTAAACAAAAAATAGAAAAAGGAGATCTTGTAGACTTTATTCCTTATGAATCATTTTTTTAGTAAGTATTTAGTTCTTTAAATATTTTTTTTATAATCTCACCAAAAAGTTTTTTGCCTCTATTATTTTGTGAAGCGTAAGGCGTACCATTATCAGCACATACCATTATTTCTTTCAATAATGGTATGCTACCCAAGTATGGTAATTTTTCACTTTTTGTGATTTTTTTTACACCACCATTACTAAAAATGTTATGTTTTTTCCCACAGTTTGAACACTCGAAATATGACATATTCTCAATTAATCCAAGGATTTTGGTGTTCGTCTTGCTAAAAAGGGCAATTGCTTTTTTTGCATCAATCAAAGAAATATCTTGGGGAGTTGATATAACAATAGCTCCAGATATCAAAACCTTTTGGGCTAGAGTTATATGTACATCTCCAGTTCCAGGAGGTAGATCAACTATGAAATAGTCTTGATTACCCCAAGCAACATCTAGAAGCAATTGTTGTATAGCCTTCATGAGCATAGGCCCTCGCCAGATTATAGCTTCATGTTCTGGGTATAGCATGCCCATGGACATCATACTTAGATTGCCTATTTTTTTGGGATAGATTTTTTTGTCTAGGACTTCGACTTTTGACTTACCTACTCCGAGCATTTTTGGCTGGCTAGGTCCGTATATATCCGCATCCATTAACCCCACTTTAAAACCCATCTCTGCAATTGATGCTGCGATATTACTTGAAACAGTAGACTTTCCTACACCCCCTTTTCCGGAGGCAACAAATATTATTTTTCCTAAGTGAGATAAATCAAATTTATTAGAAAACTGTTCATTCTTGGAAGGCAACTCTTTTTTTGAGTCTGTAACTATGTGGTTCGTATAAATTACAGAGCAAGTTTCAATCTTCTTATCTTTTTGAATAAAAAATCGCCATTGATCGGTAATAGTCTCTGTCTGACTTGTCAATTCTGAATTTACAATTATTTTTACGCTCTTTTCAGTCACGTCAATATGTTCTATCATTCTTGTAAGATCGCTATTCCCGGGAAAATCTATTCCGCTAATTATATTCAAAACATATTCTTTATTAACTTGATCAGGCATCGGAGTCAGCAGTGCTTTCATTTGTAATTTCTAATGGAGGCGACGACCGGATTCGAACCGGTGTCCACGGATTTGCAGTCCGCTGCGTAACCACTCCGCCACGTCGCCCAATTGTCAAGGAATAGCAATATAAAATAATTTAATTCATTGCAAGAACATATAATATTATGTAAGTCTTTTCTGGTTGATATTGCATCCCCAATAACTCGTCGAGATCATAAAATGTTTGATTATAAAAAAGCACGGAAAAATATGGTGGATAACTTAATCCGGCCAGCAAATGTAACGAACCAAAAACTTTTATTAGCTCTAGAAAATGTTCAACGAGATAAGTTTTTACCGAGTCATCTTGCCAGCCTTTCTTACAGTGAAACAGAATTACTAATACAAAATGGTAGAACATCAATAAGCCCGTGGTTACTAGCTAAGATGCTACAGTTGTTAAACATTGAACCTGAGGACAATGTTCTCAGCTTGGCTACGGGGTTTGGTTATAGTTGTGCTCTTATGTCATCACTAGCGAATTTTGTTGTTGCCATAGAGAAAAGCGATCTCGCGCAAGAAGCTCAAACTAGGTTAATTGAAAATGGATATGATAACATTTTAGTTAAGGAAGGTAATATTAAAGATGGGGCAGAAAAAGAAGGTCCATATGATGTAATTTTGATCGAGGGAGCTGTTGAGTATATAAATATAGAAATTTTGTATCAGCTAAAACTGGGTGGAAGAATTATAGCGATATTTAAAGAAAAAAATTTAGGTCAATGTAGGCTAGGCATTAAAACCAACACAGGATTACAATGGGATAATTTTTTTGAGGCAAATTGTGTTCTATTGGATGAGTTTAAAAAAGAAATAGAGTTTAAATTGTGAATGAGGCTCAAACGATAATGAATACAAAAACTTTTATATTATTTATTTTTGTTTTTTTATGTGACTACAAAACAGCTTTTACGCAGAGTATTCAACAATCTGTTGAAATGGCTCTTGAAAATAACGAGGGATTGAAGAGCCAAAGGGTATTGCTTGAAAATAGTTATCAGAATTATTTAATACAAAATGGAACAACGTTACCAAACTTATCAATTACTGGCACTGGAAGTCGCTCTTCAAATTTTGACTCTAACCGAGACGCAGATAGCTACAGCGTCTCATTGAATTCCTCATATATGTTATTTGATTTTGGTTCACTGAACGCCAAAAAGAGATCTGCTTTACTTTTAAATAAAGCCGCCAACCTTTCAATTAAGAAATATGAAAATGATGTGATACTCAATGTTATAAAAGTGCATTTAGAGCTATTTAAGGCGATTAAAATTGTGGAGCTTTACAAAAATAGTCTAGAGATAAGAAAGCAACAATTTTTTTCTGTAAAAAATAGGTTTGATTTGGGCGAGGCTACTAGATCAGACCTATTAAGGTCCAAAGCTTCAATTTCTGGTGCTGAAGCACAACTAAAAGTAGGCAAGGCAAATGTCAAAAAATTTAGAGAAAGGTATAAAACTTTGGTTGGTAAAGCCTCGACCAGTCCTTTGTTGCCTAATATGACTACGAAAGAGTCTTTTATTTTAGCAGATAGTATAAAAGTTGGTTTAGAAAATGATGTTGCTTTGAAAATTCTTGAGCTAGAGGAGCAAGCACTTAAAGAAGAATTAAATTCCACAGAAAAATCCAGAATGCCAAATCTTAGTATTTCCGGAACATTATCATATGGTGATAGTCAGAGCTTAGGAAACAATTTTAGTTCAGGAACAATTTCCTTAACATCAAACCTTACGCTATATAGTGGGGGTCAAAAAAAGGCTCAAGTTAAAATTGCGTCAAATAAGTTAGTAGCTAAAGCGATCGATATAGCATTAAGAAAAAAACTGTTGAAACAAAATGTCACAACAAAGTGGTTAGATTTAGATTCTTTAAGCTCTTCAGAAACTGCAAAGCAAGAAGAAACGGATGCTTTGAGTGAATTGTATGAAAGTGTGTTTGAAGAATGGAAACTTGGAGGAAAGACCTCGTTAGATACCGATCAAGCGTATCAAAATTTCTTAAATTCTGAAGTTGAGTTAGTCACTACAACAACAGATATATTAATTGCAAAATTTGACTTGTTAGCAGAGATGGGTACTCTTAGGACAGGGCTCCAGCTACGCTAATACATATTAGCTGCTTCGAGGAATATCTAATGGCTGAAAAAAAGACTGCGAAAAAAGAGAAAAAAGAAAATAGTCTAGTTGACCTAAAAGAAATCCTTGGCGATATAAAAACGGTTGTTTCAGAGGAAAAGGAAACGCTTTTTAAAGTGACAAACTATAAAACAATAAAACTAAAAAAAGAGAATTTGATAAACCCAGGTAAAAAAAATAAATCTGCATTAGTCAATTTAAATCATAAAGAGCTGGAAGAGCTTGTTAAAAATATTGTAAGGAGTGAATTAAAAAATTTACAGTTTATGGAAAAGCCTCCTAAGCCCAAGTCTGAGAAAGCTAAAGTCTTAAATAAGACGAAGATTGGTACAAGCATGAATTTGTTAAGAAAAACGGAGCTA
>CACBAO010000040.1 GCA_902537235.1 uncultured Alphaproteobacteria bacterium
TTTACATCTGGAGATACGATAAAAGTTGGCTACAAAATAACTGAAGGTGAGAGGACCAGAATACAAAATTACGAAGGGGTGGTCATCTCTAGGAAAGGTGGATCTACACTAGCCGCATCATTTACGGTTAGAAAAATATCATTTGGAGAGGGAGTTGAACGTGTTTTCCCACTCTATTCAACAAATATTGAATCAATAACTGTCGTGAGAAGAGGTAGGGTAAGAAGATCTAAACTATATTATCTTAGAGGACTAAGAGGTAAATCTGCTAGAATAGCTGAGAAGACTAGTTATAAAAACGACACGAGCAGCTCGGCTAACACAAAGGATTAATGAGATGAAAAAAGATATACACCCAGATTATCATTTTATTAACGTAAAGATGACTGACGGAACAACATATAAGACTAGGTCTACATATGGTAAAACAGATGAGAACCTGAACCTTGAGATAGACCCATTAACTCACCCAGCGTGGACAGGAGGTTCACAGAAACTTCTTGATACTGGGGGTAGAGTTTCAAAATTTAAGAAGAAGTATGAGGGTTTTAAGCTCTAACTTCGCTTACTTGACACACTATATACTCTAAATTAGTAGATCCTGGCACAGACAATGGCAAAAATTATTGTTTTTGGTAACGAAAAAGGTGGGTCTGGAAAATCCACAACAGCTATACATGTGGCAATAGCTCTTTGTTACCAGAGAAAGAGTGTGGGAATAATTGATTTAGACATTAGACAGAAAAGTATGTCTAGATTCTTAGAAAATAGAGCTGATTTTAAAAAAATACGAAAGTCAGATTTACCTTGCCCAACTTATTATAAAATTGATCCATCTGATATGGATAGCAAGAGCGAGGCTAATTCAGAGGAAGAGAAGAGATTCGCAGAAGCGTTAACGACTTTAGAAGAAAGATGTGAATTTTTAGTAATCGATTGTCCTGGAGGTGTATCAAATTACGTTAAGATGGCTCATACTGTTGCCGATATACTGGTAACACCAATGAACGATAGTTTGATTGACTTCGATCTTTTAGCAAAGATTGATCCGTTAAGCGGAAAAGTGGTTGGGCCTTCGATTTATTCAGAAATGGTTTGGGAGTGTAGGCAACTTAGGGCTTCCGCAAAACACCCACCCATAGACTGGGTAATTCTGAGGAATAGAGTATCGCACGTTTTTAGTAAAAACAAATATCAAGTTGGTAATTCTCTAAAAAATCTCTCAAAGAGAATTGGGTTTCGAATAAGTACAGGATTTTCGGAAAGGGTCATATTTAAGGAATTGTTTTTATCTGGTTTAACTTTGCTAGATCTTGAAAAAATGGAGGACTGGAGGCCTACTCTTAGTCATATATCTGCTAGACAAGAAATGAGAATGCTGATAAATAGTTTGAACCTTACCGGTGCCTAATTTAATAAAATGTTGCAGGCAGTTTCCTGAGCCCTAGTTCTTGAACATAGATTTTCTGCTATCGCATAAGTAATTTTATTGACAAAAATAGAGTATTTTTTCTCCTTATTTTTTTTTATCTTTATAGATGCATTATCAATATCAACTAATAAATCAATGTTTAATAATAGAATATTGGGCATATCTTTCTCTGCTGATAATATATTTTTGTACATTCCAATTTGTACTTTGACACCATCTCTTCCGATACTCTGAATTGAAATATTACTGTGCTTATCATTTATTCCCTCTATTCTTTCTGATCTTAAGATAGATTCAATTGATTTTGGCTTCTCTAGCGGAATGGACACAACAACTGTTCTGCTACTTGTAAAAATTTTTTCCAAGTTTAAAGGAGTCAACTTACTAATTTTTTTTTCTTTTGGTATAACTTTGAAGGCATTATCAAACAATTCAATTACTTTTTTTGCCCTTTTTGTGGAAGAACTGGTACCAATTATAATTGCTATTAACTGTTTATCACCTTGTCTAGCAGAAGCTGCCAAATTATGTCCAGAGGCGTTTGTATAACCTGTTTTTATTCCCGAGGCTCCCTTATATTGCTTCAAAAATTTATAGTTTGTGTTCCTTATTATTTTTCCTGAGGCAGAGGTTTCTAATCTACTAAAAATATTGAAGTATTCTGGAAAATCCAACATTAGCCTCCGAGCCAGTATTAACATGTCTTTAGCAGTCGAGTAGTGACCCATCTCAGTTAGACCATGAGCGTTCTTAAACCTTGTAGAATTCATACCCATTTTTTTTGCAGTTTTATTCATATCGTTAATGAATTTTTTTTCGGAGCCTGAAATAGCCTCGCCTAAAGCAGTAGCAGCATCATTTGCAGATCTTATAGCAGATGCTCTAATTAAATACCTTATTGAGACTCTCTGGCCCGGTTTATACCAAAATTTCGATGGAGGCTCTGATGCAGCGTTTTTACTGATTACAGTCTTTTGATCCAATTTTAGTCGACCAACTCGTATTGCATCAAAGGTCAAATATAGAGTCATCATCTTTGTAAGAGATGCAGGGTGAATTATTTGTTTTGAGTTGTAACTACTTATAATTTTACCATCCCTGGCGTCAGCAACTATATAAGTAAAGGGTCTAGCTGATAGTCCTGATGCATAGATAAATATCATAAGTAATATCAAGATGTGCGAGGTTATTGATCGAAAGTAAATATACATAACTGCTTTTATCATTAATTTAATATTCAAAAATATATACTTTAACCTGATTTACAAGTGAGCCTGCTATGCAAAAAAAAATAGGCCAACATTTTTTGAAATATAAATTATAATAAATCCAAAAGAAAATGTTAGTTATTACTTTTCTTTACTTTTCATTATACTTAGACTGGTTTAAGAAAACGGTGTAATTAAGAGCGGAATAAAAATGGCTAATAAAGATGACGATATGAATAATGACTTATCGGATACGTCAATACTTGTAAAAAAGCGGAGCAAACTTAAAAAACCTCCACTGTATAAAGTTTTGCTTCTAAACGACGATTTCACACCCATGGAGTTTGTAGTACATGTATTAGAAAAATTTTTCTCTATTGGACACGAAAGAGCTGTACAGATAATGCTCACAGTACATAAAAAAGGGATTGCTGTTGTTGGAGTATATTCTCATGATATAGCTGAAACCAAAGTCACTCAGGTTATGGACTATTCCAGAAAAAATCAACATCCGCTACAATGTACCATGGAGAAGGAATAGATTGCAGAGCCTAACAAGCCAAAGGTTTGAAACATTTTGGAGCAAAGTAACCCTTCCAAATTCTGATCACAAATTAGCTATAATAGGATCTGAGAAACCACAAAGCTTTATTTGCGTTAATAGCAAACATCTGTGTTGCTTCATCTCAAACGCAAAAGACTCTTTGAGAGATGCCAAGCGTTTAGGTTTCATGATTTCCACCAATTTGGACTCTAATTACGATACAATTATTCTCGAATTGACTAAGAGTAAAGAAACTAATTTGGGTTTGGTATCTTTAGCCGAAGAACATTTAAAGGTTGGGGGAAAGATGATTATAAATGGCGACAATCAAATAGGCGTCAAAAGCTTTCTCAAGACAGTCTCTATCCAATGGCCTGCAGAGATGATGGTTGCCAAAAAAAAAGGTAGAATAGCTATTTTCTCTAAGACAAAACAATTATTTGGTTATTGGAAAATTTATCAAGATTTCCGCATAAATAAAGATGGCTATTTTACGAGATGTGATATGTTTTCTCCAAAAGAGATAGATAAAGGTTCTCAGAAACTGACCTCAGTATTTAGCAATAAGTTATTTGGAGAAGTAGCTGACCTTGGTTCCGGTTGGGGATATTTGAGTAAGGAAGCACTTAGATTGAACAAAAAAATTAAGAGGATTACATTGTTCGAAAGTAATTATTCAGCATATCTTGCATCAAAAAAAAACATAGACGATGAAAGAGCAACATTTAGATGGGCTAGTCTGGAAAATGTTTCAAACTTAAAACGACGTTTCAATCACGTAATTTGCAATCCTCCCTTTCACTCCGGACGTTCTAAGGATTTAAGTTTGCTAAAATCGTTCATTTTTCACAGTTCCAGGTTAATAAATGCTCAAGGTTGCGTTTGGATGGTTTTTGTTTCAGGAGTATATTTAGAGAATGAACTGCGAGAATATTTTAAAAATGTTAAAATTTTATACAAAGATAAGCACTATTTTGTTTGTCAGTTACTAAAACCAAAGGGATATAAGCATGTTTAACAACTTGCACAATAAAACCGCTATTATAACGGGAGCATCGCATGGCATTGGGATGGAAATTGGTAGACAGTTTCTTTCAGCAGGAGCAAACGTTGTTTTCACAGATTATGCTAAATTTGATCTTCACAGTTTAATTTCTGGAATTTCCACAGAAAGTGGGAATGCCCACTCTTTTTTTGGAAACATGCAGGACAAACTTGCTGTAAATAACCTAATTGCAACAACTTTAAATAAATTCGATACAATGGATATATTGGTCAACGCGAGTAGGACGATTATCCCATCAAACCCATTAGATGAGAAAGAAGAAGCCCTCGAAAAATCTCTTTCGCAAAATCTTATTGCGACCCTGAATGTAAGCCAACTTTTCGCAAAAACTGTCATCAAACAAACTAAAAACAGAAAAAACAGTGAAATTGTAGGTTCAATTTTAAATTTGACATCTATTGCGGCTAATCAAACAATACCCGAAATGATGCCATACTCTGTAACTTGTGCTGCTTTGAACCAAATGACAAGATCACTGGCAGTTTTACTGGCAAAGGATGGCATAAGGGTTAACGCCATATCTCTAGGTAGTATAATGAGTTCTAGCTTACGTCTAAATCTTCATAGTGACCCCGAACTGCAAGACTCTATTATTGACGCAACTCCTTTGGGGTATATTGCTGAACCAGACGAAGTAGCAGATCTTGCTCTCTTTCTGTCATCAGATAGTGCAAAATTTCTCACTGGACAGGTGGTTACCATCGATGGTGGGCGATCTATTTTGAATAAATTAGATAAAACAGCCTACTAGTCAACATCACTATATTTTAAATTAATTTTCCTGTTGGGAATTAATACTAAAGAGAGATTTAGAGGGTTCCATGACACCTAATTCCGTTTTGGAGCCGATACTAGCCCCTAGTTCATTAGACTTCTCTTTGGGTAGCTTATCTAATACTTTTTGAAGCTCACTTTGCTTGCACAATCCTAATATCACCGGATCGGTTGGGGTGAGATTATTTATGTTCCAGTGAGTTCTTTCTCTTATGGCCTTGATTGTATTTTTCGTAGTACCGATTAACTTAGATATTTGTCCATCACTAATCGCGGGATGAAACTTAACTAGCCAAGCTATGGCTGCTGGTTTATCTTGCCTTTTGGAAAGAGGTGTATACTTGGGTCCCCTAGATTTTTTCTCTCCAGCCGCTGCCGGGTTCTTATAGAGCTTCAGATCCAAATCTTCATCGGCTTCGCACCTCTGTATCTCCTCTGCTGTAAGTTGGCTATTGATAATTGGGTCAATACCACGTATTCCACTGGCTACCTCACCATCTGCAATACCGCTAACCTCCAACTCATGAAGGCCACAAAAAGTCGCTATTTGCCTAAAAGTCAGGGTTGTGTTATCGAGAAGCCAAACCGCAGTCGCTTTCCTCATCAGTGGGTACTCCATCTATTCCTCGCTATTAATTAAAATTGTTAGCATTAAGCTCAAGCTGCTTTATACAAAAAAAAAGCTCTATTAATCAAGTCTTAATATAATTTTACCAAAATGATTTCCACTTTCCATCCGGATGTGAGCATCCTTGAATCTTTCTAGAGGAAATGTCGAGTCTATGTGAACTTTAACTTTGTTATCTTCCAATAATGGCCAAACAGTCTGAAGTAATTCTCCAGCAACTTTGCTTTTAAACTCAACAGTTCTAGGTCTAAGAGTTGAGCCAGTTAAAGTAATTCTCTTCATCATTAATTGACTTAAATTCAGTTTTACGCGATTACCATTGAGAAATGCAATATTTATAAGCCTTCCTTCTTCATTTAAAAGATCAATATTTTTCTCAAAATAGTCTCCTCCAACCATATCTAAAATGAGATCTATACCTAGTTTTTCAGCTTTGTTCCTAAAAACACGGTGAAAGTCTTCTTTAGAATATTGCACAACTTCATCAGCCCCTAATGAATAACAAAAATCTGATTTTTCGTGGTTTTTTACTGTTGTAAGAACTGTTGCGCCAAAATGCTTTGCCAATTGGATTGCAAACATTCCAATACCACTAGAACCGCCATGCACAAGAAATGTTTCGTTTTCTTTTAATTGGCCTAGCTTTATCATATTCACCCAAACTGTAAAAAGACACTCACATAAGCCACCAGCTTCTTCCATAGATAAACCTTTGGGAATTGGGAGGCAGTGTGCTTCACTTGTTACCGCGTATTCTGCATAGCCACCTCCAGGAACTAATGCACAGACATGCTGACCTAACTTTTTACTCGTTACATCTTTACCAAGTTCTACTATTTCCCCTGCTACTTCCAATCCCATGATCGGACTTGCGTCATTTGGTACTTTATATAATCCTTGTCTTTGCAATATATCAGGGCGATTAACCCCTGCAGACTTAACTTTAATTAACACTTCATGTCCACCGGGTTTAGGAATATCTAAGCCCGTTTT
>CACBAO010000041.1 GCA_902537235.1 uncultured Alphaproteobacteria bacterium
CAGGTTTAACTTCGTTTATTTTTACAGAAAGAACTTTGTTACTTTTATTTGCTGCCACTGGTCGTTTAGGTTCGAATAATGATTGGCCAACCATTATCTCTCCAAGCTCTCTTGGTGTCATTTTTTTTGGATCATACTCGCCAACTATTGCGCCTTTTCTGAGAACAGATGCCGTGTCACATAAATCGGCAATTTCCTTTAACTTGTGTGATATGTAAAGAATAGAAGTTCCTTCGCTAGCCAATTTTTTCAAAGTCTTAAATAAGCTCTCACATTCAAATGGTGTGAGAACCGATGTTGGTTCGTCCATAATCAACAGCTTGGGCTTTTGTATCAAAGCACGGATAATTTCAACTCTTTGGCGTTCTCCGGCTGATAAATCTCCTATAAAAGAGGATAAATTTACTTCTAAGCCATAACTTTCAGATAACGTTATTACGCTCGCATGGAGTTCCTTTTCTCCAAGCTCCTTATCTAATCCCACTAGTATATTTTCAAAGGCCGTCAGAGGTTCAAATAACGAAAAGTGTTGAAATACCATACCAACGCCTAAGGCTCTTGCATCCTTTGGACTCTTTGGGGAATATTCCTCATCTGAAAACGTCATAATACCGGTATCTGGCTGAAGTAACCCATAGATGATTTTTACAAGCGTAGATTTTCCAGCTCCATTTTCACCTAATAACGCATGGATTTGCGAAGATTTTACATTTATAGAAATGTCGTTATTAGCCCTAACATTTCCAAATTCCTTATTTATTGCTCTGCACTGGAATAAAGTATTTTCAATTTTATTATTCAACTTGCATGTCTTTTAATTAGTTGGATTTAAGTAGTGTAGGAACTTTGTCACAGTTTAACCACTGAAAAACTAACGGAGAGTTAAAATATTGCCATGGATACTTAATTAGCATATCTTGTGTCTAGTACTCAATCAACAACAATATAAGGAGAAATTGATGAGTAATTCAAATATAAATAGTCAATACGCAGATCCAAACATTACACCACCATTAGGAGAAGCTAGCGCCTTGGGACTTCAACATGTCCTTGCTATGTTTGCTTCTAATGTTACTCCATCGGTAATAGTGGCTGGTGCTGCAGGATTGGCATTTGGAGGAGCAGAGCAGATCTATTTAATTCAAATGGCTATGCTTTTTGCCGGTATAGCAACACTATTTCAAACTGTCGGTATTGGACCAGTGGGTGCAAGGCTTCCTATCATGCAAGGAACTAGTTTTGCTTTTGTCGGCGTATTAGCAGGTATTGCGGCAACCCAAGGTCTATCGGTTGCATTAACATCCTGTATAATAGGAGGTGTAATTCACTTTCTACTTGGTGCTGTAATAAAAGACATCAGGTGGTTATTTCCACCACTAGTTACAGGGCTAGTTATCCTAGCAATTGGCCTTTATTTAATTCCAGTTGCAATCAAGTATGCCGCTGGAGGCGCTGCAAAATTCCAAATGGAAGCGGAAAGCTTTGGCTCTCTAATGCATTGGAGTGTAGCAGGTGCCGTTGTAATTGTTGCTTTGATATGTAAGTTTTTTGGGAAAGGCTTAATATCGAATGCGGCGGTATTAATCGGTATAATAGCTGGATATATCCTTGCGTTTGCGCAAGGAATGGTCAATTTTGCACCCGTAGCGAAAGCCAGTTGGTTTTCCGGCCTCACACCTTTACCATACGGCTTTGAATTCAGTCTCGGTGCTGTAATCGCAGTTACATTGGTTTGTATCGTTTCTGCGATAGAGACAGTCGGAGACACATCAGCAACTACAAAGGCTGGGGCAGGTAGAGAAGCTACCGATGAAGAAATTTCAGGTGCAACATATGCCGATGGACTGGGAAGCGCTGTAGCAGGAGTTTTTGGAGGTTTACCAAATACCTCATTTAGCCAAAACGTCGGTATAGTAGGTATGACCGGAGTTATGTCTCGTCATGTAGTGACAATTGGAGCAATAGTATTGGTTGTCTGTGGCCTGATTCCAAAAATAGGTGCAATTATAGCCTCTATGCCACTTCCAGTATTAGGCGGCGGTGTTATAGTTATGTTCGGAATGGTTGCAGCGGCCGGCCTAAATGTATTAAGTGAAGTTAAACTTAATAGAAGGAATATGGTTATAATCGCCGTTTCATTAGCTGTAGGGTTAGGCTTGAATTTAGTGCCTTCCGCAGTTCAATATCTCCCAGGTGTAGTAAAAGTGTTAGCTACTTCAGCTGTCGCACCAACAGCTATAGTTGCAGTCATACTTAATTTAATTTTACCAGAGGAAGACTAAAATCGAAAAATAAGGGCAGTAGTAAATACTGCCCTTATTTCTTAAAAAATACTTTAGATACTAGCTAATCATTGCTTCCATCGAGTACTTTCATATCCTTTACCACTGTCAGCTTTAATAGAATATTTATGGGCCTCCAGTAAAAAATCTGAGTTTAAATCACAGTTTTTGTAGCCTTCGCTAATAACATTGAAATACTTTCTAGATGGTGGAGCGATACCATATTTTCCAACCATAATATATGTCATTGCTGTTACCTGAGTGCCATCTAATATGACATCTAATTCCTTCTTATCGTATAACTGTGGGTAGTCTTCATAAATATCCAAAGCTTTTTCACACTCATCAGTAATTTGAAAAACTCCTACAGGTACATGTTTACCTAAATATTTTTCAATAGTAGCGACCGACTTAAATATTAGTCTCCAGTCTTTCAGCATTGTATTGCCCAGATATCTCGCGTCAGGGCATCTGCCCGCCATTTGTCGATGGTTTAAATTCGATCCATATGCCAGATATATTTTTGTCAACTATTTCTCCTAATTAACGCATTTATTGGTCTATCATGAATAGGGAATTACGAGTAGTATTATTACCAACCAATAGTATCTATTGTTATAAAGGGAGTTATCTGATGGTTGACCAGATATGGGGTTTATTCCTATATTCTGTAGTAAGCGGCATTGGGTTCGATGTGTCACATTCTATTAGTGATCTGAATCGATCGTATCTAACAAAAAATGCATGTGTTGAAGCTGCAAAATCACTGAATAAAAAGCCGAATCGTGACAAACAAATCGGGCTTGATAACGGTGTTAGCATCCGTTACGTCTGTCTACTAAAGCCTAGCAATGATCCTACTACTTAGAAAATTTACTGTAAGAAAAAAAGCAATTTTTCAGATTTTTCAATAAGATAGTGCCTGTGGATAAAATTGTTGATAAAAAAGCTATTGACTTGACCCTTTAAATTAAAGCCTTTTTTAGAATTTTTCTGGGAATCAGCGGCATATTTCTAAGTTATTGATTTTAAACAATTTTTTTAATATTTAGTGTCTTTTTATGAAGATTATCTTTTAAAAATATCTTTTTAGTATGATTCTAAATCGTCGTGGACAAAACGAATCAAGTATGAAAGTTATCTTTTATTATTGTAGTTGATAATTCGGTGTTGACAGTGATATTTTTTGCTCGTCATCAGTCATTTCTTCAGGAATTTCTTCAAAAAGAGGTGAAGACAGATACCTTTCTCCAGTATCAGGCAACATACACAAAATATTTGAGTTAGGTGGGGCATCTTTTGCAACCTCCATAGCAATCGCAAATGTTGAACCTCCCGATATTCCTGTAATAATTCCTTCCGCTCGCGCCAATCTTTTTGCCCATGTAATTCCTTGCTCACCAGAGACGGGAAGCAACTTGTCAAAATAGTTATTATCTATTGCCTCCTGCAGAACAAATGGTATAAAATCTGGTGTCCACCCTTGGATCAAATGGGGATTCCAAGAAGAGTGACTTGTGGCTGGTGTATTGTCGGAATGTCTATCTTGCTTTAATTCACTCCCAATCAAAGCTGCATTTTCTGGCTCGGTTAAAATAATTTTGGTTCCAGGACTTTTTTCTCTTAATACTCGTCCAACTCCAGAAACAGTTCCTCCAGTACCATACCCACTAACCCAATAATCTAAACCAACATCAGAGAAGTCATTCAAAATCTCTTGTGCTGTGGTATTTTGATGTATTTCTGCATTTGCTTCTGTTTCAAATTGTTGTGCAAAAAACCATCCATTTTTATCGGCCAGCTCTTTTGCCTTATTATACATTCCAAAACCCTTTTCAGCTCTAGGCGTCAAAACAACTTTTGCACCTAAATATCTCATAATTTTCCTTCGCTCTATCGAAAAACTGTCCGCCATAGTCACTACGAGCGGATAGCCCCTAGCCGCGCAAACCATTGCCAATCCAATACCGGTGTTGCCACTTGTTGCTTCGACAACTGTCTGGCCTGGCTTGAGCAAGCCTTTTTGCTCAGCATTTTCTATAATACTTATTGCTAGACGGTCCTTGACTGAACTGGCAGGATTAAAAAACTCAGCTTTGACATACATATTTACATGCTTAGGTGCTAGGGTATTTATTCTTATGCAAGGCGTATCCCCAATAGTTTCTGTTACGCTCTCATAAAGCTTGCTTTTTCCTTTAGTTGTTCGCTTTTCCAATTTTTCCTCCGTTTAATATTATCTTTCGTCAATTACTCTGACAGCCTTTCCTTCGGACCTTGGCACCGAGCCTTTTTTTCCAACATCTACTTCAATACTTAACCCCATAATGTCCTTTACACGTTTTTTCAGGTTAGCAGACAAATTTTCCACATAGGATTGTTCCACATCTTCTGACTTGTAGTGCTCAGTATACACTATCATCTTGTCCATCCTTCCATCCTTAATCAATTTAATTTGAAAATGAGGGGATAAACTGTCTATTTTTAATAATTGTTCCTCAATTTGAGTGGGAAAGATATTTACTCCTCTAATTATCATCATATCATCGCTGCGGCCTGTTATTTTTTCCATCCTGCGCATAGAGCGCGCAGTACCCTTCATCAATTTTGTTAAATCCTTGGTCCTGTATCTAATTATAGGAAAGGCCTCTTTGCATAAAGATGAAAAAACCAACTCACCTTTCTCCCCATCCTCTAAAACATTTCCAGTTTCCACATTGATTATCTCTGGATAAAAATAATCTTCCCAAACGTGTAAACCGTCTTTTGCCTCAACACACTCATTAGCCACTCCCGGTCCGAGTACCTCTGATAGTCCATAAATATCAACTGCATGCATATCAAATTGCGACTCAATCTCGCTACGCATAGAGTTTGTCCAAGGCTCAGCTCCAAAAATACCAACTTCCAATGAAGATTTCTTAGGGTCTAAACCCTGTGCTTTGAATTCATCTAAAATAGATAGAATGTAAGAGGGTGTAACGGTTATGCCTTTAGGCATAAAATCGTTGATCAGCTGTACTTGTCTTGCTGTCATACCACCAGAAACTGGGATAACCGTTAATCCCATTTTTTCAGCCCCTCCATGCAAGCCCAGGCCACCAGTAAACAGCCCATAACCATATGCATTATGAAGCATATCTCCCTTTTTCATGCCCGAGGCACGTAGACATCGCTCAATTAAGTGCTCCCACATTTCCAAATCATTTTTCGTGTAAGCAACAACTGTCGGTTTTCCTGTGGTGCCGGATGAAGCATGTATTCTGGCAATATCCTTTAATTTGTTTGCAAACATATTAAATGGATAGTTCTTTCTAAGATCTTCTTTTGTTGTAAATGGGAATAGCTTTATATCCTCCAAATATTTCAAATCACTAGGATGAATTCCGATTTCATCATATTTTTTTTTGTAAAATGCAACGTTCTTATAGGCGTGATCGACAGACCACTTTAATCTTACAAGTTGTAGGGCTTTTATTTCGTCAATAGATGCAATCTCAATTGGTTCCAATTCATGTTTTTTTGGAGTTAAATCCCTCATTCATTTATTCCTTAAAGTTTTGCCCACCGATCGTTCTTGAAAGTCCTCTAAACTCGGCTATTTTCTGTTTCTTGTTATTAAAAACGGAAACATCATAAATCCCTGATCGGCCAGTTCGACTAACCTCTCTAGCCTTTGCTATCAGCTTTT
>CACBAO010000042.1 GCA_902537235.1 uncultured Alphaproteobacteria bacterium
CAATATGTTGATAAAATTATAAGAAGACTTGGCAAAAGGGTATTTTTAGATACTCCCGTAAAAGCAATCACAAGAAGGAATAAAAAGTGTAAATTACTTGTAGGAAATGGGTTTGGTGAGATGGTTTTTGATAAAGTAATTTTAGCTTGTGACGGTCCAGAAACTATAGATTTAATTGGAGACCTTAGTAAAGAGGAGCAAGATACTTTAAAAATGTTTAAGGTATCTAAGAATAAAGTAGTACTTCATTCTGACGATACGCGCATGCCTAAGTTAAAAAACGTATGGTCTAGCTGGAATTTCATTACAAGTAATGTTAAAAACTCCCTTAATACGCCCATCGAGGTGACCTACTGGATGAACAAGCTGCAGAGTTTAAAAGGCAAAAGAAATTATTTTGTTTCACTTAACCCCAGCAAAGAAATTGACCCAACTCTTGTATATTATCAAACATCATATTCTCACCCTGTTTATGACTCTGAGACATTCAATGCGCAAAAAAGACTAAATGCTTTACAGGGAGAAAATAGTTTGTACTTTGCTGGCGCAAAAATGGGTTTTGGTTTTCATGAAGATGGCTTAAACTCGGGTCTTGATGTAGCAAAGCTACTAGGTTGTGAGCCCAGCTGGTCCAAGAGAGAGATGTAAAACTTATGGTAAAATCGTGTGTTTATTTTGGATCTGTTATGCACATGCGGTTAAAACCAAAAAGACATTTGTTTCGCTACAGCGTCTTTAGCCTTTTTTTAGATATTGATAAATTAGTAGAATTTGATAAGGCATCTTGGTTTTTCAGATTAAACAGATGGGGAATGGTTTCTCTGTATGAAAAGGATCATGGGGATAGAAGCAGCCTACGTTTAAGAGATTGGGTCAACAAAAAACTTAAAGAGGCGGGATTTACTAAACCGGATAAAGTCTATTTGTTGAGTTTTCCCAGGGTTTTAGGGCTTGGCTTTAGCCCATTGTCCGTTTTCTACTGCTATTATAAGAACCAATTAAATTCCATCATTTACGAAGTAAAAAATACATATGGAGACCAAATCGAATATATATCAGGTAGTCAACCCGACCCAGACGGAAGGGTCAGGCACTCCATTAAGAAAGATATGTATGTATCTCCATTTATAGATATGGCCCAAACGTACCACTTTACAATTTTACCTCCTGATGAAAAACTTTCTATTAAGATTAACGAAAAAGATAAAGACGGTTTACTGCTTATAGCCAGTCAAACAGGAAGATTTCAGGACTTTAATGACTGGACGTTGGCTAAAGCTTTTTTTCGTTATCCACTTATGCTGGTAAAAGTGTTGATTTTAATACATTGGAATGCTTTAATTTTATATCTTAAGAGGGTTAAAATTGTACCTTATAGTTAGGTTAATTTAGGGGGTAAATATGAAGGAGCAACTTTTAAGAGATGTGAAAGGCCAGCCTAATCTACCACGATGGTTTTCTTCAATATTTAAAATGATACAGAGCCCTAACGCGGGTAGTCTAATAATCCAACTTCCAGACAACAGAAAGTTTATTGTTGAGAGCAAAAAGGCCGGAGCCAATGCCTATATAGTAGTAAAGAATCAAAATTTCTTCTCAAGACTTGTGCGTGAGGGTCAAAACGGATTTTCAGAATCATATATGGATGGTTGGTGGGACACCCCAGATCTTCAAGCAGTCTTAGATTTTTTCCTTCTGGCAGGCGACGATATTTATGATGATTTAATTGGAACTAACGTGGTTAGGTTGTATGAAAGACTTAGCCATTGGTTGAAGTCTAATTGGAAATTCCAAGCACGGAAAAATATCTCCTATCATTATGATCTAGGCAATCAATTTTATAGAGAATGGCTCGACAAAACGATGACGTACTCGTCTGCACTCTTCAAAAACAAAAAAGAAGTGCTATCTAGCGCGCAAACAAATAAGTATGAATCAATATGTAAAAATTTAAGTTTGAAAGAGGGTGACAGCGTCTTGGAAATTGGCTGTGGTTGGGGGGGATTCGCCGAACATGCTATCAAGACTAGAGGTGTCAAACTCACGGGTCTGACCTTGTCTAAAGAACAATTAGATTATTCTAAAAAAAGAATGTTTGATTTGGGTATGGCGGATAAAAGCTCATTTCTTCTGCAAGATTATAGAGATGAAAAAGGTGTTTATGACGGTGTTGTGTCAATAGAAATGTTTGAGGCCGTTGGAGAAAAATATTGGCCTATATATTTTAAAACTGTCAAAAACTCCCTAAAAAGCGGTGGTCTGGGATGTCTACAGGTTATAACCATTGATGATAAGTATTTTCCTCAATATAGGAAAAGTGTTGATTTTCTCCAAAAGTATATTTTTCCTGGAGGTATGCTCCCAAGTTATACGGCTCTTGTTGACCAAATTCGTAGTGCAGACTTGGAATTTATCAGAAGTAAGGAATTTGGACAAAGTTACTCTAAGACTCTTCGTATATGGTCGCAAAGATTCAATGGTAAGTGGGACAGAATATCTGAGATGGGATTTGATGATAGATTTAGGCGGATGTGGAACTTCTACTTAACCTCATGTGCGTCATTCTTTTTTTCTGGTGCTGGTGATGTAACCCAGGTGACCCTAAAGAAAAATTAGCCTCTATTGCGCCAAAATTATTTACAACACACTATTTATGCATCAAACGCTCTGTCTTTGGCACTGATAATATTTCCACTCTTTATTTTTGTCAGCGAGCATTACGCTAGTCAATTTGGCATTTCCCTTCTAGCGATCGGAGTTATATTTTTAATTGTGCGTTTGTTAGATGGAATTTTGGATCCTTTAGTAGGTTGGGCAAGCGACAACTTTAGTGTTCCTGTTGGAAAAAGAAAGTTTTGGTTGTTGATATCTTTACCATTCACACTGTTTGGAGTTTGGGGTCTCTTTGGATCTAATTTGGGTACGTTCGCCTTCCAACACTTTGTGTTTTATATAGTGATACTGACCATAGGCCTATCACTTTTTACGCCCCCATTTTATAGTTTAGGAGCGGAATTAAGTAGAGATTATGTTGAGAGATCTCGAATAACATTTTTCCGTGAAGGCTTCTTTCTTTTAGGGACAATTTTAGCAGCTCTAATATATGCTATGGCTGAAGGATCCACACAAGCTTTGCAAAATATAGCGATGGCAATTTTCATTGGCCACCCCCTTACTATAATAATTTCTTCTTTTGCTATAAAAGAAAGATGTATATCACATAAAAACAAGTCAGAAATATCTAGTGTGTTCACAACCATACTAGTTAACAAAAAATTAAAATACTTTTTCCTTAGTCAGTTTTTTAATGCGGCTGCTAATGGGATTCCGGGAGCTTTGTTTGCTTTTTTTGTAATTCATAAACTACAAAGAGAGGATTTAGTGGGGCTACTTATGCTTTTATATTTATTATCGGGTGCAATAAGCGTACCACTTTGGATTAATATAAGTAAGGTCTTTAAAAAGAGTGATTTATGGTGCTCCTCAATATTTTTTTCTATGATTATTTTTTCATTAGTATTCTTTATGAATACTGAAAGTATTGTTCTATTCTCGATAATCTGTCTCTTGACTGGTATTTGTGTGAGTGCTGACTCTGCTCTTCCTGCGTCTATTCAAGCAGACCTTTTAGATGAAGATTTTAAAATAGTGAAAAATAATCGGTCGGGAACTTTCTTTTCAATTTTATCTGTTATTAATAAAATCGCTGCAGCTTTTTCAGGCGGCTTCGTTTTGTTGTTTCTTTACGCAGTTGATTTTGATCCCTTAGGTGGTAATTCAGAGGAGATATTATTTTGGTTGACCTGTTTATACGCTATTGCGCCAATTACTCTGAAAATTTTGCCATTATTACTAATGTTTAGGTTCCCCGAAACAAACAGTGATCAATCTATCTAATAAGAAGAAAGTATTTTCCTAGTATTTTATCTATTAATTTTTTTGGTAAAGTACGGATCAGGTAAAACTGAAGACCTGATGGTCCCATTGAGTATTTGACTTTAGGCCTTTTTAGACTTGAAATTTTATGAATTTTCTGTGCTAAAACTTGAACATCTTGTCCTTGCTCTGATAGATTTTTGATAAAATTTGTAAATTTATCGAAGGCTTGATTATACACAGTCTTTTTAAAATTAACGGCTCTTCCGTCTATGTTCGATTTATCCCATATTGCGGTTTTAAAAGCTCTTGGCGCGACAATTATTACTTTGATACCATAAATCAAGAGTTCTCGACGAAGAGACTCGGAAAACCCTTCAAGAGCGTGTTTACTTGAACAATAAGACGCCATAAAAGGCTGTCCGATAGATCCTCCACCGGAGCTTATATTTATTACTTTACCAGGAGCACGCTTGTTTTTTGCGCCAAGCAATGGCAGAAATATTTGAACACAGTTGAAAGTTCCTAAAACCATTGTTTTGAGGTGAAGATCAAATTCTTCACTGGAAATGTGTTCAACCGGCCCCAATTTTGCGATTCCTGCATTATTAATCAAAATACCTAGATTGGATCCTTTTAAAGTTAATTTAACTTTTTTGTATGCTTTAGATATCTGCGAATAGTTGGTTACATCAAAAACTAAAGGGACGAAATTGGCACCATATTTCTTTCTAAGTGGCGCTTTCAATTTTTTGTCTCTTATCGATCCAAACACAAGAAAACCTTGTTTCAAAAACTCCGTGACAAGGGCTGCACCAATACCCGTTGAGCAGCCTGTGATCAATATTGACTTATTCAACTGCTTTTCCATATTTTATGGATATTACCTTCTCTGTTATTCAAAATGAAACTAGCTGGATATTTTCCTACAGTAAAACCACTTCCAATCCAATTTTTTTGTTCATCATATTGCAGGGTTAATTCCAAATCTCCCGATATTTCCCATTCTGTTACTGAGTAGTTTTTATCATTAAAGAACACTTTTTTATTTTTTAACTTTCGAGTTTTTATCTCTAGAGGTGTTCCATCCTGAGTACTAACCCAAATCTTTCTTTTTAAAAACTCTGGAGTGAAATAACTTGTGGTTGCAAAGGTGTCTTTTATAACCCCTGAAAAAGCAGAGCCTTCAATTCTAAAACCCCCTTCTTCCCTTTGGCCTTTTACATAATATCTTTTTCCAAACCAAGATGAATTAGCATCTATGGAAATTAGTTTTTTATTTTTCCAGACTTCACGGTTTTTTAAAGTATATTTCATAAATTTTAGCCCTAAAAATTTTGGAATTATTTCAACGTCAACTAGGACTTCCAAGCCATTTTTAAGCTTTTTATGAGTTAGATTCGAATAACCAACTATTTCATCGTTTAGTAGTACATCAAAGCTTATAGAAGTCTTTGGTGTTGATCCATACGTTTGCTGCGAAATGAAGCCTAACGACAAAACGCTTGAAATTAGAAAGTGTCGTCTTTCCATTTTATTAAAAATTACCATTAAAATTCTTTAGCATGATAATGTAGTAATACTATATTATTTTGATTGCATCAATTTACACATCC
>CACBAO010000043.1 GCA_902537235.1 uncultured Alphaproteobacteria bacterium
ATGAGGGTATTAACGGGATGTGTTCTTTAGACAAAGATAAGACTGAAAAAGTGAAGAGCTTTCTATGTGAAAATTTTAAGTTAACGGGGCCCGAGTTTAAAGAAAATGTTGTAGGCTCAAATGTTTTTAAAAACTTGAGTGTAAAGGTAAAGAAAGAAATTGTTACGCTAGGACTTCCTGAAGTTGACCCTGCAGCCATCGTAGGAACCTATATCGAACCCGAAGAGTGGGATGCTTTCATTTCTGAAAGAGGAGTGGTTACTATCGACACTAGAAATGACTTTGAGGTAAAATTAGGTACATTTGGGGGAAGTGTAAATCCTCATACAATCAGTTTTCATGAGTTTTCAAAATGGTGGAAAGATAAAAGTAAAATCTTCAAAAATAAAAAAATCGCTATGTTTTGTACTGGTGGAATAAGATGTGAAAAGGCAACTAGTTTTCTAAAAACTGAAGGAGTAGAGGAAGTTTATCATTTAAGGGGCGGCATATTGAATTATTTCGACAAAGTTAAAAATTCGCCTGCATCGAAATGGAAGGGTGACTGCTTCGTTTTTGACCAAAGAGTGACGGTTAACACCAAACTTGAACCAGGTGACTATGAGTTATGTCACGCATGTAGAAGTCCTTTGAGAATTAATGATAAGAATCACAAGCATTATGAGAAAGGGATTTCTTGCCAAAATTGTTTTGGTACTAAAACAGATAAAAAGATTTCATCTCTTAGGGAACGAAAAAAGCAAATTGAGCTACTTAAAGATAGAAGAAGTAAAAATGAGCGATAAGCAATCCCTATTAAATCTTTACAATAAGATGATCTCAAGTAATGAAATTGAGATAAATAAATCGCAAGAAAAACTTGTGTCTGATCTTGAAGCCTTAAAAGAGAAATTGGAAAATAGCATAGAGCTGAAACGGACAACAACCAAGAGAATGTTTTCAAAGTTTTTTTCAACTGAGGCTTCTGAAGAGAAAACGGGTATTTATATTTATGGGGGTGTTGGCATAGGAAAATCAATGCTAATGGACCTATTTTTCAACCTATTGGAAATAAAGGGTAAGAAGAGAATACATTTTCATGAATTTATGAAGCGCTTACATCAACTCATAAAAATTGAAAGAGAAAACAATACAAGAGATCCAATAAAATCGGTAGCTTCAGAGTACATAAAAGACATTCAAGTACTATGTTTGGATGAAATGCAGATAACTGATGTAGCAGACGCAATGATAGTAGGGAGGATTTTTCAGGAATTCCTAGCAAAGAAATTAATCATTATAACAACATCAAATAGACAGCCTACCGATCTTTATAAAGATGGTCTAAACAGAAAGTTATTTTTGCCTTTTATTGATATCATAGTGTCGAGCTTGAGGGTAGTAAAATTGTCAGCGGATGTTGACTATAGAAAGATAAAAATTGCTGGTAAGAAGAAATATTTTTTAAGCACTTCATCTCAAGAAACAAGTCAATTCAATGACCTTATATCGAAATTTAATCTTTATCGAGGCTCAGGGATAACGATACAAATGAACAGCCGTAAATTTAGAATAAAAAGGTTCGAGGGCGGAGTGGGCTTGTTGAAATTTAATGACATTTGTTCGATTCCTCTAAGTGCTTCTGATTATTTAGAATTAGTAAGCCATCTCAGATTATTTTTTCTGGATGAAATTCCAGATTTGTCGAATGGTGGGGATGATAGTGCAAAAAGATTCATTAATTTGATCGACAGTATTTATGATAAAGAAGTAGAACTTCTTTGTAGAGCTGAGGTACCTCCAGAGAAATTATATAAAACCGGAAAAAATAGTTTTGAATTTCAAAGAACTGTCTCAAGGCTTTTTGAAATGCAATCTAATAACTGGCCCAAAAGAGATAAAACTTTTTAAAGAGAGAAGGTGATCGACCCATTATACGGAAGTGCCGATACTAACTTTACCCGAACATCATCCCCTATAGATAACCCCGTATCTCTTGTTTTACTTTTTCCGAAGTAAAATGAGAATTTTTTTTTATTTCTCTTGAAATCTAAATATTTCTTCAATAACACACCTTCAATTGGAAATTTTTTCAATTTGATAAAAATACAGAATCTGGAGGAACCAGAAACTACACCATCGAAGTAATCATCGATGTATTTAGACATGAATAGGGCTGAATAGCGATCTGAACTCTCTCGCTCTGCTCCAACTGATTTTTTTTCAGATTCGTTAACGATTTGGCAAATTGCCTTATGATTCTCCCTAAAATCTAAAACATCTGTTTTCCATTTTAGAACGAAAGCTAATGAGCGGTGTACGCTGAGGTCAGCATATCTTCTTATTGGAGATGTAAAATGGCAATATAATGGCAAGTTAAGTCCAAAATGCCCAGTCTCTGCATCAGAGTATTTTGCTTTTGGTAATATCCTCAACACAGCGTCGCTTAGTAACTTTTTTTTCTCGGGATATTTGCAGTTTTTTAATAGTTCATTGAATAAATTTGAAGTTACTTGTTTTTCTCTAATTATTGCAAGGTCATTTGTACTCATAAAGATGTCTAAGTTCTTTAAATCATGTTTGTCAGGCGTCTCATGGTATCGAGAAATGTATTTTGTAATGGATTGACTTAGGGTTTGAGATACGCAGAGGTTTGCAAGTATCATCATCATTTCAATAAGTTCGTTGCTTCTTAGACTTTTCTTTTCAAAAAGTTTTGTAGGGTAACCTTCAGAAGAAATTGAAATCTTTTTCTCAGACATATTTAAATTTAAGCGATTTTTTAAATGTGGCGATTGCTTTAAAACATTAAACGCTCTCTTATATAAACTATATTTTTTTTTTGTTTTGCAATCCGATAAATAGACTTCAAAATTTTCATACGAGTAATTTTTTTTAACAGTAATGATGCCTCTGATAAATTCATGCTTTATCTTGTAACCTCTATGATCTAGTTGCATTTTGACTACTACTACTTTCTTCGGTGAGTTTTCCTTTAAGGAACAGAGATTATTACTCAAATCTTCAGGGAGCATAGGGATAACTTTATCGGGAAAATATGTTGAGTTTCCTCTTTTCAGGGCCTCTTTATCAATAATAGAGTTTGGTTTTACAAAAAATGATACATCTGCAATGCCAACGAATAAAATTATGCCTCCTGGATTATTCTTTGAATTGTCTGCCTCAATAAAAATAGCATCATCTAAATCTTTCGCATCAGCGGGATCTATAGTAATAAAAGGTTTGGCTATTTGATATTCATTTTTAGCAATTTTATAATTTTCAAATAATTTTCTTGCTTCATTAAGGATCTTTCTAGGAAAAAACTGCCTCAGGTTCCATTCGATTGCAGCTATTTTGGAATAGCTACTCGGGTAATGGATAGACCCAAAAATATGAAAGTCGTGTATTTTAAATTTCTTGGAATATTTAGAAGGTTTCCCTGATGCAAAATACCCAAATTTTTGGTCTATAGTTTCTCCCGATTTTAGTGGAAGCACACTAAGGGGTTTAAAACCTTTATTTGAAAATAAAGCTAACTTCGCTTCTGTTTGGTCATGGAAATAGACAGCGAATATGTAGTTTTTTGGATATTTTATTCTTTTTAAAATCGATACCTCATGACTATTTCCTTTTGGGAGCCTAATCGAAGCCTCTACAAGGTCACCGATATTAAGGCTGTTTTTGTCTGAATCGCTGCAAAACAAATCGAGTGGCAAACCCCCATGAGAACCACTTAGCGTGATTATTCCATCGTTCCTAATGCCAGTAATTGCAAGGATCTTTCTCGAATTATGTTCTAAAGATTGGATAATTATTTTTTTCTTTTTTCATCTATAAGAGCGATACTCTCTTCAAGCGTAAGTGTTTGAGCCGACCTCTCCTTTGGTATGGTAACATTAATCTTATTCCATTTTATGTAATCACCATATCGGCCTGACATAATTTTTATTTCCTCTCCTTCTGGATGAGAGCCTAACACTTTAAGCTCTTTGCCCGCCCTTCCACCTTTATTATTTTTCTTTTCTGCCGCTTCCACTAGTAATTCAACAGCTCTGTTCATGCCTATTGAAAAGATTTCATCAAAATCCTTAATATTTGCATAAGTTCGCCCGTGTTTAATATACGGACCATAAGGACCAATAGCAGCGATGACTTCAGACTGATCATCAGGATGTGACCCTAAGTTTCTAGGAAGCTCTAATAATTGTCTTGCTCTCTCAATAGTAAGCTCTTCGATTGTATAGTGCTTTGGGATTGCAGCTCTTTTTGGTTTTTCCACGCCATCAAGAGCGATCTCAAGATATGGTCCATAACGTCCATTCTTTATGAATATATTATTACCATTGTTATCTTGACCTAAAGGCTCTTCTTGAGCTGTTACCTCGGATGAACTTTCATTTAAGCTTGAATTTAAAGGCCTTGAGTACTTGCATTCCGGATATGCTGAACACCCGATAAAAGCACCCGTCTTGGA
>CACBAO010000044.1 GCA_902537235.1 uncultured Alphaproteobacteria bacterium
CCAGATCCAGAAACTCCACAAGAACTAAAAAGGCAGGCTAAATGCCATTTTTTGAAACAAATTTTGGAATTTTTTTAATAGTTCTAGGCCAATGTTTCTTAGTTATGATGTGTGTTTTAGCCAGCTTAGCTTTCATAATGTATGGAGAACGAAAAGTTTGGGGTTTACTTCAATTGAGAAAAGGACCTAACGTAGTTGGCCCTTTTGGAATATTACAAAGTTTTGCTGATTTATTAAAGCACGTTTTCAAAGAAATTATTGTTCCAACACAGTCTGATAAAGTGGTTTTCTTTTTGGCGCCGCTCATAAGCTTTGTGTTAGCGCTTATTGCGTGGGTTGTAGTTCCATTCAATGAAGGGTGGGTAATATCGAACTTAAATATTGGTGTCTTGTATCTTTTTGCCGTTTCAAGCTTAGAAGTTTATGGCGTTATAATGGGAGGATGGGCGTCAAATTCAAAGTACCCATTTTTAGGTAGTTTAAGGTCAGCGTCTCAGATGATTTCTTACGAAGTTTCTATTGGATTTATCATTATTGGCGTAATTATATCTGCGGGGTCGTTAAATTTAAGTGAGATTGTTATGGCTCAAAAAGGAAGCTACGGACTTTTTAGTTGGTTCTGGTTGCCTCATTTGCCAATGGTCTTCTTCTTCTTAGTTTCAGCTCTTGCAGAGACAAACAGACCACCTTTCGACTTGCCCGAAGCTGAGGCGGAATTGGTTGCAGGGTATCAAGTTGAGTATACTTCAACTCCTTACTTGTTATTTATGATTGGAGAGCTAAGTGCAGTGTTGTTAATGACAGCCTTGATGACCATTTTATTTTTTGGTGGCTGGCTTTCTCCTTTCTCTTTTATGCCAGATGGAGTTTTTTGGATGCTTTCAAAGATGCTTTTAATTTTCTTTGTTTTTTCTTTAATAAAAGGACTTGTTCCTAGATTTAGATATGATCAGTTAATGCGCTTAGGCTGGAAGGTTATGTTGCCCGGCTCGTTAGCATGGGTTGTGTTTGTTTCTTTCATGGCTCATTTTGATGTCCTTAACTATGCGAGGTGGTAATTTGATTCAAAAACATAATTTAAGATATTTCTTTAAATATTTGCTTTGGTTGGACTTTTTCAAGGCTTTTGCATTAGCGTTTAAATATTTTTTTAAAAATAAAGCAACAATAAATTATCCATATGAAAAAGGACGAATATCTCCACGTTTCCGCGGAGAACATGCGTTGAGAAGATATGCGAATGGTGAGGAAAGATGTATAGCATGTAAGCTCTGTGAAGCGGTTTGCCCTGCGCAAGCAATAGTAATAGATGCAGAGGCAAGAGAAGATGGATCCAGAAAGACAACTCGGTATGATATTGATATGACGAAGTGTATTTACTGTGGTTTTTGCCAAGAAGCTTGTCCTGTTGATGCGATCGTAGAGGGTCCAAATTTTGAGTATGCGACTGAGACGAGAGAGGAATTGTTTTATAACAAAGAAAAACTGTTGGAAAATGGTGATAAATGGGAACATGTTTTAGCAGAAAATATTAAAATGGATGCTCCCTACAGATAATTAGGTATTTCAATGGTTCAACTTTATTTCTTTTACTTTTTTTCGGGTATAACTGTGCTATCAGCTATATTTGTAATTTTCGCTAATAATCCTGTTCATTCTGTTCTTTGGCTAATAACATGTTTTTTTGGAGTAGCGGGATTTTTCATATTGCTGGGTGCCGAGTTTTTGGCATTGATACTAATGATTGTATACGTTGGGGCTCTGGCCGTTTTGTTTTTGTTTGTTGTAATGATGTTGAATATTTCATTCTCTAATCTAAGAACTGGAATTGTTCAATATCTACCGTTTGGTCTATTTATAGGAATGTTGATTCTGGCAGAACTATTGCTTGCCTTAGTTCCTTGGGAGTTTAAAGATGCGGCGTTTTCTAATTTAGGTTCGCCACTCAATAACTCGGATAGCAATTCTGTTGCCCTAGGAAAAGTAATTTATACAGACTACTTCTTTATATTTCAGGCTGCAGGAATTATCTTGTTGATAGCTATGATTGGATCTATTGTCCTTACTCTTAGAAAAAGACCAAATGTTAAGCGACAAGATGTAATTGAGCAAATCTATAGGTCTCCCAATAACTCGATTGAAGTAATTGATATTAAACCAGGAGAGGGTATTTAGATGGTACCCTTAGAATATTATCTCTCAGTGGCAGCTATTCTACTAGTAGTTGGTGTTTTTGGCATTTTTTTGAATAGAAAAAATGTCATTATCGTGCTGATGTCTCTCGAATTGATCTTAGCTGCTGTAAATATAAATTTTGTAGCGTTTTCTGTTTTTTTAAATGATATGGTAGGTCAAATTTTTACGATGTTTGTATTGACTGTTGCTGCAGCAGAAGCGTCGATAGGACTAGCAATATTGGTCTGTTTTTACAGGTTAAGAAGCTCTATTCTCGTAGATGAAGCTAATACGATGAAAGGTTAGTTCTTGCTTGAGTTTATAATATTATCGCCACTTTTTGGGGCTTTTGTTTGTGGATTTTTTCACAAAGCATTCGGAGAAAAGCAGGTTGTAGTTTTCGCTACTATAATGTTGTTATCGAGTGCTTTGGTTAGCTGGTTAATCTTTTTGGGGGTATTTTCTTTTAACAATGACTCAAAGATTTTGTTCTCATGGTTAAGATCAGGGTCGTTCGTCGCAGATTGGTCAATAAAATTAGATAGTTTAGTTAAAACTATGCTTGTTGTTGTAACGAGTGTCTCATCACTGGTACACCTGTACTCCATCGGCTATATGGAAAATGATCATAACTGGGGAAAAACAGAACTTTATAAGGCGAGATTTTTTTCATACCTATCACTCTTCACATTTGCAATGCTTGTATTGGTAAGTGCAGATAACGTTCTGCAGTTATTTTTTGGATGGGAGGGTGTTGGTCTAGCATCCTATTTGTTAATAGGGTTTTATTATAAGAAACCAAGTGCTAATAGTGCGGCAATAAAGGCTTTCATAGTCAATAGAGTAGGTGATTTTTTCTTTTTAGTTGGTATTTTTCTTATTTTTGTGACCTTTGACACCGTCTACTTTAGCGACATTTTTTTATCTCTAGAGAACTCCAACAGAACATTTGACAAGCCTATATTGTTCGAATTGAGCATAATAGAAATAATCTGCTTTTTTCTTTTTGTAGGCGCAATGGGTAAATCAGCCCAAATATTTTTGCATACGTGGTTGCCTGATGCTATGGAAGGGCCTACTCCAGTTTCGGCGCTTATTCATGCAGCAACTATGGTTACAGCTGGAGTTTTCTTGGTTTGTAGGTTTTCACCAGTCTTTGAGATGGCTCCAGTCGTTTCATCACTTGTTGTAATTATTGGTTCTAGCACAGCATTATTTGCTGCATCAGTTGCCTTAGTTCAAAATGATATAAAGAGAATAATTGCTTATTCAACGTGTTCACAATTGGGTTTTATGTTTGTTGCTGCTGGTTCAGGATTCTATCATGCGGCTATTTTTCATCTCTTTACTCACGCATTCTTCAAAGCTTTATTATTTTTAGGTGCTGGTTCAATTATTCATTCTATGCATCATGAGCAAGATATAAGAAAATTTGGTGGATTGAGGTTAAAACTTCCTTGGACCTTTGTAATGATGCTCATAGGTACACTAGCAATAACTGGAGCAGGCATTCCGTTAAGCTATTACATTCTTGGTTTTAATTTTGGCTTATCTGGCTTTGTATCAAAGGATATAATTATAGAAGGTGTGTTCGCTTCAACAAATGACTTCACACCGTTTGCTTTTTATATATTAATTTTTTCAGCTTTCTTGACTAGTTTTTATAGCTGGAGACTGGTGTTCTTAACTTTTTTTGGGCAATTTAGGGGAAATAAGGATTTTTTTCTGCATTGTCATGAGCCAAGTTGGAAAATGCTGATCCCATTAATTCTTTTAAGCTTGGGTTCAATATTTTTTGGTAGCTTATTTGAGTATTCTTTTACAAACGAAAAATACCAAATTTTTGCTGATGCTATTTTCCTTTCGTCAAACTTACTCTTTTTGCATTTTCAGACGCTCGTAAATCTGAACCTTGAACGAATAATGTAATTATTGCAGCGCCCAAGAGTGGTAAAAATGTAATTAGTGATAGAATAAAATTCATATTAGTAATCAATCAGATAGAAAACAAAAGCTGACAAAATCAAAGAGAAGCCAATTATCATTACAAGCGCATAGTGATAAACAAATCCGGACTGAGCTTTACTTGTA
>CACBAO010000045.1 GCA_902537235.1 uncultured Alphaproteobacteria bacterium
AATTCCATTAAATCAAAAATTGAATTTCCGTTAGATTAACATTAGATAAAATCTTATCGCAATTTTTTTTGGTATATTTTTTGGTAAATATTGAAGAGCAACCTTTTTTAACATATAAGATATTTATAAAGGATTACACGTAAATGATAGGCAAGTACAATGGCTAGAGAACAAAACGAAAAAATAGTATCTTTGGAAGAATTTCAGGAAAAAATCGATCGAGACGAAAAAATAGAGCCCAAAGACTCTATGCCTGAAGCCTATAGAAAAACATTGATCAGACAAATAGGGCAACACGCGCATTCAGAGGTTGTGGGTATGCTCCCAGAGGGAAACTGGATCACTCGAGCTCCTACACTTAGAAGAAAGTTATCCCTTTTAGCAAAGGTGCAAGACGAAGCAGGTCATGGACTATACCTTTATTGCGCAGCCGAGACCCTCGGAAAATCAAGAATGGAAATGACCCAAGAACTCTTGTCTGGTAAAGCAAAATACTCATCAATCTTTAATTACCCTACTCCTACATGGGCAGACATTGGTGCCATTGGGTGGCTTGTCGACGGTGCAGCAATAATGAACCAAATTCCCCTTTGCCGATGTTCATATGGTCCGTACGCGCGAGCAATGATAAGGATATGCAAGGAAGAAAGTTTTCACCAACGACAAGGATATGAAATAATGCTTACCCTTGCTAGAGGGACAAAAGCACAGAAAGAAATGGCACAGAGAGCCTTGAACAGATGGTGGTGGCCAAGTGTTATGATGTTTGGGCCCAGTGATGCTGATAGTCCTAACACTGAAAACTCTGTAAAATGGAAAATAAAAAGATACACAAACGATGAGCTGCGGCAGAAATTTGTGGATGCTATCGTTCCTCAGGCCGAAAAAATCGGCCTTACCGTTCCTGATAAAGACTTGAAGTGGGATAAAAAAAGAAATAATGGCCAAGGTGGTTATGCGTATGGAGAAATAAACTGGGATGAGTTTTGGGAAGTAGTAAGAGGGGATGGTCCGATGAATAATGAAAGGATATCTGCCAAACAAAAAGCTTGGAACGAAGGTAGCTGGGTCAGAGCTGCAGCACATGCACATGCTTTAAAGAAACAAACTGCCTTACAGGCTGCTGAATAAATTGGTTAGTGAGGAAAAAGAAACTATCCTCTGGGAGGTATTTATACAGCCAAAAAATGGCCTGTCACATCGTCACTGTGGATCAATTCATGCTCCAGACCGCGAAATGGCAATATTATCTGCAAGGAACGTATACAGTCGTAGGGGAGAGGGACAGTCAATTTGGGTTGTAAAGTCTATCGACATAGTATCTTCTGATCCTGATGAGAAAGAAGAAACTTTTAGTTCTGATGATAAAATTTATCGCCATCCCACTTTTTATGATGTTCCAGATGATGTAGGTCACATGTAATGAAAAGTAATACGGCCGATATGGTTTTTGAAGGTCTGCTAAGAATAGCTGATGATAATTTAATATTGGGCCACAGAACATCAGAGTGGTGTGGACATGCCCCCACACTCGAAGAAGATCTTGCACTTCCAAATATCGCTCTAGACTTAATTGGACACGCACAAACCTTGTACTGCTTGGCGTGTGAAATAAATTCAAGATATAAAAATGAGGATCAACTAGCGTTCCTGCGACTTGAACATGAATATAAAAATTTATTGCTTGTTGAGCAGGAAAACGGTGATTTTGGAAATACTGTCTTAAGACTTTTCTGTTTTTCAACCTTCATGAAATATTTTTGGGAGAGAGTTAAAGTTAACTGCTGCTTTAAAAAGCTAAAGGAATTCTCGGAGAAGGCATTTTTGGAAACTTCATATCATTCGAGATATGCGTCTCAATGGGTTGTCACCTTAGGCGATGGCACAGATGAAAGCAATTTAAAAATGTCTAATGCTATTTCAAACTTAGAACCTTTCTTAGGAGAGCTTTTTAATAATGACGATTTTACTGAAATGTGCTCACAAAATAATTTCCTTCCCGAACCAACATCGATATTTGACAGTTGGAAAAATGAAGTTGAGGCAATTCTACAAAAAGGGAATTTAAATTTTCCAGACATTATTTTAAAAAAAAGAGGTGGACGGAAAGGTGAACACAGTGAAGCATTTGGCTACTTACTTTCAGACCTACAATATATGCAAAGAGCGTATCCAAACTCAAGTTGGTGAACATGGAAAAAGGCACTGAAAAAGCATGGGATATCTTAAAAGACTTGACCGATCCTGAATTGCCCTTCCTAACATTAGACGATTTGGGAGTAATCAGAGAAATCAAGCGCAACGATAAAAACCATGTGGTTACTATTGCTCCAACCTACATTGGATGCCCAGCTATTTCAGTCATTGAGGAAAAAATTGCAAGTGAATTAAAAAAGATAGGTATATCGCCCATAATTGAAAAGTCATTTTCGCCACCATGGAGCTCAGATTGGATTTCTGAAAATGGGAGGAAAAAAATGGAGGAGTTTGGAATTTCACCCCCACATCCCAGGAAGGCAGAGACTATTGGTGATCCCTTATTAAAAGATGTCAAGTGTCCACAATGTACGTCTTATAGAACCGAAAAGGTATCTGAATTTGGCTCAACAGCATGCAAGTCACTATATAGATGTTTGGATTGCAAAGAGCCCTTTGATCATTTTAAGTGTGTTTAAATGGTCAAACAAAAATTTTACGATCTTAGAATAAACTCAATCAAGAAAGAGACAAGGGGCAGCAGTAGAATAAAATTCAGTCTGCCCAACTCTCTGCACGAGAAATTTAATCATAAACCTGGCCAATATGTCAGTGTCAGATTCAATATGAAAGAAGAGGACTACACTAGAACCTATTCCATCAGTTCTGAACCAAATAAAAACTTTATTGAGATAGGCGTCAAACATATAGAAAATGGTATGTTTTCAGAATTTCTTAAAACAAAAAAAATAGAGGATGTAGTCCAAATATCTAACCCTGATGGTAGTTTTGTTGTTAATAGCGAAAACGCAAATCATCTCCTACTTATAGCAGCTGGGTCAGGGATTACTCCAATTATGTCTATTTTGAAGTCTACACTAAGAAGAAATAACAAATCGAGAATAACACTTTTATACTCAAATAAAACGTACGGCGATATGATGTACAAAACAGAAATACAGGATTTAAAAGATAAGTATCTTGATAGGTTATTAGTTTTTAACTTTTTTTCAAGAGAGCTTCAGAGCACAGAATTTCTGAATGGACGAATAACGCAAGATAAAATAGCGTATTTGAGCGACGGAAATCTTATTGATCTGGAAGATCTAGACCAATGTTTTATTTGTGGACCATTAGATATGACTAAATCCTTGCAATCATATTTAAAAGACAAGGGAGTGGCAGAAAAAAAAATTACGACTGAATTATTTTTTGTGGCTACAGAGAAAAGTATAGAACGTATTTCTGAAAATTTAGAGGAAGGGGAGAGTAAAAT
>CACBAO010000046.1 GCA_902537235.1 uncultured Alphaproteobacteria bacterium
AAATTTGCTGGTTGGTCTGGTGCATTAATAGGTGCTTATTCTCAGTTAATTCTGGATAGTATAATGCACAGAGATATGTCTCCATTTTTTCCTTTTTCAGATTATAATGGATTACATAGAATAATATCTGTCGGAACTCTCCATGATTTGTGTGCTGAACTATTTGTTTTAGGGATTTTAATTTTTGTCGTGAGAAAGTTGGTTATTAGAACATGAAGTCTGACGATGTAGAAATAAACATAGATGGTGAGTTGGAATATGTTGAGGGTACCAACGAACTTTATACAGGCAAATCTGAAACACATTATGAAAATGGGAACCTACAACACTCTGGACAATATGAGAATGGATTAATGGAGGGAGTTTGGAAGTATTTTTATGAGGATGGTAGTTTATATCTAAAAGGGAACTCCAAAAATGGAAAACGTGATGGAAATTGGACAACCTACAAACCAGATGGAACTATAGAAAGTGAAGAACTTTTTAAAGAGGGTGTAGCAATCAATTAGATTTTAAATTCAAGCGTATTTAAATATCGGAGAAATGAAATGAGCATTTTTAGAAACGTAGTTTTAAATCTGCAAACTGAGGAGGAATGTGAAAGAGCAATTAATCTATACAAGGAACAATTGTCATCTCTTACCAACAGTGGAATTTTAGATGCCTACATTTGTAGATTATCAAAAGAGTCAATTCTATTTTTTGCAACTATCGATACAGAAGATAATGCTAAAAAAATATTTGAAGGTTTGATTAAATGGAGAGAAGAGCAAAAATTTGACCTTATAGATTCTCTCGTCTTCGACGGTCCAATTGAATGGCACAAAAACTTTGGAAATAATTAAATTTAACAATGACAAAATTGCTCGCAACGAAATATGGAACATTATCTCGATTTGATATGACATTAAAACTCTTTGAAACTAGAGATATGCAATTAATTAAAGACCATTGGCACGCTGACTATATGCATCTCAGCGATACTCAATTGGATACCAGAGACAACTTTGAAGAATTTTTGAAAGGTTTGTGGGATAAAGGGTGGTCACTCCTTGACCCAAAATCCAAACCAGAGGTTATTCATGAAGATGAAGATGTTTTAGTTGTTAGACATTGGTGGACCGACCCAGATGGAACTAAATGGAGAATGACTAACTGTAGTTTTTGGAGAGACAACAAATGTTGGAGAGAAATGGTAAATGAAGTGAAAATAGATTAACGTTTCAATTAATGACTAAAACCCTCACACTTATCTTTTTATTTGCATGGGCATTAATGATTGTTGGATACCTTTTAGGTATGTTGGAAGTTTCACCAACTATGTTTCTCATTAATTTATTATTTGGATAAAAAAATGGAGAACCCAATCTATTTTAATCTGGGTTCTCCATTTATTAGGAAAATATGAAAAAAAAATAGAAGCAATATCTGTTCCAATAGTTTTTTTGACAACTAAAAAATTTGGTTCTGAATTATCATTCTTTTGATTTATGTCGTAAGTAATATACAGCAGGGAGGGGACTTATAAGGAACGAGATCAAATCATTTTCTTATTTGTCCAACCCTAAAAACACCTGCTCCCTAATTTCTAAATAGACTTCCTAATTTATAATCCCTCAACCTTATTCACCAAAGTCTTATCAACTACCTCCAAACTAAAATCAGAACGAACCTCCGGAAGAATATAGATTTCTATTCAGTTCTAAAAAGATATTTAGTACGACAAGATAGATTAAATTTCTAAGGGAAGAATTATCCTTTTTTTTGTGGACGAATGTGGATGGAATTCACAAGATAAAAATCAATTTATCCTGCGCGCAACATTCTCTTTAAGGTTTCAATAGAGGTATTTTTCAATTCGTTCCATTTGCTTTGGTTATTGATTATTGTTTCTGCCCCTTCCATTAATTGTTTTGCGAGTGCCCTATAACAACTAACAACTTCTTCATAGACGTCTGAAGTAAAATTTTCTGTATTATGGGCATTGATTATCTTATCTACATTTCCGCCGAGTATTTGGTCTGCTACCTGCAAATCATTTTGTTGATATTCTCCATAAAAGACCTCTGAAAGATATGCTGAATATGCAATATTTGCAGCAACATCAAACGATTTCTCATCGCCCAAATAAAAATCCACAGCACCATTCCCTATCACCACACCTGCACATGCAGCAAGATTATCCAATTTATTGGTCTGAGCTTTTGCAATAGAACTCAAAAACAAAAGCATTAAGAAAGTTGTAAAAACTGATTTTATTTTTCTCAAGACGAACCTCCTTTATCTATATTAGAAACGTCTATTAAATAATATATATAGTATTGTCCTTAAGTATAATAGTAGTAATTATTGCTGTATTAGTAGCTAATGTTCATATTGAGCCTGTCTTTATATTCTGTATACTCCAAACAACAATAGATACTCCATTAATTTTTTGGTGGAACAGAAAGAATAGGAGTAAATAAAGCTAATTTATTATGAGCAAAGTGCATAACAGTATACTTCTGAAGTAGCTTATTTTATTGACTTCAATTTTGCGACTTTTGCCATGTTCAAAACAAATGTTTTGGTAAGTCTAAAAATTAGTATTGTTCGGTTATGATATTTTATCTGGCTCAGTAAAAGTGATAAAACTCTTCATTTCTTGAGCCAGTGTATAGAACAACTAATCACCTCTTAAAGTCTCTAATTTTTTATGAATTAAGTCTTCTCTCTCAGCTGTCGAGTGACAAAACCAGAAGTCTTGTTCTCCGATTCGTGTTGAGACACATTTAACACCATCTTCATCATTGGTTGCATTAAACCAGTCTTCACTTTTCTTTCCGAGATGAGCCTTGAAGACTCTTTTTTGTTTATTCAGAATTAAGTGTGTAGGTGCACATAAAATGCTTCATTGATATTTTTCCATTTTCGATACTTATTTCATGGTCGATTATCTCTAAAAAGCGAACACGTTAAATTCTGCTTAAAAGTAAACAGTCGCCGTGGGACAAGTCAGCATCGCTTCTTTTTTGGTAAAGAATATTAACAATATCTCACATTTTCGGTCGTTTTTTGCACAAATACACTATTTCTTACGTTAACAATATGGCGCAAGTTGAATTATAGTTTATTAGAAATCTCTATTAAATTTAAATCAGGGTCTCGTAC
>CACBAO010000047.1 GCA_902537235.1 uncultured Alphaproteobacteria bacterium
CTAGATTGGTATTTTTGATCTGACTGAACAGAAATTGAATAACTTTATTACTGTTGGCAAAGTGGTTAATCCCTTTGGATTGAGGGGCGAATTAAAAGTAGATGTTTTTTTGGAAGATTTAAGTCCTCTTAAAAGTGCTAGCAGATTTTTTGTTGGCGACTCTCTATTAAAGAGAAAAATAAACTTTTTAAAGTGTTCGAAAAAATCAATATGGGTAGTAGCTATTGCTGACATTAGTAACAGAGAACAGGCTGATCAGCTAAGAGGTAAGCTTATATTTCTTGAAAAAAAATACCTCCCGCCCCTAATGACTGATGAATTCTATTATGAAGATCTTAAAGGGCTCCAAATAAAAATTGATGGAGATCAGCAGAAAGGTGTCGTAAACGAAGTTTATAATTTTGGAAGTGGAGATATCTTAGAAGTTTCACTTGACGGTTGTGAAGGCAAAAGTTACATCCCCTTTAACAAAGATAATGTTAGTAGGATCGATTTGATTAATAGAAAAATTGTTTTGACGCCCTTAAAAGGTTTAATTGGGTAAATACAATAAATTGATAAGAATATGAAAAACCCTCTATTAAATGCAACGGTTATAACCTTATACCCAGAGTTATTTCCAGGGCCATTATCCGCTTCAGTAACAGGAAGATCATTAGAACAAAAAATTTGGTCTCTAGAAACAATAGATTTGAGACTTTATGGGAAAGGTAAACACAAACAAGTGGACGATAAACCAATATCCGGTGGACCGGGCATGATTTTAAGACCAGATGTTCTAGATCAAGCTTTATTACAAGCTAGTAGTTCTATCAGTAATGCAAAAAAACTTATTGTCTGCATGACCCCAAAGGGTATTCCTTTTACCCAAAATACTGCAAAGAGCATACTTCAATATAATGAGCTAATAATTGTCTGTGGTAGATTTGAAGGAATTGATCAAAGAGTTATAGAAAAGCATCATATGAAAGAGATTTCCATAGGTGATTATATTTTAACTGGAGGCGAACTAGGCGCTATGGTTTTATTAGATGCGGTAGTTAGATTACTTCCAGGTACTTTTTTTGGTTTTGCTTTGTTAGGATTATTTCTCACTTTTTTTGGAAGCACTTCTAAATTTTCTAATAAGCGACTTATCCTATCAGTAGTCTGTGCTCCCTTTGACAACCACTCCTTTATTCTATCCAAATCTAACTTAACCCTATTACTATCATCTTTATTCAGAAGTGGGTTGTAAGTACCTAACTTTTCTATAAACCTACCATCTCTAGGCATTCTACTGTCAGCAGCAACGACTCGGTAGAATGGTCTCTTTTTTGAACCGGCTCTAGCAAGCCGTATTTTAATGCTCATGTATTATTCTCCTATTTCCTTTTTTATTTGCTCGTGTTTTTTCTTAGATTCAGTTGTTATCAGTTTCATAAGATTTATTACGAAATTTTTGTCTAAATCACTATCTCCTAAAAGCTTTTCAAGCGTCTTTATTTGTGTTTTTTCTCTTTTCGCATCATGTGAATCAATATTGTGCTCAGCTTTTATTAATCCTATTCTCTTTGTAACCGTAAACCTTTCTATCATAGCATTTATGATAATTGCATCGAGCCTGTCGATAGTACTTCTCTCATTTTTTAATAATAAATCAACATTAATTTTGTTTTTTTTCATTTGATTATTTTTTGAAGTTTAATCCGGATAGGTTTGTCGGTAGTTTCGATCCTAATTGCTTTTGTAGTAATTGGGCGTCAGACAAAGAAGGAGACACCCCATCTGTCTTGCCTGACATTTGCTGCATGAAACTTTTCAACATTCCCTTTCCACCCATTTTCCCCATTCTTTTCATCATATCTGACATTTGCCTGTGCATCTTTATTAGCTTATTCAATTCAGGCACCTCTAGTCCGGCTCCAAGTGCTATTCTTCTCTTTCTACTAGCTTGGAGAAGGTTAGGGGACAATCGTTCTTTTTTAGTCATTGATTGAATAAGTGCTATTTGTCGTTTTATAACTGAGTCATCAAGAGATTTGTCATCTATATTCTTAGTGAGCTTTCCCATTCCGGGCATCATTCCCATCAGGCTCTTCAAACCACCCATTTTCTGCATTTGCTCTAACTGGTTTTTTAAATCATTCATATTGAACAATCCTTTTTGGAACCGTCGCATTTGTCGTTCTGCCTTTTCGGCCTCGAGCGTTTCAGAGGCTTTTTCAACCAATGAGACTATGTCGCCCATTCCTAAGATTCGTCTAGCAATACGATCAGGATGAAACTCTTCGATTGCATCGACTTTCTCGCCGGTACCAATGAATTTTATTGACTTTCCGATCGTTGATACCATCGAAAGGGCTGCACCCCCTCTCCCGTCACCATCCATTCTGGTAAGGATAACACCTGAAATATTAAGTTGATCGTTGAAAGCGTTTGCCACATTGACAGCCTCTTGACCGGTCAATCCATCAGCTATTAGAAGCGTTTCATTAGGATTACTCAGGTTTTTAATCTTTAGAATTTCTGACATGAGCTCATCATCTATTTGCATTCTTCCCGCAGAGTCGAGGATAACTACATCATATCCCCCCAATGATGCTTGTTTCATCGCTCTAGATGTAATTTGCTCGGGTGATTGATCCTTTACAATTGGTAGTGTATCTATTGAGTTACTTTTACCTAATATCTCTAATTGTTCCATAGCTGCAGGACGGCTAGTGTCTAAACTAGCCATCAAAACTTTCCTCTTCTCTTTTTTTTGCAACCGCAAAGCAAGCTTTGCTGAAGTTGTAGTTTTTCCAGAGCCCTGTAAACCCACCATTAAAATTGTTGCAGGCGGATTATCAATTTTTAGAGAATTTGATATCTCGCTAGGTCCCTCTAACACCTTTATTAATTCATCATGAACTATTTTAATTACTTGCTGCCCTGGCGTGACTGATTTAGTTACTGCTTGTCCTCGAGCTTTTTCTCCTACTGATTTTATAAATTT
>CACBAO010000048.1 GCA_902537235.1 uncultured Alphaproteobacteria bacterium
TAGGCAGCACCCGCAAAAGGGTGAACCCTGCTTCCTGCAATCGATGTTACATTGACAATCGCCCCCTGAGCTTTTAAAAGCTCCTCCTTTAATCCTCTAGCTAAGATTACTGACGCAAAAAAGTTAACGTGAAAGACCTTTCCCCACGTGCTCAAGTCGGTTCCTAGAGTGTCTAGTCTTTCCCCATTTTCGCCCTTTGGCGATATTCCAGCATTGTTTACAAGTGCGTGTAATTTACCATCTATTCTTTTTTTGACTTCATCTATAGCGTCAAGTGTGTTGTTTGGATTTGAGAGATCAACTTGAACATGGTTAGCTTCACCCCCAGGCCATGGACATTTCGTATCAAACGCCTGCCTAGAACATGTAATTACTCGCCACTTTTCTTCAGAAAACTTTCGGACAGTGGCATGACCTATTCCTCTGCTTGCACCTGTCAACAAAATTACTTTTTGTTCTGAATTACTTGCCATCGTTTCTTAACCTCAGAAAAAGTTATGTTAATTCCGATAGATTTAGTCAGATTTTAGCACTTTTACTTATACGTTTCAATAATATCATAAAATTTGAATATCAATTCCTGCCAAAACACTGTCAATTTTATCAAACATTTCATGTATTTGGCTCTCTTCAATGATTAAGGGTGGACAAAATGCTAGACTATCTCCTGGGAGTGATCTTAAAATAACTCCTACTTCTTGGATTTTTTGCTGTATCTTTGCTGCAACTTTTCTACTGGGGTCAGGTTTCTTATTTGATCCAGGCTCCGAGACAAATTCTATAGCGCCAATTAAACCAATAGCCCGAGCGTCTCCAACAAAATCATATTTTTTGAAGTCTTTCACCCTTTCAATGAAGGTTTTTTCCACATCCCTCACATGTTCAACAATTTTTTTCTCTTCATAAATTTCAAGAGTTTTAAGAGCAACTGAAGCCGACAGAGGATGAGCTGAATATGTGAAGCCATGACCGAAAATACCAAGTTCATTTGCCTGGTTTTCCATTTCATATATGATGTTTTTATTGATAAGGAGCGCTGATATGGGCGCGTAAGCTGCCGATAAAGCCTTAGCACATGTCAATATGTCAGGCTTTAAGTCAAATGTTTCCGAACCCCACATATTGCCTGTTCTACCAAATCCGCAGATCACTTCATCGGCTATAAAAAGAACATCATATTTTTTTAGTAATGCTTGCACTTTTGGAAAATAAGTTTCAGGAGGAATAATAACACCCCCAGCTCCCATCACGGGCTCAGCTATAAATGCGCCGATGGTGTCAGGACCTTCTTCAAGAATAAGTTGCTCTAAATTATTTAACAACCGGTCTACAAAATTTTGTTCAGATTCACTTTCAAGTTTTTCTAGAAAATAATGTGGACAGGAAGTGTGTCTCACAAAGTCTAATGGCAAACCAAAGCCCTCTTGGGCATACGGTAATCCTGTTAAACTTCCTGCGACCATAGTCACGCCATGATATCCCCTTTTTCGACTGATGATTTTTCTTTTTTCCGGTCGGCCCAGAGCGTTTTGATAGTACCAGACAACTTTGATTGCTGTATCATTCGCTTCAGATCCTGAATTACAGAAGAAAACTTTATCTAATCCTGCTGGAGCTATTCCAACTAGTTTTTCAGACAATTCAGCTGCGACCTCAGGTACTTTGCCCGCGAAACTATGATAAAAGGGGAGCTTATTCATTTGGTCTGTTGCGGCTTCAACTAAGTCACTATTATTAAATCCCAGTGAAGCACACCACAAACCACTCATACCTTCTATAAATTTAGTATTTGAATTGTCGTAAACGTATATACCTTCACCCCTGGAAATCACATGTGGACCGGATTCCTTTAAAACTTGAGGGTTAGTGTAAGGATGGAAATGATTTTCAATGTCTTTGGCCTCAATTGAATTAACTATTTTGTTCATAGTTTAGTCTCCAGCAACGGTTTTATTAAAAAACGAAAATACTACATCAAGCTTAACAGATCATTTTCATTCTTAAAGATTTAATATTGAACTTCTAAAAATTAAACGCTAATTCTTAAGTTAATCTGTTTATAATATTTCAACCTCATTATTCGAAAGGATTGGCAGCATATGGCGAAGTTACGTGGGATCCTTTTTTTCAAAATATTTTTTATCTTAACCCTATTAAGCGTAACCTTTGCTCATGATGCCTCGGATAAAATATTAGCAAAAAAAATTTTTGGCAACTTTACAAGCCCAGCAAAATTATCACCTGAAAGCCTAGGAAAATACAATAAGGGCTGCTTAAACGGTGGCATTGAGTTACCCGTCAAAGGGGCAACATGGCAACACATAAATTCAAAAAGGGGTCGTAATTGGGGCCACCCAACGCTGATAGATTTCACTAAAGATCTATCAGAAAAAGTCACAGAGTTTGGGTGGAAGGGACTCTACATAGGTGACCTTAGCAACCCAAGAGGAGGACCAACACCTTATGGGCATGCGGCACACCAAGTTGGCTTAGAAGTAGACATTAAATTTAAAAAACCAACAAGCTTAAACCTTTCATTTAGAGAAAGTCATAATGACCATAGATACGGCAAACCTGCTTTTAAGGAACTAAATGTTGTTTCGAAAAATAAAAAAAATGTGAACTCTTATTGGACTAGAGAACATATGAACATACTAAAAACAGCTGCGAAAGATGACCGAGTGAATAAAATTTTTGTAAATGCTGCCATAAAAGTTTGGATGTGTAAAAATGCTAAATCAGAAGATAGGGCATGGCTCATGAAAATACGCCCTGAAAAAGGTCATAGCGAGCATTTTCATGTCAGACTAA
>CACBAO010000049.1 GCA_902537235.1 uncultured Alphaproteobacteria bacterium
GATGTGGTCTATTGAAGATATCATCTCATGTATTCCTTAGGTAATCTCAATTATAAACCCTCAATCATATTAACCAAAGTCTTATCAACCATCTCCAGTCTAAATTCAGACCCTATCTCTGGATACTTCTTTTTACTTCTTATCTTTCAGTGTTTTATTCTTATCGATTGAATGAACATGATTACTTCGATCTTTTTCCACCAATAGAACAATACCATTTGTTGTTCAACTACTCTGCGATTTGGTCAAAGGTTTTTCTTTTCTCTCTATGCGCAGTGGTTGTTTCATAGAGGAAGAATTTTTTAATTGATAAATTGTTAATTCAGAAAGAAAGAGAAGGACTAACGATTGAAAATGAATTTTTCTAGGCTATTTCATTTCTATGGTAACTCCGTTAATAAAATTAAAGCTAATAAAGCTAACAATTCTCAGTGCTTTTGGAGCTGGAGTTGTTGCAACTCTTTTAGTAAAAAAAGTCATTAAGAAGAAAAAAACAGAAGATTTAGACGGATAAAAACTGTTAAAGCATCTGTCTGGGATAATTCTAAGCCTACACTTTTTTGATCGGTTATTGATTAATTCTGTAGTATTGAGTTTCAATAATACCATTGGCAGCTATTTGACTTTTAATTATTAACTTATCGCTTGATAACTGAAATTCAGACAGCTCTCTTCCATGCTCGAATTTTTCATTTATCAGAGAACCCCAAAATTCGGTTTTCCATATAACCTTATATCTATCGACTCTATTATCACTTAAAGCTTTTGATTCCTGTGTCTTTTGTAAATAAACAGAAGTAGTTAGCTCATATATGTCGGACGAAATTTTTTTAATCTTTAGGTTTGAGTTATGATAATAAAAATTGTGATGTGTAAGAATATCAACACCATTTTTTTCTAAAGAGAATCCAATTCCATGAAAGGTGCCAATTGGTAACTCCTTTTCATTGGCAAAAATTTTTGTACAAAAAAACAAAAATAGAAAACATAAAAGTCTAATTTTCATGAAGATAATATAAATATTGAAAAATTTTGCTGTAGAGCTTTTTGTGGGGTTCCTCCGCAGTTGTATAAACCTTGATCTTTTGTGCCATAATAAGAAATAGTTTATCCGGCTCCTATACCTTCAAGTTTTTCGTGGATATGATGCAACTCATTAAGTTAGTTCTCTAGATTACTATTGTAATGAATAGTCCTTGAATAAAGCCACACTTTTTTCATGCTATTCTCCATTACGAATTAAAGAGGATATGGTTTATTTCGGTCCGATGATGGTAGTAAGAAAATATTTATATATATATAAGCTCTCTCAAAAAGCTAAATATAAACTAATTTAACAGCTACTTGCTTTGAAAAAAATGATACAGCAATGACTTTAAAGCCTAATCCATTATTTGAACAAAACTCGGTTAATGCTTTAAACTCATCCTCTTCTCATTTTTTGTTTATTAGAAATTCATCAAATATTAAAATTGTATTCTCATCAATTATCTGTTTTGAGAAGTCCAACGCACAAGTGGTCGAGGTTTAGAGATCTGCATCAAAATTTATTATAGATGCAAGAGGTCTTTTTTGACTAAAAAATTTAGGAAGAGAGTGTTCAAATTTCCCAACAGCAAAGTGACCTCCATCTATTTTTGGTATATCTCCTTCACTCGAATAGGAGCCTCTTTCCCGATCATGCCAATCTTCGGGTAAGCCAGTAAAAGTATCAAAACCATAACCGATTTTGTAAGTTTCAATGAGAAATCTGAAAGAATCTCCTCGAAAGACACCATATTCATAAAATGGTCTATCTTTAATACTTTGTTTAATAGCATATTTAAAAAGAGACCACTTATTAAACAATAACTTGGGTGTTTCAGTTAAGCTGAACACCCAATTAAAAGAACGCATGTAGTGGTGATCTTTAAATTTTGAAGACTTCAATCTTTCTAAGTCTTTTTTGTCACCCTTATATGCCTTCAGAGCAGCAGATGTGAGTAGTGCAACCTCATAGTTCTTATCAGCTTTAAGGTAGCACTCAATCCAATACTGTGCTTCATTTATAGTTGTTGATATTCCATATAAATTCCAATATGCGTTCGCATAATTTGGGTTAATCTCGATTGCTCTTTTGAAACTGATTACTGCATTTTCTACTTCGCCTTTGTAAAGTTGCGCTATACCAATATTTAGCAAGTCTCTAAAAACATCTATAGAATCATTTAGGTGTCCTTTATCCAACAAAGCACTACCAAGGTTATTATAAGGCTGAGAATAATTGGGGTTGATTTTAATAGCTTCTTTGAAGTACTTTATTGCCGCCCTTGAGTTGCCTTCATCCCTAAAAATATTAGCTAAGTTATAATGTGCTTCGGCATAATCATTATTAATAGCTATAGCTTTTTCAAAATACTTGATTGCTGACGTTGGATCATTGTTATCTCTTAGCACATTAGCTAGGTTATAATAAGCCTCAGTGTTGTTTTTTGTAACTATTGATGATGAAGATAATACAAAAAGAATATTTAAAACAATGCTCGCATGGAGAGAACAACAGGATTTTGAACTAATCGACTCTCTTGTCTTAGATGGAAAGATTAAATGGCATAAAAATTATTTGGATTCTTAATCTGAAAGTAAAACCAGAAGTAATTCATGAAGATGTTTTGGTTGTTAGGCATTGGTGGATCGACCCAGATGGAAAAAAATGGAGAATGACTGATTGCAGTTTTTGGAGAGATAAAAAGTGTTTGAGAGAAATGGGAAATGAAGTGAAAATAGGGTAACGACCTGACGT
>CACBAO010000050.1 GCA_902537235.1 uncultured Alphaproteobacteria bacterium
ATGAAAGCAACCTAGTTTCTCCCCCTAAGTCATTAAAAATAAACCATGAAAGAGATTGTGCATGTGCTTCAGCACTGAAGCCAACTATAGGTTCAAAGACTCTAAAGTTATCCATTAATTGCATCAATGCTACAAAAGTAATCAGCGGCATTAGATGAGGTATCACTACATACCAAACTTGTTGTAACCTTGACGCACCATCAATTTTAGCGCTTTCTATAGTGTCCATCGGTAAGGTTTGTAATCCTGCATAAAAGACAACGAATGAAAAAGGAGCAGCATGCCAAACGCCATAAACTATCAACATAACCCAAGTTAGCCCAGTGGATGCCTTTAGAGATAAATCAGGGTCTTCAAATACATATTGCAGTGCTTCGCCAATTATTCCTCTACTGTCTATCATCCAAAATAAGACAAGAGACCCTATCAAAGGAGAGACAATCATTGGAAGAAGGGAGAAAAAGATAGTTAAACCCTTTAAATTCTGATGAAGAGAATTCACAGCCAGTGCAATAATAAAACCAAAAACGAGCATTAACGGTGTCACTGTGAATGTGAATGTCAAGGTAAAAGCCATAGCTCTATAAAAAGGCAAGTTTCCAATATTATTTCTAAATTCTGTAAAATTTTTGGACTCTACCCATATTTCTTTTATTTCGTTTACCGCAAGATGGCCTCTGTCCTTATAAATTTCTAAACCAACAAACTTTCCTAATGGTTCGGATTTCCTTAAATCTCTTGTTGCTTCTTGATCAATTGTCGTTTCTTGCTTGCAACCAAAAGGATCACAGTTCTCTGTAACGATAATTACAGCATCATGAGGGGTAAATAATGACTGAATGACAATTGAAAAAATTGGCAAAGCAATAAAAAGTAGCATTGCAGATGCTGTAGGCAAAAAGAACCAAAAAAAAGTTTTATGTTTCATTAAATAAACTCTAGAACCAAAAAATTATCAGGGAAGCATTAAGCTTCCCTGATACAAGATCGCTTTTAGTTAAGGAAACCCTTCTCTTTTGCGGCTGCGGTATAAGCAGCTTCAACGTCTGCAAGAGCAGTGGCTGCATCTTCTTTACCTTGCATAAAGTCTACAATTTCACTACCAAGAGCTGAGTGTAGAAGTCCTTGATAAGGTAGCATAGGATATGGAATTGCATTCATTCTTGCTGCAGCAGCAACGCCTACATTTGCTGGACCAGGCTTAAATCCTTCGATCAGCCAAACAGCTAACGGCATCATTTTATCGTCTAATCTTTTAGGATTAATACCATTCATCATTGCTATAAACGTAGCTTCAGCTTCTGCATCTGAGATGTTTTTAGCAACAGTCCAACCGTCCCACCAAAGTGTTGTTGCAGGAGTTGATCCTCCTCCAACAGTCATAGGATCTCCAAGTGTAGTTGTTTTTACTACCGTTGGGGTTGACTGCTCAGGATCCATTAAAGGACCCATTCTTGATCCCCACATATTCATCATAGCTACATTACCAGCTTTCCACTCAGCTGAGGTCGCGTTTGAGTCATGAGTCAAGAAATCTGGGTTCATATATGTGGAAAGAGCCTTTAACATTTCAAGAGTAGCTACTCCTTTTGCATTATTAATTGACACTTCAGCTGAACCAGCCTTAAAAAACTCACCTCCATGACCGATATACATATTTGTGAATTCCTGAGCTAAATTCCAACCAGCTTTATATGCACCTCCTAGAGGATAATCCATTAAACCTTTATCTTTTATGATTTTTGCTCCAGCGAGCATTTCTTCATAGGTTTTTGGAGCTGATATGCCAGCTTTTTCTAAAATATCTGAACGATAAACCAAATGTTGTGCATTTGCCATAAAAGCAACGGCCATAACTTTACCATTAATTGTGATAAGCTGGTTTTTCTTTAGGCCTTTTCCATGTTTTGAAACAAGATCATCTAATGGTCTAATCACATCATTATTCATTAACGCAACTATTGATGAATTGGCTATAATGGCGGAAGTATACTCCGCCGGATTACCACTCATACCAGCAACATTTATTTTTTGGTGATCAGCTGTCAAGTTAGCTTTAACTTCTGATCCCTTGCATACCTTTGCGCCATCCGCAACTGCGTGGATTGCTGGAAACTCGTTACCTACAATGCTTACCCTTGCCGATATTTTACATCCGTGACCATCAGCAAAAATAGGGGCAGCAAAAACGGCTATAGCACTTGCTACAACCAACCGCATAATATTTTTAATCATAATAAAACTCCATGATAGTTTTGTGCTTCAAATTAAAAGCACTAGGTTTGTCTCGATTTCTCGAGAATTTATGGGAAAAATCATCTCCCAATTCGATCCCCCGTTTTATGATCAAACAGGTGACATTTCTTTGATGGAATATGAATTGAAACATAATCCTCAATATTCGCTCTATAATCTTTTTCTGTTTTTATACTAACCAATGATTGTCCAATCTTAACGGTGACCATAGTTGCATCACCTAAAATTTCTAACGTATAAATTGGAGCATTTATTTGACCGCCGCTTTTTACAACGCTAGCGTCTTCGGCTCTGAAGCCTAACGTGACTTTTGAGTTTTCTACATTTAATCCACTCACTGAGGTCAAATCAGCAGTAAATTTTTTATTTTTAACCTCTCCGTCAATCAAATTCATGGCAGGAGAGCCTATAAAGCTTGCCACAAAAGCATTGGCGGGGTTGTCATATATCTCTGTAGGACTACCTACCTGCTGAATAATACCTTCTCTCATAACGACAA
>CACBAO010000051.1 GCA_902537235.1 uncultured Alphaproteobacteria bacterium
AAGATGTAGTAACCGGGAAATCCGTATGCTCTTCTTTGTCAACCCTATATCCTGTACAAATTTTTATTGTTTCAAGTTTATCTAAAACGTCTATTTTTGTTAACGCCAGACTCGTTACCCCATTTAATATGCAACTTCGTTTAACTAGAGGAGCGTCAAACCAACCACATCTTCTGTCTCTACCTGTCACTGTTCCCTTTTCATTTCCCTCTACCGCCAAATAACGACCAATACTATCAGTTAGTTCAGTGGGCATTGGACCCTCTCCTACTCTAGTGGTATATGCTTTGGTAATTCCTAAAACAGATTTAATTTTATTATGGGCAACACCACTTCCAATAGCTGCTGCAGCTGCTATTGTTGAAGAAGAGGTAACAAATGGATAGGTGCCAAAATCTACATCGAGCATAGAACCTTGCGCACCTTCAAATAAAATATTTTGATTTTTTTTAATTTGTTTATCAAGAATTTTCCAAACAGGCTTTATAAAAACTTTAATTTTTTCACCCACTAGCATTAATTCATTAAAAAGTTGTTCTTCATCTATATCAGGAGCACCCAGTCCTGCCCTCAAAATATCATGATGTGCTTTGATGTTTTTTAATTTTCTTTTTATTTCATCGGCGTTTTGTAGATCACCAGTCCTTAAAGCTCTTCTACCAACTTTATCCTCATAGGCTGGTCCTATTCCTCTCCCTGTCGTTCCTATTTTTTCTTTCCCTGCTCTTTTTTCACGCAATACATCTAAATCTTTATGAAAGGGTAATATGAGTGGCGTGTTCTCAGATATGATTAGCCTTTCGCTACCGATCTTTATCCCTCGATAGCTCAATTGCTCAATCTCCTCTAGCAATTTCCATGGATCTAAGACAACTCCATTTCCGATTACCGCAATCTTATTTTCTCTAATGATCCCTGAAGGTAAAAGCGAAAGCTTGAAGATTTTATCACCAATAACCAATGTATGACCAGCATTATGACCTCCTTGGAATCTGACTATGGTATCTGCTTCAGAGGAAAGTAAATCTACAATTTTTCCTTTTCCTTCATCTCCCCATTGAGTACCTATTACAATTAAATTGCTCATTGTCTGCCTAATTAAATTTCAAAACTTAATGTTTTTGCTTCTTTTACACCCTTGAGACGCCTTATCTCTTTCAAATCCTTTGGATCTATATTCTCATCGATCCCTAATAGAGCAAGTGCTAGCCCAGCTTTTTCTTTTCGCCCTAGAGAAAAAGTTGCTATGTTCACTTTCATCTTTCCCAAAGCAGTTCCTAACAATCCAATAAAGCCTGGGGTATCTATATTCGATGTATATAACATAAATTTCTGTGGCATTGTATCCATATCAATTCCATTTATTTGGATAAATCTGGGTTTCCCATCAGAATAAACAGTACCAGCAGCGGATCTGATAGCCCTCTCCGTTTTTACAAGTATTCTGATATACGAGCCAAAAGCTCCCTGTGAGTCTTTTTTTATCTCACTGATTGAAATACCTCTCTCACGCGCAAAGATTAAAGAAGATACCAGGTTGACAGACCCAAGCCCAACAATAGGGTTTAAAATTGAAGCTACAATCGAGCAAGTAAGTGGTCGCGTATTGAGTTCCCCTACTGAACCAACGTACTCAATATTTATCTCTTTTAACCCCGATTCAATAACCTGACCTATGAAACCACCTAATACATCCGAGACTTTCACCCAAGGTTTAAGTAGTGGTGCTTCGGCAGCAGAAATAGAAGGAGAATTTATTGAATTCGTGATAGCTCCCTCTCGCAAGTAATCTGATATCTGTTCAGCAACTTGGACAGCTACTTTGACTTGCGCTTCTGAAGTAGAGGCACCAAGATGTGGCGTGCAAACGACATTTTCCAAGCCAAATAAGGGGTTATCCAAGGCAGGCTCGGAGTCAAACACATCAAAAGCGGCAGCGGCAATTGATTTTTCTTTCAATGCATTTGCGAGAGCTTTTTCATCCACAAGACCACCTCTTGCACAGTTAACTAGAATAGCTGTACTTTTCATTTTTTTGATCAAAGAAGCATCTATAATGTTAGTGGTTTTGTCAGTCTTAGGTATGTGTAATGAAATTATATCGCTTTCCGATGCTAGCTCCTCCAAGGTTTTAACTCTCTCTATACCGAGGCGTTGAACCCTTTCATCAGTTAAAAAAGGATCGTAGGCCTTAACTTTAAGTTTTAGCCCTAAAGCACGATCTGCAACTATGGATCCTATATTCCCTACACCAATCAAACCTAAAGTTTTGCCAGTTAATTCTTGTCCCATAAACCTAGACTTTTCCCACTTTCCTTTTTGTGTTGACTGGTCAGCTGCTGAAATTTGTCTAGATGCAGCAAAAATCATAGCCAATGTATGCTCTGCAGTAGTTATCGCGTTGCCATGGGGCGTATTCATTACCACAATACCCTTGGACGATGCGGCTTTGATATCAATATTATCTACACCTATTCCTGCCCTGCCTATCACCTCCAAATTCTTACCCTTATCGATAACTTCTTTAGAGACTTTGCTTGCAGATCTGATTATCAATCCAGAATAAGGTTCAATAACTTCAATTAGGGAACCAATTGTCCCACATTCTGGTACGTATTCGTATGCTATATTATTTTTTTGGAGAGTTTCGATAGCCCTCTGTGAAATCTTATCGGAGATAAGTACTTTATATTTTTTACTCATCTTTGCTTAATCCCCTAGTACGTTGATATTGTTTCTTGAAAACACCAGTC
>CACBAO010000052.1 GCA_902537235.1 uncultured Alphaproteobacteria bacterium
TTTGGGGTCACTTGCCAGATTTTCTATCCAAGGAGTTTCATCAACCCACCCTTGTAAGCACTCAAAGTTTTTATCACTTCTTCGAATCGTTTCCTTTAATCCCCCAATTCTTTCTATCCACATTAAGCTATCAAGCGCATCCGCAACACAAAACATCGATGGCGTGTTTAGCGTTTCTCCTTCATAAACCCCTTTTATCAACTTACCATTTTTAACAAGTCTAAATATTTTAGGCATTGGTCGTTCAGGACAAAATGTTGAAAGGCGTTTAATGGCATTTGGACTCAAGACAATAACTCCATGCCCTCCTTCACCGCCAAGGACTTTTTGCCAAGAAAAAGAAACCGCATCAAGCTTCTCCCAATCTAACTCCTGAGAAAAGACTGCAGAAGTTGCATCACAAAGCACAATTCTTTCTTTATTCTTTTCAATCCAGTTCGAATTTGGAACACGAACTCCAGACGTTGTTCCATTCCATGTAAAACAAACATCTGAACTATTCGAAACGTTATTAAGTTTAGGTAAATCTCCATATTCTGCTTTTTCAACTTTACAATTAGCTAAATTTAATTGATCGACTGCATCCTCAGCCCAATCATTACCAAATGATTCCCATACCAACATAGTAGTCTCATTCTTGCCCAATAGTGACCACATCAAGAGTTCAAATGCCCCAGTATCAGAGCCAGGCACGATCGCGACTTTATAGTCATCAGGCAAGTTGAGCACTTTACCGATTAAATCGATCAACGTTTTGATTTGCTGAAGGGGTTTTTTTGCTCTATGAGATCTTCCGAGATAAGCTATTTTCTCTACTGCATCTGCGCTCCATCCTGGCCTTTTCGGGCACGGCCCTGATGAGAATAGGGGCCTCGAAGGCTTGAGCAATGGCTTCTTATTCATAAATATTTTGTTTTCACTGAAATTTATTTTTAACGACTTAAGCTAATCTTCTTCTTTTTTCAATATTGACAGGCACGTGTCAATAGTTTCTTTCAACATATTTTGTTCTCTGTGCTCAACCATTACTCTTATTACATTTTCGGTCCCGGATCTCCTAACAAGAATACGGCCTTCTCCTTTCAATGAACTTTGAATATCATCCAACCTATTTTTAATTTGTTCATTTTTTTGAAAATCATTGCATTTGTCTGCGTCTATATTGATCAAAGATTGTGGAAATGGATTGAATAAATTGAAAACCTCACTTGCTTTTTTTTGGCTCTCTACCAAAACACTCAATACTTGCAATGAAGTTATCAACCCGTCACCTGCGTTGGAATAGTCTGACATGATCAAATGTCCCGACTGCTCTCCTCCTAGGTTTAACCCTTCCCTACTCATACATTTTGAGACATTTTTGTCACCAACCTGCGTGCGAATTAGTCTTACCCCGATTTTTTCTAAGTATAACTCGAGGGCGAGATTTGACATTACTGTTGCTACGACTGTGCTTTTATTCAATAAATTCTTTTCCATCCAGGCTCTGGCTAGGAGCCCAATAACCTGATCTCCGTTAGCTAATTTTCCCTGTTCATCTATAAATAAAACCCTGTCAGCATCGCCGTCTAGACAAATTCCTATATCTGCGCAGTTCTGCAATACAGCTTTTTGTGCTTTTTCTGGTTTTGTAGAACCACACTCCTCATTAATATTAAAACCATCTGGAGTCACCGCTATCGAAACTATTTCTGCACCAAGCTCTCTCAATATTTGTGGTAAAATTTTGTATGCGGCACCATTGGCGCAGTCTGCTACTATCTTCATTCCACTTAAGCTCAAGCTGGTTGGGATAGTAGTCTTTGCAAATTCTGTATAACGGCCAAGAACATCATTTATTCTACTTGCTCTACCCAGATCCTTTGGAGCCACTAACTGTGGTTTGCTTTTAATCTCTTTACTTATCTTCTCTTCGGTTTTTGTATCAATCTTCAAACCATCTTTATCAAAAAATTTTATTCCATTGTCTTCAAAGGGATTATGAGATGCTGAGATCATAATACCTAGATCTGCTCTTAAGGATTTTGTTAAAAAACTTACCGCTGGAGTGGGCAAAGGTCCTAGCAAGTTTACCTCCCAGCCCATAGAAATGAAGCCAGCTGTTAATGCGTTCTCAATCATATAGCCAGACCTTCTGGTATCTTTACCTATAAGAACTTTTGGAGATCTAATATTTCTTCCTGTAACATGACCACATGACAAAGCAATCTTTAATATTGTTTCGGCATCAATTGGATACGTATTTGTTTTTCCCCTTATTCCATCAGTTCCAAAAATATTTTGCACCATTTCAATGAACCTTTTTTAATTTAAAGCATTCCAAACTTTAATTGCATTAGCAGCCTCTTTAACGTCATGTACTCTAACGATATTGACACCTCTGTTCAGCGTTTTAAGCATTGCTGCTACAGAGCCTATCAGTCGTTCTGAAGGCTCCCTCTCGCCTATAATTTCACCAATGAAACTCTTGCGTGAAAGACCTATCATAACTGGTAGCCCCAGTCCAAGAAACAAACTTATTTTGTTAATTATTTCCAAATTATGATGAAGCTTTTTTCCAAAGCCAATACCCGGATCTATTACTATTTTTTCTTTTGGTATACCTTTAGATTGAGCTTCTGCGATCTTCTCTTCAAAATAATCATAAAG
>CACBAO010000053.1 GCA_902537235.1 uncultured Alphaproteobacteria bacterium
TTTGAAATGGTCATTTATGCCGAAAAGTAGTGAAAAGCCAAAATATTTGGTTATAAATGCAGATGAATCAGAGCCTGGGACTTGTAAAGACAGAGAAATTCTCAGACATGAGCCGCATAGTCTTTTAGAAGGATGCCTGTTAGCTGGTGTAGCAATGGGCTGTTCTGCAGCATATATTTATATAAGAGGTGAATATGTTAGGGAGAGGGAACAGCTCGACTTAGCTATTGCTGAGGCATATGAAATGGGGTTTTTAGGTAAAAATGCCTGTAAATCAGGGGTTTCTTTTGACGTTTATAGCCATCATGGAGCTGGAGCTTACATATGTGGAGAAGAAACAGCATTGTTAGAGTCGCTTGAGGGACGTAAAGGTATGCCTCGAATGAAACCTCCTTTTCCAGCTGGATCGGGTCTCTATGGTTGCCCTACCACGGTAAACAATGTTGAATCAATTGCTGTGGTTCCGACTATTTTAAAAAGAGGAAGTGGTTGGTTTACAAGCCTTGGTAGGAAAAATAATCACGGAACTAAGCTTTTTGCAATTTCAGGACATGTTAATAATCCATGTGTTGTAGAAGAAGAAATGTCAATTTCTTTAAGAGACTTAATTGACAAGCACTGTGGAGGAGTTATTGGCGGTTGGGAAAATTTAAAAGCAGTAATCCCAGGTGGTGCCTCTGTACCACTAATACCCAAGTCAATTTGTGATGATGCTTTAATGGACTTCGATTGGCTGAAAGAGCAACAATCAGGTCTTGGTACGGCAGCTGTCATTGTTATGGATAGTAGAACTGACGTAATAAAGGCAATTTGGAGATTGTCAAAGTTTTATAAACATGAAAGTTGCGGACAGTGTACGCCTTGCAGAGAAGGTACAGGGTGGATGATGAGAATAATGGAAAGACTTGTTACAGGACAAGCTTCTATAGATGAAATAGACATGTTATTAGAGATCACTAAGCAAGTTGAAGGTCATACAATTTGTGCGCTTGGAGATGCAGCGGCGTGGCCAATACAAGGATTAATAAGACATTTTAGAAATGAGGTTGAAGATAGAATAATGGCGAATTCATCAAAAAAAGTCATCCAAGCAGCAGAATAGATCAAAATGACTACTAAAAAAGTTAAAATAAATGAAACAGTTCACGATTTTAATGAAAACTTAACTATCATTCAGGCATGTGAACTCTCGGGAATACAGATACCTCGTTTTTGTTATCATGAAAAACTGTCTATTGCAGGCAACTGTAGAATGTGTTTGGTTGAGGTTGTAGGTGGGCCACCTAAGCCAACTGCTTCTTGTGCCATTCAGCTAAAAGATTTAAGACCAGGACCTGATGGGGAACCCCCTCAAGTTTTAACTAACTCCAAAATGGTAAAAAACGCAAGGAAAGGCGTTATGGAATTTCTCCTTATAAATCATCCTTTAGATTGTCCAATATGCGATCAGGGTGGCGAGTGTGACCTACAGGACCAAGCGATGTCTTTTGGTTTAGGCAAATCAAGGTACACTGAGGACAAAAGAACTGTAGAAGATTTTGATCTTGGGCCCTTAGTTGAGACACATATGACTAGATGCATATCCTGTACTCGGTGTGTGAGGTTTACAACTGAAGTTGCTGGAATTGATCAGATGGGTCAGACAGGTAGGGGAGAAGACTCTGAGATAGTAACGTATCTTAGTAAAACTCTAGATAGTGAGTTGCAAGGAAATATTATCGATCTTTGTCCGGTTGGGGCGCTTACCTCCAAACCATATGCTTTTTCAGCTAGGCCTTGGGAGTTGCAGAAGACGGAAACCATAGATGTTATGGACGGTACCGGTTGCAATATAAGGGTAGACTCGAAAGGAAATCGTGTAATGAGGATAATCCCAAGAGAAAATCATTCTGTTAATGAGGAATGGATTTCCGATAAAAGTAGATTTGTTTGGGATGGTATAAGGGTCCAGAGGCTTGATACTCCTTTTAAGAAAACCGACGGTAATTTTGAGGCAATAAGTTGGGAAGACGCGCTATCATTAGCCTCCGAGAAAATGCAAAGTGGAAAAACCACATTTGTGGCAGGAGACTTGATCAACATAGAAGCGCTATATGCGGCTAGCAGATTATGTGAGTATCTTGATGGATCGAAAATTCTTGGAGATTTTGGTGCGAACTGCACTTTAAGTGGCAGATCTTATTATTTGGGTAATGGCAAAATAGAAGACATTGATAATGTTAAGAACATTATTCTACTTGGTTCTAACCCTAGAAAAGAAGCTTCTGTTATTAATGCCAGAATTCGAAAAGCTTGGTTAAGTGGGGCAAACGTATACCGATTGGGGCTTGAAGAAAATTTAACGTATGATGTAGAGGAATTAGGATGCTCTTTTTCTGATTTTCAGGCTTTCTTAGATAAGTTGACTTCAAAAAAATCTTTTTGGGCCGATACATTGTTTTTGGTGGGGTACAGTTTTTTAGAATCCAAATCGTCTGGTGCAGCTATAAATGCAGTCAGGTCACTTGTGGAAAAATATAAATCAAAATTTCTTGTGATACATCCAAATGCAAGTGCGGTAGGGTGTTTAGATTTAGGTTTTGAAGCTGAGTCTAGCGTTAAACAGAA
>CACBAO010000054.1 GCA_902537235.1 uncultured Alphaproteobacteria bacterium
TCATTTATAATAACAGCCAGTTTTTTCGATTTGTTCTTAAGAATTAAATTTCGAATTAATGTAGTTTTTCCGGCTCCCAAAAAACCAGTTAAAATGGTGACAGGAATTTTTTCTAGACTACTCATCTTCAACTACCATGTAGTTTTCTGGTGGAACCCTAGCTAGTGATTGTTTTTTAAACGCAGCAGGGCGTTTTGAGAACTGGATTTTACCATCTCTTGTTTTTTTATATAATGTAAATCCAGATAAAATATCAGCTTCGTCTTGATCAGGGGTTAAGTTGCCAATTACATAAGTCCATTTATTTTTATTTGTAAGACTCAGAGTGCAACCATTAGAGCATCCTGCCAAACATTTAACAGGTTTTATATTTATCTTGCTGTTCAACCGTTTTAGGTTGTCATAGAGTATCTTTCCAGGACGTGGTTCAACAGCTTCACCATTTTTTTTGCATGTAATGCAAACATATAAAATATCATCGGATTCCAATTATTCCTCCTTACTGGAAAACGGGATCAAAAAAACAATATCTAACTGTTTTCAGACACGAATATCCCGTTCGCTCTTTTTTTTTACTGGCAGGTCTCCCGGCTATTAAAAGTAAAGCACAGCTTTATGAATACCAACTTCCCAAGATTATTTCTCAGTGTTAATATTCTCTTTTATTTACGGTCGCGGGTACGGCTACGATTTGCTTTTTAGTCTTTTTCGCATTCCCATTTAACCAAAAAAAAGGACCAGTTATTTACTAGTTGAGCAGTAAAAATATGCACTTGTCAAGAGGATAAAAAAAATGTCTGAATACGAAAAACATAATGAAAAAATGAAGAGGCTGAAGACTTCGAAGCAAAAAATTTTCGCAAAAAAAACGGTAAAAAAAGGCTTAATAATTGTTAATACCGGAACAGGCAAAGGAAAGAGTACTGCTGCCTTTGGCATGGTTTTTAGAGGTATTGCACATGGTATGCCATGTGCAGTTGTTCAGTTTATAAAGGGCGCGATGGCAACCGGCGAGCGTGACCTGATCCAAAAGTACTTTCACGAATTTTGTGAATTCCATACTCTTGGAGATGGATTTACTTGGGATACCCAAGATAAAGAGAAAGATATTGAGTCTGCAAAAAAGGCATGGGGTAAAGCTAAGGAACTTATCCTGGATAAGGAAAAAAAGATAATTTTACTTGATGAAATCAATATAGCGCTCAGATATGGTTACATCGAAATCGATGATGTTGTAACTTTTTTACAAGAAAAAAAACCTGAGATGTCTCACGTAATACTCACGGGAAGGAATGCTGATGAGAAGTTAATCAATATTGCAGACCTAGTGACAGATATGACCTTGGTTAAGCACCACTTTCGAAATGGCGTGATGAGTCAAGAAGGTATAGAATTTTAACTATGGGAAAAGCGCTAATGATTCAGGGGTGTGGTTCCAATGTTGGAAAATCACTTTTAGTCGCTGGGCTTATAAGAGCGGCTAAGAAACGAGGCCTGCGGGTTGCTCCTTTTAAACCTCAGAATATGTCAAACAATGCTGCTATAACGGTGGACGGAGGAGAAGCTGGCAGAGCACAATCATTTCAAGCTTATGCAGCGGGTATTGATTTTCACTCAGACATGAATCCAGTTCTATTAAAACCAGAAAGCATGATCGGGTCTCAGGTTATTTTGAATGGGAAAAAATATAAATCTCTGAAAGCACGGGAGTATTATTCTCATAAAGATAAATTTATAGGGATAGCGGTAAATAGTTTTAGGAATTTGGTTAATGACTATGATCTGGTCATTGCAGAAGGCGCAGGTAGTTTAGCAGAAGTTAATCTCAGAAAGTCTGATATTGCAAACATGGGGTTTGCTTCAGTTTTGAGTGTTCCTGTAATAGTAGCAGCAGATATTGAAAGAGGCGGGGTTATTGCTCAGCTTATAGGTACAAAAGAAGTCCTTGACCAAAACGACATAAACTTAATTGAAGGGTTCATTATAAATAAGTTTCGTGGAGACAAAAGTTTGTTTGATGATGGGGTTGCCTTCATTGAAAAGAAAACAGATTGGAGGAGTTTTGGCGTTATGCCCTTCTTTGACAAGGCAAAATTATTTCCCGCAGAGGATAGTCAAGATCTCAAGAATAGTTTCGGCACCGGTAAGTGCGTAATTTCGGTTTTGAAGCTATCTCGTATTGCAAACTTTGATGATTTTGATCCTCTCAAAATTGACAATCGATTAAAATTACGATTTGTCGAACCTGGTAATCCTATACCAGCAGATACGGACTTGATTATAATACCAGGAACAAAGTCAACAATAGCTGACCTAAAATTTCTTAAATGCCAAGGCTGGGATATCGATATTAAGGCGCATTACAGAAGAGGAGGTTCTATATTGGGAATTTGTGGCGGTTACCAAATTTTAGGTAACGAAATAATAGATGATCAAGGATATGACGGTA
>CACBAO010000055.1 GCA_902537235.1 uncultured Alphaproteobacteria bacterium
ACAAGGCACCAATTTGAAGATTATATAATAAAATTTTTAACAAATTTTGGATATATCTTTTTTACTGCAATTGTTGCAATACCTTTTTACGTGATGGTAATGACAAGTTTGAAAAATCAATCCGAGTTATTATTAAATCCATTAAATTTCTCAATTGATTTTTCTAAAGGCTATGACCTTTTCCGAAGCTACACTGAATTGTTCTCAGATTTTAATTTCGGATCATACGTAATAACTTCGTTTTTTGTTTCAATTTTTACTGTGATAATTACTTTATTATTTGCAATTCCTGGCGCGTACGCTGTTGCTCGTCTTCGATTTAAGGGAAGAGGTATATTTTCTAGCTCTATATTATTGATTTATATGGTGCCATTAATTGTTTTAGCTTTACCTATTTATGTAGGTTTTTCTATTTTTGGTTTAAGAAATTCTGTCCTTGGAATTTTGATGATTTATCCAGTTACTACTATTCCAGTTGCCCTTTACATGTTGCAAGGCTACTTTAGGACTATTCCCACAGAAATTGAAGAGTCTGGACTAATGGATGGGCTTTCTAGAATTTCTGTTATTTTAAAAATTACGTTGCCATTAAGCCTGCCTTCTATTGTTTCAGTTTCTCTTTATGTTTTTATGATAGCGTGGAATGAGTTTCTTTTAGCATTTATGTTATTGGATGATCCCTCAAAATTTACGATTACGCGTGGAGTGGCGATGTTAGATTCTTCTGAAGTGCCACGACAACACTTAATGGCAGGATCGGTAACGGCAACTATCCCAGTAATGCTAATGTTCTTGTTGTTAGAAAAGTATTTAAGACAAGGCTTAACAGCAGGATCAGTTAAAGGATAAAAATGAGTCTACAAAATAACATAAGCTTAGATGCAAGAAAGATTCTCTTGATCAATGATAAAGGCAATTACACCATTCCTACGGATGGTCTTTATCCATTCCAATGGAACTGGGATAGTGCCTTCGCAGCATATGGTTTTGCTCAATTTGATATTCCAAGAGCATGGAAGGAACTAGAAACCCTTTTCTCTGCTCAATGGATTAATGGCATGGTTCCTCATATTATTTATCATCAAGTTGACGATAGTTATTTTCCTGGCCCCAATATTTGGAAAGGGATTGGCCCCATACCATCCTCTGGAATAACTCAACCTCCTGTCGTTGCATCTTTAATGAAAAAGATTTGGGAATTAGATACAAATTACGGCAATGATCAAATAAGACTGCTTTTTCCCAAAGTTTTAAAATGGCATCGCTGGTTTATGCAATGGCGTTTTCAAGAAGGATTAGTGTTTATAAACCATCCCTGGGAGGCAGGTAGAGACAATGCTCCAGATTGGGACGGCGCACTGGCCGCAATTAACCCCACTGGCGTAGCTCCATACAAACGGCGAGATACAGAACATGTAAATCCCGTAATGCGCCCTACTAAATCAGATTATGACCGGTATATTTGGCTTGTTCAGCAGGGTCGCGAATGTAAATGGAATGCAGATTGGCTCAGAAAAAATAGTTCTTTTAAAGTAGCAGATCCTGCTATGCATTTCATATTACTTCGTGCAAATAGAGATTTACGGGTTATTGGAATCAATCTAGAAGAAGATATTAGCGAAATTGATAGTTGGATTGCTTCCTTAGAAAAAGGTGCTTCTAAATTATGGAATACTTCAATTTCAAGTTATGACTCCTTTGACCTATTAAATTTCAATTTTGCTGGAAGCATTTCTAGCGCATCTTTTATGTGCTGGTATGCAGGGTTATATGATAAAAGAATGCTAACACACTATGATCGCATAATGAAAAAGGTTAATTATGGTATGCCGAGTTACGATCCTGAAAGCAAAAGGTTTGACCGAAAACGATATTGGCGAGGACCTAGTTGGGCTATTATGAATATGCTGATTGGTTTTGGTTTAGAAGAGGTAGGAGAAGTAAAACGTGCAAGCCTCCTAAAAGCGCAAACAAATCGAGCTATTTCAGAAAATGGGTTTGCAGAGTATTTCGACCCAATAGATGGTTCTCCTGCTGGAGGCAATACTTTCACTTGGACTGCCGCTGTATGGTTGGGATGGGCAAAGACACTGGGAGGAACGAATGGGTTCAATTGAACTTAAAAAAGTTAAAAAATGGTTCAATGAAGTAAACGTCATAAAAGGCATTGACTTAAAGATATATGATGGTGAATTTCTTGTTCTTGTTGGTCCATCAGGCTGCGGTAAATCAACACTTTTGCGTATGATAGGGGGGTTAGAGGATACCTCTATCGGAGATATTTTGATTGATGGGCAAGTGGTAACAAATTTTCCTCCATCGAAAAGGGGCCTAAGTATGGTCTTTCAGAGTTATGCACTCTACCCGCATTTAACTGTAGAAGAGAATATGGGGTTCCCCCTAAAAACAGCGG
>CACBAO010000056.1 GCA_902537235.1 uncultured Alphaproteobacteria bacterium
GCCATCCGAAATATCCAAAGTTTATAAAAAAAGCAAATACTGTAATTCTATAAAAATCACTAAATGCCTTCTTTAAAATAAACGCATCAAAAAATAAAAGTGCTGGTCCAGCAAAATGTAAATAGATTTCACGAGAAAAGTCTAATCTTCGTCCTGCATAATTAACCAAAGTTGGGTCAATAAAAAACAGTCCCCAATATAGTATAATTGTAAAGAAGCCCATCAAAGCCGATATAGCAATAAATGGTGCCGCTCGATCAAATATTTTAAAACTAGAAGATAGAGTTAAAAAGATCAAAGCAACAAAATTCGCTATCAGTGACCACAAGGTAAAAAATCTTAATTGCTTTCCAAATCCGGTCTCCACAAAAACTTTAGACCCAGAAAAGAAAAACATATCTAGCACAAAAAAAAGGGCTAAAGATAAACAAATAATTCTAAAAAGAGTGACAAGCATATTGACTTTCCATCCTTTTCTAAAGAGTTTGTCTCTATTGCAAGCAATATGATTTTTTCATTCTTATAACTTACAGATTATATGAATCTTATCTTATGATTTACAATTTTTAACAATGGAAAAATATTATAATTATGAAAAGCGCTTATACTTTTTTTGAGCTTACCAACAATTTCTGATAATATTTAGTTATGGATCGAGCAAAAACTGTTCTTTATTTTGGGTATGGGTCAAATATGTCAACCCAGTATCTTATTAAAAGAAGGAAAATCATTCCTCACGAGAGTAAAGTTGGGGTTTTAGAAGATTACCAATTGATAATGAATATGGGTGGGCCAAATTTTCTGGAACCATCCTTTGCAAATATTAGAAATTATAAAGGTGTAAAAGTTGAAGGTGTTACTCATAAAATTGATAAAGAAGATTTACAAAAGATAGTGAATACTGAGGGAGAAGATTATAGGTTAGTGAAATTATCAGTTTATGTAGAAGGCTTAAGAAAAACAGCATATACCCTCATATATAAAACAGACGAAGTTAAGGATATTCCTCCATCCAAAAGATACTTAAAAATTTTAATAAGCGCCGCTAAAGAAAACAATTTATCACAAAAATATATAGATAGTTTAGAGAGAAGGCCTAGTGTTTATTATCCAATTTTATCTGAGATTTTTTCTTTAAGAGTATACTTATGGGTTTGGTTAAGGACCTAAATTTGGCCTATAATACATTAGCACGTTAAGAAAAATACAGCTAACTCATATAAGTTTGGATTAATAAAAACTTTTTTAATGAGTTTAGATTAATATAATTAATTAATAAGGTAATAAAAATTAAAAAGGATAAGAATGACAGTAGAAATAGCTAAAACGGATGATGTCTGGACAATTATACACAATCGTCCTGAGGCACGGAATGCGATGGATCCAGAGTCAGCTGACGATTTAGTAGAAGCATTTAATGAATTCAATAATAGCGATGCAAAAGTTGGTGTCTTTTATGGCGAGGGAGGAGCATTTTGTGCTGGTTGGGATCTCAAGTATGCTCATACCTTGGGTGAAAGTAGAGAAGAGCTTCACAAACTAGATTTCCCCATAGGGTCTTCTGAGCCGCCGAGGGGTCCATTAGGGCCATCTAGAATGGAACTGAATAAACCTTTAATCGGCGCTATAGAAGGTCCTGCAGTAGCCGGTGGAATGGAACTCGCACTTTGGTGCGATATAAGAATTATGGCCGAGGACGCTTACTTTGGAGTTTATTGTCGTCGTTGGGGAATACCACTACTTGATGGAGGTACGGTTCGTCTTCCGAGACTTGTTGGTCAGGGAAAAGCACTTGAGATTGCAATGACTGGCCGTAAAGTAACAGCTCAAGAAGCATATCAAATAGGATTATGTGAGAAAATTGTGAGCAAGGGAGACACTCGTAAAGAGGCAGAGTCCATGGCACGCGAAATAGCTCGATTTCCGCAGGCAGCAGTATTGGCTGATCGTAGGTCTATAATCGAGACGAGGGGACTGACTATACGAGAGGGATTGAAATTGGAATGGATGAATGGAGTAGACGCTAATCCCAAGGAGGGTGCAGCAGGGTTGGAACGATTTTCAACTGGGGCTGGTCGACATGGTGATTTTGATAATATATGATCTTTAATGCGAAGAGTAAGTAACTTAATGAAGAGGGAGATGTTCACATTGGCGTCAGAAAAATTTTACACAAAGTTAT
>CACBAO010000057.1 GCA_902537235.1 uncultured Alphaproteobacteria bacterium
CAATTGTTTTTTTATAAAAGTTTTAGCTCCTTCATAGTCACCACTTCGTGTCTTAACTACAGCGTAATATTTCTTTACCCAAGACGAATAATGAGGTCCAAGACGAAGACTTTTTTCAAAAAGAGAAATACTTTTATCATTATTTCCACAAACTCCCTCAACAGCAGCGACTAAGGAAATGTCTTCTACAGTTCTCGCCAAAGCACGCATTTTTGGTAGCCTTGCGCAAGCAATATCATGTTTACCCATTATTCCCTCAAGAACTGATACTTGAGCCTGAGGCGATGCCCATTTTGGATTTTTTTCCATTGCCTCATATGAGTATTTATAAGCAATTTCAAAATCAGCTTTTGGATTTGTTGACAAGCCTAAGGTCATTCTTTGCCAATGGACCCAGCCCAAGAAATATTTTAGTCTTGAATTGTCTGGTTCTAGCTCCAATGCTTCTTTGTAAAGTTGCTCTGATTTATAGTTTCCTTCAGCGGTGTTTTTCTGGTAAGCCGCCTGTGCTACAATATATTTTCTATAAACATCTGGATTCCGTGATATTAGATGGTCTGAGTCGATTGAAAACTCGAGATTCAATTCTCTCAAGACAGAGACACCTAAGTTGTCCATAATAGAAAAAATATCCTCAATTTTCGAGAATTTAAAAATCTCTGACCAACGAAGTTCATCGTTTCTTATGTTTGTAAGTTCAATGAACACTCTGAAGCTATTGCTTCCGCCCTGTATTGATCCATTCAAAATATATTCGACGCCGTACCTCTCACTTATTTCCAAATTACTTAAGCCGTTCTCTTTGATGTACTCACCCGTACTGGTAGAATGAATCTGAAGCTTGTTACTTTGTGAAAGAATGTTAACAAGGCTGGAGGTAAAACCAGATCCGATGAAGCTATTCTCATCTTTTCCGGTTTGATTTTCAAAAGGCATAACTAGAATCGATGGCATATCAGCTATTAGAGACTTTTTATTCTGAGAAACATCTTTTCTCTCATGGGAGTTGTCTCCATTTAGAAATAAAAACCCTAATAGTCCTATTACCAAAGCAGCTGCAACCGCCCCAATTATAGGGATTATTGGTTTTGACTTAGTTTTTAATGTTCTCTTTTGCGACGGATCAAGAAGAATGTCAAAAGCATGAAACTCATTCTGCTTTACCTTTTGTACGCCCAGATCATTAAACGTCATCTTGGTTTTAGGCACTACAAAGTCATAAACACTCTTGGATATAGAAATTCCATTGGGTTGGGCAAGGGCTTCTAACCTTGCTGCTATATTAACCCCATCACCTATTAGGTTATTGTCTTTCTTAACCACGTCTCCCATATTAATGCCAAGACGAAACTCTAGTTTTACATCTACCTTATCTGACTGATTTCTTTTCTTTATTTCATTCTGAAAATCAACACCGCATTCTACTGCATTCACAGCACTTGGAAACTCTGCTAAAACCGAGTCACCGGCTGTATTAAATACAGAACCTTTATACTTTTTTAAAAGTTTATTAAGGATCTTCTCACAAGCATTATAACTTTTAATGGTAGCGTTCTCATCCCTTTCCATATGTTTGGAATAGCCAACTACATCAGCTACAAATATTACTGCTATTTTACGATCTATTTCGGTATTCATAAAGTGCCCCCAACTCAGTTTTTATAATGAACTTAATAGGTAACGATGTAAACACCCCATCTGCTGCACACTCCAAGAATAGACTACTAGCACACCCACACTATCCCATCCGTGAGTGGGGTCACTTCAACTGTAAAACATACTGTGAAACAAATCGTGCCTATTGACATGAACACGGAGATACCTAAGTTACTGTTATTGCTGTATTTCAGTTGCTAGTGGTGCATTTAAAGGGCGTTTAACTGTATATCACCCGCACCACAATCATGATCTTATTTGACCTAAAGCACTGATTTATAAGCACTTAATGATTTTTATGCAATTAGGTGTGACACAAAATGATAACTCAACTTTATGCATCATTGGCGACTGGTTTCTTCCTTCTTCTTACAGTGAGAATATTTGCTATCAGAGGAAACCCATTATTCAATTTTATAAGTTATGGAAAAGATGATGAAGAAATAGTTCATAGAGTTGTGAGAGGTCACGGTAACTTTATTGAGTATGCCCCCTTATTTTTT
>CACBAO010000058.1 GCA_902537235.1 uncultured Alphaproteobacteria bacterium
CCAATTTTATATGCATCCGGACGTTCCGGTTGGGCAGACGAGACCTTGGAAGGTCCAAGAAAAAATCTTAACAGCCTTTTTAAATTAATTTCTACCCATGTTACTCAACCAAGACAAATCTCAAAACGAGATGAACCATTTAAAATGCTAGCTACAACGTTAGGTGGGGATAGCTTTCTTGGAAGAGTTCTTACGGGGCGGATTGAGTCAGGCACTTTAAAAACAGGTCAAAATCTGAAAGCTATAAGTATTAGTAATGAGCTTATAGAAAACTTCCGTGTAAATAAGATTTTGGCATTTAGAGGATTGAAGCAGCAATCAATAGATACTGCTGAAGCGGGAGATATAGTATCCCTAGCCGGGATGAGTAAGGCAACTGTTGCAGATACAATAGCAGACCAATCAGTTAAAGACCCAATTCCAGCTCAACCGATAGATCCACCAACTATTACAGTAACATTTGGAATTAATGACAGCCCTTTAGCGGGCAGAGATGGTAAAAAAGTTCAGAGCAGAGTTATAAGAGACCGTTTGCTAAAAGAGTGCGAAAGTAACGTTGCAATTAAGATGGTAGACACACCAGGTGGCGAAGCCTTTGATGTCTCTGGAAGAGGTGAATTACAAATGGGTGTTTTGATTGAAAATATGAGAAGAGAGGGATTTGAGCTCTCGATTTCAAGACCACGCGTTATTTATAAGGACGTCGATGGTGTTAAAAATGAACCTATAGAGGAAGTTACTATAGACGTCGATGAAGAATTCTCTGGTGCCGTAATAGAGAAATTGTCCTCTAGGAAAGGAGAAATGGTCGATTTGAAGTCTTCGGGCTCTGGAAAAACAAGAATAATTGCATTAGTCCCATCGCGCGGATTAATTGGATATCACAGTGAATTTATGACAGATACTAGGGGAACAGGAATATTAAACCGTGTGTTTCACTCCTGGAGTCCGCACAAAGGCTCAATTGCAGGGCGCCGCCAAGGTGTTTTGATCTCTATGGAAAATGGCAGCTCGGTTGCATATGCTATTTTCAACCTTGAAGAGAGAGGTAAGTTTTTCATTGGATCGGGAGAAGAGGTTTATGAAGGGATGATTATTGGCGAGCATAACAGAGACAATGACTTAGAAGTTAACCCTCTTAAAGGCAAAAAATTAACTAATATTAGAGCCTCTGGTAATGACGAAGCAGTGCGATTGACACCTTCAACAAAGCTAAGTCTCGAGCAAGCAATCGCTTATATTGATGATGATGAGCTCGTTGAAGTTACACCAAACCATATTCGCTTGAGAAAAAGAATACTTACTTCAGTTGAAAGAAAGCGAAGCCAGAAAATCGCAAGTTAATCGAACACAGATAATCATTAACCCAACCTCCTGAATTTCCAATTTTTACAAAGTTTATATATTGTTGTCTTTAGAAAGATAACTTAAACTATCTGTAGAAAAATAAAGAGGAGGTAAAAATGCCCAAAGGCTATTTTATTAGCGCACATCGTAGTACCGCTGACCCTGAAAAACGGGCGGCTTATCTGAAGTTAGCTGGACCTGCTATAGAAAAATATAATGGAAAAGTTCTTGCAAGCACAAATAAAATAAAAGTTTTTGAAGATGGCAAAGTAGAACAAACCGTGTTGGTTGAATTCGAGTCATTTGAAAAAGCAACAGAGTGTATTGATAGCAAAGAATACCAAGACGCTCTATTAGCGCTTGATGGGGGAGCTAACAGAGATTGCAGAGTATTCGAGGGACTATAAATGTATCCTGGGAATCTAGCAAAAAAGTATGAAGATAGACCTGCATTTATAATGGCTTCGACCGGTGAGACGGTTACATACAGAGAATTTGAGGAACGCTCAAATCAACTTGCTCATTTTTTAAGAGATGAGGGCTTGGAAAAAGGTGACCACTATTCAATTTTCATGGAAAATAACAATAGGTATCTTGAGTCAAACTCTGCAGGGGAGCGCGCAGGATTAATTTATACTTGTATAAATTCTTATCTCAAAGAGGAGGAGTTAGCGTATATTTTGGTGAATTCTGACT
>CACBAO010000059.1 GCA_902537235.1 uncultured Alphaproteobacteria bacterium
CTAAAAATTTTATAAAACCAGAGTATATTTTCTTTTGCTCCTCTATATCCATATCTCCCTTTTTGTAATCCATAAGTAGTATCCCTCAATTTTCATTTAAGTTTAAAAATAAAAGCGCCATTTATAGTAACATCTCTAATAACTGCTCCAGTTTTGTAGAGATGGTTAACATGTCCGACTGCCTCATGCAAAGCTAGCATATATTCCTTTTTATTTATATCTCTTTTGAAGATCGCCTTAAATAGCTCAACAGTAGTTTTTGGCCCATATTTCAAGTCTTCCTTAATTCTCTTGAGAGCAGCTTTGTGGTTTTCTATTAATTGCACTAGCCTTTGAGGCAGCCCAGAAAATGGTCTACCATGACCTGGTAACACTATGTAATCGTCACTAGCTTGCTTTAAAAACCTTTCACAGCTATTCACCCAATCACCCACTGTATCTGCATAAGGTTCTGTAGGGTAAACACCCAAATTAGAAGAAATCCCTGGCAAAACCTGATCCCCAGCAAAAACCAAATTCAACTCTTTTGACCAGAGAGTAGCATGCTCGGGAGCGTGGCCATTACCCATTCTTACCTCCCATTCAACTCCGTTAATATTAATGATTTCATTTTCAGTTAATCTTTTAAAACCCTTTTCTAATGGCGCCACGCCATCACCAAAATTAAAAGGCCTTGCTTTAAGCTTCACTTCAAGCATCTCTTCAGACATACCTGCCTGTCTCCAAAAACGCTCAGTGCTTGGACTTACCTTGTCGTGCACATCTAGCGAAAGCATTTTTGCCATTATATAGGTAGTGCGGGAACAAATTATTTCAGCATTGTACTTTTCACTCAACCACCCCGCCAAACCAATATGGTCTGGGTGATGGTGTGTCACATATATACTACTTATTTTTTTCTTCGGAAAATTTTTAGAAAGAATATTTTCCCATATTTTTTTACTATCTCCTATGTTTGCGCCCGTGTCTAGTAGAGCTATTTCTTGGCCATCTTCTAAAATATAGCAGTTAACATAATCAGGCCCCATCATGGGTAGAGGCATCGGAAACCAGAATACGCCTTCTTTAATCTCATAAATTTTTCCAGCCTCAGGAGTTTCATGAAATACAAACTCAATCTTTTTCATTACTTTGAATACCCAAAAAATCTATCGCTAAAATTATAAAGCGATTGTTTTCCACTTTGACTCATAACCCCAAAAGCTTCCATTTCAGGGAGTATGTTCAGACAATAAAAATGAGCCAACGATTTTTTATCTAGAGTACCCGTCTTTAGCGCTGCCTTCACTAAATAATTTGCCCCTAAAATCAATCCAAATGCCTTTAAAAATGGAGTTGCTCCAGCCAGTCTGTCGTTAAAGTCTTCTTGTCCTAGCATCCAGTTTAAACTGTTCTCTAAGCATACTAAGGATTTACATAACCCACTGCCCATATCATTAATTTGTGGGTCGTCATGGTCACAACAATTGCTTATTGTTATCTTTATTTCATCGATTAAGCCATTGGCGGCTATTCCCTTGTCAGACAGTTTTCTACCAATAAGGTCAATAGCCTGGATACCATTGGTCCCCTCATAAATGGCAGTAACCCTAACATCGCGTAACACCTGTGCCACACCCGTTTCTTCTACGTAACCCATACCTCCATGAACTTGGATACCAATATCAGCCACCCTGCATCCCATGTCAGTTGAAAATGCTTTAGCTATAGGAATCAAAAATGAAGCCCTTGCGTTTTCTTTTTTTGCAACTTCTTCGTCATTCGACTTAGAAAGGTCTAATGAGAGTGCCGCGTCAAGACACAAAGCCCTTACTGCACTTGTCAACGATTTCATAGTTATTAGCATTCTCCTAACATCTGGATGATCTAAGATAACACCCTTCCCATTTTCAAGCTTAGCACAGCCCTGTTTCCTGGTCTTTGCGAATTCTAAAGCCTTCTGTGTAGCTAATTCACACTGTGACAATCCCTCGACACCAACTCCAAGCCGAGCATTATTCATCA